>PAUN01000010.1 GCA_002712885.1 Acidobacteriota bacterium
TAACCGAAAGACCACGCACGATCCGAACGTGTATATGGCGCGACGGATATCCAGAGGCGCGAGCGGCCACAGTGGAGGGGCGGAGCCCAAAGCTCGTCGCGGGGCGGATCCAAGCTGTCTGGCAGATCCTGGCGCCGGTCGGGCACTATACTGGGCGCCGACGTGCTCCGGTGGCGCCGTCCGACCTCGGGTGTTGCCGTCACGCGAGAGGCTGTCATGACCTGTCGCTCCGTCGTCGGTCTGTCGGCGTGGCTGGTGGTCGGGTCCGGCATCGCATCGACCCCGGTCGCCGCCCAAGCACCTGCGACCTCGAGCCAGTCCGAGGCGGCACCGCGCACGCCCTGGGGCGATCCCGACCTGCGAGGCACCTGGACCAACGCGACGACCACGCCGATGGTGCGCCCCGACGAGTTCGCAGGCCGCGAGTTCCTGACCCAGGAAGAGTGGGTGGTCAGAAACCCCGGGTCTGGTATCTCGACCGAAGATCTGACCGCCCTCATGCCGACCGGCGCCTACAACGACTTCTGGCTCGAACAGGGCGAGCTGTCCTTGCGGACATCACTACTAGTGGACCCGCCGGACGGGAAGTACCCACCGGTGACGCCAGAAGCGATGCAGCGCCGAGGTCAGGTACGCAGCTCGTTCTCCCAGGAAGGGTTCGAGACCTGGCTGGACTTCAGCACCTACGACCGGTGCCTCACGCGGGGTATGCCAGGCGCCATGACGCCTGGCTTCTACAACCACAACTACCAGATTCTGCAGACGCCGACCCATGTCGCCCTTGTGGTGGAGATGATCCACGACGCCCGGATCATCCCGCTGGACGGCTCGTCCCACCTGCCGTCAACAATCGGCCAGTGGATGGGAGACGCCCGAGGCCGCTGGGAGGGCGACACCCTCGTCGTCGAGACGACCAATCTCCCGGAGTCGAACCGCGTGGTGGAGGAGCGGTTCACACGGGTCAACGCCGACACCATCGACTATCGGATCACGGTGACCGATCCGGCGGAGTGGACCGCGCCGTGGACGGCCGCTATCGCGATGAACCCGTCAGGAGGTCCGCTCTTCGAGTACGCCTGCCACGAGGGCAATCACTCGGTCCCAAATATGCTGACGGGGTCCAGAGCGGAGGATGCACCATGAGTGGGGATCGTTCCCACAATCGCCGAGCGTTGTCGGCCCGTACGTCGTGTACCACGACCGAATCGGTTCGTGCGTCGCGGTAACACCGCTTTCGACGTAACGGAGCGCTCAGGGCAAAGTGGCGGACGCCCGACCGGCGCGTCTGCGTCGATGTCTGCCACTGCTGTCGGGGATGGTACGCTCGCGGCCACCCGACGACCATTCTGGAGAGAGTCCTTGTTGACCGCATCCCGACGCTGGATGACCGTTGCGGCGATCTCGATGGTCGTAGTGAGTCTGTTTCCACTCGCGGTACGGGCTCAGACGGGCTCACGTCCCGACGAGTGGCGCTCCTACGGCGGCGACCCAGGACACACGAAGTATTCGCCGCTCGACCAAATCACCAGAGACAACGTCAGCGAGCTTCGGGTCGCGTGGACCTGGACGTCGGTCGACGAGACGTTGCGCGCCAAGAACCCGATTATCCGGGATGGGCGAATGTTCCGCACCTACGCGCACGAGGTCACGCCGCTGGTGGTGGACGGCGTCCTCTACACCACGACCAACTTGGGACAAATCGCCGCGATCGAGCCGACAACCGGCAAGACGCTGTGGAGCTATGACCCCGGCCTCTATCTTGAAGGCCGCCCGGCCGTGCACGGGTTCCTGACGCGGGGACTGGCCTACTGGACCGACGGGGACGAGGCGCGGCTGTTCTATGCCGGCGGGCGGACCTATCTCGTCTCGGTCAACGCCAAGACCGGCGAGCCCGATGCCAACTTCGGTCGCAACGGCCGGGTTGATCTCAAGCGGGGACTGGGCCGCACGATCGACCCGAGCCAGTACGCGGTGAGCTCCGCGCCACTCGTGGCCGGCAGCACGGTGGTCGTGGGCTCGGCGATGACCGAGGGAACCGGCCGGCAAGAAGCTCCGCCGGGCCACGTGCGCGGGTACGACGTCCGCACCGGCGAGATGAAATGGATCTTCCACACTATTCCGCAGCCCGGCGAATTCGGCCACGAGACGTGGGGCAACGAGTCGTGGCAGCACGCCGGTGGCGCCAATGTCTGGTCGAACATGAGCGCCGACCCTGAGCTGGGCTACATCTACCTGCCGGTCGGGTCACCGGTCACCGATTACTATGGTGGCCACCGACCCGGCGACAACCTGTTCGCCAACTCGCTGGTCTGTCTCGACGCCGAGACCGGCGAGCGGGTGTGGCACTTCCAGTTCGTCCATCACACGGTGTGGGACTACGACCTGCCGGCCGCGCCCAACCTGATCGACATTACCGTCGAAGGACGCGAACTCAAGGCGGTCGCGCAGATCACCAAGCAGGGGTTCACGTTCGTCTTTGACCGGGCGACCGGCGAACCGGTCTGGCCGATCGAAGAGCGCCCGGTGCCCCAGTCGGCGGTGCTCGGGGAGCGCACGTCGGCCACGCAGCCGTTTCCGACGAAGCCGCCCGTCTACCTGACCAACGGTGCGCTTGAGGTGGATCTGATCGATTTCACCGAAGAGTTGCGCGCGGACGCATTGAAGATCTATGTCCAACACACGGCCGGGCCGCTGTACACGCCGCCGGCGCTCGGGGGCAATATCGTGCGACCCGGTTGGAGCGGGGGCGCCAACTGGTGGGGCGCGGCGTTCGACCCGGAGACCGCGCGGCTCTATGTTCCGAGCTGGTCGCACTTTTCATTCGTCGTGATGGAGCCCGGCGACCCCGCGCGCTCCGATCTGACGATCCGTCCGCGGGTGAGCAACCTGCCCGGGCCCCAGGGACTGCCGCTCTTCAAGCCGCCGTACTCGCGCTTGGTGGCCCTCGACATGAACGCGGGCGACCTGCTCTGGAGTGTGCCGCTGGGCGACGGCCCGCGCGACCACGAGGCGCTACGCGGCCTCGACCTGGCCCCCCTCGGCAACTACGAGAAGAGCGGCGGCCCCCTGCTGACCAAGACGCTGCTGTTTATCGGCCAGGGGATCGAGTCGAATACGCTCCGCGCCTTTGACAAGGACACGGGGTATGAAGTGTTCGAGATGGCGCTGCCGGCGCGCTCGTCCGCGGCCCCGATCACCTATCTGGCGGCCGGCACGCAGTTCATCGTGCTGGCGATCGGCGGTGGAGACGTCACCGAACAACTGATCGCCCTGGCGCTGCCGTAGCCGGGCGCCATGGCACTGGAGATGCAAACCAAGGTCGCACGTCGGATCCCGCGGACAGATTGCGGAACGCTCGCAGCGCTGGCAACGCTGATGGCGCTCGTCGTCGTCCCGGCCGCCACGGCGGGCCAACTCGGCGCCGACGGCGCCGAGTGGCGGAGTTACGGCGGAGACGCCGGGAGCACCAAATACTCGCCGCTGGCGCAGATTACGCCGGAGAACGTCGACGACCTGGCCGTAGCCTGGCGATGGGTGTCGGTCGATGGGCGGTTCGATCTGGACGCGCTCCGCGCCCAGTACCCCGCGCTGCGGGTCGCCAACGACACCGGCAACGTCAGCATCAACGGGCTCAAGGGCACCCCGCTGATGGTCGGTGACACGCTCTACCTCAGCACGCCGCTGTCGCAGGTAGCCGCCATCGACGCGGCGACCGGAGAAACGCGCTGGGTGTATGACCCGCAGAGCTACGCCGCGGGTATCCCGATCATGGTGCTCGGGTTCAGCAGCCGCGGACTGGCGTACTGGACCGACGGGGAGCAGGCGCGGATCGTCTGGGCCACCGGTGACGCCAGGCTGCATGCCGTCGACGCCCGGACGGGGGAGGTGGTGAGCGAGTTCGGCGATGGCGGCAGCGTCGACCTGATGCGGGGCATTCCGGGTGCGCGGCGCGACCCGCCGCCGATCAACTACTCAGTCACGTCGCCACCGGTGGTCTGCAACGACATCATCATTGTCGGCTCGGCGGTGTCCGACCAGCCGCGGTTCAAAGAGTCGCCACCCGGCCACGTCCGGGGCTTTGACGCACGCACCGGCGCGCTGCGCTGGACGTTCCACACCGTCCCGCAGCCGGGCGAGTTCGGCCACGACACCTGGGAAGATGGTTCGGCCGACTATACCGGCAACGCCAACGTCTGGACGATGATGAGCGCCGACCCGGAGCTGGGCTACGCCTACCTGCCGGTCGGCAACGCCACGAACGACCATTATGGCGGGCATCGCCCTGGGACCAATCTGTTCTCCAACAGCCTCGTCTGCGTCGAGTGTTCCACCGGCGAGCGCGTCTGGCACTTCCAGCTCGTGCATCACGATCTCTGGGACTACGACCCGCCGGCGGCACCGAACCTGGTCGACATTACTGTCGATGGGCGGCCGATCAAGGCGGTGGCCCAGGTCACCAAGCACGCCTTCACCTTCGTGTTCGACCGCGTGACCGGTGAGCCGGTCTGGCCCATCGAAGAGCGGGCAGTGCCAGCCTCCACCGTGCCCGGCGAAACCACGTCACCGACCCAGCCGTTTCCGACCAAGCCGCCGCCGTTCGATCGGCAGGGTGTCACGGAGTTGGATCTGATCGATTTCACCCCGGCGCTACGGGCCGAGGCGGTCGAGATCCTGCAGGGCTACGTGCACGGGCCGATCTTCACACCGCCGTCGCTCATCGGCACCGGTCCGAACGAGACCCGAGGCACGATCGAGCTGCCCGGCTACACCGGAGGGGCTAACTGGAACGGGGCTGCCGTTGATCCGGAGACCGGCGTCCTCTACGTTCCCTCGACCACGCAGCCGATCATCCCGGCCCTCGTCGAGTTGGGACCGGACCGATCCAACCTGCGTTACTCCCGTGGGCGCATGCAACCGCCAGGCGGACCAGACGGTCTGCCGCTGTTCAAGGGCCCGTATGGACGGATCACGGCGATCGATCTCAACCGTGGCGAGATCGTGTGGCAACGGGCGAACGGCCGCGGGTCTCCGGCGACCCGGGAGCATGCCCGTCTGCGGGGCCTCGACCTGCCGCCGCTCGGCGGCGGTCGCGACTTCCTTCTACTGACGCGCACGCTGCTCTTCAGCGCGCAACAGACACCGGGGAACGGCGACGCCTGGGTGTTGGCGGCGCGCGACAAGGCGACCGGGGACTTACTGACCGAGATCCCGTTGCCGGGGCGGGCTATCGGCGCTCCGATGAGCTACGAGGTCGACGGCCGGCAGTATGTGGCGGTCACGGTACGCGGCGCGCGGGGCGCTCCACCCGAGCTCGTCGCGCTGGCGGTGCCGTGAGACGGGGCGGTCGGGCAGGGCCTCCCGGCGGCGGCCGGCCTCAACAACCGTGCGTCGTGTTCTTGTGTACGTTGCTGGGAGGCAGCAGGAAACCGAAGGGGGTGCATTATGCGGAATCGAACAGGCTTGGCGGTCGTCGGGGCGCTGTCACTAGTTGCGGTGGGGGCGACACCGGCGCGAGCGCAGGTCGACAGAGCGTTCATCAACCCGGCCGGCGGCTACACCCACGTGGTCACGGCCGAGGACCGCGGCGTGAAGACGGTGTACGTGTCGGGCCAGGTTGGACAGGGCGCGGACCTGCAGGCGCACGTCGAGTCGGCGTTCAGCGGGGTGGCCGAGCAGCTCACGGCGGCCGGTGCGTCCATGCGCGATGTGGTGAAGATCCGGATCTACGTGACGGACTTCGATCCGGCGGACTACGGCGTCATCAGCGCCGCGCGGTTGGCGGCGTTTCCTGAGGATGCGTGGCCGGCGAGCACCATGCTCGGGGTCGACGCGCTCGCGCGTGAGGGCCTCAGGGTCGAGATCGAAGCGACCGCCGTCGTCGCGGATCCGGGCGCTGATTTCGAACTGACACGCATCGGACCGTCTCGCGGATTCAGCCAAGCGGTGGTGGCCCGACATGGCGCGATCAAGACGATCTGGATCGCGGGTCAGGTCGGGCGTGGCGACGACCTGGCCGAGCAGACCAGCGTCGTGTTCGACCGCGTATCGGAGCGCCTGGCCGAGGCGGGTGCGACCATGGAAGATGTCGTCAAGACCAACACCTACATCGTCGACTTCCAGCCGGACGAGGACCTGCGTCCGTACAGCCAGGGGCGGGCGTCGGTGTCCGGCGAGAATCCGCCGACGAGCACGCTCATCGGGATCGACCGTCTGGTCAGCGATCAGCCCCAAATCGAGGTGGATGCCGTCGCGGTCATAGAGGACGGCGGTCGCGGCGAACGATTGACCACGGAGTTCCTCGACCCGGCCGGCAGCTTCACCCAGGTCGTGACCGTGCAGGGCGAGGGCGCCAAGACCATCTACGTCTCCGGGCAGGTGGGACGCCCGGGCGAGTCGCTCGAGATGCAGGCCCAGCAGGCGCTCGCTGGAATGCAGGAGCGGTTGGCGCTGGCCGGGGCCACACCCGCAGACCTGGTCAAGGTGATCTACTACCTGCCGGGCTACACACCGGGGAACACAGGCATCGCCGGTGCCCGCGAGGCGAACGGGTTCCCGACCGAGAACCTGCCCGCGTCGACACTACTCGGCATACGCTCGCTCTACGCCGAAACGGCTCTCTTCGAGTACGAAGGCATCGCCGTTATACGGTAGAGGTTTGACAGTCGGAAACCGATGCGGCCAGCGTCACGGTGACTGACGCCGTCCGGCTGGCGTGGACCCGGACCCTCGATTTCTTGCACTAGCGGGACGATACTGTGGATCAGCAACGGCAGATCGTCGAGCCGACTCACCGCTGGTGTACCGATCGGCCCCGGGAGAACGTCTCGAGTATCTGGATGTGCTCGAGCTCGGTCGGATCGGTCGTCAGCGGGTTCGCCTCGAGGATGACCAGGTCCGCCTGCTTCCCAACGGTGATCGAACCCTTCGTGTCCTCCTCGAAGTACTGGTACGCCGCCCCGAGCGTGACCGCGTGCAGCGCCTCTTGAACGGTGGCTCGCTGGTGCGGTCCGAGCACATGACCGCTGCGGGTCTTCCGATTGACGGTGATCGACACCAGCCGCATGATGTCCGGCGGGACGATCGAGGCGTCATTGTGTACGGTGAAGTGCACGCCCCGGTCGATCGCCCAGCGCACCGGACTGACGTTGTTGCCCCGCTCCTCGCCGAAGCTCCGCCGATGCCAGTCGCCCCAGAAGAACGCATGGGCTGAAAAGAAGGAGGGCACCACGTTGAGTGCGGCGGCGCGGTCCAGCTGGTCGGCGCGCATGAGCTGGGCATGGATGATAACCGACCGATGATCCGGCGCCACCTCCATGCCGGCGAGCGCCTCATCGACCCCGTCCAACATGACGTCCATCGCCGCATCGCCGTTGGCGTGGGCCAAAAACGGTACCCCGCGCTCGATCAGCGCCGCCGCCCTCGCCTTGTAGAGATCCGGGTCCATGGTGCCGTAGGCGCGATAGTCGGGTGCGGCTCCCGGCGGTCCTTCAGCATACGGTTCGGTCACCCAGGCCGTGCGGCCCTGCGGCGAGCCATCCAGCACGAACTTGACCCCGGCCACGCGTACGCCGCCACGATAGGTCTCTTCATACTGCAGCGCGTCGATGTCCTCCATCGAGCCGACGCGGACGAACGCGGCGATGTCCGCCTTGAACGGCTCGCTGTCGGCGGCCGCATGCAGCACCTCTGCGAACTGGCGGCTGGTACCGCCGTCCTGAATCGTGGTGGTGCCATACGCCGTATACACGTCGATAGATTCGCGAATCAGCGCGTCGGTCTCGTCCGACGTCCGCGGAGCACCACGGTCAACTCTGACGAGACGGCTCGCCGTTTCCTCCAGCACACCATTGGGTCGCCGAGAACCCTCGACACGGCGAATGTACCCACCGTCAGGATCGGCGGTGTCTGCCGTGATGTCGCTCGCGGCCAGCGCCGCCGAATTCACCGCACTCAGGTGCCCCGACACGTGGGTGAGGACGATCGGGTGGTCGGTCGACGCGCGGTCGAGGTCCTCCGCCGTCGGATGGCGCCCCTCCGCAAGCAGCGAATCGTCATAACCGCCCCCCGAGACCGCCTGGCCTGGCGGGGTCTCCTTCTCGACAATCCACGCCTGGATCTTCCGCACGAGGTCATCGATGTTGGTGACGTCGCCGACCGGGGGCGAGTGGAGCGACAATGCATCCAGAGCACGCCCGGCCCCGAGGAAGTGGCCGTGCGCGTCGATAAAACCGGGCAACAACGCGCCGTCTCCGAGATCCACCACGCGGGTCGAGGGGTCTCGAAACGCCATCACGTCGTCCAGCGCGCCAGCCGCAGTGATGGTCTCGCCCCGTACCGCCACCGCGTCGACGGTCGGCTGGTTCGGGTCCATCGTAACGATGTTGCTGCCAACGAAGATCAGATCCGCAGAGGGGCCGACGTCGGCAGGCCGCGCTCCACAGCCGGCGAGACCGATGCCCAGCGCGCAGGCGAGACTGACAACGACCAAAGTCTGCCTTCTCATCATTTCACTCCGATGACTGTGTCCACGGTTCGGTCGAGGATAGCAGAATGCCTTAGCATGGGCTCATGCGACCGTCTGGTAGACTGGAGGCAAGCTGATGAGATCCTCGCGAACCGCGGTGTGGACCGGCGTGCTGTTGACCGTGCTGGCCAGCGCGCCGGCGGCGGCCCAGGCGCCATCCGGGGTCCGGATGGTGCCGCCACCGAACGACGGAGAACGCTTCTGGCCGCGCTGGCGCGGCCCGTCCGGGCAAGGCGTGGTCGACGGCGGCGGCTATGTCGACACCTGGTCGGAGACCACGAACGTGCGCTGGCGGGCACCGGTTCCTGGTTCCGGACACTCGTCCCCGATCGTCTGGGGCGATCGGATCTTTCTCACGACCTCCCGCGACGGCGGACGGCGGCTCTCCGTGCTCAGCTTCCGTCGGTCCGACGGGACGCTGCTGTGGGAGACCGACGCGCCCGCCGGTCGCGTGGAACGGCATCACGGCAAGAACACACCGGCCTCGGCCACTCCGACCACCGACGGCGAGCGGGTCTACGCGTCGTTCGGCAGCCGGGGGCTGCTGGCGGTCGACTTCGACGGCAACGTGGCCTGGAACCGCGACCTGGGCCAAATCGAGAACTACCACGGCCCGGCCGGCTCTCCCCTGCTGTACGGCGACACCGTCATCATCTATCAGGACCAGGGAGCCTCATTCGGCGCCGGCGGCATCAACCGGGACGCCACCGGTGCGTTTGTGATTGCGCTCGACGCCGAGAGCGGCGAGACCCGCTGGCGTACCGAGCGGTCGGCCAGCGTGGGCTGGGGCTCGCCAATCGCGATCTCGCTCGGCGACCACGACGAGGTCATCGTCAGCAGCAGCCGGGAAATACAGTCCTACGACCCGACCACGGGCGAGGAACTGTGGCGCTGCGGGGGCAACCTGTTCGAAGTGATCCCGACCCCGGTCGTCGGCCACGGCCTGGTCTTTTGCACCTCGGGCCGGGCCGGGCCGACGCTGGCCATCCGTCCGGGCGGCCGCGGCGACGTGACCGAGAGCCATGTCGCCTGGAAGACGACGCGAGGCTCCCCATTCGTCCCCTCTCCGCTGCTCTACGGCGAGTACCTCTACACACTCAACGACATGTCGAGCATCGTCACCTGCCTGAACGCCCGGACGGGCGAAACGGTCTGGCAGGAGCGGCTGGGCCGACCGCAGCGGGAAGCGATCTCGGCCTCGCCGGTCGTGGTCGACGACAAGCTGTTCATCACCAACGACGACGGGGTGACCTACGTCCTGAAGACCGGTCCGACGTTCGAGCTACTGCACACCAACGACATCGGCGCCCGCACGCTCGCCTCGCCGGCTCTGGTCGACGGCGTGTGGTACGTCCGCACCGTCGACGAGATCGTTGCCATCGGCGAGTAGCCCTGACGCCGAGCGTTTCGCGTGGCACTCGCCACTCTATGTGGCGCATGGCTTCAGTCATGCGCTTCGCAGATGGGATGAGAGGGCCAGCGCCGCAGACAGCCGACATAATCCAGCCATGACACGCTTTCCCGGCACACGGCTCGGCGGGCTGGTGGTTGCGGTCGGCCTTGTCATGGTCCTGATCCTGCCGCGCACGGCCGCCGGTCAAGCTCCGACGACGCCATGGGGCGATCCGGATCTCCAGGGGGTCTGGGACTACTGGACGTTCACACCGCTCGAACGTGCCGACGAGTTCGCCGGCCGGGACGCGCTGACCGACGAAGAAGCGGCGCTCATCGGTGCGCAAGGCAGAGCGGCCGCCTTGGCGACAGACCGGGATGGGCCCGCCCCCGGCAATCCCGGTGCGTACGGGCAGGAAGTCTGGACCGAGCGGTCGCGCGCCACGGCGCTCACACAGCCGTCGCTGATCGTCGACCCGCCCGATGGCAAGATTCCCGCGCTGACCGCGGCCGAAACGAGCCGGGTGGCCGCACACCAGTCATCCGGTGGACGTCCCGTTCGCACCCGCGCCGGCGGTATCGGCACGGACCGCGCGGAGGACCGCGGCCTGGCCGAGCGATGCATCGTGGGGTTCAGCACCGGCCCACCGATGTTGCCCGCCGGCTACAACAACAACGTTCAGATCCTGCAGGCCCCCGGGTACGTCGCCCTCGTGGTGGAGATGATCCACGACGTGCGCATCATTCCGCTAGACGGTCCCGGGCACGTGGCTCCCGACGTCCGGCAATGGCTCGGCGACTCACGGGGTCAATGGGAGGGCGACACGCTCGTGGTCGAAACCACGAACTTCACCGATCGGATCGGCAGTTTCAGCACGACGGGACAATCGTGGGGCACCGGGGCGGACCTGCGTCTGACGGAACGGTTTACCCGGGTCAACGCCGACACGCTGGCCTACGAATTTACGGTCGCGAATCCGTCGGTCTTTGCCCGAACCTTCTCGGCCCGATTCCCGATGGCCCGGAGCGATCTGCCGTTGTATGAATACGCGTGCCACGAAGGCAACTACGGTCTCTACAATATTCTCAATGGTGCGCGGTCTGAAGAGCGCGCCGCGGCGACCCCGTAGGCAGCGCACCGGTCTGCGTATGACCGCGAGGGCCGTGGTGTGACCGGAACCGGTGGCTGACGCCCGCGCCGTCTACTTCGCGGCGTCCATCGTGGCGCCAGCCAGGATGTTGTACAGCCCGTAGTTGCCTTCGTGACAGGCGTACTCGTACACCGGTTGCGAGTTCCTCGTCATCGGCACCGAGAACGTCCAGGGCGCGGTCCACACGTTCGGGTCGTCGATTGTAACGTCGTATCGGAGTGTGTCCGCATCGACGCGCGTGAACCGCTCGACCAGGGTGAGATCGGGGCTCGTCACCCCCTGCATGAAGTTAGTCTCGCGCAGGAAGTTCGTGGTCTCGACCACGAGCGTGTCGCCCTCCCATTGACCCCGCGAATCGCCCGTCCACTGCCGGACGGAGCTGGGCGCATGGTCGCTGCCAGTCAGCGGCACGACCCGCGCGTTGTGATTCATCTCGGCCAGCAGCACGACCGTGTCCTCTGTCTGAAACAGCTGGACGTTGTTGTTGTAGGCGATCGGCGTCATCGGCGGACCAGAGTTGAACCCCAGGATGCACCGGACCTGCAGCCCGCCCGGCCCCAGATCTTCGACGAAGCCTCCGGGCGTCGGTTCGTGGCTGGACACGCCGTTCCTGGCACTTGCTAACGCGGCCGCCGCCGCCGTCGCGGCTGGCGTGAGCGACGGGAACCGTCCGTCCGGTGGATCGACGATGAGTGACGTCCGCTGTGTCGTGACCACCGTCCCCTCGTCGAACCAGAAGTCGTTGTAGGGAATGATGTCGCCTTGGGCCACTCTCGCCGCCCGGTCCGAGGTACTCGAGTCGCGGCTGCGTCGTCCGATTTCATCGGCCGAGAACGCGGCCGCTTGCTCCTCGGTGAACACCTCGTTCTCTGAGAGGTCACCGGGGCGTTCCATCGGCGTCAGGCTCCGGAAGTCCCAGACTCCCTGCAGGTCTGGGGCGCCGGACGCCGTGCGCGGCATCTCGGCCCGCCGCGCCTGGGCGTGGGGGCCAGCAACACCGAGCGCCCAGAAGGCACACACCATCAACGTCCACACCGTCCCTCGAACATTCATGTCGACCTCCTCTTCGGCTGTCCGCGTTCGCCGCATTCTCCTGAACGCTCGGTCGCTCTTAAAACACCGCGATGGGGTTCAAGGGCGAGCCGGTGCCCCCCTCGACCGGAATCGGACCAGCCGTAAGCATGAACTCCCAACGGTTCTCGGCCGCGGCCGTCTCGGCGAGCGCTTCGAGATCCATATTGTCAAAGATGTTCGAACCGAAGCCGGCGATCAACATGGTGTGCACCGGCTGCCCGACGCCCTCGACCAACGACGGCATCACGTCGGTGGCCGCATCGCTCCCGACCGCCGCGACGCCACGTTCTTTGATCCATGGCAACACCGATGCGTGAAGACCGGCGCTGTTGCCGGACACCTGCCACGGTCCGAGCGCGGCGCGGCGAGCCCACCGGCCGGTCCGCACGAAAATGATGTCGCCCGGTGACACAGTGACACCGGCTTGCGCCTCCCACGCCTCGATATCCTCGACGTAGATCGGCGTCTGCGGCTCGAGATACGGCACACCCTTCAATCGCGCGAAGTCGAGCAAGATGCCGCGCGTGACGATGCCGCTCTTCAGGTTCTCAATACCGAACTTGCCACACCCCTCGGTCGTGCTCGCCGACGGCGGCGTGTCGTTGTAGAGCCGTTCGTTCCAGAGGAAGTGGCACAGCGCATCGATGTGGCTGACGCCGTAGCCGTGATACGTAAACTCGATGGTGTCGCTGCGCAGGGTTCGCCCCATGGTGTGATTGAACGCGGCGTCCGGGTTGTCCGGCGCCACGCCCGGGATCGGATTGTGCGCGAGCGACACGGTGATGCCCTTCTGCACCAGCGCCGCCGCCTGCCGCGTCTTCTCGGGTGTGATCAGATTCATGGTGCCGAGCTCGTCATCGGCGCCCCACCGGCCCCAGTTGTTGTGTTCCTGGAACAACGCGTTGAACTCTTCGATGTTGCGGGGGTTCCGCGGTTCCTGCGTCTCGACGGTGACCGCGGTCGCGGCGACAGCAAGTAGCACGAACGCGGCAATCGATGTTCTGGACGTGACTGTCATGGCTGGCTCTCCCGTGTGATCGATACCGGTCGCATTATGACCGAACCGCTGAGCCGGGTGGGTATGAAGGCTCAGGATCGCCGTGAATGGCTGCGATATTGGGAGGGTCTAACGAGGCGAGCAGACGGCAAACACGGGTGAGCGCCTCGGGGTGAGACGCCCACCCGCGGCGACTAGTTCACGACACCGGCGCCGGCCGACGGAGCCGCGGCCTTCTTCAGCTCATCGCGAGTCTTCAACTCGTTGTAAACCCGGATCACGCCAAACGTCCGGCGGGACACGCTGTCGGCAAGTAGCTTGTCCGCCTGATCGTAGACCGTGCCAATCAGCGTGACATACCCGGTCTTCACGATGACGTGGATGCCGGGGTTGAAGCCGGTGTAGCGATTCAGTGAGGGATGGTTGAACAGCCGCCGGGCGAGAGAGGCCCGCAGCCGGGCGTCGCCGATGCCGGGCGACAGCACTTCGATCTGGTTGACGATACCCTGCACCCCGCGCACCTTCGCGACTCGCTCGTAGATGTCCGCCGGTTTGTCCCGGTAGGGCGTCACATCACCTGTGAGCGTGACGATCCCGTTCTCGACGGTGCCGGTCACGTGGTCGAACACCGTGTAGTAGGGGTACCGCCCGATCGCCTGAGAGACCGCCCCTGCCAGCTCCGGGTCTGTTTCCGGGGTAGATACCGTCAGGTAGTTGACCACCGCCGCGACCCCATCGGTGTTCCGGGCCCGGTCGAGCGCCCACTCCTTCTCCCACAGCGTGGCGAGTTCGCCGGTCAACGTCACCTCGTCATCACGGACGACGACGTCGATCCTCGCGGCGACCGCTTCTTTCTTTGAGAACCGTTGCTCGACCTCGCGCTGCAGTTCGGCGTCGGTGCCGCCCGCAGCGGCGCCGGGCACGGCGAAGAGTAACGTCAGCATGCCGACCGCCACCGTCCCGCGTCCATTCCATCGTTCGAGTGTCATCGCTCTCATAGTGTTCCTCCCTGCCGTATCCCTCGACGGTCTTGCCGGTCGCCCACTCTCGCACGGCGTGCCCCGGCGCCGCCCTCACTCCGGAGTCTTTCACGTAGCATGCCAACCAGAACTCAACTGCGAGTTCATCCCTAACCCTTTGTTGTGCGGTGGTTCCGAGACATCGATGGTATCTGGATCGACATGGCAGATGTCCCCTAGAGTGGTCACTCGCGCACCCGACCGAGTCCTCGGCGGTGATGGCCCGCGTATAATTGCGAAAGGACCGCCACACGCAAAGGACACTCCATGCTTTCCAACCGACCCCGTTCCATCCGAACATCGTTTCTTGCGTTCTTGCTGCTGACACTCGTCGCGACCGTCACGACGTTCTCGGCCGAGAACGACAACTGGCCCGCCTTCCGCGGCGCAAACGCGTTGCCGATCGCGGAAGACGACCCGCGGCTACCCAGCACCTGGAGCGCGACGGAGAACGTCGTCTGGAAGACGCCCGTCGATGGCCTGGGCTGGTCGTCGCCCGTGATCTGGGGCAACCAGATCTTCCTCACGACGGTCGTGAGCGACGGCGAGAGCCAGGAGCCACGCATGGGGCTCTACTTCCCCTTTGGTTCCCCCGAGACGACCGACGACGGCAGATTCCCCGACCCGAAGCCGGGCGACCTGATGGAGCGCGAGGTGGACGTCCACCATTGGCTGGTGTACGCCTTCGATTTCGACACCGGCGAACTCGAGTGGACCTCGGAGGTCAATGTCGGTGAGCCGCCATTCGACCGCCATTTGAAGAACACCTTCGCGTCGTCGACACCGGTGACCGATGGGGAGCGGGTGTACGCCTACTTCGGCAACGTGGGGATCTTTGCTCTCGACATGGCAGGTGAGGTGGTCTGGGAGCAGCGGTTCGACCCGGCCGTCACCCGGCTGGGTTGGGGTCCCGCGGCCTCACCCGTGCTGCACGACGACACGCTCTTCATCGTCAACGACAACGACGACCAGTCATTTGTTGTCGCGCTCGATGCCGCGACCGGGACCGAGCGGTGGCGCGTCGACCGGAACGAGGGCACGAACTGGTCAACACCGTTCGTGTGGCAGCACGACGCGCGGACGGAACTGGTCACGGCCGGCAGCGACCAGGTGCGTTCGTACGACCTCGACGGGAACGAGCTGTGGCGCTTCAGCGGCCTGAACACGATCTCGATTCCCCAACCGTTCAGCGCCAACGGACTGCTCTACGTAACGTCCGGATATGTCGGCGACGCGGTTCGGCCGGTGTTCGCGATCCGCCCGGGGGCCCAAGGCGATATCACGCTGCAAGCCGGGCAGGCGAGCAACGACGCCGTCGTCTGGTATCAGGACCGTGCCGGACCGTATCACCCGACGCCGCTGGTCTACGGCGACTACTACTTCACCCTGCTCGACCAGGGGTTCTATACCGTGCACGACGCCCACACCGGTGAAGAGCAGTACTACAGCGAGCAGCAGGTGCTGAACCAGGAAGTGCGTCGGCGCGTCGCGGTCGGCGCCGGCGGGTTCACGGCATCGCCCTGGGCCTACAACGACAAGATCTTCGTGCTCAGCGAAGAAGGCAGTGCCTATGTCATCGACCCGGCGGATGACTTCACCGTTGTTGGCAGCAATGACCTTGGCGAAGTCGCCATGTCGAGCCCGGCCATCGTCAGGGGGAGCCTGTTCATCCGGACACGGTCGCACCTATGGCGACTTAGCAACACCAACTAGGTTTCCTGGCGAGGCGTCCGTCTGGCAGCGTTGCTGCGTCGGTCACATGCCGCCTGCATACTCCCTCCTTACGCCTAGCCAGGCGAACGCCTCGCCAGGAAACCGCTCGTCGTGGAGGCGGGCATTCTCGTCAACTATGATCGTGGCATTCTCGAGCTTCTCAAGGAGCACCGTCATGCACACGGGCCCACGACTTCAGTCTCTCACTGTTGGCGCATGGCTGGTCGCCATGGTTGCCTTGCTCGCGACCGGGTCCGCCGCCGCCCAGTCCCGCATCCCCGACGGCGAGTGGCATGCGTTTGGCCGGGACGGTGCCAACACCAAATACTCGCCACTCGACCAGATCACGGCTGACAACTTCGGAGATCTGGAAATCGCGTGGCGGTGGACGTCGCTCTCGCAAGCCGTGGTCGCGGAGCACGAGCAGATTCGCCCGAGCGCGTTCATGTCGTCACCTCTGATGGCCAACGGTCTCGTCTACGTCAGCACCGCACTCGGACAGGCAGCGGCGCTCGACGCCGGCACGGGCGAGACGGTCTGGACCCACGACCCCCGCATCTACGACTACATGGACCGGCCGCCGAACATGGGCTGGCGTCACCGTGGACTCACCTACTGGAAAGACAGCGAAAGCGACGACGCCCGAATCTTCATGGCGAACCACGACCTGAAGCTCGTCGCGTTGAACGCGCGGACCGGCGCCGTCTACCCGAACTTCGGCGAGAACGGGTACATCGATCTGACGCAGGGCTACAGCCGGGAGATCGATGCGTCGCGGATGACCTATTCGTCGCCTGTCGCGATCGCGGGTGACACGATCATCGCGGGCAGCGTCGTGCAGGACACCAACATCAGACTGCGCGAAGCCTCCCCTGGCGACGTGCGCGCCTACGATACGCGCACCGGGGAGATGAAGTGGATCTTCCACACGATCCCGCAGGGGGACGAGTTCGGGGTCGATTCCTGGCAGAACGGATCGTGGCGATACAGCGGGCACGCCAATGTGTGGTCCTACATGGCGGTCGACGAAGAGCTTGGCCTCGTCTATCTGCCCACCGGCACGCCGTCCAACGACTGGTATGGGGGGATGCGCCCGGGGAACAACCTATTCGCCGAAAGCATCGTGGCCGTCGACATCGAGACCGGCCAGCGAGCTTGGCATTTTCAGGCGATTCACCACGGGCTGTGGGACTGGGACTTCCCGACGGGACCGAACCTGCTGACGATCAACGTCGACGGACGCGACATCAAGGCGATTGCCCAGGTGAGCAAGCAGGCGTTCACCTACGTGCTCGACCGCGCCACCGGCGAGCCGGTCTGGCCCATCGAAGAGCGTCCGGTGCCACAGGGCAACGTGCCTGGCGAGTGGTACTCGCCGACCCAGCCGTTCCCAACCAAGCCCCCACCATTCGAACAACAGGGCAGCCGCCTCGAGGACGTCCTCGACTTCACCCCGGAGCTGCGGGCGGAAGCGCTCGAGATCATCGAATCCCGGGCGCGGTTCGGACCGATTTTTTCCCCACCGGTGCTCAGAGGCGAATTACCGTTCATCCAGGCCCCAGGCGCCGGGGGGGGCGCGAACTGGCAAGGGTCCGCGGTCGACATCGAAACCGGCCGGCTCTTTGTCTCGTCGTCGAAGACCCTGATCCTCGCTGACCTGATCGAGTACGAGCCACCGGCCACCATCGGGTACTTCACCGATCCGTGGGGCCGGGGCCTGACCGGGCCGCAGGGGCTCCCGCTATTCAAGCCACCCTACAAGCGGGTAACCGCGATTGACCTAAATACTGGTGACCACGCTTGGATGCAGGCACACGGGGACGGCCCCAGAAACCACCCCGCGTTGGTGGACCTGGACCTTCCCCCGCTCGGCGGCGGTGGAGGCATCTCGTCCGGCCCATTGGTGACCCCGACGCTCCTGATCATGAACCACGGCGGCCGGGACTACGAGGACATCGCCGCCAGCTCTCGTACCATCAGCGCGTATGACAAGGCCAGTGGCGCCCATCTCGGCTCGCTGGACCTCCCGGCGGTGCCGGGCGGAAACCCGGCGACCTATCTGCACGACGGTAAACAGTACTTGGTAGTGGCAGTCGGCACCGGCGATGAGGCCGAGTTACTGGCGTTGACGTTGCCCTAGTGTCCTGTNACNGTGATTCGCTGCANNAGTCGGTAGNGCGGCGCGCGGCTGAAAAGGCGTGNCAAGGGAGCAAATTNGGTATTTGTGACCGCAGAACAACGCATTCAGGCGCGCACCCGCGCTACCGACTGATGTTGCGAATTACGGTTNCAGGCCACTAGCAGCCCGTGGCAAAAACCCCGCGTTGCACCGAGAGCGGCGCTGAACCGGCCGAACAAGGCGAGAAGAGGGAAATACCGACAGTATTTGACCGACGAACAACGCCGATTCGAGCGGACTCAGCGCCGGTCGAAGACAGCGGCGCTTTTGCCATGGGCTGCTAGCAGCGTACGGCCCGTAAGAATCCGGCCTGCTTGATGTGTGACTCGCTGGTCAGCACCAACCAGTCTTCAGCATCCCCGCGAAATCCGATCGCCTCGCCCTGTGGTTCTGCGTCGCCGAGGAAACAGGCCTCTCCGATCTGTTCCGGCGTGTCACCGATAGGCCACAGGAAGCGATAGATCTCGGCATACGTACGAACGGCAAGCACATCTCCGCCAGGGCTGAGCGCCGCNCCGGTAACGTAGCGACTGGCGGTGACGTCCGGCCAGATCGACAGCGGCCGNCCGGGGCCGAGCGAGAGCATCCCACCGCTGGCGATGGCGTCAATGATGTCGGCAGCCGGTATCTCGAACAGCAAGGTCTCCTGCTCGCGCTCTTTCGTGACCACGACCACATCGCCATCTGCGGTGATGGCGAGCCCTTCGGCATCGTGCGGTCCGTCTAAATAGACGAACGGCACGACCCCCACCAGGGCGGCCGCATGGTCACCGGAAAACGGGTCCGGCTCCTCGATGATGTAGATGACGACCGACTCTCTCTGCGACCGGTTGTCCCCGATATCGGCGACGTATAGGCAGGACCGATCGGCCGCCGCCGGACACCGACCGAGGTCCATCGCCTCCCAGTCACGAGCCATGGCCCCCTCGACCGTCACGGTCGCCAGCAGCGTCGCCGAGTCGTCGATGGCGTACAACCGAGGGCCATCGCCGGAGTCATTGTGGGTCCAGAACACGCCGGGGTACGACTGACTCACGCCGAGACCCGACGACTCGCGCAGTTCGGTCGGCATCCGCCCCATGTCGACCACCTCGGTCGGAGCGAAGGCGGACCGCTCCGCCGCCAGCCGCTCCTGAGCCCGCTGCTCTCGGGTCTGATACGCCCACAGGAGCGCCAGCGCGACCAGCACTGCCAGTACCGTCTTAATTCGAAGAGACACGATCAACTCACACGCCCCCGAGGCCCGGCGGCTGGATCTACTTCTCCCTGAAATCGGCAGGAATCGCGACCACGCTCGTATCCGGGTTGTCGTCGATATTCAGCANCTCGCTCGTGGTGGAAACGACGACCGTGGCTCGTTCACAGCGTCGCCACCGCCGCCGCCAAGTGCTCGTCCTAATCGATTCCCGAGACCACCCCTCCCCCGAACTGGCCGCGACGGGGCTTTTCTTCTTCTGGGGGAACTTCCACCTGAGCAGCACCCTTGACGTTCTCGAAGGTCATCTCGGTGAGCATCGCGGTGCCGTCAATCTGGCTACCTTCCTCCTGAAAGCGCTGCATCGCCTCGCCGAGGCCTGGAAACATTGCCATCGCAGACGTCATTTGCTCGGCTGACGAATTGAACCAAATTCTGGCGTGTCGAACAAGTTGGCGGCGGGAGTCGAGACAGCAGCGCCGGTCGCCATAATCGCGACTCGCTCCGCCCAAGGACCAGGGCTATCACAGGAGCACCGCGGTCAATTGGCCGATGCGCGGCGCGCCGCAGGCCTAGAGCGAATGGGGCTGTGAGAAGCGTTGGTTGGCAGCGGAATTTGGCGCCAGATGTATCGGTGACGGTCAGCCATGCATTACTCTAGGAACGCTGANGAACCCGAGTTGCAAGAGTCATGGTCCAAATCATTGAGTTGTACACGCTCATCGTCTTCGTGGCGATCGTCGCGTCGTGGATGCGACTGCCGCCGTCCAACCCGATCGCGCAGTTCGTGTACGCGCTCACTGAACCGGCGCTCGCCCCGATCAAACGGCTCGTGCCCCCGGTAGGCGGTCTGGACTTCTCACCGATGGTCCTGTTGATTGGGCTCCAGTTGCTCAAAGGGCTGTTCTACTGAGCGACCGGATTACACAACTATTACATTGCCCACGGCCGTCCTCCCCGCGTATTGCCTGATAATCTGGATTGTCAGGGTCTGAGCCAGGACCCGCTCAGGACGACCTTGCCTGTCCCGAGCAGGTCCTGAGCCGATAGTACACACAGGGACCCACCCGCACGTGAAGCCGGNCGACATCGTCCGAGCCTCACCTGCCTGCTTTCTCCCGTGTTGTTGCGGGCATTCATCGAAACGAGGTTCGCCGTGGCTGTCACAGAAGAGGCTGTCGTCGTCGAGTCCGCACCAGCGCCGCAGACCCANACCTGCCGCAAATGTGGGCACGAGGTGGACGAGACTAGGTTCGCGGCGGAGTTGCGCGTGTGCGGCGGGTGTGGGCATCACAGCGCCCTGGCCGCGCAGGAGTGGATTGACCATCTGGCGGACGCTGGCTCGTTCCGAGAAATTGGCAAGCGCCTGTTCTCGACCGACCCACTCGACTTCAGTGTGAGCGGACCCTATCGCGAACGGCTCCGCGAGGCCGAGCGACGGACCGGTATGCAGGAGGCGGCGCTCGCGGGCGAGGCGAAACTCGATGGCCGACCGGTCGTACTCATCTCCCTGGAGTTCGACTTTCTCGGCGGCACGATGGGTTCGGTCGTGGGCGAGAAAGTGGCGCGCGCGTTCGACGTTGCGACCCGACGCCGGTTGCCGATGGTCTCAATTATCGCNAGCGGCGGCGCTCGGATCCAGGAGGGCGTGCTGGCCCTGATGCAAATGGCGAAGACCGCCATCGCCGTCTCGGAGCATCAGGCCGCGGGGCTCCCCTACATCTCCGTACTCACGAACCCAAGCTTTGGCGGCACGTTCGCCAGTTTTGGCTCACTCGGCGACATCCTCATCGGAGAGCCGGGCGCGCAGATTGGATTTGTGGGCGCGCGTGTGGTCGAAGGCACCATCGACGAGAAGATTTCGAAGGGCGAGCGACGNGCCGAAGCAGTGATCAAGAATGGGATGATCGACATGATTGTCGAGCGCCCATTTCTGCGAAACCGGCTGGCAATACTGGTCTCGCAGCTCGCGCCCGGTCGCCCGCACTCCTGGCCGCATGTCCAACTCGCCCCAACCCCGAAGTCCACCCGGACCGCCAGCGCCGTGCTGGAACTAGCACGCGTCGCGACTCGCCCCCGCGCTGATGCGTATGTCGAGCGGGTCTTTCAATCGTTCAGCCAGCTCCACGGCGACCGGTGTTTTGGTGACGATCCGGCCATCATGGGCGGCATCGCCAGCCTGCAGGGACACCCGGTCGTGGTCATTGCCCAGGCGGGACAGCTGATGCCGATGCCCGAGGGCTACCGGAAAGCCCAGCGGCTGATGCGGCTGGCGGAGAAGTGCAGCCTGCCGCTGGTGACGCTGGTCGACACGCGCGGCGCGTTTCCAGGCATGGAGGCGGAGCGGCGCGGCATTGCCTTGACCCTTGGCGAGTGCCTCGGCATGCTGTCCCGCCTGCCAGTACCGATCGTCAACATCGTGATCGGGGAAGGCGGCTCCGGCGGGGCGCTGGCGCTTGGTCTCGCCGATGTGATCTTGATGCAGGAAAACGCCATCTACTCGGTGATCGCCCCGGAGGGCGCCGCCGCGATCCTGTTGCACGATGCCGCCCGCAGCGAGGAACTGCTGCCGGCCCTCAAACTCCGGTCGCACGACCTGTTGGAACTGGGCATCATTGACGACGTGGTGCCAGAACCGCCCGGTGGAGCCCACCGGGACGTGGACGCGGCGGCCCGTCAGGTACTTGAACGGATCGTCCACCACCTCGCCGAGCTGTCCGCCCTGAAGCCGAAGAAGCTGGTGCACCGCCGAGCCGAGCGGTTCCGAGCCATCGGACGGTTCGAGCGTAGCATCGTGCGCCGGGCGCGTGATATCGTCGCCCGGATCAGCCCGGGCGCCGGAACGTCTCCCCCAAAACAGCTATGATGCTGGTAGGCTGGGGGACCGGCCCCGGCCAGCACGCAGCAAATTTCTGAACCCCGGGAGGGCACTATGTCGATGCGTAGTCTGTGGGCGAGCGTGACGCCGATGCTCGTGGCGTTGCTATTCCTGACGACGGCCCCAGCCGCCGTGCACGCCCAACCTCGAGAAGAGGCAACGGCGGACAATGTCTTTACCGGCACGCTCGATGTCCGGATGGGTCAGCGTGTGTTCCGACAGCAGTGCGGCCGCTGCCACGGGCGGGACGGCGCGGGCGGCGAGCTGGGACCGGACCTAACACAGGGGTTCCGTAGCGCCAGCACGGACGCCGGGCTGTTCAAGATCGTGCGAGAAGGGCTCCCCAACACCCAGATGATCGGCATCAGCCGACGGTCGACCGACCAGTCGGTCTGGATGGTGGTGAGTTACCTGAATTCGCTGAACAGCACGGCCGATGTCGACCTGCCCGGCAGCACCAGCAACGGGCAACAGCTCTTTGCCGGCAAAGGCAACTGCACCAGCTGTCACATGGTGAACGGTGACGGTGGCCGGCGCGGGCCAGATCTGAGCCGGGTGGGCGNTCGCCTCGAGCCGGATGANCTGGTGAGCGCGTTGCGCACGCCGGACGAAGATGTGGCGCCGCGCTGGTGGACATTGCGGGTGACCCGGGAGAATGGGTCGATCGTCGAGGGGCTGCGGATGAACGAAGATACCTTTTCGATGCGGTTGATGGACGAAAACGAAGACCTGTGGTCATTCTCCAAGAGCGGCGTGCGGTCGTATGACCGNGTGAAGACGTCGACCATGCCCAGCGCCGATGACGTCCTGACAGACGGCGAAGTAGACGACCTGATCGCGTATCTGTACTCGCTTCGGCGGGAGGAGAGCTGAACATGAAACGGCTTGCTACTGTCATCGCGCTCGGCGTGTTCGCCACGGGCGCCACATACTCCGCTGCCCAGGAAACCGAGTCGCAGCCCGGCGCGACGCCGTCGTTCTCTCCCGTCACGTGGGAACGGCTGCTCAACGCGGCAGATGAGCCTGAGAACTGGCTGATGTATTCCGGCACGCTCGACAGCCAGCATTTCACCGGCCTCGACCAGGTGCACAACCGGAACGTGAGCGACCTGGAGCTGAAGTGGGCGTATCAGATTCCCCAGCTCGACCGCGCCGAAACCGTTCCGGTCGTGGTCGACGGCGTAATGTTCATCACCGAGGCCCCGAGCAACGTCGTGGCCGTCGACGCCGCCACCGGCCGGCAGTACTGGCGCTATAACCACGAGCTGCCTGACGATCTTCGTATCTGCTGCGGTCGGAATAACCGCGGGGTCGCCATTCTAGGCGAGACGCTGTATATGAGCACGCTCGACGCCCATCTGGTCGCGATCGACGCACGGTCCGGCAATCTGGTCTGGGACAAGGAACTGGCGGACTACCGAGCGGGCTACAGCAAGACCGCCGCCCCGCTGATCGTCAAGGACGAAGTCGTGACCGGCATGGCCGGCGGCGAGTACGGGGTGCGCGGGTTCATCGACTCCTACAACGCCGAAAGCGGGGAACTCGAATGGCGGGCCGACACGATTCCCGGCCCGGACCACCCGGATAACCAGACCTGGGCCGGCGACTCCTGGCGCACTGGTGGCGCGGCCACCTGGATCACCGGCGCCTACGACCCAGACCTCGATCTCGTCTACTGGGGCACCGGCAACCCGGGTCCAGACTGGAATGGCGACGTCCGGATGGGCGACAACCTGTATTCCGATTCCGCGTTGGCGATCAATCACGACACCGGCGCGATGGAGTGGTATTTCCAGTTCACCCCGCACGACGTCCACGACTGGGACGCCATTCAGGTGCCGATTCTGGCGGATCTCGAGATGGACGGTGAGATGCGCAAGGTGATGATGTGGGCGAACCGGAACGCGTTCTTTTATACCATCGACCGCGTGACCGGCGAGTTCCTCGTGGGCAAGCCATTCGCAAAACAGACCTGGGCCGAGGGTCTTGATTCGAATGGCAGGCCGATTCGGATTCCAGGCACGTTTCCGACCGCCGAAGGCACAACCGTGTCGCCATCGGTGGGTGGCGCCACCAACTGGTTCTCGCCTGCCTACAGTCCGCGTACGGAGCTCTTCTACGTGCAGGCCTACGACGGTGAGGACATCTTCTACAAACGGGACGAGGACTACGTCGAGGGCGACCAATTCACCGGCGGAGGTGGCCAACGACCGTTGCCCATCGACAATTATCAGAGCGCGATCAGGGCGATCGACCCCAAGACGGGCAACCTCCGGTGGGAGTATGAGATTCAGCCGAGGTCGACGGCCGGCATCATGGCTACCGCCGGCGACCTCGTCTTCAGCGGCAGTATTGACGGCTACTTTTTTGCCCTCGACGCGGTGAGCGGTGATGAGCTCTGGCACATGAACGTGGGCAGAATGGTGCACTCGTCTCCCATGAGCTACGCGGTTGATGGCCAGCAGTACATCACGATCGCCGCCGGGAACGTGGTCTACACGTTCGGACTCAGGGACTGAGACCGTGCCGTTTCTCTCGCCAAGCGAGCAGACCCACCGCGAACCGATGCCCGGCTTCGTGGGAAGGTTCTCGACCGGGCTCACCATGACCTCGGTCAACTGGACGATTGCGGCCGGTGCGACGCTGCCGGAGCACGCACACCCGCACGAACAGATATCCCACGTACTCACCGGGGAGTTCGAGTTCACGATTGGCAACGAGACACAACGCCTGGGTCCGAGCATGGTGGCCGTGGTGCCGCCGAACGTGACCCACTCGGGGCGCGCCGTGACCGAGTGCCGGATCATCGATGTCTTCCACCCCGTTCGAGACGACTATCGCTGAGAACCCGTCCAGGAGTCGGTTGACCACTTGGGGACCGGCCCAGCGGCCGCGAGGCTGGTCAACACCCGCCTGCGTGGGTTCTGACATCGAAAGGACGTCGACGGCCAGGCGTCCGGGGTAGGCGCCCGGGAACCGCGTGATGCCGATCACGTCTTCTCTCCGCGACGGTGTGAGCCGGGTACTCGGGGCACCGGTCATTCTGGCCGGCGCGGCGGTGCTCATGCTCTCGCTCGCGCTGCCGGTCCACGAAGTATTGGATGGCGGGACACCCTCTCCCACTCGCGGGGATATCCACCTTGAAGGGGCGAGCCACTGGTGGAGTCCGTGCGCCGCACCCGCCGTTGGCGTGGCGCGGTCACTGGCATCGTCGATCATCGGATGCACGACTCAACTCGCCGGGCTGACCCCACGATCCCCAGACATTCAACCACACCAAACCGTCCTCCTCGGCTACCTGCTTGGCTGCGTCCTGGTCCTGTGGACATTTCTGTCAGGCGGCTTTCTGGACCGTTTCGCGCGCGGTCGGCCCACCCGCACGGTCGGATTCTTTGCCGCCTGCGGGCTCTATGGCTCGCGCCTGATCCGGCTCGGCCTCATCGTCGGGTTGACCTACGGCGTGCTGTTCGGTCTGGTCCAGGGCGTGCTGTTTGGCACACTGTTCCCGTGGCTCGCCGACGGTATCTCCACCGCCGGCCAGACCGCCGTACGGATCGGCCTCTATCTTGTCTTCGGCCTGCTGGTCGGCCTGGTCGGTCTCGTCTTCGACTACGCGCGGGTGCGTGCGGTCGTCGAGGACCGCCGGAGCATGGTCGGCGCGGTGCTAGCTGGGTGGCGGTTCGTGCGACGGCGGCCGGTCGCGTGCGCTAGCTTGTATGCCTCGAACGGCCTGCTGCTCGTGGCCGTGGTCGCCGCCACGCCGCTCGTGCCGGTGGGAACGGCGCCGACCGAGTGGCTCACGCTAGCCGCGGCACTGCTGGGTCTGGTGGCGCGGTGTGCCGGCCGACTCCTGTTCTACGCGTCGGAAACCGCTTATTTTCAGAGCCAATTGGCCCATGTCGGCTACGTCGCCGCCCCCACCCCGGTCTGGCCTGAGTCTCCGGCCGCCGAAGCGCTCGGACGACTTGGGTAGCCGATGCTTGGATTCCTGATCACGATCATCCTGGCGCTGCTTCTAACCGTGGCGCTGGGCCGAGCCGCGGCGGCGCGAGACGCCATGGCTCGACTCGAGCGTCGTATCGCGGCCCTGGAGGATCAGCTCCGTCGCGATCGCCCGGGCCCCCGTCCATCCGACGACACGAACGTCGCGGGAGCGGCCGACGACCGTGATGCGTCGAGACACCCGACCGCCACCCCCACGACCGTCGCGACGTCCGGGGCAGAGGGGGCACCCAGCTCACCACCTCGCGCGCCGGCGACTCCCCCCCGTGCGTCGACGGCGACACGACTCGAGGCCCGCATCGGGACGCGGTGGATGCTGTACGTCGGCGTGGCCGCCCTGGTCATCGGCGTCGGCCTGTTCATNCGGTACGCGTTCGCGAGTCAGTGGGTCACCCCGCCGCTTCGAGTAGCGTTCGGCGGCCTCGCCGGGGCGCTCGTCTTCATAGCCGGTCGTCGTGCCGTGACCGTCGGTCACGCCCGGTTCGGCACCACGCTGGTCGGGGGCAGCATCGCGATCTGGTACCTGGCCGTGTACGCGGCCCTGAACCTGTACGGCCTGCTGAACGCCGTCATCGGGTTCGGGCTACTCGTCTCGATTACCGGGTTGGCCGCGGCCCAGGCGGACCGTCTGCGGTCACAACCGCTCGTCACCGTCGCCCTGATCGGCGGTTTTGGCACGCCGTTTCTGGTCGGCTTCAACGCCGGGAGCCACCTCAGTCTCTTCTGCTACACGACCCTGCTCCTCGGTGCGATCGTCTACCTCGCGCACCGTCGCGACTGGCCGTCCTTGAACCTCTTCAGCTTCCTGCTCACCGGACTCACGGTCCCAATTTGGCACGNCCGACTCTATCGGCCTGACGCCTACCTGACGACCGAGCTGTTCTTCACCATCTACGCGGCGCTGTTCCTGTGGGTGCTGTATCGCATGGGGCGGTCGTCGCATCCACAGGCCAGGTGGATTCGTCTCGCGCTCTGGACAACCCCGGCCTGGTATCACCTGGCCTCGCTNTGGGTCCTGACACCATACCGACTCGCCTTTCTCGTGTATCTGATCATCGGGACCGGTGTGGGCGTGGTCCTCTCGGTCCGCCGAGAAGGCATGTGGACCCGCCTGCTGTTGTGGGTCGCCGTCGCGGTGCCGCTCTTCGACTGGGCCGACAGCCGGCCGGACCAGTCCTGGCTGGTACCGGCTGCGGTGACCTGGCTCGCGGTCGCCGGCATCCATGTCGCGGCACAGGTCGAGCTCATCAGACGAGTCCGAGCCCCCNGGTTGCACGCGGCCGACATCTTGCTCGTACCGGCCACCGGACTCGGTCTGTTGGTTGGTCTGGACGCCGTGCTCGCGCCATCGCGGTACGCGCTCACCGGACTCGTGCCGGCGCTGCTGGCCGCGGCGTACGCGGGGGTCACGGTTGCGATCCGGCGTCTCGATCCGCGAGCGGCGAGGCACACCCTCAGCGTGACCGTCACGCTGGCCGTGGTCGCAGTCGCCGTNCTCCTCGATGGCGCGTGGACACCGATCCTTGTGGCCACGCAGGCGGCCGGCATGGCCTGGATCGGGTTGCGGGAAGAACGCGCCTGGCTTCGCGGCGTCGGGGCACTGCTGCTCGCCGTCGCCATCATGCGACTCCTCGCGATCCAGTTCGACCAGGTGCCCGCCGCCTACACGGTCATCCTGAACCGACGCGCGCTGCTGGGCTTCTTCGTGGTCGGCATGCTGGGTTACGTTGCCTGGCTTCACGCCCGAACCGCCGCTGACGGTCAACAGGCGCACCCGGTCGCGTTGGCCACGGCGGTGGTGACGGCGAATGTGCTGATGCTCGTCACCTTGTCAACGGAGATCTACGCCTTCTGGGAACTGCGGGCGACCGGGCCGCGCTTTGGATCGAACGCGGAGCTGATCCGACAGATGATGCTGTCAGCCACATGGGGGACGTATGCCACCGCCCTCACCGCGGCAGGGTTCAGACAGGGATATGCGCCCATTCGGTATCTCGCGATTGCGGTGTTCGGCGTGACCGTGGTGAAGGTGTTCACGGTCGACTTCTCCCAGCTCGACTCCATCTATCGCATCCTGAGCAGCATCGCGCTGGGACTGTTNCTCATGGGCGCGTCCTACCTCTATCAGCGCCACGGGGCGTCGACGGCACGAGCCGAGAGCTAGTATCCTGANCCAGNGCCAGCGTGCATCGCCTGCTCGCACCGGTCGTTCAGGTTCGTGAAGAGGAAAGCCGCACGCTCCTCTTGNTGTTCCTCTACTCGTTCCTGGCGATGACCGCCTACAACATCCTCAAGCCGCTGGCCGCGGGGGTGTTCATCGCGAAGTTCGGGGCCGAGAATCTACCGTTCATNNTCCTCGTGGCTGGCCATGCAGCGGGTTCCGGTTTTCTCGAGAATGAGCGCCATCGAGATGCGCCATCTCNCGGCGATCGCCNACCAGTTCGAGCTTGAAGCGGACGCCGTNGTCTCCGGGAACACCGCCCCCCCGATGGTCTACGTGGTACTCNCCGGGGCCCTCTCNCTGGAGGTGCCGGATACGTCCGTGCCGCCGATTCCCACCGGACCGGGGGACGTCATCGGACTGCTGACGGCGCTGGCCGGCCAGAATGGTGAGGCCGGGGCGGAGCCCCCTCGCCTGGTGGTGGCTCAGGCCGGCAGCGCCCTGCGTATCGACCGCGACGACCTCTACGATCTGCTGGGGCAACGGCCTGACCTTCTACAGCAGATCTTCAGCGCGCTGTTCGGGAAACGCAGCCGTTCGTAGCGACCGCGCCCGGGTCGTCCGCCTGGACCCGTGTCCACCAGGCACGCCAGTGTGATACAAACGTCTTGAGCTACGCCACAAGGAGATCGCTATGCAGCGTCATGCCACCGCGGCCGCACATGCCGTCCTGTTCGTCTGCGCCCTGAGTCTTCCGGCCAGCTCGGCGTTGGCGCAGGCCGGCCCCCCGCTTGAGCAGAAGGTCCGCGAGGCTCTGCGGAAGGAGCGGTCGCTGCTGCGGCTGGACGTGGCCGTCGTCGGCACCGAGGTGACGCTCACCGGGGAGCTCGACTCGTTCTGGCAGAAGAGTGAGGCCATCCGAAGGAGTCTCGAGGTGGATGGCGTCGACACCGTGGCCACCGAGATTGAGATTCCACCGGTCGAGGGCGACCAAGAGCTCGCTGAGCAAGTTGCCGAGGCGGTACAGAACTACCCGCACTACTCGCTGTACGACTATCTCGACGGCGCCGTCGAAGCCGGGGTGGTGTCCCTGTGGGGACGGGTGACGTCGGACCGAAACAAACCGCGTGAACTGTTTGAACGGGTCGCGAAAATCCGTGGAGTGCAGGACGTACGGAACGAGATCCAGACGATGACGCCGTCCACCGGCGACACCAATCTGCGGCGGAGCCTCTCCAGATCCATCTTCCGAAGCACCCACTTCGAGCGCTTTCAGGGCGCACGAAACCCGCCATTCCACATCATCGTGGAAAGGTCCTCGGTCACGCTGGTGGGTTGGGTCCAGGGTGAGATCGAGCGACGCGAGATGGAGCGAATCGCCCGGATGACCCAGGGCGTGCTGCGAGTCGACAATCAGCTCCAAACCATCCAGTAGCGGCCCCGATCCTAGCAGGGTGCTAAGAAACGCTGAGGCGTGGTTTCCGGGCGAGGCGTTCGTCTGGCCAGGCGCAAGGAGGGAGCAGCCAGGCGAGCGTCCAACCGGCGGGAGTAGTGATTCTGCGTCTCATAGATGCGACTCAGTTCTCGACCGGCACCTGCAAGTACGGACGGGTCACCGCGAAGGACCCTGGTCGACATCAGAGTCCACACCGTCATACCTCTTACGATGCGCTCAACAGGGCCGCGGTTACAGGACCCGTCATCGTGACCAGTGATCCTAATCTGGTAGACCTGGTAAATTGTAGAACGCCGCCGCCCCCGGGTATCTGGCGCGGGCGCCGAGCCGACGCTCAATTCGGAGCAGTTGGTTGTATTTCGCAATCCGATCGGTGCGGCAGAGCGACCCCGTCTTGATCTGCCCCGCGTTGGTCGCCACCGCCACATCGGCAATCGTGGTGTCTTCAGTTTCGCCCGAGCGGTGCGAAATGATCGCGGTGTAGTTGGCCTGTTGTGCCATCTCGATCGCGGCCAGGGTCTCGGTCAGGGTGCCAATCTGGTTCAGCTTGACGAGAATTCCGTTGGCGACTGGCTCGCGGATGCCACGTTCGAAGATCTCGGTGTTGGTCACAAAGAGGTCGTCACCGACCAGCTGCACGCGGTTGCCAAGTGCGGCCGTGAGTTCGGACCACCCGGTCCAGTCGCTCTCGTCGAGCCCGTCTTCAATCGACAGGATCGGGTAGCCGTCCACCAACCGCCGGCACCAATCGACCATGTCTGTCGAGGTGCGCTCCGCGTCGCCGTCAGCCGACAACCGGTACCGCGCCGTGCGCTTGTCATACAACTCGCTGGCCGCCACGTCGAGCCCGAGATAGATGTCGCCGCCGGGCCGATACCCAGCCCGCTCGATCGCCACGAGCAGCATGTCGAGGGCCGCCTCGTTCGATTCGAGATTGGGTGCGAACCCGCCCTCGTCGCCCACGGCGGTCTGGTGGTGCTGCTCCTGCAACACGGTACGCAGGCAGTGGAAGATCTCGGTGCCCATGCGCAGCGCCTCCGAGAAAGTGGGCGCCCCGACCGGGATTACCATGAACTCCTGAATGTCGACGTTGTTGTCGGCGTGGGCGCCGCCGTTGAGCACGTTCATCATCGGCACGGGCAGATCGCGCGCGCCATCACCGCCCAGATACTCGTACAACGGCAAGTGGGCCGCCACGGCCGCGGCCTTCGCGACAGCCAGCGACGCGCCGAGGATGGCGTTCGCGCCGAGCCGACCCTTGTTCTTGGTGCCGTCGAGGTCACACAGGGTGCCATCGATCGTGCCTTGGCTGGTCGGATCGAGCCCGACGAGCGCCTCGCGAATCTCGGTGTTCACATGCTGCACGGCCCGCGTCACGCCTTTACCGCGGTAGCGTCCTTCATCGCCGTCTCGCAGTTCGACCGCTTCGAGTTCCCCCGTCGACGCGCCAGACGGCACCGCCGCCCGCCCGGTCGCTCCCCCACTCAACGCCACCTCGACCTCAACGGTCGGGTTCCCCCGACTGTCGAGAATCTCCTGGCCCACCACGCTCGCTATCTCGCGACCCTCGGTCATTCTTTCTCTCCGGCGTGCTGTCGATCCGACTCCCGGACGTCCTCAGCCTGGCTCAAGGCGCCTCCGTGGGATCCCGTCGGACCGAGCGCGACCAGTGTCGCACGGATCAGGTGACCGTGGCGTTCTCGGCGGGCCGGGGGATCTCGGGACACAGCTGTCACGGCCTGCGCCCAGTCCGTCAGGCGGTGGTCTGGTCGCCGCCTGGAATTAAGAGGATAGTTCCCGAGGAAGGTTGATCGTGTAGCCGAGTGCTACTGAGGAACGTAACTTCGAAGAAACGGGACCCGGACACTCTGAGAACCGGACCCACCGGCTTGAACCGCTCAGACGAGCGGCCGATTTACACGCAAGCCGCGACCAGACCATACACCCTATAAGAACGGCGCCACGATGGCGAAAACCATTAACTTAGGTGGGTGCAATGTAACGCAGCGTGGCCGCCTACGCTATTGGACCTTGGTCTCACTTCGAGTCGAGGTTCCAGGCCGTGACCTGCAAACGCTCCGCGTGACGAACGAGATCCGCGAGAGATCCAGCCTCCATCTTGACCATCGTCCGACCTCGATGCACCTTAATCGTCTTTTCGCTGGTGCCCAGCCGAGCCGCCACTTGCTTGTTGAGCATGCCGGTCGTGACGAGGGCGAAGACCTGCTGCTCGCGAGGTGTCAGCCGGGCGAACCGGGCTCGAAGCACCCCCAATTCCTGCTGCTCGTGGAGCCACCCCCGATCACGTCCGATGGCGCGGTCGATTGCCGCCAGCAGGGCTTCGTCGTCGAACGGTTTGAGAAGAAAGTCGACCGCGCCGCCTTTCATGGCGGCCACACTCATCGGCACGTCGCCGTGCCCGGTGATGAAGACGATGGCCATGGGCCGCCCGGTGGCGTGGAGACGACGTTGCAGCTCGAGCCCGCTCATGCCCGACATCCGCACGTCGAGCACCACACACCCCGGACCCCTGGGCGTCTCGCGTTCGAGAAACGCCTCACCGGACGGGAATCCTTCGACCCGCAGCCCGGCGGATTCGAGCAAGCGCACCACGCTTCGCCGCACCGAGGGGTCGTCGTCCACGACAAAGACCGTTGGCTCCTCCATCATCGGCGGTCATCCCGCGCCGGTGGCAGCGCGAATCCGACCGTCGCCCCACCAGTTGACAGATGCTCGGCCTGCATTTCGCCGTCGTGAGCCTCGATGATGCTGCGAGAGATGGACAGCCCCATGCCCAGACCACCCTCGCGCGAAGAATTGAACGGATCGAACATCGTGGCGAGCATCGGCGGGGCGATTCCACGACCGGTGTCGGACACCGTCACCACCTGCCAGCCATCACCCCGCTGGAACACCCGAAACGTGAGCCGAGCCTCGGACAGCCCCTCCATCGCCTGCATGGCATTGGTCACCAGATTCACGACGACCTGCTCAATCTGGATGCGGTCCGCCACCACCGCCGACAGGTCCGACGTGAACTCGGACAGCACCGCGATCCCACGCATGGACAGACCACTCCGCATAATCTCCCGAACCTCACGGACAACGGCGCAGAGATCGATTCGCTCGCGCGACGGAGACTCACCACGCATCATCTCCCGGAGCCGTTGGATGATGGCACTGGCGCGGCGATCGTCAGCCACGATGTCGTGCAGCACCTCGCCGACCTGTCGCAGGTCTGGCGCGGCGCGATCCAAGAGGCGAACCGCAGCCTGGGCGTTACTGAGAATTGCCGCCAGCGGCTGATTCAGCTCGTGAGCCACGGCTCCGGTCAGCTCGCCCAGAGAGCTGACCCGAGCCACATGGGCCAGCGCGTCACGATGCTGCAGCGCCTCGGCGCGCGCGACGATCTGTTCCGTCACGTCCGAGCAAACCCCGACGAATGTCTTGGGCCGGCTATCGCCGTCCGACCGGGGCGCCGCACGCACCGTCCAGTGTCGATACGACCGGTCCTGGGCCCGCATCCGGCACTCGAACGATACCGCCTGCCACCGCTCGAAGACGTCGCGCGCGATCACCCGTCGCACCCGGCTCCGGTCGTCCGGATGGAGCTGTTCACGCAGGCCATCCATGGTGCGTGGGAATGCGCCTCGCTCGAACCCCATGGCTTCGTCGACGTTCCCAAACCACACAACGCCTCCGGTGAGGATGTTCACCTCGGCAATGATGTCGGCGCCCAGCGTCGCGGCCATCCGAAAGCGCTCCTCGCTTTGCCGCAGCGCCTGTTCGGCCTCGACCTCACGAGACACATCGCGCACCGTGGTCACGACCACGAGCCCCTCGTCTGTCTCGAGCCGACCGATGTTGACGGCGGCCGGGAACGTCCGGCCATCGGCGCAGCGGGCGGTGGCGGGCTCGCTGCCGTCCACGGTCATTGGGCCGACGGCACCTGGTTGTTCGCCAGGGACCTCCAGATGCTGCCTGGTGAGCTGACCCGGCAGCACCCGTTCGATCTGTCCGCCAACCAGCTCGCCCGACTGATAGCCGAACAGATGCTCCGCCTGATGGTTGACGAACGCGATCTGCCCGTTCGCCCGCGCGGCGATGATGGCGTCCGGCGCCTGCTCAATCAGCTGTCTCACCCGCGCCGCGCTGGCGCGCGCGGTCGCTTCGGCGCGTTTCCGCTTGCTGACGTCGATGAGAAAACCGCGGATGACGGCCGCCACCCCGTCCAGCCGCTGGACCGCGACCACGTCATGAAACCAGACGCTCTGCCCCCCAGCCGCAACCATTCGGTACTCAAACTCGTAGGCCTCGTGCTCGCGGAGCGCTTCCTCGCGAAAGCGCAGCACCCGCTCGAGATCGTCGGGATGGAGATGAGTCCTCCAAAAGGCCGGTTCCAGCCACCGGGCCAGCGGGTAACCAAGCAGTCGCTCGGCCTGCGACCCCACATACGTGAAGTCACGGGTCTGCGCATCTGCTTCCCATTGCACGATCTGCGTCGCTTCGAGCAGCCGCTTGAATCCGAAAGCGCGCTCAACAGGGCCCGACGGGGCCGGCGGCGCGGGGGTCAGTGTGTCTTTCGGGGCGGTCATGGGAGGACGGTAGTCGAGTCTACGTCGAGGGCGGCGCCAAATGACAGTATGCGAACACTAATAGGGAAATGCACCCGACCGCTTCGCTGCGCAACGGAGGGGCCGCGGCTTGCTGGCTGCTCGGCGCCATGTGCGCAGGGAAGCTCGCGTGTGAGGCTGACCCGCCGACAGCGTCTGACCCGTCGCGCACACCGAGTTCCAGACCCACCGGAAACTCGCGGCGTCCCTCCTTGCGCCGAAACGCTTTCAGGGGATAAGCCACCTCGCCCCGGAACATCGCGTCCCAGTCAATCGTCTCGATCAGGGCGCGGACCTCCGCCGCCGAATGACCGGTGGCGTAGCCGCCACCCACAAGTCCACCAATACTTCTGCCGGCGATGAAATCGATCGAGATACGGTGCTCTTCGAACCATTTGAGCACACCGACATGCGCCAGGCTCCGAGCGCTCCCACCGCCCAGCATGAGACCGATGCGGGAACGCATCTGCACACCGGTCGGCTCGCACGCCACGCCGGCCTGCTGCGCGACCCCGGCCGACGGAATGCACAACGACAGACAGGCGACGAGTGCTATGCAGAGCACACCTCTACGACACCGCGATCCCAACCGGGCAGGCGACGCCGGTGCCGCCGATGCCGCAATAACCGTTCGGATTCTTGGCGAGATACTGCTGATGGTAGTCCTCGGCGTAGTAGAAGGACGGCGCCTCCTCGACCTCGGTGGTGATGTCGCCGTGCCCTTCGGCCTGGAGCGCGCGCTGGTATGCCTCTCGCCACTGCCGGGCGACGGCGAGCTGCTCGGCGCCGTCGCAGTAGATGACCGACCGATACTGCGTGCCGACATCGTTCCCCTGGCGCATGCCCTGGGTGGGGTCATGCCCTTCCCAGAACCGCCGAAGTAATTCCTCGAGGCTGACCCGCGTCGGGTCGAACACCACCAGGACCACTTCGGTGTGGCCGGTCATGCCGCCGCACACCTCCCGGTAGGTCGGGTTCGGTGTCACACCGCCTGCGTAGCCGACCGCGGTCGTGTGCACTCCGGAGGTCTGCCAGAACTGACGCTCGGCTCCCCAGAAGCAGCCCATCCCGAACACGACCTGCCGCAGGCCGTCGGGAAACGGCGGGCGCAGCGACGCGCCGTTCACGAAATGCGCGTCCGGCGCCACCATGGACTCATCGCGACCCGGCGGCGCTTCGTCAGGCGCTGGCATACGCGGTGTCTCTCCCCTGAACCACATGTGACCCTCCTCCTACACAACTCCTGAGAAGACATACGAACGATGTAAGGGGCGCCAAGCCGCTTCCCGAGGCTTCACGTCCGCGGGTGACGGGCGGCTCGGCAACCCGCGTCACTGGACACGAGCTACGGCTCGAATCTCCACCATACCGTATCGACTCGCACGCGTCTCGCCGCGGTCTCGAAACGACGCTCGAATGAGAATCACGCGCGCGGCCAGAACCGGCTGTGCACATCGGTGGCTTCGTGCTCCAGCCCCGAGCCGATGACCTCGACCCCGCGTTGTCCATGGGCCAACAGTTGCCGTAACGGCGCGACCAGACTGCCGCCGGTAATAGCGCCGAGGGCGGCGGCCGAGCAACCGAAGACCACTCGCGGAACCCGACTCCAGTACACGGCGCCGCAACACATCATGCACGGCTCGGTGCTCGAATAGATCGTCGCCCGGGCCAAGGTCGCGGCGCCGAATCGAAGGCGAGCATCGCTGACGAGCGTCAGTTCGGCGTGACGCGTCGGGTCCGACTCGGTGAGCACCACGTTGCGCGCGGTCAGGCGCACCGCGCCATCGACGACGACCAGCGCGCCGAACGGCTCGTCCCCCGCGCCGCGCCACCTCCTCGGCCAACGCGATGCACTGACGCATAAATCCCTCATGCTCTGTCATGTGTGCGGACACTCCACCTACCGTTCTTCAGCCGCCCAGGCGCAACGCGGCCAGGAGTTGACCTCGAGTCCACCGTGAGGTCCGGGCGCACGGCCACATCGTTGAGGTCGCCGTCGCGCGGAACTTGCATGTCTTCACGAGAGCCGCTCTGGCTCCCACGGACTGGGCCCCGCGCACGTCCGTTTGCAGATCGTCACCGACGACGACGAGTTGGGTGGGCTCGATGTCAAGAGCGCGGCCGCCGCGCCAAAAAACTCCGCACTTGGCTTGCCCGCCACCACCACGGTGGTGGCGGGCGCGTATTCGATGGCCGCGACGAACGGCCCCGCGTCGAGACACAGGGTGTCGCCGTGTTTCCAGTAACGGTTCTTTTGAATCTCCAGCAGCTGGGCGCCGCCCATCACATGTGGGAAGACGCGATTGAGGCGCTCGACGGTCCAATCGTCGCCGAGGTCGCCTGCCATGACCGCTTCCGGTTGCTGTTCATCTATCGCGAAACGAGTGGACTCCTCGACGGTCATCGGCGACACATGGAGCGAGATCCGAGTCATGCCGCTGTCGAGCAGCCAGGCGGCAGCGGCTCGCGGCGCGGTGAAGACATCGTCCGGCGCCGCGTCCACGTCCTGCCGACGCAACCGTTCGATCAAGGTGCCACATGGGTGTCGGGAGGTGTTGGTCGCGAACTTCAACCCCAAACCGACCGCACGCACGGCCGCGGTCGCGTCACCCGCACCGTCGATGAGGTCGCCGTCGTCGTACACGGTACCGTCCAGGTCGAGCACGACGCCGCGAAGAGACCGTACCCACTTCTCCATGAACCGAGGCTTTCCAGGCACTCCGCGAGATGCAAGCACCGGGCTGCTTCGCAGGCAACTCGTGGCGGGCCGCGCAATTGCCACCGTCCCCGGGCTGCGGTAACATCGCGCCATGCGCATCTTGATCAACTACTGTCAGGTTTGAAACTACCTGCCAAGGGCCTCCAGTTTGGCGGCCTCCATCAAGGACGCGGTCGGCATTGACGCCGAGGTTGTCGTCGGTGCCCGCGGGCAATTCGACGTCGTTGCCGACGGCGATCTCGTGTTTTCGAAACAAGCGGAGGAACGGTTCCCAGAACCGGACGAAATCATCACAGCGTTACAAGCTCGCCGCGATGCGCCCGCGTAAACCGCCTGCCCTTCGTAGGTAGGTATCGAACTTTTTGCCTGGCGCTAGACCCAGATTTTGAGCGGATGCTGACCGAGATCGATCAGTCAGCGGAAGCGGCGTGATTCGTCTCTCGGCCCCCCTTCCCCTCCACACCGCAATTCCACTCGTCCGCAGTGACGGCGCGGCCACGATGGTGTAGACGGAGCACACACACGGGGTTCGTGCTACGACTGCCACCTGCGGGACCCCTGGCGCCGGCCGAAGTTGCACCGCCTGACACGCCGGAGCCTGAACAGCTCCCGGTTGCTGGGCTCGCGAGACGCGGCATGGGCTCTGCGCTCGGTGGGGCGTGGCCTTCCCGTCGACGACCTACGAACCGAGGCATCCGGCAGTCGGCGTCCTCTACTCATTGGAGCGCCTCGCGGTACTGACCCCGCGTCCACGCGTCCATCTGATCCTCTGCCACGGCGTCCTGGCACCCTATGCGGCGTGGCCCGCGCTCGTGATCCAGCTCGAGGCCGTCGCGAGCAGCCTCGCCGCCGCGGGGGACGACAAGAACGCCGACGTCGTGGCCGGCCCACAGCATTTCCTATCGTCCGGCGTGATCCAGTTCGACGACTACGGACACTGGGAGGCCGCGTGGCGGGCAGTCGACGAGTTCCTCGACCGCCGGTCGATTCGCACTCCACTCGAGCACGTCGACTACTCAGGCTATCGAGGCGCAATTCGAGGGGCCTGCCGCGATGGAGGGGGATCTAGAATTTCCTATCGTCGCCCTGCTCGGGCACGTCACCGGGGACGTGGCGAGTGTCACGTCCCGTTTCGTGCGCCAGACGAGACTCGTGGCGATCCTGCGGGCCGAACGCCGTCCGCCCTCCGACTTCGCGAGCGACGGTCCCGTCGACTGACGCATAATACACTCGACACAAGTGGGCGCGGTGGGGGCTCTCTGGCGCCATGGCCAGGACCCCACGACGTTTCGTCCCCACGTGAGGCACGACTCCGGCATCGAGTCGGCGCCAGACAGGGTGGAGTGAATACATGGCCAATGAGCGGATGCGACCCGGAGACGCAAGCGCGCCGATACGACGTGAACGGCTGACACGGCGAGAATTGCTGGCTGGTGCCGCGGGCGCGATGAGCGCCGCCGCGGTCGCCCCGGTGGCCGGACAGCAGTCGGTCACGACCACGCGGCGCGCCGGGCGCGGGCCGAACGGGGTCGACCAGCGGTCGCGGTTCGTCACCCCCCAGCGGGACCCCAGTGCGACATCCTCGCGCACTCCGCTTCAAGACCTGCGGGGCACCATCACCCCCGCCGACCTCCACTTCGAGCGGCATCACGGAGGGGTTCCGGACATCGATCCGGCCCAATACGAGCTGCTGGTCCACGGCATGGTCGACCGACCAACCGTCTTTAGCCTGGCTGACCTCCAGCAGTTCCCGGCCACCTCCCGCATCTGCTTCCTCGAGTGCTCTGGCAACCTGCGTCGTGGCACCCCCGAAACCCTGCCCCAGATGGTGTGCGGCCTCACGAGCCAGACGGAGTGGACCGGAGTGCTGTTGTCGACGGTGCTCAAGGAGGTCGGGGCGCAGCCCGACGCCACCTGGTTCCTCGCCGAGGGGCAGGACGCCGCGGTGATGACCCGGAGCATCCCGATGGAGAAGGCGTTCGACGACGCGATGATCGTCTACGCGCAGAACGGCGACGCATTGATGCCGGGGAACGGGTACCCCGCGCGCCTGCTGCTTCCGGGCTGGGAAGGCAACTCAAGCGTCAAATGGATCCGGCGGATCGAACTCGCCGAACAGCCGTTCATGACCCGGGAAGAAACGTCGAAATATACCGATCCACTGGGCGACGGCAACACCGTGCGCCAGTTCAGCTTCGTGATGGACGCGCGGTCGATCATCACCGACCCTGCCTTTCCCCTCGTGATCGAACCCGGTTGGCACGAAATCCGGGGTCTGGCATGGAGCGGCCGCGGGCGGATCACGGCGGTCGACGTCAGTGCCGACGGCGGAACCACCTGGCAGGCAGCGACGCTGCAGGGACCGGTGCTGCCGAAGGCGCACGTGCGGTTTCGGCACCGGTGGGAATGGAGTGGGTCCCCGGCCGAGATCATGAGTCGGGCCACCGACGAGACCGGTTACGTGCAGCCGACGTGGCAGGCGCTGCGAGCGGCACGCGGGCCCCGCACGCGGTATCACCAGAACCCGATCACGTCGTGGACGGTCGGCGACGATGGCCGCGTGTTGTTTGGGGCCGAGAGATTACGGTCGTGACGCGCCAGCGCCCGGTCGGTTCGGAGTCGACGATGCGTGCCGACGTGGTCGGTTGGGTCGGGGTCGTGGGGATCGTTGGCGGACTATGGTTGGCGGCGCCCGCCGCGGCGGGACAACAGCCGTCACCGCCTACAGATCACCCGGACCGCTTTGGGCTGGGCCGAACCGCGACTGCAAGCGAGATCGAGGCACTCGACATTGACGTGATGCCTGACGGCACCGGACTGCCATCCGGAAACGGCACCGCCGCGGACGGGGCGCAGACGTGGGCACGCGCGTGTCGCGGTTGTCACGGACCGAACGGCGAAGGAGGCACCGCCGCGCCGGTCGTCGGTCGCGATCCGAACAGCAACCGTTCGACAGTCGGAAACTACTGGCCCTATGCCACGACCCTCTACGACTACATCAACCGGGCCATGCCACGGAACGCGCCGGGATTGCTGACCGCCCAAGAGGTCTACGGGCTGGTCGCCTGGATTCTAGCCAAGAACGACATCATTCCCACCGAGGCGGTCATGGACGCACAGACCCTCCCAGCCGTGGTCATGCCGGCGCGCGACCGATTCGTCCGCGACAACCGACGCGGCGGGCCAGAAGTCCGGTAGATCGCCCCACCCGCCACGCGCTCGATACCGCGCTACCATATGTGTCAGGCATATGGAGAAAACGACCGTCTATCTCGACTCGGACGACTACCTCCGTCTCAAGCGACTGGCCGCCGAGCAACAGCGACCGTCGGCGGAGCTGATACGTGAGGCGGTGGCCGAGTATACGAAACGGCACGCAGCCACACGTGTGGCTCGGTCGATCGGCGCGTTCTCGAGCGGGCGCGACGACCTCGGAGAGCGCGCTGAGGAACTGCTCACAGGTCTGGGTCAACCGTGATTGTCGCCGACACCGGAGCGGTCATCGCGCTGATCGATTCCGGAGATCGGCACCACGAACGACTACGCGCACTCTATCTGAGCGACCCTGACGCCTGGGTGCTTCCGGGAGTAATTCTGCCCGAGGTGGACTACCTGGTGGCAACTCAGCTCGGCCCACAGGCGCAGTCGGTGTTTCTCGCGGACCTGGCTCATGGCGCGTTCGGCGTCGAATGGGGACGACAAACTGACATCGAGGCGGCCGCATTGATTTGCGAGCGGTACGCCGACCTCCACATCGGGCTGGTGGATGCGGTTGTCATCGCCACGGCGGAGCGCCTCCGGGCGGAGGCGATCGTTACGCTGGACCTCCAACACTTCGGCGCCGTCACCATCGCCGGCCACCCGCGCTTGCTGCCCCGAGATGGCTAATCGTGCCGGTCGGGGTCCGCGGCGGTCGGGGTAGCGACGGCGTGTCGAGACGCTGTCCTCGGCGCCCTCCTACTCTCAACCGTCGGGGCGCGCGGGCAACCTGCTCCCGTCATCGGCCAGGAGGGCAAGGACGCACCTTGCGTACCGACACCGGAGGTCCTCGTGGACACCATGCTGGAGATGGCCGCGGTCGGTCCGGGCGACTACGTCATGGATCTCGGCTCCGCTGACGGACACACCGTGATCGCGGCGGCCCGGCTTGGCGCCCGGGCGGTCGGGGTCGAACTGGACCCCCAGGCTCGTGGCGGCCTCCAAACAATACGCGAACGAGGCGGGCGTGGCTGACAGGACCGAGTTTCTGGCCACTGATCTTTTTGATGTCGATCTGTCTCGGGCAACGGTGATCACCATGTTCCTGCTCCCGGACATCAATACCCGACTGCGACCCACCCTGTTGGCACTCGAGCCCGGCACCCGCATCGCGTCGAACACCTGGGATATGGGCGATTCGGAGAACGACCCCGACGCGCCAGGCTGGATCCCGGACGAGACCATCGCCCTCGATCCCTGTCCCAGCTTCTGCACTTCATTGTTCTGGATCGTGCCCGCGAACGTGTCGGGAACATGGCGCCTGGTCGATCAGGAGCAGGAAGCTGAACTTGAACTGGCTCAGGAGTGCCAGGTAGTGTCAGGCCGTCTACTCACGAATGGCCGCATTGAGGATGTCGGCGAGCGCAGGCTTCGCGGCCGAGAGATCAGCTTTTCGATCGGTGACACCAGCTACCGTGGCCGGGTCGACGGGAACACCATGACCGGGACCGCGCGAGCGGACGATGGCACCTCGAAGTGGCGGGCCGGGCGCATCAATTGAAGCCGAGGTACGGCCACCGCTGCGGGTAAATACAATAGGGGCATGAAAGGAGCATCTTCAATGAACTCAATCAAGGAAACGGCCGAACGGTTCTTCGATGCCTGCGAGACCGGAAAGGGGTGGGATGAGTGCCAGCAGTACTGCGAGCCCGACGCGTCGTTCTCGGCCCAGGCTGGCGCTCTGGCGGACATCGAGACGCTACAGGCGTACACCGACTGGATGAAAGGTCTGCTCACGCCCGTTCCCGATGGGTGGTATGAGCTGCGGTCGTTCGCGGTGGACGAGGGTCGCCACAACGTGACCGCGTACGCCGTGTTCCGGGGTACCCACACTGCGGAGGGTGGACCGGTGCCTCCGACCGGACAGCAAGTAGAAGCGGATTACGTGTATGTGATGCAGTTCGAGGGCGACAAGATCCGCCATATGACAAAGATCTGGAACGACGGCATCAGCCTCCAGCAGCTCGGATGGGCGTGACGCTCGCCTGGTGCAGCGGACGCCGTCACGTGTTGCTCAGCCGGGGCCGCTGAACCTTGACGTGGTTGCATCGATGAAGCCGGGAGTTCAAGGCCGCCGCCCGGCCGGAGCCAGCTCCCAGATGTGCAGGTCGTCGCAGAGGCGCGCTACATGTCACCGGGACGGGGCACTAGTACCCGAGCACGACGCCATCTTTGCGCGGATCCGTGCCGCCATGCAGCATCCCAGTCTCGGGATTGATCATGATCGCCTGGTAGCCGCCCATGCCGCCGCCGCCGGCTCGACGCACCCGGTGCCCCATCCGCTCCAGTTCGGCAACTACGTCATCCGTGACTCCGGGTTCCACCATGACGCTGCCGCCGTGGCGCACCCGGGCAGCGTCGCCTGCTTCCTGGAGATTCATGCCGAAATCGATGATGTTCGACAGCACCTGTGTATGACCCTGCGGCTGCATGTCGCCGCCCATCACGCCGAAGGACAACCACGGCTTCCCATTCTTGGTCACGAACGCCGGCATGTTGGTGTGCAGCGACCGTTTGTGCGGCTCGAGAGCGTTGAAGTGCCCCGGTTCGAGCGAGAAGCCTGAGCCACGGTTCTGGAGGGCGAAGCCGAGATCCCCCGGCACGACCTTGGACCCGAACCCGCCGAAGATGCTCTCGATGAGCGAGATGGCGTTCCGATCCTTGTCGACCACCGTGAGATAGACCGTTTCCGTCGGGTCACCGGCGTTGACAGACTGCGAGGCTCGCATCGGGTCGATGAGCGCGCGTCGCGTGTCCCCGTACGCTTTTGAGATCAGTGCCGAGACCGGTAGCCGGTTGGCGTCAGAATCGGCCACGAAACGATCACGATCGGCGAAGGCAAGCTTCTTCGCCTCGACGATGCGATGAATCGCGGCGGCCGAGTTGTGTCCCAGAGCCGCCATATCGTAGCCCTCCAGGATGTTGAGCATCATCAAGGCCACGATGCCAGAGCTGTTGGGTGGGATCTCCCAGATGTCATGCCCCCGATAGCTGGTCGTGACCGGGTCCACCCAGGCTGAGGTGTGGTCCTCGAAATCACGCGCGGTGTAGTAGCCGCCGTTCGATTCACTGAAAGCGACTATCTTCCGGGCGATCTCGCCCCGGTAGAAGGCGTCGCGACCGCCCCGTGCGATCGCCTCGTAGGTCCGGACCAGCCCGGGGTTCTTGAACACCTCGCCGACGGCCGGCGGTCGACCGTTGGGAAGGTAGGTGGCGGCCGAAGTGGGCCACTGGGCCAACGAGTCTTTCGACGCCGCCCACTGCCCTTGGATGATCTCGCTCACTGGGAACCCGTCGCGCGCGTAGGCGATGGCCGGCGCGAGCACTTCGGGGAAACCCATCGTCCCGAACCGTGTCAGCAGCTGGTCCCATCCGTCGACCGCGCCCGGCACCGTCCACGTAAGCGGCCCCGTCCCTGGCACACGGTCCAGATTCTGACGCGCAAAGACCTGCCGATTGATCTCGTAGGGCGACCGGCCGGTGGCGTTGAGTCCGTAGAGCTGCTGCGTGTCGTTGTCCCAAACGATGGCGAACAGGTCGCCACCGACCCCGTTCATATGCGGTTCGACGAGTCCAAGCACTGCGTTGACCGCCACCGCGGCGTCGATAGCATTGCCACCGGCCTTGAGGATGTCGATGCCCACCTGCGCCGCCAGCGGATGACTCGCGGCCACCATCCCATACGGAGCGATGACCTCCGACCGACTGCCGTGGGGACTACGCGCCGGTCGAGAGTAGCCGTGCCCCAATGCCTGCCCATTGCCATCCTGATTGCGGCTCTGCGCCATCACCAGGGTGCCCGCACAAACGGTCGCGGCCAAGCCGCAGACCCCAAACAAGGCGCGCACGCGATCAAATTTCATGGACATGGCATTCCTTTGTGTTACTTAGACGGCGGGGCGTGCATTGTCGCCCGCCCGGATGCGTCCGGTCCTGGAGCGTTGAGTGACATCGGCATTCTACCCCCAAGGGCGTAGCGACAGGGCCCGTTGTCTTGACCAGCGCATGACAAACGGCGCCGGAAGATCGTTGTGACGGACAGACGGACGAGCCTGAGGGGCGTGCTACGCGTCCGGTGCAATCTGGGCGCGGACGGCGGCCACGATCTGCTTCGACGAAATGCCGAACCGGTCGAGCAGCTGGGCACCCTTGCCGCTACGCGGCACGGCACGCACCGCCAGCCGCGTCACGGTGATCCCATCCGGAGCAACCGCATCGCTCACGGCGTCGCCCAAGCCACCGGCGGCATAATGGTCCTCTACCGTGATGAGTCGGGAACCTGTCGCCGTGCCCGCTCGAACCATCGTCTCGGCATCGATCGGCTGCACGCAGTAGGCGTCAATGACACGGAGATGGACACCGGCGCCGAGCAGTTCCTCGTGGGCCTTGAGCGCCTCGAACACCGTCACCCCGGCCGCGACGACAGTCGCAACGTCATCCGGACTCTCGCACAGCACCTTCGACCCACCAATGACGAACTCGTCGGTCTCGGCGTAGAGAATCGGCGTCTTGGGGCGCGACGTCCGCATGTAGGTCATACCGGAATGGGCGGCCGAGGCCAAAACGAGACGGCCGGCGCTGACCCCGTCACACGGATACAGGACGACGCACTCGGGCACCGCGCGCATCATGGCGAGGTCTTCCAACGCCATCTGCGAGGGGCCGTCTTCACCGATCGAGATGCCGGCGTGGGATCCGGCCAGCTTGATGTTGACGTTGCCAATGCCACCCATGCGGATGAAGTCGGACGCGCGGGTGAGAAAACAGGCGAACGTCGACGGGAACGGAATGGCGCCGCGACTGGCCAACCCGAGTGCCGCCCCCACCATGACCTGCTCGGCAATGAACATCTGATAGAAGCGGTCGGGATGCTGCTTCTCGAACTTGTCACTGAATGTCGAATTCTTGACATCGGCATCCAGCGCCACCACGCGTGTGTCGCTGCTCCCCAACGCCGCCAGAGCGGCGCCATAGGCTTCACGGGTCGCCACCGTGCTCCCCGCCTCATACGCAGGCAGTCGGACGGCAGCGAAGTCTGCCGGGCCAGGCGGGGCTGGAGGTGGCGTCCATGCCTCCTCGCGTCGAGGCGCGGCCGGAATGGGGGGATTGTCGGTCTCTGCTCCCAGCTGTCCCTCGAGCTCGCCGAGGGCGCGCGCCAGGTCATCTTCCAACAGCGGTTTGCCGTGCCACCCGTCCCGGCCTTCAACGAACGAGATTCCCTTGCCCTTGAGCGTGCGCGCCAGCACCATCGTCGGACATTCGGACGTCTCGGCCGCTTCGTCCAGCGCCGCCAGGACCGCCACCAGATCGTGACCATCGACGACCAGGGTGTGCCAGCCGAACGCGCGCCACCGGGCCGCGTAGGACTCCATGTCGTGGCCCCACTGCGTGTCGCGGCTCTGGCCCAGCGCGTTCACGTCGATGATGGCGCACAGGTTGTCAAGCCCCATCCTTGCCGCCGCCTGAGCGGCCTCCCACACCGAACCTTCGGCCGACTCCCCGTCACCCAGCAACACGTAGGTGCGGTAGCTTGACCCGATGCGACGGGCATTGAGCGCGGTGCCGACCGCGGCACAGATACCTTGACCGAGCGACCCGGTGGCTACGTCGACGAACGGCAATCTCGGGGTGGGATGCCCCTCGAGATCGGAATCGATGTCTCGCAGTGACGACAGTTGGTCGCGTGAGATCACGCTCGCTTCGGCCCACGCCGCATACAGAATCGGTGCAGCATGGCCTTTCGACAGCACAAAACGGTCGTTGTCCTCGCACGCTGGATCGTGCGGGTCGAACCGCATTTGGGCAAAGAACAGGGCGGCCACGATCTCGGCGGCTGAGCAACAGCTCGTGGGATGCCCGCTGCCGGCGGTGGCGGTCGCACGCACCGACTCGATACGGAGCCGAGTGGCGATGTTACGAAGAGCGGGTAGCTGGGGAGTGCGATCTACTGGCAAAAAGGGTCCTCCGGGCCACGAAGTGTAGCACGGCTGGCAGACGGTCCCGAGACCGAGGAATCGATGGCCAGAAGCACCTGTCTCCCGCGCCTCGGCCCGGTCAAAATCAGGGTCCCGTCAGGGTCTGAAGCTGCTCGAGCGCCAGGATGTAGTCCGCGCCGTCCAGACCGCGGGCCTGGTACACGGACTTCTGGCTGGCGAGGACCCGGACCGCCTGTTCGCGATAGTGCGTCTGGTCGGTCAGGGCTGCGAGACGGCCCAGGACGACGGCGGCGTCACAGTTGAGTGCGAACGGTCGGTGCGCCTCGCGCAGCAGACCGATCGGTGGACTGTGATCGGAAGACCCACGGGTCCGGTCCCGGAAACCATCACCCTCGTCCCACATCTCCTGTTGGCAGTACGCCATCAGTTCCTGCGGCATGTCCAAATAGACATCCTGTCCGCTGGCCTCGTACAGATCCAACAGGGCCGCGCTCGCCGCCACCTGGTCGCTCAGCAACCCGCGCACGGGTGGCCGCCCGTTGACGATGTGGCCAACCCCACCTCCACGTTCATACGTCTCCATCACCACGCGGTCCACCGCGGTCGCGGCGAACTCCAGCAACGAGCTATCGGCAAGGACTGAGGCACCCAGGACATAGGCGGAGGCCATAGTGGCGGTCGCATCGACGTAGACGCTCCGGTCGACCGGCGGCTCCCCGTGGTGCCCGCGCTCCTCGGTCGTGGTCAACGCCGAATAGTCGGGGTCGCCGCGCTGACTGGCAAAGAACCCCCCATCGGCGTCCGAGAGCGTGTCATGAACGAATCGAATCGTCTCGGCGGCCCGTTCCGTATAGTGCGCCCGGTCGAAGATACGCGATGCCGTCAAGAACAGATCGATCAGCCGCGCGTTGACCGTCAACACCTTCTCGACGTGCGGTCGAGACCAATCCGGCTGCTCGCAGTACCGGAAAAAACCGCCCTCGACAGTGTCTGCGAGCCCGCCGTCGGCGATGGCGTCGAGCGTTGCCCTGACGATGTCGGTGAGATGGCCAGGCGACCCGTGCCGGCCCCGCAGGAGCGCAGCCTTCAATGCGGACGGGTGAGGACGCTTCGGACCGGGACCGAACCCGGCCCGGATCGGGTCGAACTGCGTGCGGAGCTGCTGATCGAACCACTGGCCCGCCGCTTCCGAATCCAGGTGTGCCGCTCCGGGACCAAGCGGCGCGGCGGCGGCGTCGTGCCGAGACGGTGAACCGACTTCAAGGTTGCCCGCGTCTGGCTGGGCTGCGAACGCGTCGAGCACCTGCCGCAACACCACGGCCAGCCGCGCCGCGTCGAGGTGGCCTCCCCCCCCCAGCAGGGCGCCGGACGGTGTGAGAAAGGCGGTGGTGGGCCACCCGTCCAGCGTGTATCGCTCCCCGATATCGGGCCGCCGATCGGGGTCCACTCGGACAGGAACGAACTGTTCGGAGACGACCTGGACCACATCCGGGTCCGTGTAGCTGAACCGATGCATCTCGTCGGTCCCCCGACACCACGCGGGCCCGAGCGCCAGCAGCACCGGCTTCTGCTCGGCCGCCGCGAGCGCGAACGTCGAAGCGGTCCATTCGCGCCACTTGATCTCGCCGTCTTCGGGGCTCATGACGACACGTATAATGCGCCCATCGTCGTNCTGCGATGTCTGTATCTGCTTACCCTCGTGTTCTGGGTCGGGGGTATGGTGGCCCTCGGAACATTCGCCACGCCGGCCATCTTCGATGTACTCGAGTCGTACCGCGGATCGGCCGGCCGGCTCGAAGCCGGCGACGTCTTCGGCGAGATGCTTAGACGGTTTCGCTCCTTTGAATACGGGTCGGCGGCCGTGCTCCTGGGGTGTCTGGGCACGCTGACCNACACGGCTCCCCGCCCCTCCGCCATCCGTTCTTAGTACGCGCCTTGGTCGCCTTCTGCCGCCGGCGGCTACTCCTCCGTGATGTCGGCCGAGATGTCCAGGTCGATACAGCCTCGGACACTGTTCGCGGCCGGACACTTCGTGGGATGCGTCGCCACGGCCCGCTCCGCCTTTTCCCGGGTACCGGTTGGAATCCGGATGCGATAGCGGACGCGGATGCGGGTAATCCGCAGCACCTTGTCGACCGCTTCAATATCGCCTTCGACGTCGGCCTGCAGGTTCTCTCTCGGAACGGGAATGTCGCGCACTTCCAGTGCGCGTGCCAGGGTACCGAGCAGTCAACCACCGACGGCGCCGACCATATAGTCCAACGTGGCCGGTACATCCTCATCCGGCTCGACCCCGTAGAACTTCTTGATGCCCCCGTGGACGCCAAACCGGATCGGCTCCTCGAACCCTTCCAGATACGCATGCCGCAGGGGACCGGCAACTCGCTCGACCCGCATTCGGCTCGTGTGCACTACGTCAGCCATTACACCTCCTCGTCACCACACCAGAGTCGTCGCCGACGACATTCAAGCAACGCCGCCAGCAGACGAGGCGGGNGAACGCCTGATGCTACAATCATCGGCCTCGCAGACCAAGACGCATCGCCAGCGCCCTGAGGCCCGAACGACAGGGTCGGAGGCCGATGGTTCCTGCCACATGACAGCTAACAGATGACCAACCGTTCCGGCGGCCCACCACTCGGCGACATGGACGGGGCGGCGTTCCGCAAGGCCGGACACGAACTGGTCGACTGGATCGCCACGTATCTGGAGGACGCCGAGTCCTACCCGGTCTTGTCGCGGGTGCGCCCGGGCGACGTCCGTGACGCTCTTCCCTCTTCGGCCCCGGAGAGCGGCGAGTCGTTCGAGGCGATCCTGGCCGATGTCGAACGGATCATCGTGCCCGGGATCACACACTGGAATCATCCCGGCTTCTTTGCCTACTTCGCGATCAGCGGCAGCGGTCCCGGCATCCTCGCGGAGTTCATGAGCGCGGCCTTCAACGCACAGGGCATGCTGTGGCGCACCTCCCCCGCGGTGACGGAGTTGGAAGAGGTGGCGCTGGGTTGGCTGCGCCGCCTGGTGCGGCTCCCCGATACATTCGAGGGCGTGATTTACGACACCGCCTCAATCGCCACCTTGCACGCCCTCGCGGCCGCGCGACAGGAGGCCGTGCCACAGGTCCTGGAACGAGGCCTGGCCGGCCGACCCGACGTGCCGGCGTTGCGTGTGTACTGCTCGGAGCACGCCCATTCCTCCGTCGACAAGGCGGTCATCATGCTGGGTCTTGGACTGACGTCGCTCCGGCGTATCGAAGTGGACTCGCAGTTTCAGATGCGACCCGAGAAGCTCGCCGAGGCCATCGACCGTGATCGCCGTGACAACCTGACCCCGTTTGCCGTGGTAGCCACGGTGGGCACGACGGCGGTGACGAGCGTCGACCCGGTGAGAGCCATCGCGGACATCTGTGATCGCGAGCGACTGTGGCTGCATGTGGACGCCGCCTATGCCGGGGCCGCTGCGATGATTCCCGGCTTTGAGGCGACGGTGGATGGTTGCGATCGTGCCGCGTCATTCGTGGTGAACCCGCACAAGTGGCTCTTCACGCCCTTCGACCTCAGCGCTTTCTACTGCCAGCGCATGGACCGCATGCGAGACGCTTTTGCGGTGACGCCGTCGTATCTGCAAACGCAGGAAACGCAACCCGTACGCAACCTGATGGACACCGGCGTACAACTCGGGCGGCGCTTCCGGGCGCTGAAACTGTGGATGGTGTTACGGCACTTCGGGGCGGACGGCATGCGCCGACGGCTGGCGGAACATATCCGGCTGGCCGCGCTGTTCGCGAGTTGGGTCGATGACAGCGAGATGTTCGAACGCTTGGCCCCGGTGCCATTTTCGGTGGTGTGTTTTCGTGCCCGTCCTCTCCAGTCGGATCACGACGAGACGGCGCTCGACGACCTCAACGTTCAGGTGCTCGACGGCGTCAACGCCACCGGTGAGGTGTTCCTGTCACACACNCGCCTCGACGGCCGGTTCGCCCTGCGGCTGGCGGTTGGCCACATCCGCACCACCGAGCGCCACGTGGCCCGGGCCTGGACACTTCTGGGGGAACAGCTCGCCACGCACTTGCAGGCCTGAAGCCTACTCAGCGTCCAAGCGCCAGCGCTCTTCCCACCCGGTCTCGACCTGCTCGACCACGACCAGTCCGTTGAGCGGAAACCGCGCGGGCAACGGCGTCGGGTCGGCGAGCAGGTGGCGCAGCAACCGGTCAAGGTGCGGCATATGACCGGCCAGCAGGATGTCACGCGTCTCGCCGAGGAGCCGCTCGGCAATCAGCGGTGGGTCACCCGGCTGCATCCATCGGGCGGCCGAGAACTCGGCCAACGGGTTGCACGCCCGCCAGTACGCCTCAGCCGTCTGCCGCGCTCGCAATTTGCCGCTGTGCCAGATAGCACCGGGACGCACCGCCCGCTGAGCCGCCTGTTCCGACAACCGATCTACCTGCGCCCGCCCGAGGCTCGACAACGGACGTTGCGGGTCCTCCCCGGGGCCGACGGCGTCACCGTGATGAGCGAGATACAGCAGCATCGTTCACGGGCCCACCCGAGGCCCACGTATTCTGACAAGGTCCTCAGAAGGCACTAGTGTAGTCCGCCGCNATTGATGAANCATAACAAGCGGTTGGTGCGTTTAATCCAGTATNCGACGTGCCATTCAGATTCAGCTGGACGAGGCGATGCGACGGAAGCTGGAACGCGTGGTGAGTCGGCGCCCCAGCGCCTCCGACCGCCTGGTCGAACGCGTCCAGATCGTGCTGCGGGCGACCGCGGGGGCGAAGAACGTGGACATCGCGAGTCGCCTCGACATCAGCCGGCAGAAGGCGGGGCGCTGGAGAGACCGGTTCGCCGCGGGTGGTCTGGCAGGAATTGAGAAGGATGCTCCACGCTCGGGTCGCCTTCCGCTAATCTCCAAGCGCAAGCGGGCTAGCATCGTGAGGAAAACCACAACCGAGACCCCGGCCCACGCAACGCACTGGAGCCGGGCGTCGATGACTGCCGCCACTGGGGTGAGTGCGTCGACGATTGGCCGGATCTGGCGGAGCTACGGACTCAAGCCCCATCTGAGCACCACCTTCAAGCCATCCAATGACCGACGCTTCGCCGAAAAAGTGGGAGTGACGGGGTTCGTTTGAGGCGCGCCGAGCCGGTGGCTTGAGGTCTGCCGACCATCTCAACGAGGCCTCACTTCAGGATACGCTCCCCGACGTGCGGCGAGCCTTTGGCCGAGGGCCTACTGCGGATCCGTCGCCCGCCCCTGTGGCTCATCGCTGACGGTCCAGACCTCGCCGTCTCGGACGTAGAGTCGGCGCATCTCCTCGGCGTTGAACGGGCGGCCGCCGCGCCGGCCGAACACGGCGACCTGGTGCCCGGTCTCGTCCACGGCTCGGTCCCGGTCGAGCCCCTTCGAGATCGCCAGTGCCGGACCACCGGTGTGGTGCGTGGCGATGAGCTGCGGAGCCGGACGGGGGCTGAAGCCGAAGGCGCCCGGGGTGTCGTTCGCCGAGATCAGCTGCACCACCTGCAACCCGTTGACGCCGTCGGCGATGTACGCAAACACGCTCGCGTTGGTCATCGCCACCTTTACGTCCCGCGAATCATTGATCGCGCCGCCCGCGTTGAACGTCTGGTCGACACGTGGTCGCTCGGGCCGCTCCACGTCGACGATCACGAGTCCTTCCGAGCCGGCGGCTACATACGCGTAGGTCCGCGCGACATACAGCCCTTGCGCGTCGGCGATCGAGGTCGTGGCCGACTCGACGAGCCGCGGCCGCTCCGGAGTGGTGATGTCGACCACCTTCATCCCGTCGGCGTCGGTGACGAATGCGTACCGGAACTGGATGGCGACCGCGCGCGGGTCGCGGATGCCGGTAACCTCGGCGGCAACCTGCGGGTTCAGCGGGTCGTCGATGTTCACGATGACCAGCCCGCGGTCGCACAGGATGTAGGCGTAGTGCCCGGCGATCTCGAGGTTGACGGCGCCGTCAAGGATGCCGTCTGGGTTGAAGGTCGTGGCGCGTTCCAAGAAGTTGTTCTCCGGGTTGCCGTCGAGTAGCGTGGCCGCGGTCGACAGCACCAGTCCTTCTTCCCGGTCCGTGATGTAGATGTAGGCATACATCGGGTGGATCGGCTGCTCCTGGTTCTCGGGCAACCGCACGCGGGCCGGGTCAACCGCCAGGGTGGTGGGCGACGCGACCGCCGTTGCGAACCGGGTCTTGATGTTGGTGTTCTGGCCGATCGGTGAGACCGGCGCGGTGACGATCTTCTCGGAGAAGCCCTTCTGGTAGATCTGCGCGACGTCGAAGACCCGGAAGCCGCCACTGCCGTCTGCAATGTAGAGATACTCGCCGCGCATCTGGACGTCGAGGGCGTTGGTCGACCCGTGATGGTCGGCTTCCTCGAGCTCGCGTTCCCGGTCGAGATGCTCCGCATACTCGTCGGGGTAGGCCAGACGGTGCAGATCGCTGCCGATCACCGCCTGCGGCTCGCTCTGCTCGGTGACCGAGATCGCTTCGACGCCGTGGTCGCCGGTCGCTACCCAGATGAACCGGCCCATGAAGTTGACGAAGTTCGTCCCCTGCAGCAGAAGCTGCGCCATGACGGCGTTGTTGTCGCCCTCGGCCGAGACATGACAGTCGGTGCANCCCTTGGTCTCGGTCGTGCGCACCGTGTGCGGCACGTGCGTGTTGAACGCCTGGCCGGCGTAGCCTTCGGACGACACTGTCTGTTGCTGCGAGTAGACCCATTGTCGGTTCTGGTCCTGCGAGCTGACGACCACAGCGCTCGATGACCGGACCGGGGCGATCCGGTTACCGGTCGTGCTGCTGTCGATGCCCAGCATGTAGACGTCGTCACGAATAACCTGGAAGTTGTACTCGGTCCAGTTCTTCGTGGTCGCTCCCTCGTTGTGAAGATTTGGCCTCTTCTCGTTGGCTCGCTGCGACAGATGACAGCCGAAACAGCTGGTCATCCAGGAGGAGTGACACGCGTAGCAGGTCATCTTGTCGTTGCCATGAGCCAGGTCGTCCGGCGCGTCGGCGGTACCCCAAGTCGAACCGTCCCGCCGGATCGTCTTGGCCAGTCGCGCCCGCTCGTTGTAGTTAAGGCTGCCGGGCGTGATCGAATCCGCCACCTGCGGGACGAGCCATTGCAGGTCCTCGTCCATCATCGACCGCTGCGTGATGCGTCCGGCCCGGATCTGGAAGCGGGGCAACCCGAATGGTGTCGCGCCCTGCGTGAGGTCGGTGCCGCCGGTTGGCGCCGCCGGTCCGGTGGTCAGCAGCGTCGCGCGTGCTTCGGCCGTGCCGTGACAGTCTTCGCAGGCGATCTCGATCGCCGCGCGGGTCTCGCCATACAGGTTGCCGTCGCCGTGGGCGTCGTTCGAGAAGTGGCAGTCGACGCACTGCATCCCGCGCTCAAGATGGATGTCTTTCAGATGCACCGGTAGCCCGGGTCGTCCGGTCTCCCGCTCCTCGTCGGTCGGGTTACGGAGCGACTCCCACAGCACGTTCCCGTCCGCATTCGGGACGAGGTCGCCTGCCGCGTCGAGCAGGTTGCCCTTCCGGTCCCGTTTGAAGACGGCTTTGTAGAGCCATCCGTGTCCGTGATAGTCGGCGATCTGGGTATTGCTGAGCTGACGGTTGAACTGCTCAGACCCGGTCTCGGCCAGAAAGTCGACATCGGACCAGAGCCCGCGCACCACGCTGCCCTGCGGGTTGCGCCGCTGAACCCGCGACCGCTCCCCGGCCGACAGGTTGAGCGGTTCCTCCGGGTAAAACTTGTCGCCGTCGGTCTCGTCGTCCCACCACGTGAAGCCGGTGTAGGTGGTGACGACGTTGGTGCCCGGGTGCATGTGACAGACGATGCACTGGCTGGTCGGGATCGAACGGGTCAGCGTGTGACTGATCGGGTGACCCGATTCGTTCTTCGGAATCATCGGGTCCGTGGTCTGTGACATGCCGCGGTTGCCCGCAGAGGCGTATTGCGCCGACGTGACCGGCGACCGGTCATTGGCATACACCACGTGACAGGCGGTGCACCCGCTCGACCGATAGTCGCCCGGCTGGTCGTTGGTGCCGAACATGTTCAGCGTCGGGTCCATCAGACGGGTCTTCTGGAGTCCGATGAACACTGGGTCGGTACGGTTGAGCGTACCGAACCCGCGGTCGCTTAATCGATTGGCGGGCAGCCCCGGCTCCTCGAACGGGTCCGGGATGCCGATCTCTATCGGGAGCCGCCCTCCACGTTCAAAGATCCGAAGCACGTTGCCCGGTTGCGAGGTCTCCCAGGGCAGCAGCGGTTGCAGGAACGCGAGAATACCTCGCTGGCTCTGCAGACGCGGCGACGGGGGCGGGTCCGGCTGCACCATCGCCGGCTGGCCGTCCGGCGTGTAGAACTCGCCGAACTGGGTGGTCTTCGACGGCCAGGCACCGTTGTTGTAGAGCGCCGCGCCCCACAACATCGCGCTGTGGGTCATCATGCTGGTCCAGACGTTGTCGGCCTCGGGAGCATGACACCCTGCTGTGCCACAGGTCATCCCGACGGCTCGCAGGTCGCCCGGGTTCACGAACCGGATAAATTCGCGACTTTCCTTCAGAGTCGCGGCCCCCGGGTTGATCGGGTTGGCCGAGGTCTTCCAGATGTCGAGCCGGGGCTGGACGTGCGCCGCGCNCTTGGCGTCCTCGAACCCGCGGGTGCCGGGGTCGGCGCCGGCGGGACGACGCGCCTGGCCATTACCGCCGTGACAGTCGACACAGGCGATTCGGACTGCGGTCGAAACGTGCATCGTCGGAGTGTCAGGCTCATGACAGCTGACACAGCCGACGTTCTTGCGGTCGACGTCCTCCTGACTCTGTCGCGTCCAGGGATTGACTGTGTCGTCCTGCTCCTGCGCCTCAGTGCCGGCGACCGGCCAAGTGCCCAACACGACCACCGTGCAGACGGCGGCCGCGCCACCGATCACGTTTCGCGGGGACAAAATCATAGGGTGTCCTGTCTCTAACCTCGTTTTGACTTGTCTCAATACGTGAGTGTCAACACCGCGAACGGTGTGTACAGGGTGTCACTTGTCAGGATGTTCTCGAACCCCTGGGATGGGGTGAACACCGACACCCCGGTCTGGATGATGACATTGTCGTTCAGCCACGGGCGATACTCGAACCCGATGCTCGTGTCGATGCCGATCGCCTTGTCGATCTCGCTCTGGAACAACAGTATCTGTAGCACCTCGGTTTTGTCGAACTGCAGATAGCTGACGTTGGCGAACGACCGGAGCTTCTGGGTCCAGATGGCGTCCCACCCCAGGTTGTAGATGAGGACGCCGGGGTTCACGAAGTTCGCCTGACCCTCCGCCTTGCTCGTCCGCAGCGAGGGCAGGATGCTCTCCCGTCCAACCAGCCCCACAAAGGTCTGGCTCAACCGCAACCCTTCGCGGTTCCAAAAGCTGAACGGTCCCCCGATGATGTTGGGGTTGTCGAAGATCGAGTCGAAGCCGCGGGCCTCCTCGTCGAGCGGGTCGTCATCGCCGGACGCCCACACCAAGGTGCCCTTCAACCGCCACCAATCCTTGTCAACCGACGCCTCGACGGCGGCAAACTGGGCATTGATGTCGACCTCTTGACCCGCGATGCCGTTGAGGTCGTCGCGGCCCCACGCCTGGTAGAACTGATGACTGATGTTCAGTCGTCCCCAGTGTCCGTCCCCGCCGAACCCAGCGTAGAACGACTCGACATCGTGCGGCGCCACCACGCCGATCGGTGACGGGCGCGCCAGGAAGCCGTTCTCGTCGAAGAACAGCTTGGGGTTCTCATCGCGGCTCCAGTGNAAGCTCGCCGTGACGGTGTAGCCCGGCACGAACATATCCTGCCGATACCAGTTGGCGATGAACACCTTCTGCTCGCGCCGCTCAAGGATGTTCAACTCGCTGTTGGTCTCTTTCTCGAGCTGGTCGAAGTAGGCGACGTTCCACTGGTTGCGGTTGCTGCCCCAGTTGCCGAACGTGCGGACACCGAGGTTGATGTCACGGAACAGGAAGCCTCGGAAATCGCTGGTAAATGGCTGGATCCCGGCCCGGACCGACACGAAATCGTAGTTCGAGCTGACGTCGAACAGCTTGATCTCGCCGAACGCCTCTTCGAGGGCGATGTCCCCGCGCCTCCGGGTCACGCCTTCCTCCGGGCTCGCGTTCAAGTTGTTCCGTTCGCGGAAGACGTTGTAATTGAGGTTGATCGCGGGGGTCACACGAATCGCCCAATCGCGCGGCTTGAACGACGTGTCGCCCTTGAACAGCTCGACGGAGGCCAGCACAGTCGGCAGCGTCGCCCACTGCTCACCCTCGCCGAAGAACGCCTCGGTGTCCGGCCGATCCGTGCTGACGCCGCCGATGGTCGGGACCTTGCGGTACTCGAACGGCGTCTCGACGATCGTCTTCAAGACGAAGAAGATGTCGTCGCCGATGACCGGGACGTCTCCCTTGAGCGGACTTTGCCGATAGGGGTTCACTGTGCCGGGGTCCACGAAGGGGTACTGTCCCTCGATGCCGGCCGGATAGCGGCTCGTGGCCGGGTAGCGCAGCTTCCACCGGTTCGGTACCGGGATGTAGTCCGGCTGTCGCTCCGGGGGTGGCGGCGGGAACGTGGGNGGCGTCGAGAGCTGCAGNACGATTGCGACCGAGGGCGTGCCGCCCGGTTCCAGGGTGATCGTGTCTGAGACATATGGCAGGAACCCGGCCTCTTCGACTCGGACCACGTATGGCCCGGGTCGAAGCCCACCGAAGACAAACGTGCCGTCCTCCTCGGTCACCGCGGGGCGCTCGACTTCGGTGTCCAGGCTCACCAGGGTGACCGTGGCCGGCGTCTGCGGCGCGCCGATGTCGTCGGTGACCCGTCCCCTCAGGGTGCCGCGGGTCTGTGCGTCCGCCGTCGCCCCGACCACAAGCCACGCCACCAGCACCAGCGGAAGGATACGAGGAGCGGGCAGACAAGTCACGAGAGGTCGGCCGAGGAGGCCTGTGCTCGGGACAACGGCTTCCGGCCTGTCAACTGATCTCAACGGTCCACTCCGATTCACCGATCTTGATGCGGTCGCCGTTGGCGAGTCGCTGACGGGTCCTGATCTCACAGTCGTTGACGACCGTACCGTTCACACTACCCTTGTCCTCAATGGTTACCTCGTCCACCGTCACGATGATCTCGGCGTGCGTTCGTGATGCCCTCTGCTCGGCGACCCGCACCGTGGCGGTGCCCGCCCGCCCGAGGGTCGTCGTGCCGGGTGCCAACGTGTATGTCGACGCCCCGACGAGACGGACGCGGGATGGCATCGCGGCCGGTGGCGCGCCAGCAAAGACCGTCGGCAGGTCCGGCTTGGATACCACCGGTTGCGGTGCCGGTTCGCCCTTCGCGGTCGGTGGTGGAGGTGGTGGCTGCGGGGCAGCCTTCGGTGGCGGAGCCGCCGGTTCGGGCGCCGGTTTCGGTGTCGGCACCGGTGCGGCCTTCGCGGGCGGTGGCGGATCCGGTGTGGCCGCCTGCGGTGGTGACCCCGCCGGTACGGGCGGCTGCGGTTTGGGCTCCGATGCGACCCTCGAGGGCGGCTTGATCTTTTTCGCGGCGCCCACCTGCTTCTTCGCNGCGGCCGACGCGGGGCGCCGCGCGGCCGATTTCTCCGGCTCCGGCGGCGCCTCCGGCGTCGGCTCCGCCAGCTTGGCTAGCTCCGCGAGCTCTTCGGCCGACCACATCAGCCGTGTCTTCCACTCCTGACTGAAGACCGGATTGCTCTCCGAGGATGGCGTGCTCGCGACCTCGTAGGGCGCCTCGCCGCCGCNTTCGATCGTCACGTGGAACGTCCGGACACCGGCCAGACTGATGCGGTCGCCCCGGCCGAGCACGACCGGCGAGTCGATGCGCGTGTCGTTGACGAACGTGCCGTTGACCGAGCCGAGGTCCTGGAGTCTCACGACGTCCGGGGTGCGCTCGACCCGAGCGTGCACCTTCGAGACCGCGCGGCTGTCGACAACGACGTTGTTGGAGTCGGCACGACCCAATGTGATCTCGCCCTTTGGCACGTCGATCGGTGTGCCGGCATCCGGACCGTCGAGCGGCTCGAGCGTGGCCGAGAAGATGCCGCATGGCCGTGCCGGTGCTGCTGCACTAGGCTCGTCGTCACGGACCACGAAAATGAGGTCGACCGACCGGCCCAGCGTCACGACGTCGAGGTGACGCAACCGATCCTTCTGGATCCGAATCCCGCTGAGGAACGTGCCATTCGTGCTGCCGGCATCCTCGAGATAGTAGTTGTCTCCTTCCCGCCACAGACTGGCGTGGATACGCGAGACTCCTTTGGCTCGGATTCGCACGTCCGCCTCACGTGCGGCCCCGATGCGGACCGTGTCCGCGACCGCGTAGTCCTGCCCGGCAACGGCGCCGGTTCTGCCGATCAGCGTGGCGACCATCACGGCGCCCTCAGCAGCGCAGCGACCGAGGGCGGATGGTACACGTGACAGGTCTCGCAGGTTGCTCGCACGGCGTTCTGACGGTGGCACGACTGGCAGCTCTCGACACCCGGGACGTTGACGTCGGTCGCCAGCCCGCTGGTCTCGACCGAGGCATGGCACGCCGCGCAGTTCGTCTGAATCACATGTGGTGCGTGGTCGAACAGTGCCCGGGCCATGACCGGCTCGGCCACCGTGACCGGTGCCAGCTTCGGGCCAGCCAGCTCGTGGCATTTGAGACACGGCAAGAGCAGTGATTCGAGCGCGAAGCCCTGTCGCTCGCGGTCCTCGGCGAGCGCGACGCCCGGACGCGACCCACCCTCGATCGCCGCCAGTCGCGTGCGCAGTATCCCCAGCTCAGCCTGCACGGCAGCCCGGTCGCGTAGCGGCGCCGCGCTGCCGACCGGCGCCGACTCACCCGTCGCCGCCAGCTCCAGCTCGAGACGCACACGGTACAGATCCCGGCGTCGTCGTCGCAACCGGCGGCTTAGCTCGGCGTCGCCGTCGGCTCCCCAGCGGAGCGCCAAGACCCGCTGTCTCAGCGGCGCGACCCGGGCCCGGAGCTGGCCCGGCCCGTCGCGCTCGATGGCCGAGAGCAATGACAGNAACTGTCGGCGGCGGTCCTCGAACTCGTCCTGCGCGAGTCCACCGGTCACCTGCTGCTGCGCCAGCGACCGGAGGACATCGAGCTCGGCCGCCTCGTACCGGGCCTGCGGGTCAGGCACGTTCCGCAGCACACGCACAATCTCATCGAGCGCGAACAGCCCATCGCGATAGGCCGCGGTGTCAGGCTCACCGCTTTGCGGGCTCAGTCCGTTCACCCGGTCGCGCAGCGTCGCCGCCCGGTCGCGCAGGCTCTCGCCGCCCCTCGCCTCGACCGCCTCGAGCAAGCTCAGCAACTCGTTCCGCCGCGTCTCCAGCTCTGCTGCGCTGTTGCCCGTGGTGTCTGGGCCAAGGCTACCCGCGACCGGCATTGTTAACTCGCCCGGGTCCTCCAGGTCCGCCTCGGCGTCGGTCGTCGAGGCCACTCTGGCCGCCAGCGCTCGGGTCGCGGCCATCATCGCTTCCAACGCGGCGAGGTCGGTCTCCGCCGCCGGCTCGCCTTCAAGTCGTCTTGCGAGCTCGGTGACCTCGCGCTCGAACGCGTCGGCCCANGCCTCCAAGTTGGCGCCGGCCGTGGTCAAAGGCTCAAGTGTGAGTTGTTGTTCCAAATACGCGATCCGTCCACCGAGAGCCTCGCGCTCCGACGTCTCTCCCTCGGGATCGATCGCCCGTCTGAGCCGTCTGGCGTTGTAGAGCGTCCAGCGGTCCGCGTGCCGCATCCGCGTGTACTCGGACCGTCCGCGGGCCGCCTCGATCGTCTCGATCTCGATCTCACCCGCCCAGGGCTCGGGGACGTCATCCGGTGCCAGCACGTAGTCCGGAGCGATCGGGTCGGTATTGCCGGTCACGAATCCGTCATCGTCGGTGTGACAGGCCGCGCAGTGCTCATCGAACCGGATTGGCTCAAACGCCACCTGGTCGATCGTCTGAACATGGCACGCCGCACACTCGTCGAGACCGGCATCCCGNGCCTCGACGATGTGCCGGTCGTGGTCGAACTTCAGCCCGAGACCGGTCTGGATCGAGGCATTGATCGCGGCGAACTCCGGATGTCGTTCCAGGGTGCCGAACAGATGACACGCTGCGCATTCCCGGTCGTCGACGGTCGCGACCGCCCAGTCACGTCCACGATGGTCGATGTGGCATTGCACGCAGGCGACTTCCTGGGTCGCGTCCGTCTTCAACGCGTTGGCGCTGCCGAACAGCACGTGCCCCGCGTGGGTCAGCCGCTCCGATCCTCCAATGTCGTGACATCGTTCGCAGCGCAGATCCATCACACCGCCGCCGGTCAACCCTGTCGCGTGACACTGGGCGCACTGCAGATCGACGGGCGCGTGCTCGGCCGCGAGGTCACCCGGGGAGATGAACCCGGTGGCTCCCGCGAAGTAGAGCCCGGTCAGACCGAACAAGAGGACCGCCCCCGCTAGCCCTGCCAGCATCCAGCGCCGCTCCATCGCGGCGGGGAGGACGTAACGCTTCGAGCGCGTCGGTGTGCCGGACGGAAGGATGCGCGCCATCAAATGGTCTCAGACTTTTCCAGGTGACCTCGGGTTGCTGACGAAGCTGACGAAGCCCTCAGCCCCCTCCTCGCTCCTGTATGGCAGTCCTCACAGATACAAGACCGCNAAGATATGCACCGCGAGCAGCCCGAGCAGCACGATCGCCGGNAACAGATGCAGCGGGAGCCAAAGACGCAGCGCGCGTTGCAGGCTGTACTGCGCGTCGAGCTCGAACTTCTCGGTCACGATCGCCTCGAGATCCTTCAACCGGTCCTGGTCGTCGTCGGACACGAACTGCGCCACGTTCCGGAACGGCGTCAACCGGCGTTCGCGGTCGCCAGCGAGGCCTACCAGAAACGACCAGGACGGGGCGACCCCGGCGAGCGACGGACGNATCTCGCCCGAATAAAATCGCTCCAGCAGGTCCGAGGCGCCCCGGGCCACGGCGTCCGCTTCCGACTGCAGCCGGTCGGCCATCTCCGGGATCCGGTCGTAGAGTGCCTCGACGCTGAGCTGGCTCGCCAGCACTGTCGGGATCCACTTCTGGAGCCACACGCCCACGAGACCGGAAACCACCGACCACAGGGTCAGCCCGAACAGCCACCACCCGAACTGCCCNTTCGGCAGACTGAACCCAACGTGNATCAGCACGAACAGCAACGCCAGCGCACCGCCGTAAATGTGGAACTGTAGCCAGCGCTGGGCAGTGCCGAATGGCCAGCCCATCAGCCGTCGCCGCAACGGATACAGACCATCCAGCACGAACACCACGGCCGCCAGGGTTCCGAAGATCAGGCCCCAGAATCGACCGGGCGACCACGGCGCCGACGAGGCCAGTACGGCGAACAGCGCGACGGACCCCGTGCCGACCGAGACCGAGCCGATGAACCAGGTCCGGCATTTGGGGCGCAGAAAGCTCCGGGACATCGCTCAGGGCATCTCCTCGGCGGATAGCGTCGTTGTCACGGTCTCGAGGTCCTTGAACGAGATGCGTGTGGCCGACCCGTGGGGGCACATCTGCACGCACGCCGGTCCCTGCGTGCGACCCAGACAGAGATCGCACTTGGTGGCCAGCTCGATGTCCCGGTTGATCGTCGGGCTGCTGTAGGGCACCTCGATGATGTTGTCCCACGGGCATCGCTTGACGCAGTTGTGACAACCGATACAGGTGTCCTTATTGATCGTGACTTCGAGCGAGCCGATCGGTCTGGTGATGGCGCCGGTCGGGCACCCGATCATGCAGACCGGGTCGGTGCACTGATAACACGCGGTCGGGATCGACCACTGCCGGAACCGCGTGCCTTCCCGGATGAAGCGCGGCGTGCCGCCGTGCGTGTCGGCGCAGGCACGGACGCAGTCGTCACAGCGTGTGCAGGTGTTGAGGTCGATCAACAACACGCTCTCACCGTGGATCAACCCGGTGTCCATCGCCATCTGCAGATACTGGGAGGACACTGGGCTGCGCAGCGCGACACCGCGTTCCTTCAAGCGGACGACCGCCGACTGCCACAGGAGGTCGCGCACGGTGTCGTGGCTGGCGACCACCTGGTCGAAGTCGGCACGGGAGATCTTCACCATCTCCACGTGCTCAAGCGCGAAGAGCGAGTACGGCCACGGCTCGTCCATCAGCAGCGACAGCTCACCGGCGTAATCGCCCTTGCGGAGATAGGTGATCGCGAGCTGCGACGGGCCGGCGCGCACCGCCACCTTCACATAGCCGCCGCGTACCAGATAAAAGGCATCGGCGGACGAGTCCTGTTCGATGATCTGTGCCCCGGGCTCGAACGACACCAGCTCCGCAGACCGCTGGAGACCGGCGATAATCGACCCGTCGAGTTCGGCGAATAGCTCGACGTTGCGCAGATGCGTCGACAGACTCCGTGTGCGGTAGCGCTCGTCGACCATCTGCTTGAAGCTCGCGAGGGGTTTCTGTTTCAGCAGCATGCGGAGCGCCGGGGTGCGGATCAGCAGGCAGCGGGTCTGGGTGCAGGCGACGACGTCGGCCGAAACCGGGTACCGCGACAGCGCGCTGAGCTCGCCGAAGATCTCCCCGGGTTCGAGCAACACCCGCTCGCCGGGCCGTCCGCCAACCGGCATGTCGCCCAGGATGACCGTGCCGTCGGTGGCGCGTCCGCCCACCTGGACCGCCCCTTCGAGCGGTTCCCGCGCGAAGATGTGCCGTAGCCGGGCGGCGAGACCCTGTGGCCTGGCCCCGGTTACCGGTGTCGGGGCGACGCGCGGCGCCGGATCGTCTTCGCTCCCGGCGTTCACGGCCGAGATTCTGACCTCGACAACGCCGTCGGCGATGAAATACGCGGCGTCGTTGTAGTCGCCGAGCCGCAGGATGATGTCACCCGGCGCGTAGCTGCGCTCGATAAGGTTCGGCTGGAGCTTTTCGAGGATGCGCTGGTTGACCTGCTTGAGAAACGGGTAGGTCTTCAGCCGCTCGATCGACGCTGGTTCGTAGCGCGGGAGCCGGGCGATGAGCGGATTACCTCCCGGATTGACAGGTTGGTCGGTCGTCGGCATCGGTGGTTATAACCAGAGTGAAGTTTATGGATCGGGTACCACCGCCACCTCGTCATCGGGGAAGGGCGCGGTGCCGAGCGCATCGAGCGCGAGCGCAAGAATCTCCTGTTGTAGCCGCAGCAGTTCCGCGTCAGCGCCGCGATACTCGGTCGTCGGCTCCGGCGGTGTGACACGCACTGGAGCGCGGCCTTCGCGACGCAGCAGGCGATCGAGCAGTGCGATGGCGCGGCCCTGAATCGACGCGACGACCGCCGCCGGCGAGCGTGGCAGTACCGGAACCTGCTCGATGATCACCACCGTCTCCGGTTTCGGCCGCGCCGGCGGCGGCGGTGGCGCCGCTACGGGTGCTGGCGCAGCGGGGGCCGGTGCTACGAGGGCCGGTGCTGGCGCAGCGGGGGCCGGTGCTACGGGTGCTGGCGCAGCGGGAGCTGGCGCAGCGGGGGCTGGCGCTACGGGTGCTGGCGCAGCGGGGGCTGGCGCAGCGGGGGCCGGTGCTACGGGGGCCGGTGCTAGCGGTGCTGGCGCAGCGGTCGCGGGCGCTGAAACGGCCGGAGTCAGAGCAGAAGGCGCCGGGGCAACCACTGACGGCGCGGCGGTGTTCTGGGTCAGCGCCGGCGGGGCCGACCCGCGACGCGTAGCGAGAATCTCGCTACGCTTTGCCTCCCCAGCCATCATGACCGCCTGACCTTGATACTCGTTGCTCCAGTGCCGGCCAACGACATCGAACTTGTCAGCCAGCTGGAACTCGTCACCCGACGGATGCCCCGCGTCGATCAACCGCTGGTCGTCCATGACGTGGCAGGTGACACAGTCGCTGGCCCAGTTCTGAAGGCTTCCGATGACGTCGCGCATGCCCTTGCTCAAAGAATCCTGATAGGAGTCGTCCTCCTGGTGGCTGTCGAGATACGCGCTGCCTGGGCCGTGACAGGTCTCGCAGGAGACACCGGCGTTGGCGTCCCCCTTGAAGACTGTGGAGTGACAGGTCACACAGCTGCCCTCCAGGTCGTACACACCGTCGAGGCTCGCATCGAGGCCGACCGCCCCCGCATACTTGGACGAGTCGACGTTTTCCATCTGCTTGAGCGCGTTGATGTGCCCGTCGGGCGGCGGGCCGTCCTCCTTCTCCCACCACTCCTTTTCGTCGTCGTGGTCGTGACAGTTGATGCACTTGTTGGGACCGAGATAATCGAAGGTTTGGGCTGCCGCCGGTGTCGACAGGAGGAATGCCCCGAGCGCGGCGGAAACCACGCTGCGGCGGATGACCGTTGTGAGCATGCCCGGTCTCGTGTCGTCGAGTAATTCCTGCATCGTTCTTGTCACGGTGAGGATTACAACGTGCAGGTCAGCGCTGCGTCGGGTTGCGGGGGAACTTCAGATACGGCAGCCGCACTTCCTCGCCGCCGCCGACGCGGATGACGCTGTTGTCCACCCGCAGCTCAGCGGGCGGCTCGAATCCGGCGGCGCCCCCGGCGGTGACCAGATCGTTCTGCTCGATCCCGTCGCCGCTCACGCCGAGGCCTCCAACGAGTTGGCCGTTCTTGTACAGCGGGACGCTGCCTGGAAACCAGGTGATGCCGTTCTGGTTCAGGAACCGAGGCTCGCTGCCGCCCCGGGCCGGGCCCTCGGTGCACGGGTTCAAGGTGTCGTACACGAACAGGTCGAACCACGGGCCTCGGGTCGGAGGCTGCTTCTCGAGGTCGATCCCCGGCGGGAACAGCGGTTGGCCGCCGAACCCGATGGTGCGACTGGTCAGTGCCCAGCCCTGCCCGTCAGGCGGCGCCGGTTCCCAGGCGTAGTCGTCGGCGGTGCTGCTTTCGACGTAGCTTAGCAGCAGGCTGTATCCCTCGTGTGTGCTGAAGTAATACGCGTTTCGCGCCTTGGACGGCACCACGTCGACTGCGTCGAACAATGCGTCCGCCATCCGGTACTCGGCGAGGACGGCGCCCACCTGATCAGTAACAGCGATGATGACCTTGGCGGTCTGTCCGTAGGGCAACCGCACCTGCGACCGGGTGATGTTCGCGGTGTCGACCGCCTGGGTAATGATCCGCTCGACGTCGGCTTGCGTCAGGGGCCCGTCATTCAGGCTCGCCCGTGGTCCGATCAGATACCCCTCGGGCGCCTGGTTCCCGTCACGCGCCATCACCAGCATCGTGCCCTGAGAAAAGGTCCCCGGCCCGCTGCCGCTNGGCCGGCGGTCGGCCTCGGCCTGGATACAGGTCAGATTGGTGCCGCACGAACCGTAGAACGGCAGCCGGATGCCGTCGATGAAAATGGCGCCCGGTGTCGGCAGCGGGCTCGGGAAGTCAATTGCCGCCGTGATGCCACGCCCGTTTGCAGCTGCCGCGACGAGCGCCGCGTACTGGGCCCGGTCCATCGACACACCGGACACCCCGACCCCGCCGATGAGCTTGCGGTTTCGGTAGAGCGAGATGCCGCCGGGGTTGACGTCCTCGATATCGCTCCCGGTGGCGCCGAAACGGCTCGGCGAATCCAGCAGATTTGGCTTGCCGGTTGTGATGCCGAACGACGTTATCGGCGAGCCGTCGAGTCCGGTGATCGGTCCACCGACCGCGCACCCGCTAGTGTCACTCGGGTTACACGGCAATGGTAGGCTCCCGGCGCTGGTGCCGAACACACCGGCGATCGACTTCGGTCGTGGGACATCAACGCCAGGGTTGAACGGGCCGAGGTCGCAGCCGCGGTTGATGTTCTCGACGCCGTAGAGCGCCGCGGGTGGCGCGTTTGGAACACCCGCCGGAAAATGAATGCCGCTGATGAAACGCACGGTGCGGGAGGACAGCGGCGCCTGGTCGTTACTGAAGAATGCGGTGGTCCGGGCTAAGGTCACCGCCACGTCCGGGGCGAGCGGCGTCGTCTCCGGCCTGCGATACACACCCAGGATCGTCCCCCTGCGGTCCACGACCGCCACCGCAAGGGTGTTGTCGCTCAGCGCCCCGGCGGCCGCCGTGATGACCGCCGTGACGTCGTCCGCAGTCAGGGTCTGGGCGACACCGCCGATGCTCTGTGTCCGTACCGGCTCGCCAGGCGTCAGCCAGACGGCCANCAGCATNGTCAGCCCGGCGAGCAGACGCCGAATAGCGCGGGACGCGCGCCGGGGCCGGAGGGAGAAGCGACGATCGACACTGTGGTTGCGCATGTCGGGTGTCAGCGCGGCCCCGGGGCGTCCCGGCGACGATACCGGAAATTCGCCAGCCTTGACGACCGCGGGCGGGGCACCCAGGCTGCCAGCCCGCCTACAATAGTCGATTGCCGCCGTGAATGAAACCGGCGCTGCCATACCGGACCATCGCGCGACGGGGCACTCTCGAGCACGCGTCGTGCTCGCTATCCAAGGTCCTCGAGACTAGCCGTCGACTTCGAAGACCTCCACCTGATCCAACCGGCCACGCAGGCTCACCTTCCCGAGCGGCCGTGCCGAGACCTGGTCCCGGACCCGGTCGAACGTGGCGCGGCCGATCACGATCTGACCGGNCGCGGCCACCTCGGATTGCATGCGCGAGGCGGTGTTNACGACGTCGCCGAGCACGGTGTACTCCCGTCGTTTCGGCGACCCNATATCCCCGGTCATCGCCAGGCCGCTGTTGATCGCGATGCGCACGGCGAGCGGGTCGTCACCCCGGTCGCGGTTCAGTTCCTCCATCCGCCGGCGGATACCCTGAGCGGTCCGCACCGCGCGCAGATGGTGGTCCGGCTGGTCGAACGGCGCGCCGAACACGGCGAGCAACGCGTCGCCGATGAACTTGTCGAGTGTGCCGTTCTGCTCGAACACCGCCTCGCTCATGCTCGCCAGACAGCTGTTCAGCAACTGCGCCACTTCGTGGGGCGAGAGTTTCTCGGCGCGTGTCGTGAACCCCACCAGGTCCGCAAACAAGACGCTTACATCGCGCTCCTGCGCCAGAAACGGAGCGTCGCCCTCGACGTCGGTGCTCAAGATCTGCTCGACGACCGCCGGCGAGTGGTATCGCTGTAACCGCTCCCGNCGCCGAGTTTCCACCAGCACCCGTTCGGTTAGACGGGCTCGCTCGATCGCGACCGCCGCATAGTTCGACAACGCCGTGAACAGATCAAGGTCCGCCCCGGAGAACCGGCCGACATCCTGACTGTCCGAATACAGAACGCCGATGACGTCTTTGCGGTTCCATAACGGTGCACACATGAACGCCCGGATGTTCTCGACGCGAATGCTCTTGCCCACGTTGAGCCGAGGATCCAGCTGTGCGTTGGCTGCAAGTAGGGCGACCCGGTCCGTCATAACCCGGTCGAAGATGGTCCGGCTGATCGTCACCTGGGTTGGACCGGGGGCATCGCGTTGTCTGGCGACACGCGGGGTCAGTTCCTCGTCGCCGCCACCCAGCAGCAGGAAGCAGCGGTCCGCCGGCACAGCGTCGAAGACCANCTGGACGACGCGTTCGAGCATCTCGGACAGGGTATCGGTNTCGACCAGCAGTCGGCCGACGTCGGACAGCAGCGTCAGCAGACGGCCCGCGTCGACACTGGCCTCCAGGGCTCCGGCCGCACCCACCTGGACCACGGAACGATACAGGGTGGCGTCGCCGTCGAGCATGACCTGNTCGTCAGTGAGCGTGAGGTGATCCTCGAGCGATTTGTGAACCTGGACGGGAAGCTGACCGAGCGTAACGGTGTCGCCGTCGTCCAACTCCGTCCCGGTGACGACGACCCCGTTCCGGTAGGTGCCGTTGCTGCTGCCGAGGTCTCGGATCGCACACCGATCGGCCGAGACCTCGAAAACGGCATGGCGTCTCGAGATGCTGACGTCGTCCANCAGCAGGTCGCATTCTGGCGACCGGCCCACGAGGGTCGCACCCTGGCGCAACGGGTGCCGCTGCGGGGCGCCGTTCTTCGTGTAGCTGAGCGTGAACATCGGTACTCCGAGGCCTGGGTGGGCCGCAGGAAAGTATGCTAGCTCAAGTTGTCTTGCGCCGTTCCCAGCACGCGACCTCCCCTCCCCCGCGGAGTGCCGCATCTCGCCCCTGGAAGTAGAACTGTCTCNCATTCGGAAGACAACATCAGTGAACGCATTCTGATCAGTGAACGTATTCTCGATGGTGACGAAGCAGTCGCGCTCCAGACGTAACCGGTGCTGCCTGGGGCGAGTTCGTCGACGAGCAACGGCGCCGACGCATCACCGCCATTAGTGCCGGCTTGGGTCACCCCGCGCAGCACCTCGTACGAGCCCACACCGTGCCCTGGACGGCACGGGTCGCGTGACAGCGGTTCGGGTCGCCCGGGTGCCGGATACTATTCCGCTGGCCGATAGCAATCTCCTCTACAACAGGATCCTGCGGATTTACTCGCGCCGACAGCGCCCTGATGCGGTCGGCGGCACAGCTCAACCTGGCCAATCGCGCAGATGCATCTCGGAAGCTGGGATCTGGCATCAGGGCGATCGAGGGCATCGCCCTGCCGAGCGGACGGGGCGTGTCAGCCGCGACGGTCGACTATATGATGGTGCTCTGTCTGAGTAAAATCGGACAGATCCAGGAGGCGCGGGAGGCGTTTCGCCGAGACGGTGGCCACGGGTGAAGGGACCGTATTCGTCGNTGGCCCGGTGGTCGGGTCGCTCACCCAGCGCGAGCTCGACAGCCTGCCATAACTCGCTGGTCCCTAACCTCAAGTGCGGAGGCGGCGTCCGAAACCTTGGACCGACAACGAATTCTGATCCTCGGCGGTGGCTTCGCCGGGGTGTACACGGCGATGCGTCTCGAGCGCAGACTCAGAAGGCGCGACGACGTCGACGTGTCTCTCGTCAGCCGCGACAACTACCTCGTCTTCCAGCCACTCATCCCCGAAGTCGTGTCGTCGAGCATCGGGCTGGTCGACACCATCGCGCCGCTGCGCCGGTTGTGCCCGCGGACCCACCTGTTCACCCGAGAGGTCGACGCAATCGACCTACCGGCCCGTACTGTCACGCTGCGTCCGGGGGTGCGTCCACGACCGCTCGTGCTTGAATTCGACCATCTCGTGATCGCGTTGGGAAACGTTCCGGCGCTCGGTGCGCTACCCGGGGTGCGCGAGCACGCGATGCCGTTCAAATCGCTCGGTGACGCGCTGCACATCCGGAACCACGTCCTGAACGTTCTCGAAGAGGCGGCGATCGAGCCGGACCGGGAGGCCCGCCGCGCTCTAATGACGTTCGTGGTCGCGGGCGGCGGTTTCTCAGGGGTCGAGNTGAGCGCCGAGCTGAACGACTTCGTGCGAGAGGTCGTGCGCGACTACCGCGGACTCGAGCGGGCGGACCTGCAGGTGCTGCTGCTCCACTCCGGCCAACGCATCCTGCCAGAACTCGACGCCAGCCTTGGACGGTTCGCCCACCGGTTGCTCTCCCGGCGGGGTGTCGATATCCGGCTCAAGACGCGTCTNGCCGGCGCCACGGCCTCCGCCGCGCTCCTCTCCACCGGCGACCGCGTNCCTGCACGGACGGTCGTCGCGACGGCGCCGTCAGGGCCGAACCCGTTGCTTGAGACGCTGCCGGTCGAGCTGCAGCGCGGTCGTTTGGCGGTCGACTCGCAGCTGGCAGTGCCGGGGCTCGACCGGGTCTGGGCTCTGGGCGACTGCGCGGTGGTGACCGACCCGCGCACCCGCCGTCCTGCTCCCCCCACGGCACAACACGCGATCCGGGAGGCCCGGTGCGCGGCCGACAACATCATCGCCACGATCGACGGCAGGGCGCAAACCCCGTTCTCATTCTCCGCGCTCGGACAGCTGGCTTCTCTGGGCCGCCGGTCTGCTGTGGCCCAGGTGTTCGGGCTCAAGTTGTCCGGCATGGTCGCCTGGTGGCTCTGGCGAACGGTGTATCTGATGAAGCTGCCCGGGCTCGACCGGAAGCTGCGGGTGGCGACCGACTGGACGCTCGACCTGTTCCTCCGGCAGGACATCGCACAGCTCAAGACCGACCGCACGAAGGCGATCGCGTCGGAGCACTTCGACGCGGGCGAACAACTGGTGCGTCAGGGAGACTTCGGCGACAAGCTCTATGTGGTCCAGAGCGGCCGTGTGGAGGTCTGCCGGGAGCAGCCGGGACGGGAACCGGAGCGACTGGCGGTGCTGGAGCCAGGCGACTACTTCGGGGAGGCCGCGTTGCTTGAGGAGGCGACGCGCAATTCGACGATCACCGCGCTGACCGCCGTCGACGTGCTGACGATCGGCAGGAGAGACTTTCAAACCCTGCTGGTCACGTTTCCGGCGCTGAAGACAGTGTTCGAAGACCTCGCGCGCGCCCGCCGACCTCCGGACGAGTCGACCGCTGAGCCGCGCAGCGTCCGAAGCCAGAAGCCAGTGTCGTAGGCGTCACGACACCGTGAACAGGTGCTCGCGCGTCTATTGGACGGGCCATCGCCTGGGCACCGAACAAGGAGGCGGGGCTCTACGAATTCGCCGGTCAGGTGAAGTTCGACCGACTGCTAGAGCATCGTACTTACGTAAGGTGTGGCGTCCCCAACCATTTCCAGTTGGAACCGCCTCCGTAGGTGGCTCCAGGACATGGATCTGCTCTGGAAAGCCGCTTGAGTGGCGGATTTGGCCCTCAATAGACCCTAGCCAGGAGTCAGCTGGGGCTCTTTCCGGGCTGACCGGGTCCTCAGGCGGCGGTTCGACCTGTGTGGGATACCGGTCAGCCAGGACATTAGCCGAGACCGACCTCGAGAACGGTAAACAAGAGCCAGCAGATAGCGCCGCCAACGAGCGTCATCGACAGGCCCCAGACCATGAGGTTGTTGAACAGCTTTCGACTGTCCTCGTGCTTTGGGGCCGCGGCCATGCACAACGCGCCGAGGGTCGACAACGCGGACACATCCACGAGGTGGGCGCCGATGTTCATCGATGAGGCGATCGCGAGAGGGTTGACGTCGCCGAGTTGCTGCGCTAGGTCAGGCACGGTGGGCAGAAACGCTGGCAGGACCACCCCGGACGTGCTGCTGTAGATCGAAATAAAGCCGGTCGTGAAGGCCATGACCGCGGTCACGGTGTCCGGCGTGGAGATGCCAGCCAAGATGCGGGTAAACAGCGCGAGACCGCCGGTCGCGTCGAGCACCGAAATCAGCACGGTCACGCCGCAGACCATCATGATCACGCGCCACGGCATCAGGTTCACGGCCTCGGACTCGTCCCCCGCTTTGAGCAGCGCCAGCACGATCGCGCACGCGAACGCGCCGAGCCCGACGTCGACGTTGAACAGCACGACCGCCGCGAGCAGCACGCCGATCACACCGACCGTCAGCCAGTGCTGCCTCCCGAACTCGCCTGGAGCCGTGGAGCCCCCGCCATCCGCCGTCGGTACTACCAGCGCGCCTCCATGGCGCCGGCGCAGGAGCCGCAAGCCACCAAACGCCAGATAGGCGGTGAAGACAACCACCGTATGCGCCATGGCATTGTTGAGATAGGTCGCCAATTCGTAGCCGCCCAGCCCGATGTCGTCCATCACGCCGTTCACGATGATGCCGGCGGGCGCGAACGGCGAGAGCGCGGCGGCATTGCCACCATGGCCGATCATGATCGCCATCCAGAACGCCGGAATACCGACCTGCCCGGCCACCGCCATCCCCATCGGCGCCATGAGCGCCGTCGACGCGATGCTGCCCGGGCCGATCGATGACAGGATGAACGACAGGACAAAGAACATCATCGGTATCACGCCGACGTTGCCCTTGCACAAACGCACCGCCTTGTGGGCAATCAGTTCCAGCGTGCCATTGGCTTGCGCCTGTGAGAACAACAATGTCACCCCGGCCAGGGTCAGGAAGAGCCGCGTCGGAAAGCCGCCCATCACCTCGCGCGCGCTCATGTCGGCGACGTACACACCAACAATCCACGCCAGCGCGATGGAGAGAAACCCGACGTGCAGTCGGATCGTGCAACTGACGACGATGGCGATCGCCAGCGCGACGAGCGACAAGGTGGCAGCGTCCATGTGCCAGGAGTATAGCGGCCCCTGGCAGAACCCGCGGTCCATCGCGACACAGGCGACCGTCAGCCACCGGCTACTCGCATCGTTGTCGACCGGACTCGGATCGGTTAACGTCGTCCCGCCGTCACCAGGCGCGCGACAATGCGCGCCTCGGCGGGTGCGGAGTAGGGCTCTGGAGGTCCCCACGCAGCGCCGTGTGGGGTTCGGGGCGTAGCCCCGACTAAAGAGTGAATAAGGAGACCGATGTGGTGATTTACGGTGTCGCGTTGTTGTCGTTCTGCATGTTGGTCGGCGTGTTCGTTGGCGACCTGCTCGGTGAGGTCATGGGCGTCCAGGCCAACGTGGGTGGCGTGGGCATTGCCATGCTCCTGCTGCTGGTGCTAACCAATCTTGGGTCCCGGGAAGCGGCGCTCAGCCCGATCACGGAGAAGGGCATCGGCTTCTGGAGCGCGATGTACATACCGATCGTGGTCGCGATGGCGGCGCGACAGAACGTCTTTTCAGCGTTGTCAGGCGGATGGATGGCGATTGTCGCCGGGGTGGCCGCGGTCACGGCGAGCTTCGCCATGATCCCACTGTTGGCGCGTTTGGGCCGGGGGGGTCAGGATGATTCTTGAGACCCTGGAACGAGTCCTGTCCAGCAATGGGCTCATCACCGCGTTCCTGTTCGTCGGGGCACTGGTGTGGGTGTCTTATCTGATTTCGGGAAAGCTGACGGGCGGCCGTGTGCACGGCTCCGCGATCGCGATCGGGCTCGGGCTGGTCTTGGCGTGGTGGGGGGGGCAGGCCACCGGCGGCAGCCGCGGACTCTCGGATATTCCGCTGTTCGCCGGAGTCGGCGTCATGGGCGGCGCCATGTTTCGGGACTTCGCCATCGTGGCCACCGCGTTCGGAGCCGATGTCCGGGCGCTACAAGGCGCGGGGGCCGTCGGCGCGCTCTCGATCGTGGTTGGGGTGCTCCTGTCGTTTGTGATCGGCGCTGTCGTCGCCGTTTCGTTCGGCTACACCGATCCCATTGCGGTGACCACCATCGGCGCCGGAGCAGCAACCTATATCGTGGGTCCGGTGACCGGCACGGCGCTGGGGGCCAGCAGCGAAATCATCGCGCTGAGTGTGGCGGCAGGTCTCACGAAGTCGGTGCTGGTCATGATTGGCACACCATTCGTCGCATCGCGTATCGGGCTGAACAATCCGCACTCCGCGCTGATCTACGGCGGCCTCATGGGCACGACGAGTGGCGTAGCGGGTGGGCTGGCGGCGACGGATCCGAAACTGGTGCCCTACGGAGCGATGACCGCCACGTTCTACACCGGGGCCGGTTGCCTGCTGGCACCGTCCATCCTGTATATCGTGGTCGACATGCTCGTTTGATCAGGGTCCCGCGAATGGGGTCAACGCAGGTCCGGACCGGATGGTGCGCCCCCCGTCCAGTTCGACCACCCAGTCGGCCAGGGCACGAACCTCGGCTTCGTCGTGTGACACATACACCATCGGCGTCGCCAACTCATCTCTGATGCGCTTGAGATAGGGCAGGACCCTCGCTCGCAGCCCGCGGTCCAAGGCGGTGAGTGGCTCGTCGAGCAGCAGCACCAACGGCTCCGTCGTCAGCGCCCGAGCGATGGCGACCCGCTGACGCTCACCACCTGACAAATCACTGACCCTCCGGTCCAGGAACGGATGCAGCTCGAGCAGCGACAGGATCTGTTCAAGGCCCTCCGCGCTCCCATCGTCGCGGTCCGACCGCGCGCCATACAGGATGTTGTGTTTGACGTTCATGTGCGAGAACAACGTCAGGTCCTGCGGCACGTAGCCGACCTTCCGCCGATGGGACGGCACATCGACACCGGCACCCGAATCGTAGAGCGTGCGACTCCCGATACGGATCTCCCCCCACTCGAGTGACCGGAGCCCCGCAATCGACTCAAGCACGCTCGTCTTGCCAGAGCCGGAGGGTCCGAACAACGCGACGACCCGAGCCTCGACCTGCTCGTGCATCTCGAGTCTGAAATCACCCTGACAGAGCAAGAAGTCGAGCGTGACCGGAACAGGCATTAGGCGCTTGAGGCAAGCCGGTTGGACAGCAGCAACGCACCGAACGCGATGGTCGCCGAAATGGCCAACATGGTCGTCGCGGCCGCCGCCTGTCCGGTCTCCGTGTAGCTGTAGATCGCGACGGCGATGGTACGGGTGCTCGGCAACGCGCCAGCCACCATGATGGTCGCCCCGAACTCTCCGAGCGCACGCGAAAAACCGAGCAACGCGCCGGCGAGCACGCCTCGTTTCGCCAGCGGCAGGCTGATGGTCAGGAAGACACGGCGAGGACTCGCACCCAACGTGCCCGCGATCTCCTCGTAGCGTCGATCGACCTGCTCAAAACCGGCACGCGCGGCGCGCACGAGCAGCGGCAGCCCCATCACGGCCCCCGCGAGCACGACGGCTCGCCATGTGAACATCACGTCTATCCCGAGTTGGGACAACGGGCCGCCAAGGGGGCCGCGGCGCCCGAACACCCAGAGGAGCATCAAACCGGTCGCGACCGGTGGCATGACCAACGGCAGCGACACCAGCGTCTCGAGCATGGCCCGACCGGGAAACTGCCGCCGGGCCAAAATCCAGGCCAGCGCTATGCCGGGTGGCAACATCACGAGCGTCGCCAGAGCCGCCAGGGACACAGTCCGCCAGGCGATCGCGAGCGCGTCGCCGGTCACCGGCGCGCTTTCGGCATGATGAACCCGGCGGATTCGAACGCGGCGCTGGCACCCGCGCCGCTCAGATAAGCCAGCAGGCGTTCGCTCGCCGCCGGATCGGCTGACGCCGCGGTCACGGCGACCGGATAGACGATCTCAGGACCGTCGGCGACCGGCACCGCGTACACCTGTGTCACCTTGTTGGACGACAGGGCATCAGTCCGGTACACGAGGCCAGCATCCACTGCGCCAGACTCGACTGTCACGAGAGCCGCCCTCACGCTGCGAGTCGGCACGAGCTTGTCTTCCAATCGGCGCCACAACCCGACCGATTCCAGATACGCTCGGGTGTAGACACCCGCCGGCACCGCGACGGGGTCGGCTATCGCGATGCGTTCGAACGACGCCAGCACGTCGGGCGACGTGGCCGGCAACACCGGTGGCTCGAGTGGTGCCACCACCACCAGTTGATTGGACAGCAGGACGGTGCGGGTTGCGGGCCGGAGCAATCCCGCGGCGGCCACCCGGTCCATCTGAATGTGGTCCGCGCTGATAAAGACATCGACCGGCGCCCCAGCCAGCACCTGCGACGCCAAGGTGCTGGAGGCCGCGAGGTTGAGTTCAACCGCAATCCCGGTGTCGCGTTCGAACGCCTGCACCAACGGCTCGATGACAGTGGTCAGGCTCGAGGCCGCCGAGACGATCAGGACTCCGGGCCCGGGGTCGGGCGCTCGTCCGCACGCCGTCAGAGACAGCGCGGCCAGCACGGTCAACGTTCCGGTTGAACACATATGCAAGCAATTTAGTATGATTTAATCTTGTTTTGCAAATGTTTATAGTCGAATAATCGACACATCGCTCTCATCCCAAATGCGAGTTCGGCTAGGGTTGAGGACACACGCGACAACCCACCGAGGACGACCAGATGGCAGTGTTCACAGTGCGACAGGCGGCGGATCGACTCGGCGTGGGGTACTCGACGCTCAAGCAGTGGATTTACCGCGGCCGTGTCCGAACGACCCTGACAGACGGTGGGCATCACCGTATCGCGGAGACGGAAGTCGACCGTTTGCAGGCGACCGAGGGCGGAGCCCCGACACGACCCACGCCCCGACGGCGCCACGGCGGGGTCCTCATGCTGGTCAGCGGACGCAACCGCCTGCGCGGGATCGTCGAAGAGGTGCGGCGTGAAGGACTGGTGGCTCAGGTGAGACTGCGCATCGGGGACCAGTTGCTCACGGCGGTCATCACCCGTGACGCGCTCGACGAACTGAAACTCAAACGCGGTGACGAGGCGACCGCATTGATCAAGGCCACCGAGGTGATGGTGGCCCGAGAAGCATCGACGCTGCCGTAGCCCGGTTACCTTCCGGACCGTCTGGACGACGTTTTTTCCTCAGTCACAGCCCGCCTGGCTGCTCCCTCGTCGCGCCTTGCCAGCCGAACACCTCGACAGGTAACCGCCCCGGATCGTTTTCTGCGCGATGCTACGGTTCTCTGGTAAACGTGGGTGGAAGCACGGACTGGAGTTGGAGCCCCCAATGCCCGTCCTGCCGAGTCACGACATACAGGCCAGGCATGGTCGTGATCGGGCTGCCGTCGACGGCATACCGCGTGAAGACGATTCGGAAGTGCACTTTGTCGGACGAGACATGGACCGTTTCGGCCAGATCCAACGTGGAATGGTCCAATCCGGACTGACGCACCGCCTCGAAGTCGATCGCGATCTCTTCTGGTGTCTCCCGGAGAACGACCTGTCCGTTGCTCCCCACGCTCAGCCGAGGGAAATTGCTGACCGCCGCAATGGCCTCGTTGTCGGCGGCGTTCAATGCGCGAAAGTACTCTTCGAGCGCGGCCCGCGCCTCTGTTTCATGCTGCCGGTCGTCATCCTGAGCCGACGCCGTGACGCTCATCCACACAGCAACAACGAGCGTGAGAAAACCCACCACGGCTGGACGACCCAGACTCGGCGGTGGGTTGTCGTTCCGTGCCAAGAGCCGGCTATGCATGACCATCCTCCTTGCATCGTCGCTCGGTGACGTGCACCCTCAAGTGTAGGCCGAAGTCGAACAACGGCGGAATCAATACGACATCTTCGCGCGTGCTACTGCAGGTCGGGGATCCGTGAGCGGAGACCCACGCCCTCAGGGGCAATAACACGCCGACGATTTATGTTGCGAACCACGCTGAGAGGACACTAGCATGAACGCCTGCTTTCCAACATGAACCCTACCGGTGGACGCTTGACTATCCATCAGAGGAGATTTTTAGATGCCGTATCGAACGCTCTGCTCATTGTGCGTCGTCGGTCTGTCGCTGCTCGTCCTGGCGCCGACCCACACCCTGTCGGCGGCCCAAGGTCCAACGCTGACCGCCGGCGGCCCACTCGCGTTCGGGCCGGACAACGTCCTGTTCATCGCAGACAACGGCGCCGCGAAGATCGTGGCGCTCGAACTGGGGGCGGAAGGAGCCGGGGACACACCCGGAACCCTGGACGTGCCTGGGATCGATCGCAAGATCGCGGCTCTCCTGGGCACGGACCCGAGCGAGATCCAGATCATCGATCTGGCCATCAACCCCTTATCCCACAATGCGTTCCTGTCGGTGTCGCGTGGCCGCGGCGCCAATGCGACCCCGGTCCTCCTGCGCATCGATGGGGCCGGAACGATCGACGTGGTGTCGTTGAGCGGCGTCACGTACACGGAGTTGGCCTTGCCCAACGCGCCCGCCTCGAATCCGAGCGCCCGCCGGAACCCGCGAGCGTCCTCGGTCACGGACATGTCGTTCGTCGACGACCAGCTGTTCATCGCGGGCCTGTCCAGTGAAGAATTCTCGTCGAAGCTCCGCGCGGTCGGGTACCCGTTCGCGTCGATCGACAGTGGCACCAGCGTCGAAATCTGGCACGCGGCTCACGGACGATTCGAGACCCACTCGCCGGTCTATACGTTTGTGCCCTACGAGATCGGTGGCGAGCAGAACCTGATTGCCGGGTATCTCTGCACACCGCTCGTGAAGTTCCCGGTCACGGCACTGCAGCCGGGCGCCAAGGTGATGGGCACGACCATCGCCGAGTTGGGTAGCGGGAATCGGCCCATCGACATGGTGGTGTACGAGAAGGACGGCGCCGACTATCTACTGATGTCGAACACCAGCCATGGAGTGATGAAGATTCCGACCTCGGACTTCGACACCCAGCCCGGACTGAGCGAACCGGTCGGGGGCGGAGACACGGCCGGCGTCACGTTCGAGACGATCCCGCAGCTGACCGGGATCGAGCAGCTCGACTTGCTGGATGACGAGCGGATCGTCGTCATCGCGCGACGCGACGCGGGTCAGGCCGACCTCGAAGCGCGCGCCCTGCCATAGCGCGCCCGGTTGGCCCCCTTTGATGGCACATGCGAGCGACGCCGTCCCGCGTTTCCGGCCGGCACGCACGGTAACCCATGATGTGGCGACGCTCGTGCTCGTCGGCGTCGTGTCATTCATCGCAGGATGCGCGAAGGCGCCGGCGGTGGATATGTCAAGGGTGGTCATCACCTTGGCCGCCGCCCCTGAAGACGCCGCTGGAGATGCCGACACCGTAGCCGCCAGCATCTACGTGACCGGTCTCCCGCCGACGCAGGTTGACGCCCTTCGCTCGACTGGACTAACCGAAGCGCAGTGGGCGAACCTGCTTCGGGTGACAGTCGTCATGGCAGACGGCGCAGTCGACGCCGACCTCCCCCCGGTCCTCGGTTCCCATGCAGTCAGCGAGGACGATTCGTTGCGGTTCACGCCGCTGTTCCCATTCGATGCCGGCCGCTCCTACGCCATCCGCCTCGATCCGAACCGGCTGCCCGGTCTCGACGCGGCCGCGGTGGAAGCCTTGGATACCCTCGAAGCCAGGGTCGCGCTACCCAGGCCCGACATCCAGCCGACCACGGTGGTCGAACGGATCTACCCGGGCGGCGATCGGGTTCCAGAGAATCAGCTCAAGCTCTATCTACATTTTTCCGCCCCGATGAGCCATGTCGACGGACTCGCGTATCTCAGGCTGCTGGACGGGCGTGGCCGCGAGGTGGAGGCACCGTTTCTGCCGTTCGGTCTCGATTTCTGGGACAGAGACCACTTCCGTTACACGGTCTTCTTCGATCCGGGTCGCATCAAGCAGGGACTGGATCTGAACGAGCAACTGGGTCGGTCCCTCCAAGCCGGCGAGACCTACACCTTGGTCGTCGACCCAGCGTGGCCGGATGCCGAAGGCAACCCGCTGCAGGCGCCGTTCGAGAAACAGTTCAGCGTCGGACCGGCTGACACGGCACCCCTCGATCACACGACGTGGCGGCTCCGTGTGCCCGCCGGCGGCTCGACCCAACGTCTGGTCGTGTCGTTCCCCGAGCCGCTCGACCACGCGTTGATGCGTCGCGCGATCGGAGTGGAGACCGACGCCGGCCAACCGGTCGCCGGCGAAGTGGAGACCGGAAACTGGGAGACGCGCTGGATGATGACGCCCGCGCAACCGTGGGTCCCGGGCGCCTATGCGCTCGTCGCATCCACGATCCTCGAAGACCTGGCGGGGAACCGGATCGGGACGCCGTTCGAGATTTCAGCTCCTGACCCAACCGGGAATGCAGTGAGCGAGCGCGCTGGCCAGGCCAGCGCCCCGCTGAGCCACGGAATGCAGGACGACACGGTTCGCATCCCGTTCCACATTCGATAGCACCTCGCGCGGCTCGATGAACGGCGACTTATTCATGCCGAGCATCGTCGCGCCCCGATATAATCGTCCTGCGTTCTGCCACGGCCCCAAGTTCGGCCGGGATGTTCCCGTCCACGAACGTCTGAGATACGAAGCCGCAGTCCATCAGCGACGGCACACGCCCTGCTCCGATACATCGAGCTACCGGCCGACTAACTCCGAACGATGAAGACGATGGCACGTATCTGGACGCAGTGGGTCACAACCGAGGCGAGGAACGCGTGGCGTCGGCGTCGCGGGATCGGCGGCGCGTGGGCCGCACTCCTGATCGGGACTGGCGTGGCGTACGCACAGAACGGGTCGCTGCAGGGGCGAGTGACCGATATCCAGGACCAGCCACTCGTCGGCGTCACGGTCACGATTCGCTCGCCGGCGCTCGGGACGCCGCTCGTGTTGATCACCGACACGACCGGCACGTATCAGACGTCGCCACTCGCCGCGGGTGACTACACGGTCGACGTCACGCTGGTGGGTTTCCAGACCGTCAGAGAGACCGTCTCCCTCGGCGACGCCAGCTCCGCCACGCTCGATATCCAGCTCGACATCGCGGCACTGACGGAGCGGGTCAACGTAGTGGGCGTCACGCCCTTGCTCGGAGCCACGATCGGACGCGAGCGTCTGCCGGCCACCGTGTCGGTCGTGGGCTCCCGCGAGCTCCAGGCGCGCGGCGCCCCCTCGATCGCCCAAGCGCTCGACGAGCAGCTCGGGGCGATCTCCATGGAGGGCGCGACCGCGAACCTGTTTCAGCCGACCCTGAGGTTCCGAGGATTCACGGCATCCCCTCTGTTGGGGCTACCGCAGGGCATCGCGGTCTACCAGAACGGCGTCCGCGTCAACGAGCCGTTCGGCGACACGGTGCAGTTCGACCTGATGCCGATGTTTGCGGTCGATCAGGTTCAGCTGAGCGCCGGGGCTGACCCGACCTTTGGGTTGAACGCCCTCGGCGGGGCACTGGCGCTGCAACTGAAGAACGGGTTCGACGCCGCGGGCTTCCGAGGCGAGTTCTCGGGCGGGTCGTTTAACCGGGTAACGGGCACCGGGGAATACGGCGTCCATCGTGGCGCCTGGGGCTTGTATGTCGGCGCCACCCGTTTCAATGAGACGGGTTGGCGTGTCGCCTCTCCCTCCACGGTCAACCAGGCCGTGGCCGACGTCGCCTATCGGGCCGGACGCGTCGATGCGGGTGTGAACGTGACCTACGCCAACACCCGGCTCAACGGAAACAGCGCCGCACCGATCGAGTTGCTGGCGGTCGACCGCACGGCGGTTTTCACCTTCCCCGACATCACCGAAAACGAGCTGGGATTCGTCCAGGGGAGATTCAACCTGGCCGCCTCCGACACCTGGTCCGTCCAGGTCACGGGCTACTACCGCGACCTCGATCGCCGCACCCTCAACGGGGATGAGGCGGAGTTTGTGCTCTGCGACGACGATGCCCTGCCTTCCGGCGCTCCCGCCAACACCCTGTGTCAGCGAACCGGCGGTGACGACGATGATGATGACCTCGGGGCCGCCGTCGGGACCATGCTCGACGACGACCTCGAAGACGAGCCTCTGGACCGGCCGCTGGTCGACACGGAGACCGGCGCGTTCATCACCGACAGTGACGCGGAGGGAAACGCGGCGTTCAACCGGACGTCGACCCAGTCGCAGGGATACGGCGCCACGCTGCAGGCCAGCGCCACACGCGACAACAACGTGCTGGTGCTTGGCGCGTCTGCCGACCTGTCCGACGTAGCGTTCGCCTCCAACAGCGAAGTGGGCACCTTGACGGCTGACCGCTCCGTGGCCGGGTCTGGTCTGTTCGCCGGCATCTTCGGGGAAGCCCCGGACGACCTGTTCAACACGAGCCTCGCCACCGACAACCGCGCGCTCGGGGTGTATTACAGCGATACGCTGTCACTGACCGACCGGATTCACCTGACTGTCTCCGGACGATTCAACCACGCGCGAATCGACATCCGTGATCGCCTCGGCACCTCCCTGAACGGGGAGCACACCTTCAGTCGGTTCAACACCGGCCTCGGTGGCGTCTTCGAGCTGAACGATGCCACATCGGTCTTCGCTCGGTACACGGAATCAAGTCGAGCTCCGACGGCGGCCGAACTGAGCTGCGCCGACCCCGACGAACCGTGTCGGGTGCCGAACGCGTTCCTGTCAGACCCTCCGTTGGAACAGGCGGTCGCCAAGTCGTTCGAAAGTGGTGTGCGAGGGGACCATGTGACCAGCCGCGGCAGTCTCGAATGGTCCGCCTCCTTCTATCGAACCCGGATCGACGACGACATTCTCTTTGTAGCGTCTTCCCGACTGATCGGGACCGGGTTCTTCCAGAATGCCGGCGACACGCAGCGAGTGGGGCTGGATGCCGATATCCGCGGCCGAATCGATCGGGTCGAGTGGTTCGCCAGCTACGGACTCGTGAATGCCACCTTCGAGTCACCATTGGAGCTGCCCGGCAACGCCGAGGTGAACGACGCGACGAACGACCAGGGACGGTTGGAAGTGCGACCAGGTGACCGGCTCGCCGGTATCCCGCGACACAGTTTCAAGACCGGCGTGGGCATCGCCGTGACCAGCGACTGGGATGTCGCGCTGGAGGCCAACCGGTCGTCCAGCCGGGTCTTTCTCGGAGACGAAGGCAACGACCAGCTGCCCGTGGACGGCTACGCCGTGGCGAACCTGCGCTCGTCGTATCGCCTCAACGACGCGCTGGAGCTGTTCGTCCGGATCGACAACCTCTACAACACCGACTACGAGACGTTTGGCCTCCTCGCCGAGCTTGAAATCGAGCTGGAGGAGGTGCCTGCGGCTGACGACCCCCGGTTTCTCTCGCCCGGGGCACCGCGAAGTGGCTTCGCCGGTATCCGAGTCCAGTTCTGACACAACCAGGCAGGAAAACCCAGGGGGCTGAAAAACACCAGCGCGGTTTCCTGGCAAGCCGTTCGTCTGCTGAGGAAACGTAGCGGGCTGTCGTAGCAAGCCCCTTCAGGGGCGCTGATCGGTCAACGGGCCTAAAGGCCCTTGCTACAACTGGTTACGCTCAGCTCGGTCCCGCTTCCTGCCCGAAGCGTCACGCCCCGCGTGTGACGGGCCGGCATGACGCAAAGAGGGAGCATGCAGGCGGGCGCCTCGTCGGAAAACCTAGGCGGGTTGGGCGCCGGGGCGACCGTTTTCCACGACGAACGACGCGCGGGTCGACATCGGACTCCCCTGGTGGGTGACGTACTCGAGCACCTGGTAGTCCGACGTCCAGGTACCCGGCGTGATCGCGCACCGTACGTATCCCCGCTGGTTGTTGAAGAAGCGCACCGACGGATTCTCAGACAGCATCCCGGCCGTGTTGCCTCGCACATCCGAACCATCGCCTCCTGACGTGATCGATGTGCCAACGAACTCAGTGGCGACGACTGGAGACCGCTCCGCGGCATAGTCGACCCGAAGGTCGTTCACCCAGTTAGTGTGGATATCGCCGGTGAGCACGACGGGATTGGACGGACGTTGCGAGGCCAGAAACTCCATCAGGCGACGCCGCGCGACTTCGTACCCACTCCACTGATCCATGCTGATCAGCTCGTCGTCGCCTGCCGCCTGATCAACCCGCGCCATCATCACCTGTTGCGGCAACACGTTCCATCGGCTCGACGACCGGTCGAGCCCCTCCAGCAGCCCCTGCTCCTGAGCGCCTCCCAGTAACGTCGCCTCCGGATCGCCGACGCCCGCACAGGCCGGGCCCCTCCGGTCGCCGCACGGTTGGTCGGAGCGGTACTGTCGGGTGTCGAGCACGAAGAACGACGCCAGATCGCCGTACTCGAACCGTCGATACAGCTGCATCCGGGGACCGGTCGGTGTCGACGCCGGTCGAAGCGGCATGTGCTCGAAATAGGCCTGATACGCCTCGGCGCGGCGGCGCAGAAACAGTTCCGACGCAAACCCTTCCTCCTCGGAGACGCCGGCGGCGTAGTTGTTGTCGACCTCGTGGTCGTCCCAGGTGACGATGAATGGGAATCGCGCGTGCGCCTCCTGCAGGTCCGGGTCAAGCTTGTAGAGGGCGTGCCGATTGCGATAGTCGCTGAGCAGCTCGATCTCGTCGCCCGTGTGTTTCCGCGCCCGCCCGTCGCGCCCCTCGTATTCGTAGATGTAGTCCCCCAGGTGAAACACCACATCGAGGTCGTCCTCGAGCATGTGCCGGTAGGCGGTGAAATAGCCGGTCTCGTAGTGCTGGCAGGAGGCAAACGCCATCTTCAACTGACGGACCGCGGACCCGGCCACCGGAAACGTCCGGGTGCGCCCCACCCGACTGGCCTCACCGCCCGACCGGAAGCGATACCAATACCAGCGGTCGGGCTCCAGCCCGGTGACCTCCACATGCACCGCGTGGCCCAGGTCCGGACGCGCCACACTGGTGCCACGTTGCACCACCCGGGTCATACGTTCATCGGTGGCGACCGCCCAGTTCACCTCGACCGCCTCGTCCCCCATCCCCCCGCCTTCCAGCGGGACGGGCGCGAGCCGGGTCCACAGCATCACACTGTCCGACGTGGGATCACCCGAGGCGACGCCCAGACTAAAGGGCGGACCGGCGAACCGGGGCGTCTGTCGCGGTTGCCCGATCAATGGCACCGCCGGCCCGGCCATCAGCGCCACTCCTCCGGCCAGAAAAGAACGACGCGAAAGTCGCCGGCGTTGCCGGTCCGTGTCCCAGATCCGATCGGTCATGAATCAAGTCCTTATTGAGACGGGCTTCGCCCCGCGGCTCCGTTTGACAGGTTTGACAAGCCTAGGATACGGTACGTGGCTCATGCCGTTGCGGTATCGTCATCATCATTCGTATCACCTGCATCATTGCTCCGCGGGCCAGGATGGTCGCGAGCCGGGACATATGCGCGCGAAGTAGCACGGCTACAGATCACAACCAGCGCAACGCACCCGGCCCCGCCACCACCAACGGCGGGGCTTTTTTTTTGAGCCCAGGCGGCGGCACCCGGAAGGAACCCCGGTGCACACGAGGACGAAGACTATGGATTTTTCGAAACTGGATGGATTGATTCCGGCCGTCATACAGGACGCGTCGAGCCACGAGGTCTTGATGGTCGGATTCATGAACGAAGAAGCACTCGCCTTGACCCGCGACACCGGGTTCGCCACGTTCTTCAGCCGCACGCGCAACAAATTGTGGAAGAAAGGCGAAACGTCGGGGAACACGCTGGCGGTCCGGCAGATTCTGGTCGACTGCGACGACGACACGGTGCTACTGCGGGTCACGCGCAACGGTGATGGCAACGTCTGCCACACCGGAGAACGAACCTGCTTCTACCGAACCCTCGACGCCGACGACACGTAGCGTGCACTCGGCATCCGCGTGTCGATCGTCGCCAGCACACTGGAATCGACCATCACGACTCTGTAGAGAACTCACACAAGAAGAACAATGGCTGACAAAACCCTACGACTCGGTATCCCCAAAGGCTCGCTACAGGACTCCACGGTCCAGCTATTCGCGCACGCCGGTTTCAATATCTACACGAGCTCGCGCTCGTACTTTCCGACCATCGACGATCCGGATATCGAGTGCACGTTGATCCGAGCGCAGGAAATGGCCCGATACGTCGCGGACGAGGCGCTGGACGCCGGACTGACCGGGCAAGACTGGATTGCCGAGCACCAGGCCACGACCGGCGACAGCGTGGTCGATATCGCCGATCTCGTCTACTCGAAACAAAGCTTCCGCAAGGTCAAATGGGTGCTCGCCGCGCCTGAGGATTCGAAGTACCGAACGCCACAAGACTTCGCGGGCGCGACGATCGCGACCGAGCTCGTACGGGTGACCGAGGCCTATTTCCAGCGCCTTGAGGTGCCAGTGAAGGTCGAGTTCTCCTGGGGCGCCACGGAGGTCAAACCGCCGCTGCTGGCCGACGGCATCGTGGAAGCGACCGAGACCGGATCGACGCTCAGGGCCAACCGGTTGCGGATTATCGACACCGTGATCGAGTCGAACCCACAACTCATCGCCAATTCGACGACGCTCGAGGACGAGTGGAAGCGGACGAAACTGGACAACATCGCACTCCTGTTGCGCGCCGCGATGGAAGCCCAAGGACGGGTGGGCATGATGCTGAACGTGCGCGAGGTCGACCTGGAGACCGTGGTCGGGCTGTTGCCGGCGTTGCAGCGCCCCACCGTCTCCCCGCTGAGTCCGTTGGGATCTGACGAAGAAGCGTGGGTGGCGGTGTCGACCATTCTCGAGGAGTCGTCCGTGCGTGAGCTCATTCCAAAGCTGAAAGCCGCCCGCGCCGAGGGTATCGTGGAGTATCCGCTGAACAAGATCGTGCTGTAGACCGATGCGCATCATCGCCTCATCCAGTCGGCGGGCCGTCGACCGGCTGATCGACCGCGGGCAGAGGACCGACCCGACGATCGCTCGCCGGGTGGCTCGAATCGTGGCCGCGGTTCGCCGATCCGGTGATCCCGCGGTGCTGCGGTACGCACGGCGATTCGATCAACTGGTTGCACCGGCTGAGGTCTCTCGTGACGAGATGCAGTCCGGGTTGAGCGCCATCGACCCGACGCTGCGCACGGCGCTCCGCACATCGGCGAAGCACATTCGGCGGATTGCGCGACGCCAAGTACCGCGCGCCTGGCGTACCGCGGTCGTACCGGGAGTCGAGATCGAACAGCGGGTCAGCCCGCTCAACCGGGTTGGCTGCTACGTACCGGCGGGACGCTATCCATTGCCGTCATCACTGTTGATGACCGCCATACCGGCTCAAGTTGCCGGCGTCACGGAAACGATCGTGATGTGTCCGCGACCGGATCCGACCGTGCTGGCCGCCGCCGCCATCGCCAACGTGACGCGACTGTTCCGACTCGGCGGCGCGCAGGCCATCGCGGCCCTGGCCTATGGCACCGGGACTATTCCGAAAGTGGACAAGATCGTCGGACCCGGCAGCGCCTATGTCGCCGCCGCGAAGGCGCTCGTGGCGGCGGACTGCCCGATCGATTTCCATGCCGGCCCGACCGAGATCGTCATCGTCGCCACCAGCGGCAATCCCGCCTGGATCGCGGCCGACCTGATCGCGCAAGCCGAACACGACCCGGACGCCCGCGCCATCGTGGTCACCACCGACCGCGCGCTCGCCGAACGCATCGCCGAGCAGGTGAAGGCGCGTATGCCAGCCAACGGACCGGCCCGCGCATCGTGGCGACGACACGGGACGATCGTCGTCACGAAGACGGTCGACGAGGCCATCGCCCTCGCCAACCGGATCGCCCCTGAGCACCTGGTGTGCGACCGAGAAGAGGTGGCTCACGGCGCGACCAGAGCCGGCACCGTCTTCGTCGGCCCCTACGGCGCACAGGCAGCCGGCGACTATGCGACCGGCTCAAACCACGTGCTGCCGACCGGTGGCGCGGCACGCTTCCGCGGTGGTCTCAGCGCGTCCGACTTCGTACATGTGCACAGCGTCCAACGGATCACCAAGGCCGGGCTCGCGGCGCTAGCCCCGACCATCCTGCCGCTCGCCGAAGCTGAAGGTCTGACCGGCCACGCCGAATCGATCCGGGTGCGCCTGGCGAGATCGCCGCGTCGACCGAAACCCGCGGCCCGTAGCACGAAGCCTTCTGAGCCAATCCACTCATGAGACGCGCACGCATCGACCGACACACGGCAGAAACTCAGATCACCATCCGCCTCGGCATCGAAGGACGGGGCCGTTATGCCATCAGCACAGGCATCCGGTTCCTGGACCACATGCTCGAGCTGGTGAGCCGGCACGGCGGCTTCGACCTGCAGATCGAGGCGACAGGAGACCTCGACGTCGACCAGCATCACACGGTGGAAGACGTCGGCATCGCGCTCGGCGAGGCGGTGGCCAAGGCGATTGGCTCGCGGCGGGGTATCAACCGCGCCGGGTACTTCGTGATGCCAATGGACGAAACGCTGGGCGTAGCCGCCATCGATCTGAGCGGCCGTCCCCACGCGGTCGTCGACCTACGACTACGGGTGCACCGTGTCGGCGACCTGCAGTCGGAACTGCTCCAGGATTTCTTCGAAGGCTTTGCCCAGGGAGCCCGCGCGAACGTGCATCTCAAAGTGCTCTACGGGCGGTCGAGTCATCATCAAGTCGAGGCGCTGTTCAAGGCGTTCGCTCGGGCGTTACGAGTCGCATGCGACAAAGACCCTCGCATGGCGAAACAGCTCCCGAGCACGAAAGGGCTGTTGTGATCGCCTTGATCGACTACGGGGCCGGCAATCTGACCTCGGTCCGCAAGGCCTTGGCCCATCTCGACGCGCCGGCCACGACGCCGACGGCTCCGGCGGACCTGGACTCGGCCGACGGGATCGTCGTCCCGGGCGTAGGGAATTTCGAGGTCACGGCGGCCCTGGGCGCCGACTGGCGGTCGGCCATCGAGCGTCACATCGCTCGACAGCGTCCGCTGCTGGGAATCTGCGTCGGCATGCAGTGGTTGTTCGACGGGAGTACGGAAGCGCCAGGTCATCCGGGGCTCCAGATGATGCAAGGCACGTGCACGGTGATCACGGACCAGGAGGATGCGACGCCGGCGGTGGCCTCTGGCCCGTCCGACCGGGTGGGCGGGCGTCTCAAGGTGCCGCACGTCGGGTGGAATACACTCCGGACGACAAAGCCATCGTGGCTGCTGGACGGTATATCGGAGGGCGCGCAGGTGTACTTCACGCACTCTTTCGCGGCGCCGGTCACGGACGACTGCGTCGGGGCGACACGGTACGGCATGGAGTTCGCCGCGGCCGTCGAACGGGGTCTGGTGGGGGGCGTCCAGTTCCACCCCGAAAAATCATCAGACGTCGGTCTCACGATTCTGCGCAACTTCTTGCGGAAGGCGTTGTAGCGATGCTCTCCAAGCGGATCATCGCCTGTCTCGACGTGCGGGACGGTGCGGTCGTCAAGGGCATCAACTTCGAAGGCCTACGTCACGCGGGGGACCCGGCGGAGCTCGCGACGCGCTACAACCGCGAGGGGATCGACGAAGTGGTGATCCTCGACATCACCGCGACGATCGAGAAACGGAAGGCGCTGGCCGACACGATTCAGGCCGTCGCTCGCGAGATTTTCCTACCCTTGTGCGTCGGCGGCGGTATTCGCGGCGAGGAGCACGCCGAGGCCGCGATCGACGCCGGCGCCGACAAGGTGGGCATCAACACGGCCGCACTTTCACACCCCGCCCTGATCACCGCCCTGGCCAAGCGCTATGGCAGTCAGGCCGTCATCGTGGCCATTGACGCCAAACGCGAGAACGGTCGGTTCAAAATCTACGTCCGAAGCGGTCAGCAGGGCACGGAACGTAATGCCGTCGAATGGGCACAAGAAGCCGCGGACCGGGGCGCGGGCGAGATCTTGCTCACCTCCATCGACCAGGACGGCACGAAAGCGGGCTTCGACTGCGAGTTGACGGCGGCGGTGTCTTCCGCGGTGCCGATCCCGGTCATCGCCTCGGGCGGCGCCGGCACGTTCGACCATTTCGTCGACGTGTTCACGACTGGGCAAGCGGACGCGGCGTTGGCCGCCTCGATTTTTCACTACTCGGAACATGCGGTCGCGGACCTGAAGACGCATTTGAGGACGAATGGGATACCGGTCAGGATTACCTAGGGAAACGGGTGCTTCGGGCGCACGATAATGCGCGCCCCGCGGCCGTGGAGTGGGGCACTCGGGGCCCCCGCTGAGCCGCCGCGTGGGGTCCGGGGCATAGCCCCGCTAAGAAGAGGACAATGCTGATTCCATCCATCGACCTGAAGGGTGGCAAAGTGGTGCAACTCGTCCAGGGTCAGCGCCTGGCCATCGAGAGTGACGACTTGGACGGCTGGGTCTCTCGCTTCGCCAGCTTCCCGAAGGTCCAACTCATCGACCTCGACGCCGCCCTGGGCACCGGCACCAACGACGCGTTGGTACAACAGGTCGCCCCACGGTTGAAGTGCCGCGTGGGCGGTGGCATCCGATCGGTCCAGCGGGCTCGGGAAGTGCTCGATTACGGCGCGCTGGCGGTAATCGTCAGCTCATCATTGTTTCGAAACGGGCAGCCAGATCTGGAGTTCGCCAAGACACTGGCTGACGCCGTGGGCCCCGAGCGGGTCATCGCCGCGGTTGATAGTAAAGGAGGCCGGGTCGTCATCCGCGGGTGGACCGAACCGGTGCAGGTGACGGCGGTCGAAGCGGCCCAGGCCCTTGAACCCTACTGCGCCGAATTCCTGTACACCCACGTTGACCGGGAGGGCACGATGACCGGTACTGACATGGATGCGGTGCAGGCCGTCGCGGCGGCCACGTCCCGTCCGGTCACCGCGGCCGGTGGCATCACGACCCGGGCCGAGATTGATACGTTGGATGCGGCCGGCATCGACTCGGTCGTCGGCATGGCGATTTACACCGGCACACTCTCGCTGGGAGACGTCCCCGCGGGTTCAACCTAGGTTTCTTGCCGATCCGTCGGCAGGAAACCGCTCTGCGTCGTTTTTCGGCCGCCTCCAAGGCGTACGTGTCTCGACGGAAACTAAGGCCTCGCACGCGGCTTAAGGGAATCGCTGGGGCCTATTAGGGAGAGTTCTCGGACGCGGCGCCGGGAATTTTTCCCGTGGCGAGTTCCTGATCGACCAGCAGGAGACCGAGCCCGGTTGAGCCCGCGAGCTTCAAACGCCCCAGCAAGGCGCGTGCGCTTGACTCTTCCTCCATCTGCTCGTTCACAAACCATTGCAGCATGACCTGGGCGCCACGGTCACCAGCTCCCTCTGCCGCTTCGTACAACGCCGCGATCGAGGCGGTCACCTCCTGCTCGTTGCGCAATACATGGGCGGCCACCGAAACGGCGTCCGGCCAGTCGGTGGGGGGTTCAGGGATGGCCGGTAGTTTCACCGCCTGGTCGCGGTCCACCAGGTGCTCGATGACTCGGTTGGCGTGTCCAAGCTCGTCGGTCGACTGCTGGCGCATCCAGGCGCTGAAGCCCGGCAAGTCATGGGCCGACAGCCAAATCGACATCGCGAGATACTCGTGGGCGGCTCGGAATTCGAGTCGCAGGTGCTTGTTGAGGTCGGCAAGTAGGTCAGTATTCATCGTCTGTCTGAACCCGGAGACAATAGGACGCAGTCCGAGGCGCAGGTCCCCTCCTGTGCCTGTGATCATACCGCCCAGATTGGACCTCACGGAGCGCTACCGCTGTTAGTGGGTTCTGGGCTCTCCGCTCGGCGTCATCGAGCGACTGGCACGGCGGCACGGGGACACATACCAAGTAGAGGGTTTTTCACCCAGCTGCCATGGCGATGGCACGCGGCTTTCCCTCGTACGGCGGACCATGGTCGTCCTGTCGGCGCCGTCGCATCTCCGAGACATCTACGTCAACTCGAGCCGGCAGCTACGAGCTGGCGAGATGCACGAGTTCCTCGAATGCAATCTTGGCGTCAATTCGATCCTGGTGTTGGAACGGGTGAACGACTCATGACCGCGGTGGCGAAGCAGCGCGGTCGCCTCCTGGCTGCGCGTGCCGACGAATTGTTTAATTGAGGCACCCTGCGCACATGTCATGTCGTGCTTCTTGCCGTCCTTAGGCCTTCGTTCCTACCGGAAGTTGAGCCGAACCCCCAAACGCCAGACCCGCGGACTCAATATTTCGTGCGTGAAGTTCGTGGTTGATTGTCCGAGTTGTCGTTCCCTTTGCAGGACGAAGTCTTCATTGAAGACGTTGAATGCGTCGGCCGTCAACGTGGCCGATACGTCACCGTCACGCCCCAACGCGAACTTTTTCTCGAGCCTGAAGTCGACGTTGGAGATGTTCCCGGCCCGAAATTCGTCCAGACCACCGACCTGGATGTTCCGGGTCGCCCCGTCGGCACCGATCTGGCGGTGGAAGTACCGCAGCGGGTACCCTTCCCGACCGAACACGTTGACCACGACATTGATCCCCCAGGGACGGCCTGGCGCGACCGGATAACAGCCCGCGCCGATCAGATCGGAGAGAGTCGGTCCCCCGAGATCGACCAGGATCGGTTAGTCTCGGCGGCGAGGTAGCGGCTCATCCACATGCACCACCTTGAGAACGTGACGAAGGACGTCGATCGCAGAGCATTCGCCACGGCTTTTCAAGACCGAACATCAGGGTCGGGGCGACACGGCGGTGGCGAGCAGACGGGACCCGAGATAAACCTATGACCCAAGAGTGGGACCCCAAGACCTATTCGGAGCATGCCCGCTTTGTCTCGGACCTCGGCGCGCCGGTCGCAGACCTGCTGGAACCGAAGACGGGAGAACGGGTATTAGACCTCGGGTGCGGTGACGGTGCCTTGACGGAGCGTTTCCGCCACGCGGGCTGTCAGGTCGTGGCTATCGACACCAGTCCGGAGCAGGTCTGGGCGACGATGGAGCGCGGTCTGGACGCGCGAATCATCGACGCGACCGAGCTCACATTCGATGCGGAGTTCGACGCGGTTTTCAGCAACGCCGTGCTCCACTGGATTCCAGACGTGGACCTGGTGATCGAACGGGTCTACTCGGCGCTCCGACCTGGCGGCCGTTTCGTGGCGGAATTCGGCGGCGCCGGCTGTGTGGCCTCGATCCGGGAGTCATTCGCCGCCGCGCTCGGCGAACGCGGCGTCGATGGTGCCAGTGTCGACCCTTGGTATTTCCCGACCGCCGAGGAGTATCGAGCCCGACTCGAGGGGGGAGGGTTCTCGATCGATTCGCTCCAGCTCTTTCCCCGTCCGACACCGCTGCCCGGAGATGTCTCCCACTGGTTGGAGGTGTTCGCCCAACCGTTTCTCGGTGGCGTGCCAAAGGACGACCGCCCTGCGTTACTCCAGGATGTGCGATCACGACTGGAGCCGAGAATCCGGAATGCGGACGGGGTCTGGATCGTCGACTACGTCCGTTTGCGATTCGCAGCCACGCGACCGGCCGCGGTCTGAACCCGGTGGCGACGGCCACCACACCCATGCCCGAGCGAACGAGCTGCTGCATCGTGGGAGGGGGACCGGGCGGAGCCATCCTTGCCCTGCTGCTCTCGCGGCTTGGCATCGCGACGGTCCTCCTTGAGGCCAAGCACGACTTCGACCGCGCCTTCCGCGGCGACACCGTGCACCCGTCGACACTCGAAATGCTCGACGACCTCGGACTCGCGGCCCCACTGCTGGCCAGAGAGCACGGCCGGCTGCAGCGGATGACGTTGCGTAGCGGCTCGACATCGACCGTCCTCGCCGACTTCAGCCGCTTGCGCACCCCGTTTCCGTTCATCGCGATGATTCCGCAAGCGGAGTTCCTCGAATTCATTGTGAGCGAAGCGAACACACATGGCTGTTTCGACCTTCGCGTCGGGTCGCGGGTCACCGATCTCATCGTCGGAGACGAGGACGACCCGAACGAGGACGCGACGCACGAGGGGACACGACGAGGCACCGTCAGAGGCGTCCGGTATCGCGATGCAGACGCTGAGCACGAGCTGCTGGCGACCTTGACAGTAGCCGCGGACGGGCGCGCGTCGCGCCTACGCGCCCTGGCGGGATTCGAGCCGAAACCGAACGCGGCCGCGATGGATGTCATGTGGGTGGTTCTCCCCCGCAGGGACGACGAACTGGGCATCGATCTCACCGGCTTCCGAGTCGGCCTCGGTCGTCTGGTCGTCGTACTGGCCAGAGCCACCGAGTGGCAGCTCGGCTACGTGATCCTGAAAGGCAGCCAACACACGGTCAAGGACGCCGGACTCCCGGTGCTGCGGGCAGAGGTCGCCTCGCTCATACCGGAACTCGCCGAGCGGGTCCACGCGATTGAGGACTGGACCGACGTTCACTTCCTCTCGGTGGAGTCGAGTCGCGTCCCGACCTGGCATCGCCCTGGACTGCTAGCCCTCGGCGACGCCGCGCACGTCATGTCTCCGATCGGTGGCGTCGGCATCAACTACGCCATTCAGGACGCCGTGGCCGCAGCGAACTACCTCGCGGAACCTCTCCTGGCCGGAACACTCTCCGACGCGGATCTGGCCGCAGTCCAGCGTCGGCGTGAATTCCCTACCCGATTCATTCAGGGCTTCCAGGCCATCGTCCAGCGGCTCGTGGTTGCGCGGGCACTCGAAGAGCGTCCGTTTCGATTACCGCTGCCCGCGAGGCTCGTCTCGCACCTGCCGTGGCTTCGCGACGTGCCGGCGCGCGTGGTGGGATGGGGGATCAGACCCGAGCGTGTCGCCCAGAAACATGTCACCCCGTGACCATGACCGCGCCAGACCGCGCCCAGACGGGGAGCCCGCTGCTGTGGCGGCTCGTTGGCCTGGCGGTGCGGGCGTTCGGACTTCGAGACAGCGACCTGGACCGCCGGATGTCAGCGGGCGCAGTGGATCGTTTTCTGCTTCGGGAAGGCGCCAGAGCCCCGGTCCTAGCCCCGTTGGCGATGGTGGGCATGTGCTGCTTCGCCCCCGCCTACTGGCTGACCTGGGCGCTCAGCCGGCAGGCCCCGGACCTACAAAGCCGCGCGACGTGGCAGGTCCTCTGAGGCATGGTGGTCTACGGCGTCTGGATGACGACTCTCGCGACGAGCGTCGCCCTCACATTGGGACTCGGCCCCGAGATCGCCGCGAGCCTCGGGCTCCTGGTCCTCGCACCGGTTGGCCTCATGGCGTTCGAACGAGAAGCGGCCGCTCTCAGGATGATACGAGCGTTTCTGGCCAGCCGGCAGACCCCGCTCCGTGCGCGGGCCAGCCTAAAGCGCCAGCGCGCCGCGATCGTGTCCGGGCTTGCCTGGTGCAGGACTGGCTCGAGTCGCGTCCAGGCCCCCACCCCGCGAGCGGCGAGGATACTAGCGGATTCCCAGCTTATCGGCGAGGTCGTTGAAGTCGGTGGCCACGACGTCGAAGTCCGGATCCGGGGTGGTATCGATCTCTCGGTCAGGACCGTACTCATCCGGACGAGGGACGTAGGCAGTCTTGAGACCGAGGGCGGCCGCCGCCCGCAAATCACCCTTGTGAGCCGCGACCATCATGACCTCCTCCGGTGCCAGACCCAACAGGTCGGCGGCCATGAGATACACCTCAGGATCCGGCTTGTAGTGCTTGGCGAGCTCAGACGAGAGGACGGCGTCCCACGGCAACCCGCTGTGCTTCGCCATGTTGACCAGCAGGGCGACATTGCCGTTCGAGAGCGTCGACAGCACATAGCGAGTCTTGAGTCGGGTCAACCCAGAGACCGCGTCGGGCCACGGCTGTAGCCGGTGCCACGCGCGGTTGAAGTGGTCGCGGTCGGACTCGCTGAGCGGGGTCAATCCGTGCTTCGGAATCAGATCGTCGAGGATCATCCGATGCAAGTCATCGATACGCAGCCACCCAAGTTCTCCGCTGCGCACGCGCCCCATCGCGGGACCATAACCGCCTCGCCACTCGTCGGCGAACTGGGCCCAGTCGACTTCGAAGCCGAAACGGGTGGTGAGCTCCTGCCCTTCACGGATGATCGACGACCGCCAGTCCACGACCGTCCCGAATACATCGAACGTCATCGCCTTGACCATTGCGAGCCGCTCCGAGGTCGTCTGGGCGCGACCTGACGAGCCAGACAGCAGGACGCCCAGGCCTAGCACGGCCACGAACGCCAACCCTTTTGGACTTCTTGCGAAAATTGACATCAGTTACTCCACGATGTTGATGGTGCCAAGTAGATCAGAATTCTGCGCATCGAGATGGTCGTGAAAACCACAGGTCTGGACGGCCACAAAATTTCCGGTCTCCCGGCGCTGACCTGGCGACAGGAACCCGACCTGATTGAACTCCGGACACTTGATGTGCGACGGCTGATCGTCACCACGTTGGTCCAACCCGGCTCCGGCCCCACCGTGGGCGCCGCCGGGCTCTCGCCGCTGCATCCAATTCCAAGCACGACCAATGCCATCGTCACCATTCGCCCGCGCATGTGTAACCCCGGTATCTTGTCTCAAAGCCCGTGACGGCACAACGGTCGCCCCTGGATTGGACCAGCCGCGCAGGACCGAGGTTATATCGGGTGGGGACCCGACCAGACGGGACGGGGTAACATTTGTCAGAGAGGCATCGGCGCCCCATCCAGAACGGGCCACCGCGCGTAGCAGTCTATGAGGCGTCGTCGCACAATGATTCACCGATACAGGCCACCAACCAGGACGCATGCTGCTCAGAACGGTGATCGACGGCGCGAATGCCGGCCGGGGTGGTGCCACGGCTGACGCTCGCGTCGTAGACCGGGAAACGGTTCAGCGGATGGCTGAAGGCGATTCGGAAGCGCTGGCGCTCGTCTACGACCGGCACATCCGTTCCGTGTTCGGACTGGCAATGCGGATCATGCAGGACCAAGGCGGCGCCGAAGACGTCGTGCAGGAGGTGTTCTCTCAGGCCTGGGCGCAAGCCACTCGCTACGACGCGACACGCGGCTCCGTGGCCTCCTGGCTGCTCACGATGGCGCGCACGCGAGCCATCGACAAGCTGCGGTCCGAACGGGCGAAGCCGGACTCGGCCCCTCTGCCTCGAGCGGATGCGGTCGTCGACTTGCCGGACCCGGCGGTCGGCGCCGAACATCAGGTCTTGACGGAGGAGTCGGCGACCCAGCTCCGGGGCGCGCTCACGGAATTACCGGTGCCGCAACGGATCGCGATCGAGTTGGCGTATTTCGAGGGTCTGACCCAGACCCAGATCGCCGGACGTTTGGAACAACCACTGGGCACGGTCAAGACGCGGATCCGGACCGGCCTGCTGAAACTACGCGAGGCGTTGCAACCATGAGCGACCCGCGTCACGAACCGTTCAACGGACTGGCGGCGCTCTACGCGGCGGGCGCGCTCAGCGACGCTGAACGGACATCGTTCGAAACGCACCTGGAGGTCTGTCACGAATGCGTCGACGAGGCGCGCGCATTGATGCCGGTCACTCAGGCCCTCGTCTATGCAGCGCACCCGCTCGACCCACCGCCGGCACTCCGCGCACGAGTGCTGCACCAGATTCTTGGCACGGTGCCGGCACCGTCGTCGATACACGCGGGAAGCACGATATCGGTCGACGCACCGATGATGGCGCCGGAAGAATCCGACGCGGCCACCAGTGACGCCGACTCAACCCGACGTGGCCTTGGCGCACCGTTCTGGCTGGCAGCCAGTCTGGTCATCGGGGCCGCCGGAGGCGGTGGGTGGTATGTGGCGGAACTCGACCACCAGATCGTGGAATTGCAGAAAGAGCTGGACGTAACCGCGGCTCAGACCGAGCTCATGCGACTCCAGGCGGCGGTGGCCCGCGCGGCCTCCTCCGAGCGCGACGCGGTACTCGCGATCGTGACGGGTCCCGACGCCCGACAAATCAACCTCGTAGGCCAGCCGCTGGCACCGCGAGCCGAGGCCCGGGTCGTCTGGAGCGAGACCACCGACATGGTGTTCCTGGCCAGCGGGCTGCCCCCGCTGCCGGCCGGAGACATCTATCAGTTGTGGTTCGTACTGCCGGACGCGCCGGTGGGCGCGGCGCTGCTCGCTCCTGACGCGGATGGCAGCGCAACCCTGACCGTGGAGATTCCAGACGCTGTGGCGCTCCCCGCGACCATGGCGATCACGGTCGAACCGGCCGGGGGAGTCCCGGCCCCGACCGGCGACGTGTATCTGCTCGGACAACCGGCTAAATGAGCGTTTCCTGGCGGGACATCCCGGGTCTAGAGACCCGGCGGTCCCACGAACCCTGGCTATATTGACCGGCTGGCGGGTCTAAGCACCCACGCCTACATCACGGGCACACGGTCCTCAGTCGCCGCCGAGACTGATCAAGTTCGCCAGAAGCTGATACGCCCCAGCCGTCCCGGCGGGTAACTGGCGCCACAGGCCGAGCCCGACATAGATCCAGCGCCCCTCGCCGTAGCGGGCCTCGACCAGCGCCCCACGCTTGGCGCCGGGGTTTGAGGGAAATGAATCGCTCAATTCGACCAGGTCAATGTAGGCGGGGTCCTTGTCCCCGAGGAAATACAGTCCGCGCTCCTGCACCCAATCATCCCAGGTCGCATCAGAGACGACGTTCGGGAATCCAAAAACCTGATGGTCCGGCGCCAGCAGCTGGACCGGCGCGTCCTCGTCGGTGACCCGGTTGCGACTGACCTCCGCCCGGTAGGGTCCGTATTGGGCCGCGTTGAACTCGAACTTGTTGTACTGCACGATGAGCGTCCCACCCGCTTCCACGTACTCGAGCAACTGATCGTTGTTGGCGCGAAGGTCGCCGTTGCGCTCATAGGCTCGAACGCCGGTCACGATGGCATCGAAACCCGACAGGTCGTCGTACGCCAATTGGTCGGCTGAAATGTGCTCCAGCTCGGCGCCAAGCTGCTCAATCGCGGGCGGCACCTCGTCACCCACACCGTCGACATATCCCACCCGCAGTCCAGGCTCGAGCTTGACATCGATCACGTTCAGCACGGTTCCGGACGGATGGACCAGATGCCGGCGACCGATGTGCGGATACTCCACGACCTGATACCCGCGACCGAAGGTCTCGCCAGCGGAGGTGACGGTGGCACCGATGCGATACTCCCCGGCGGCGACGTCCGCGGGCGCGCGCACGGTGAACCGGACCGTCCGCGCCTCCTCTTCTCGCACAAACTCGACCGGCGCCCGTTCGGGCGACGACGCCCACCCTTCAGGCAACTCCAGCGCCACCGAACCGCTCGACGGCTCTGGGCTACCGTGACGGACCGTGACCCGGACCTCGCGGGGCTCGGCCGTCCCCAGGGGAAGAATCGCGATCTGGGGCGTGACCTCGACCGCGAACCGCGGCACGACCTGTAATTCCATCCGCTTCTCGCCAGCGAAGATATCGGCTCCATGCCGATACTCGATCGCCCGCTCGACCGCCACTCGTCCGGTCGTAAAATCGAGCTCGAAGGTCGCGCGAAATGGCGTCGGGCGGAACGGCAACCCGAACGGCACATCTGGATCGACGCGATAGCGCGCCGCGTCGGGTAGCCGCTCCCAATAGATGTTGGTGTCCTGGGCGGTGTCGGGCACTCGCAGCGTCGACTCGCAGTCGTAGACCGCGCCACCCGCGACAATGTCGGCGCCGCACGCCAGGTCCTCCTCAGCGAACCCATCGAACCGAATTTCGCGCACCGCGACGGCGGTGTCGCCAAAATTGGCGACCTGCGCCGACACGGTGACCGCCTGATTTGCCGTCACCACCCCATCCGACGCAAGGGCTTCGAGTCGAAGGTCGTGGACGAGCAGGAGCGCGCGAGCGTACTGCTGTTCTTTCTGACGCAGCCGAAAGTTGATTTCGAACACCGCATCCTCGGACACCCCGAAGCGCGCCAGCCCGGCGCGCAGGCTGCGAACAACGGTGAGCCCGGCCAACACGGCCTCCCGCTGGTCTTGCACGTTCCCCGCGTTGAAGGCGTCGAGCGCGGTGGCCCCGTGCGCGGACAACGTGTCAAGCGCTGCCACGAGCGCCTGTGGGGGCTGATCACCCGCGAACGTGGCCAATCCCCTGATACTGGTGTCGACCCCGTCGAACAGGGTCCGCTCCGGAATCCCCACTTGCCCCGGAATCGTGGTCTCGGTCAGGAGGTAGCGGGCCGACGCCGGCCCCGGTAGGCTCACCAGCGGCGACATCCCCTGGCACTTATGCATGCTCCGCGCGTGACTCCCGATCTCGGCGTAGGTGCGACCGAGCACTGGGTCGAACTGACCGGTATCGACGGTCGTCATCCGGCCTGCATCGGCCGCGGGCGCGGCACCACCACGCCCGAAGCCGAAGCCGAAACCGGCGCTGAAATAGAACTTTCGCACCTGCCACGGTCGCAGCCCGTCGCTCAACTGCTCGGGAAACCGGGTCGCATCGCCGGCGGCGAGATACGCCTCATGGGCCAACACGGCCGATGCCTGATGGTGCTGCCCTCCCCCGTCGCCGTCGGGACTCATACCGGCAATGACGTCCGGTCGCAGCGTCCGGATCATCCGAACGTAGTCGCCCAGAATCTCGTCGCGCCCCCACTTCTCGAAGGTCTCCTCCCGACTGAAGGAGTAGCCGAAATCGACGGCGCGGGTGAAGTATTGTTCTGCGCCATCGAGCCGATGCGCCGCCAGCAGTTCCTCGGTCCGCAAGGCCGCCAGAGCGTCGGACAGCTCGGGCCCGATTTCGTTTTGTCCGCCGTCCCCCCGCGTGGCGGTGACGAGCGCCGTGCGAATCCCGTGGCCTTTGCTCAGTAGAGCCAAGACCCCATTGTTCTCGTCGTCAGGATGGGCCGTCGCCATCATGAACGTCCCGACGGTGTTGATCTGGCGTAGCACCAGACCCAATTCGGTCCGACCGGTGACACGGTCGACGGGCTGGGCCGAGAGCACGGCAAGTCCGACCCCCACGGCCAGAGCCCAGCACGCTAGCAGACGAGTTTTCATGATGTTTCGAGTATATCCCGGTAGAACGCCTCGTACTGGGGCACGATGGCGTTGGCGCAGAACCGCTGCAACACCGCCGCGAGCGCGGCTTCAGAAACCCGTTGATGCAGCGCACCATCCGTCAACAGGGCCACGGCGCTGTCGGCCATGGCGTCGGTCGCGTCGAGCGGGTGCAAATAGCCGGTGACCCCGTCGTCAATCACCTCGGGCAGACCGCCCACTTTGGACGCCACGACCGGAACCTGACAGGCCATCGCCTCAAGCGCCGCCAGACCGAAACTCTCCTCCGCCGACGGCAGGAGAAACAGGTCGGCCACCGAGAGCAGCGGCACCACCTGCTCCTGTTCACCAAGCTGCTCCACCGCGTCGGCAACTCCCAGATCACGCGCGCGGCGACCGGCCTTGTCGAGATCGGGCCCGTCCCCCACGAGCAGCAACCGCGACGGCACCCGTTCGTGGATACGCGCGAAGATGTCGACCACCGCATCGGTCCGCTTCACGGGTCTGAAATTCGAGACATGAATGACAAGCCGGAGCCGCTCGTCGCCTCCCGTGAACCGCGCCCGCAGCTCAGGATCAGACGAGCGGTGATGAATGCCGCAGTCCAGGAAATTCGGAATGACGTGAATGTCGGCCCGCACGGGAAGCTGCCGATACGTGTCGTCCCGCAAGCTGCGTGACACGGCGGTCACCCCGTCGGACTGATCGATGCAGAACGCCGCCGTCTCGGAGTACGAACTATCGCTGCCGATCAACGTGACGTCGGTGCCATGCAGCGTCGTGATGACGCGAGGCACCTTGACACCAGCGGAATTCGCCAGAATCTGACGGGCCAGATACGCGGCGGCGGCGTGCGGAATCGCGTAGTGAGCGTGAATGATGTCCAGATCATGTGCACGACTCACCTGGACGATCTTGTTTGCCAGCGACAGCAGGTACTGCGGTTCGCGAAACAGCGGATACCCGGGCGTTTGCACCGCATGAAAGGCCAGCCCGACATGGTACTCGGGTCCCCGGAACGGCATCTCCGTGCTGATCAACCGGACTTGATGTCCACGGTCGGCCAACGCTTTGGCGAGTTCCGTCGCCACGATCCCGCTTCCACCCACCGACGCGTAGCAGACGATACCAATGTTCATAAGATACGATCAGGAGACCTATTTCATCACGTCCGACCGGAGGATCGGCTCCTTGACGATGAACCCTTCCGCGAACGCCACCCCGACCGAGACCCCGAACCCGGCGTCGCGGGTCTCGATCAACTGCCGAAATCGGGATGTGGTGAGCCGAGTCGAGACGGCACCAGCTCCCTCCGGGGTGAACTGGCTGCGATGGCAGTCGAGCGCCCGGCGTTTGGTCTCGTAGTCATCCGACACGTCGACCACGAACGACGGCGTGGCCGTCCCATTGATGAAGTAGTAGCACACCCAATCCGGCCGCCACGGATCACCCTCAGCGATGTATTTCCTCAACCCACCCGTGAAGACTGCCCGCGTGAGCAGCTGGCTGGCGGCCACGTGGTCCGGATGGCGGTCGGCCCAGTGAGGAATGAGCACCGTGGCGGGACGGTTGCGCCGCAGGCACTCGACCGCGCTTCGTAACTGATCCGGCCCCCCGATCTCGCCATCGGGCCACTCAAGGTTCTCGCGCCACGCGGCGCCCAACACCTCGGCGCCGGCCTCCGCTTCAGACCGCCGTTCGTCCACGGTGCCGTTGCTGCCGAGTTCGCCTCGAGTCAGGTCGCACAAGCCAACGCGATGACCGCATCGGGCCTGTTTGGAGACGGTACCGCCGATGCCGATTTCAATATCGTCCGGGTGCGGGCCGAACGCCAGGAGGTCGACCGACATATCCATTTCTCTTGTCCTCTCTCGTGCCTCGAAATGGACCAATTCGAGGAGTCACGAGCGACAACGAAGCGACAACGGTGAACAACAATGAAACACACCGCCAACACCACGTACACATCCGTAAGTTTTCGCGACCCAAAGAACGGTCGCTTGACCCCTGATTCGCGAGAGCATTTCGTATACAAACTGGTGCCCTTACACCACTTTACGACTTGCACCCTATCGGTCGTCGGATCCTTGGCAACGCTCTTGCTCTGAGAACTGGTCGATGGCAACGCAACGACAGACACCTGGAACCGACTGGCGCGAGCAAGGTTTCTCGCTCATTGAGCTCATCATATCGGTCCTCGTCATGGGCGCGATGTTCGCTATTGCCCTCCCCGCCGGCAAGGCTGCACTCGATTCCCTTGACCACCCGCGAGGTGGAACGCGAGCTCCAGACGGCCCGCATGCGAGCCGTGTCGGCCAACCGACCGATGCGAGTCAAGCTGAACCGCCCGGAAGATGGGCAGTATCGCCGGGTCGAGGTCACCGGCGTCGTGGCGACGGACGGAGACGGAGCCGGGAGCCGTTGTGACGAAGCCTTGTATGGATTCCCGGGGCCAGAGACAACGACCGGGCCACCCCGGAGCACGATGGCCCCCTCCGTCGTCTCGCCCCCGGTATCGACGCGCTGCTCGGTCCCAAGTTGGAGTTTTCAGCCGACGGGACGACCCGAGTGGTCGTCAATAGGACCGTGCAGACCATGACCACCGACGGGATGGTGCAAATCGAACGCAACGGTGCAATCCAGGAGATTACGGTCAATCACCTCGGAAAAATCACGCTGGTCACATGAGCGGGGCTTCGGATTTATTGAGACGCTGACCTCGGTCGGCGTGCTCACCGTCGTGTCCGTCGGGGTCGCCCAACTGTTTGCGGTCGCGGCGCTGACGAACCACAACGACGCGGCGAGAACATCGACTGCGGTGTTGGCGGTTGACAAGATGGAGCAGTTCCGTGCGCTGACGTGGGGATTCGAGTCGCTCCTTGACGACGAGTTGGGCCTCCCTGTGTCTGATCGACGACCGACATCACCATCTTTCCTCAGGCCGCCGGCGAGCCAGGCCTCCTCCCGTCCCCGAACGGCACGCTGGAAACGAACATTCCATTCTATGTGGACTTTCTGGACGAGGACGGCGACTGGCTGGGCACCGGTGGCTCACCGTCCGTCTCAACGGCCCCCAGCGGGCCCGGGTCAGTCATCCCGACACTGAGACCGAGGAAGCAACAACGCCAGAACGACCGTAGGCCCACCCAGTTTTCCTGGTAAGGCGCGACGAGGGAGCAGGCAGGCGGCATGTGGCCGAGGACGCAACGCCGCCAGGTAGACGCCTCGCCAGGAAAACCTCTACGGCATACTCTTCCCGGAGTACTCCAGCATCTGGGCCGTAAAGTCCTGCGGGTAGGAGATGCGCACGTCCGTGATCACGCCGTCCGCGTCAACGACCGGTTCCAGACGCGGCTGGACGAACCCGGTGTAGGACGGCAGGCCGACCGACGCCACGCGTTCGACCACTTCATCTCGCAACGCCCCGTCGAAGTAAATGCCGTATGACTCGAACAGCGTCCGCGCGGCCTCGTAATCGCCTTCCGACTTAATCCGCTGGACTTCAGCCAGCAAGGTGGCGACACCTTCCCGGAACGCTCGCCAGTCGGTCATCACGAAGAAGGTCTTTCCGTCGCGGGTTCGCGGCTCGATCGCGGTCGTATTGTCCATCAGCCAGCGAACGATCATCTGGCGGTTCCGCATGTGGTCTTGTTCGATCTGGGTGCCCTCGCGAATGCGGCGCAGCTGAAGCAACGCGTTTCGGGTGTAGCTCTCATACTCCGCTCGCACAATCTCCTCCTGCGCGTCGGCCGGCAACACGCCCAGTTCGACCAGCTTGGGGTCCGGCAGAAAATACAGCCCCACCAGGTCGGCCCGGGCCTCTTCCAGTGCCGAGTATTGCTCCTTCAAATCCGGTTGGGCCGAGCCACCGAGCCGCTCTGCCAGCTTGCCAGAGGCGTGGCCGATGACCTCGTGCATGTTCGTCGTCATCTCACCGGCGAGTCTTCCCCACCGGCGCGAGCGCTCCGCCTCTTCAGGACTCCACGCGAACTCCTGTCGATAGTTCGCCGGGCTTGACTGATCGTAGGCGTCGTTCACATTCGAGAGCGACACTGACTTACTGCCGTACTGCTCCCGCACGGCCTGGTTGTTGGGCAAGTTGATGCCAATCGGCGTGATCGGTCCCGAGTCACCCGTCTCAACCACTACATCGATGGCGTTGGCCGTGATACCGGTCACGCTGTCCTTGCGGTACTTGGGGTCCCACGGCATCCGGTTCTCAAACCACTGGGCGTTGGCGGCCAGCGTCTTGATGGCGCCGGTCTTTTCCGGATTGACGTAGAACACCAGAGCCTCCCAGGCTCCCTTCGCCCCGCGCGCGTCCATGTACACCTCGGTGAACCCGTTGATCGTGTCGACGCTCGACTCCTGGTCCGCGACCCAGGCGATATCGTAGGCGCGCTGGTCCACCGGAGCACCAGTGCGGTAATAGACGGCGTTCGCCCGTAGCGCTTTTGCCATCGGCTCCGTGGCAAACGGCGCCGCGGCCTCGAGATGGCGGATGATCTCGGTGATCTGTTCGCTGTACTTGCCCCCGACCTTGTACACCTCCTCCACCAACCGGCCATCGACCTTCACGAGCCTAGACGTCAGGGGGTACTGCTCCTCGAAGCCGTCGAGATCGGCCGTCGAGACATCCTTGTAGAGATTGTTCGCGCTGGACAGCAGGAGGTCGTCGCCCGGCCCCGGGGCCTTATTAGTGACGATCGGGTCGACGTCGAGGTCGAAGAACAGGGACTGCATGCGCGCGACCATCTGCGTCACCGTTTCGCCCGTGTGAGTCGGCAAGGTCGCCCCGGCTTCGGCCGCGGCGGCGACGGCGGCCGCGAACGCGGTCGGAGTGGTGTTGAGGACGAACTTCCGGGCGGTCAGATTGTTGAACGGCCCCGTATTCAACCAAAACAGCTTGGTGTACTGATGGATGGCGTCCAGCGTCGTGGGGTCGACACCGGCAGGATGGGTGATGATTTCCTCGAGCACCTCACGCATCTCGAGGTTGTGCTCGTACCGCTGGTCGTAATAGATGTCGCGACCGGCCAGCGCGGCCTGGTAGAGATGCCAGATCAAGGTCTTCTCGCGCAGGGACAGCGACGCGAACCCATCGGCGTAGAGCTGCACGATGGCCGCATCGTCGACGCGTTCCAGTAAGTAGGGTCGGTCGCCAGACTCTTGCGCCGCCGCTGGGGCCGGGGCCCCGCCCGACAGTGCCGCACCAACCACTGCTGCCAGCATCACCGCTCCTCGATGTCGCATCGATCCTCCCCGCAGAGCCTCAATACCCCCGGCCAATCTTTTGCTAAGCTGTTCATGTTAACCCGGCCGGTCGAAGCTCGTCCGGCCAAGGGAGATCCCTCATGACCCGTTCTCGTGTGCTACCCGCCACCCTCGTCGCGATAGCGACGCTGCTGTTGTCCGAGGTCGCGCCGGCGCAACAGCGCATGCTCACGATTGACGACATCTACGCGCCGGAGACTCGGGTCGACTTCTCGGGACGTGTACCGACCGATCTCCGGTGGCTCAGCGACACACACTATCTGCTGCGCGAGCGCGACCCCGATAGTGGCCGGACGGATCTGTTGCGGGTGGACGCCGTCACCGGCGACAGCGAACCGCATCTGGACCTCGGCGAGTTCGAGCGCGCCCTGTCCGACACGCCGGGCATGAGCCTGGACGCGGCTCGTCGAGCGGTGCGTTCGGGACGGTATATCTGGGATAGCGACCACGATGCTCTCGTCCTGACCATTTCACGCGATCTGTACTACTTCACCCGCTCACCGATCGACGGTGGTCGGGTGGAGCGACTGACCCGAGACGCGGCGCTTGAATCCATGCCGACGTTCAGCCCTGATGGCACCATGGTCGCGTTCGTGCGTGACCACGACCTCGTTGTAGTCGACGTGAGGCATCACCGCGAATGGGCTCTGACTCGTGGCGGTGGCCCGGATCTGCTCAACGCCGAACTCGACTGGGTCTACCAGGAAGAGATCTATGGTCGGGGTGACTTCAAGGGCTTCTGGTGGAGTCCGGACTCGACACGATTGGCCTACCTGCAGACCGACGAGAGTCCCGTGCAGGAGTTCACGGTTGTCGACCATCTGCCGTATCGGCTGGATCTCGAAGTCACCGACTATCCGAAAGCCGGCGACGCGAACCCGCTGGTACGCCTCGGGGTCGTAGCGGCCGTGGGCGGCGAGACGACCTGGCTCGATCTGGACCGCTACACTCCAACCGACGCGCTGGTGGTGTCGGTGGGATGGTCTCGGTACGGAGACAACGTGGTGTTTCAGGTGCAGAACCGGGAGCAGACCTGGCTCGACCTCAATCTGGGCGACCCCGCGAACGGAACGACCACACGACTATTCCAGGAGACCACGCCCGCCTGGGTGGACGTCCACGGCCCCCCGACGTGGCTCGAAGACGGTACTTTTGTCTGGCTCAGCGAGCGATCGGGCTGGAAGCACCTGTATCACTACGAGGCGGATGGCACGCTGATCACCCAGGTCACCGACGGCGAATGGGAGCTGCGCACGCTGCACGGCGTGAACGAGGACGAGGAGAACAACCCTGTCTACTTCTCAGGCACGCAACGGAGTCCGATCGGGAGTGATGTCTATCGGGTGAACCTGGACGGAAGCGCGCTGACCCGTCTGTCAGAGGCACCGGGCACGCATCGGGCCCGCTTCAGCCCCGGATACGCGCGTTACCTCGATACGTGGAGCGACATCGATACCCCACCACAGCTTCGGGTGCATGCGGCCGACGGCACCGAGACGCGCGTCGTCGACGAGAACATCGTCGAGACGCTGGACGACTACCGCCTGGCGGTGCCCAAGTTCCTGCAGGTCGCCACGCGCGACGGCTTCGTCATGGAAGCGATGATGATCAAGCCGCCGGACTTCGACCCCTCGCTCCGGTACCCGGTGTTCCAGCACACCTACGCCGGCCCCCATGCCCAACAGGTGCAGAACAGATGGGGCGGCAGCGCCCAGATGTTCTACCAGTTGCTGGCACAGCAGGGCATCATCGTGTGGGTCATGGACAACCGCACGGCGAGCGGGAAAGGCGCGGTGTCGACCTGGCCGGTCTACCAGAACTTTGGTGAGCTGGAACTCCGAGACATCGAAGACGGGCTCGCCTGGCTGAAGACGCAATCCTACGTCGACGGAAGCCGTATCGGGATCGAAGGCTGGAGCTATGGCGGGTTCATGACGAGCTATGCGCTCACCCACAGTGAGAGCTTTGCCATGGGCATCGCCGGTGGAACCGTCAGCGACTGGCGCGACTACGACACCATCTACACCGAGCGATTCATGCGGACGCCGCAGAACAACCCGGAGGGCTACCGCAAGAGTTCGCCGCGCTTCAACGCCGCCGACCTCCACGGAGCGCTGCTACTGCTGCACGGCACGATGGACGACAATGTTCATCTGCAGAACACACTCCAGTTCACGTACGCGTTGCAGAAGGCAGGGAAGCCGTTCGAACTGATGCTGTATCCCAAGTCGCGCCACAGTGTGACCGACCCCGACCTGAACACCCATCTCCGTCGAGGCATGCTCGACTTCATCCTCGAACACCTGCGACCGGCCGGCACCGCACCGACCAGGCCAACGGGACAGTAGAGACCCAGGCGGGCTGTGACCGAGGAACCAACGCCGTCCAAACGGTCACCTCGACAGGAAACCTAGGTGATTTGGTCTCGGCGATCGCGGCGCCGGCGCGCCCGGCCGGCCGCTTCCATCTCGGCCATCCGCCGCCGGGCGCGATCAAACGACAGTCGACCGGCGCCGGTCGCCACCAAGCACAGGAGTGCGCCCACCAGAACGAGATCGAACTCCACGCCGTTGCCCACACCAGGCTCCCGCGACCAGTTCAAGAACAGGCCGTTCGGAAGATGGAGCTTCCAGCTGGTGACCCCCGTCGTCAACAACAGCGCAATGGCGGTCCAGCCGGTGTGGGCGCCAAGCATGAGCGCGATGCCGCCCCCGAGCTCGATCGCGCCCAGCGCCGCCGCCACCAGATGCGGCACCTTGAAATCGAGCGAGGCCAGCATCGCCGTCGTCTCCGGCAGGCCGCCAAAGGCCGGCGAGACCTTCATCACACCGTGAGACAGAAACACGGCGCCTACGACGAGCCGCAGTACGGTCGGGCCAAATCCACTCATAGAGTCGCGATGCCTGCCAGCGGCCCGCTCTTCCGGTTCGTCGGGAGCCCCGAATGCCGCCGGACTGGGCCACGCTGCCCCAAACGGGCACATTGTGACACCTTGTGGCCGAGCCGTGAAGCACTCGGGCGTTCGCCCGCCGCGGCTCAGCCGGTGAACTTGAGCCAGAGCGCGAGCAGCCGTTTCACGAGTGGCGTGACACGCGTGACGCTGTATTGGAACGCCGCCCGACGGACGGCATCGGCCTGTGTCGGGTAGGGATGGATGACGTTCGCGAGGGTACCGAGCCCCAGGCCTCCAACCATGGCCACGGTAATCTCGCTAACCATCTCGCCAGCGTGCCGGGCCACGATGGTGGCGCCGAGAATCTCGTCGCTGCCGGTCCGGGTGTGGATCCGCACGAACCCCTCATCGTCGCCGTCGGTGATGGCCCGGTCGACCTCACCCCAACGCTGAGTGTAGGTGGTCACCGGCACTCCCTGTTCCACCGCCTGATGCTCGTAGAGCCCCACATGCGCGACCTCCGGATCCGTATACGTACACCACGGCATTGTGAGCGCGCTCAGTCGACGACGCCCGGGGAACAGCGCGTTCTGTACGGCGATGCGCGCCGCGTCCTCGGCCGCGTGGGTGAATTTCCACGCCATACAGACGTCGCCCGCGGCATAGATCCGTGGATTGGAGGTCTGCAGTGCATCATCCACGGTGACACCCTTCGCATCGTGGTTGACTCCGGCCGCCTCGAGGCCCAGTCCTTCGACATTCGGCGTGCGTCCGACCCCCACCAGCACCTCGTCGACCACCAGTGGTTCGACGCCGTCCCCGGCCAAGTGGACGACCTTCTGGTCACCCTGGCGTTCGACCCGCTCGATCTGACAAGCGAGACGGAGCCGGACACCGTCACGTGCGAGGGCCGCCTGGACGATGGCCGCAGCGTCTGGATCCTCCCGTCCGAGAATGTGATCCATAACCTCGAGCAGCGTGACCTCACACCCCAGACGACAAAACGCCTGCGCCAGTTCGGCTCCGATCGGCCCGCCGCCGATGACCGCCAGCCGGCGCGGCCGCGTCGTCAGATTGAAGACCGATTCGTTGGTGAGTGCGCCGGCCTCGGCCAGCCCGGCGATCGGCAGCGGTGCAGCGCGTGCCCCCGTCGCGATCACCGCTTTCTTGAACCGCAACGTCGTCCCGTCGACGTCGAGCCTGGACTCGCCGGTAAATCGAGCCGAGCCGAGGAAGACGTCGATCCCCTTCTCATCCCGATAGCGTGCGGCTGAATCGTGAGGGCTGATTCGCGCGCGAATGCGACGCATCCGTTCCATGACGGCGCCGAAGTTCGCTTCCGCGCCCGGCGGCATGCCCCACCCCAGCGAGGCGGCGTCCCGCAACTCGGCAAACACTCGTGACGAGCGAATGATGCTCTTCGAAGGGACGCAGCCCACGTTGAGACAGTCGCCACCCATGAGGTGCCGCTCCACCAACGCCACTTTGGCGCCGGCGCCGGCCGCGAACGAGGCGGCGATCAACCCGGCCGTCCCGGCGCCGACGACAACGAGGTGATAGCGGTCCGCTGGGGTGGGATTCATCCAGTCCGGTGGATGGACGTGGCTGAGCAGGTCCGCGTTGAACGACGCGGTCGGGTCGAGTTCCGCGTTCCGAGCCGGCGCCTCGGATGCAGATGAATCAATCGGCGGCATGCTGGTCCCCCGGCAAATGCGGCCCCCGGCCTTGGGCGAACCGGACAACCGGCCCAATCGCCGGAGTTGCCGAGACGGTCGCTCTTGGAACCGAGCGGACGGGCCGCCGCACTACGACTTGGACGTGGCGTCCGGGGGCGGGGCTTTGCGGTCGGCCAGCGCCGCGGCGGGGATCGCCTCGGAGGCTCGTGGCCGCAAGATCTCATCGATGAGAAACAGGTCAGTCAGCACGGCGCGCAGATGGATCGAGCCGTTCAGATTGTCGATCACCTGGCTGCTAATGCCGGGCTGGGCCAGTACGAGACGCAAGGCCTTGCAGGCGCGTTCGGCATCGCCGTCAATGACCTCGAAGAACGCATCGTAGGGCGCCAGCGGCTCCAGTTTGCGCGCCCGGACGAGACTGGACAGGAACGCCCCCAAACCATCGAGTGCCGAGTCCATCTCTTCGATGCACCGACGTAACTCGCCGCCGGTCTGGGGATCGCCTCGTTGGCCCTTGGCCGCGTAGCTCAGAAATAGCTCGTAGCCGCCCTCGATGGTGTCGATCCGCTTTCTTAGATCTGCTGTGGCTGTATCTGACACGCTTTCGCCTTGGTTCGGGCTAGTGCGAGCTACGTCGGCCGAACTGGCCCTACTTGGACTCGACCTTCCACTTCTCCGGGTCGTGGTGCGCCAGGTAGTCGGATTTACTCACCCACCCAAAGATCATCGCCTTGGTCATCCACAGCTTGTCCGGCCGGATGGCAAAGTAAATGTGGGTGATGGTCAACGTGACGAACAGCACCGCGGCAAAGCCGTGCAACGTGTAGAGGACGCCCCAGTTGTTCTCCGTGAAGAACTGGTCGTTGCGCGAAACGATGGGCGTGTCGATTCGCAGCATCATCAGCAAACCCGTGGCAGACACGAGCAAGCCGAAAACCGAGACGGCCAGATGGTAGAGCTTGTGATCGAGGGGGTACTTCCCGTGTTTGCCCAGGGTGACTTGCTGACCAAGCTGACGCTTGGTTCGCTTGACAGCCTCACCGAAGTCTGCCGGCAGGATCCAGATGGACCAAAAATCCAGAAAGAAAGAGGCGTGCACGATGTGATACAGGATGCACAGGATCAGGATGAGGCCGGCAATCCAGTGAATATTCAGCCAGGCGAACTCGAGGCCGATGATCGGCAGAAAGCCGGTTCCCAAGAGCACGAGCATCGAGGCCGCCATAACCCAGTGGAACATTCTGGCCGCCCCGGTGTGCCGGACCACCTTGTCTGGAATGCCGGCGGGCGGATCGACCGTCGGCTCATCGCCGTGATCAACCTTCGGCTTCCACACAATCACGTAGATGGCGTGAAAGAGGATAAAGGCGATGCCCGCCCAGAATGCCGCCGTCAGCAGAGTCCAGGAGAGACGAATGAGAATTTCCTGGCCCCATGGGTCAGTGCCTACTTGAAACAGTTCCATTTACGCCCCCGTACCTCGATGAGTCGCCTGATCAGGATGTGCCCAGGAACAACCCCACCCGTTCGCATGTCGATGCCTGCGGACTCGCGGCCAGCCACAGACTCGCACTGTCCCAACCCCCGCCGCCACAGGCAGGTCTGTCCGCCCTAGTCCCTCGGTTGACACACGGGCAGCGCAAATGCGCCGTTTTCCGTGCCCCACCGCCGGCGGGTACTGAACCACAGGCGGGAAGGATACCGGGGACGCCTCCAGGATACAACTCATTCTTCGCCACGCCTCCCACCTCAGAGTTGAACTTTTCTGGATCTCGAACGTATGATTTAAATGAACGTTTGATTGAATATGGACAACCAAGGAACGAGTCATGGCAGCAGACACCAAGGAACGGATTCTCGATACGGCCGAACGTTTATTCGCCGACCACGGGTTTCCGGCCACCTCGTTGCGAGACATCACGCAGGAAGCTGGGGTCAATCTGGCCGCCGTCAATTACCACTTCGGCGGCAAAGAGGGGCTCTTGATCGAAGTGCTGGAGCGAAAAATCGCGCCAGTGAATCGGTCCCGGCTGGCCCAACTCGAAACACTGGAGACCGCGGCCGGATCCGACCCTGTACCGACCGAGCATCTCGTGCGAGCTTTTGTGACGCCGCTGTGCGAGTCGTGGTGTAAGCAAGTTTCGGTGCCAAAATTCATGAAGCTCGTGGGACGGATCCACGCCGAAGTCGACCAGGACCTGCGAGCGAAGTTCATCAAACAGTTCGACACGGTCTTGCACCGATTCTCATCGGCGTTCCACCGCGGGTTGCCTCACCTGGACGCTAGTGAGGTGCAGTGGCGAGTGCTGTTCCTGGTGGGTTCCATGGCCCACACGATGACGTGGGGGGGCTCTATCGTCACGATCGGTGGCCGGGAACGTCACGACCCAGAGGAGATCTTTGAGGCACTGATCCAGTTCGCAACGGCCGGCATGAGTGCACCCGTGCTGGAACCGGTGGCGGCGGCAAGCGGAAGAGGCGCGCGATGACCCGGACCGCCACGTCGCGGACGGTCGCGGGCGGTCTGGCGATGCTCCTCGTGGGCTGCGCCACCGCGCCGCCCCCGCTCGCTCCGCCGCAGCTCGACGCGGCGGTACCGGCCGTCTGGTCGGCACGGGACGACCTGGGTGGCGCGCCGGACCTGAGCTGGTGGACCGACTTCGACCTGCCGGCACTCAACGAGACCGTGGAGACCGCGCTCCAGCAGAACTACGACCTGCAGGCCGCCGCGTCCAGACTCGAGCAGGCGGCCGCCGACGCGCGTATTGCCGCCGCGGCCCTGCTGCCTGCCTTGCAGGTCGGGCTGAATGGCTCGAAACGGCGGCAGAACTTCATCGGGTTCCCGATCCCCGGCGCCGAAGACATGGTCCTGACCACCGTCAGTACGAACTTCGGTGTGTCGTTCGATCTGACCTGGGAGGCTGACCTGTGGGGCCGTCTCCGATCGGGCGAGCGCGCGGCCCTGGCCGACTTCCAATCACAGGCGGCCGACCTGCGGGGCGCCCAGTTGTCACTCGCTGGCCAAACGGTGAAGGCGTGGTTTGCGGTGGCGGAAGCGGAACAACAGCTACAGCTGGCCGCGGCCACGGTCGACAGCTTCGGCACGTCGACCGACCAGGTCAGAGCACGATTCGAGCAGGGGCTGCGTCCGTCGCTGGACGTCCGCCTGGCGCTATCGAGTCTGGCAAATGCCGAGGCATTGCAGGCGCAGCGGCGCCAGCAGTCGGACGCCGCAGTGCGACAAATCGAAGTACTGCTGGGGCGGTACGCGTCCGGCGATCTGGTCGGTCCGTCAGTATTACCGGACACCCCGCGTGCAATTCCCGGAGGCCTACCGGCCGAACTCGTCAGTCGCCGCCCCGACCTGGTCGCAGCGGAACGCCGGGTCGCGGCCACCAGTCAACGGCTGCAGGTCGCGCGCTCGGAACTCTATCCGCGTATCAGCTTGACCAGCGCCACCGGCACCGCCACCGGCGCGCTCGCCGATCTGGTCAACGGCAACTTCAGCGTCTGGAGCCTGGTCGGCAATCTGGTCCAACCGTTGTTCCAGGGCGGACGTCTGCGGGCCGGGATCGACCGGGCCGAGGCGCGAGCGGCGGAGGAGCTGGCCATCTACGCCAACACCGCGCTACTTGCGTTCTCGGAGGTGGAAACCGCGCTGGCCGCCGAGCAGTTGCTGGCAGACCGGGAAGGTTTCCTGGAAACGTCGGCCGAGCAATCGCGGGCGGCCGAGGACATCGCAGACGACCGGTATCGATCCGGACTCGGCGATTACATCGCGGTACTCGAGTCGCAGCGACTGGCCCTCCAGGCAGAGGGCGACCTGATCGCCGCGCGGCGCCTACGTCTCGAAAACCGAGTTGATCTCTATCTGGCACTGGGCGGCGGATTCAGCCAGCCCAGGTCAGTTTCTGGTTCACAGCCCTGAACCGTCATGAAGCGAGTGTGATCTGATGGCACGACTGCCCATTCGAATCCTCAAAGTGCTCCTGCCGCTTGTTGTGGTCGCGAGCGCCGGACTTGCGGCCTACGCGATGTTTCTCAGCCGGCCACCAGTCGACATACAGACGCCGGCCATTGTCCCCCCGAGCGTCCGCGTGCAGCGGGTGACCTTCGACGCCGTCACCTTGACCGTCAGCAGTCAGGGCACGGTGCAGCCGCGCACCTCAAGCCTACTCGTGCCGGAAATCTCAGGTCCGGTAATCGAGGTCGCGCCGTCGTTCGCCGTGGGCGGTTTCTTCGAAGCGGGCGACGTGCTCTTGAGCATCGACCCCTATGACTACCAGCAAGCGGTGATCGCGGGACGGTCGCAACTGGCCCAGGCTGAACTGCGGCTCTCCCAGGAAGAAGCCGAGGCGGAGGTCGCACGACGGGAATGGCAGGACCTGGGTCGTGGTGACGCCAGCCGTCTGACGCTGCGGCAGCCGCAGATGGAGGACGCACGCGCGTCCGTCGCGGCCGCCAAAGCGGCACTGGACCGGGCCACACGCGACCTCGAACGCGCGGACATCACGGCGCCGTACGCCGGACGTGTCCAGAGCAAGGAGGTCGACGTCGGTCAGTTCGTCAACAAGGGCAACACGGTCGCCCGGATCTACGCGATCGACTCCGCCGAGATCCGGCTGCCGCTGCCAGATGAGGAATTGGCCTACGTCGACGTGCCGCTGTCGTATCGAGGCACCATGCGGCAGTCCGGTCCCCGAGTCACCATCTCGTCCAACTTTGCCGGACGCGAGCATGTCTGGCAGGGACGTATCGTCAGGACTGAAGGCGAGATCGACCCCGTGAGCCGGATGGTACACGTGATCGCGGAGGTGAACGACCCGTACGCGGCGGGCAACGACCCCTTGCGTCCGCCGCTGTCCGCCGGGATGTTCGTGGAAGCGGAAATCGCGGGCCGGACCATTAACGACGTCGTCGTCCTGCCATGGGCGGCGCTCCGCGGACGGAACCAGGTGCTGGTCGTTGACGACGACAGCCGGCTCAGGTTCCGCGATGTGGAGATCCTCCGTTCGACCAGCGACGAAGTCATCGTGCATGCCGGTCTCGCCGAAGGGGAGGCGGTGTGCGTGTCTCCACTCGACACGGTGACTGACGGCATGTTGGTGCGGGTGGTCGACGATGACCTCCGCATGGCGGGCCGCGTGCCCGCACCAACCTCACCCCCAGCCGCGGTCGAACCGCCGACGCCACGGGTGGCGGTCCCCGACCTGCCGCCAGTGACCACGGAGACGGTGGCCGAACCCGCGACCGCGGCGTTCGATGTCGATTCGACCCAGAGCCGCGACGACCAGCTCGCGGCGATCCGCCGCGAGATCGCACGGCTGACCGGCGGGGCCGATGGACGCGGGGCGCCGGGTGGCGCACCCGCCGCGAGCACGCCTGCGGTGCCCGCACCCCGTCGAACCGCCGAACCGGCGCCGGTCCCGGAGCCGGACACCCCCGCTGGCGCCACGGCGCCGGCCGGTCCGCAGGTGGCGGTGCTGCCGTTCGCCAACCTGTCGCGCGACCCGAGCGATGGCGAGATCGGCGGGGTGTTGACCTCGGCGCTCCGGACGGCCCTGATGGACGGGGACACGGGCGGTGTGGTGCCCCTCACAAACACGGACAACGCCGCCGGGCTCGAAGACGCGAAGGCACGTAACGCCACGTGGCTCGTGACTGGAGGGTATCAGCGGGTCGGCGACCAGCTGCGCGTCACGGCGCGCGTGGTCGACGTGGCGGGTGGCGACGTCATCGGCTCGGTCAAGGTAGACGGCCCCCTCGCTAACCTCGACGAGCTTGCGAGCCAGATGATCGCCGGGGTCCGGGCCAACCTGCCGTCCGGCACGCCCGGCGCCCCCAGCGCCACAAACCGATCCCCCGTGGACAACGTCGCGACCACGGCTCGCCCAGCCACGCGTGGGGTCGCGATCGGGCCATTCGCCAACATCTCTCGGAACCCCGCCGATGACAGTCTCGGCCGCGACCTGGCCGACGCGCTGGTGGATGGCTTGAGGCAGCTCCGAGACCTGTCGGTGGTCTCGCTCGGCGCGGTGAGCGACGCGGCGGCGATGAAGGCGGCGGCGGCACGGAACGCGACCTGGTTGCTCGGCGGCGGTTACCAGCGCGTTGGTGAACAGGTGCGCATCACAGCGCGCCTGACGGATGTGGCGACGGGTGAACTGGTCCACACGGTCAAAACCGATGGTCGGATGGACGAGCTTCCGGCGTTGCTGGCCGAGGTCGTGGCGGCCCTGCAGGCCGTCATCGACGCGGGCGCCGCGAGGGTCCAGCCCACACACGACGAGCTGTTGGCATGAGTGGCATCATCGACTGGTTCGCTCGTAACTCGGTCGCCGCCAACTTGCTGATGGTGTTCATCGTCGTCAGCGGGGCGTTCTCGGCGTTCAGCGTCAAGCAGGAGGTCTTTCCGGAATTCTCGCTCGACATGGTGACCATCGAGGTGCCATACCTCGGAGCCGCACCCGAAGAAGTCGAGGAAGCCGTGAATGTCCGTCTTGAGGAAGCGATCCAAGGTATTGACGGCATCAAGCAGATTACATCGACCGCCTCGGAGGGCTCGGGCTCGGTGACGATCGAGCTGGAGCTCGGAGCCGACGCACGCAAGGTCGTCGACGACGTCAAGAGCAACGTCGACGCCATCAGCACGTTTCCGGACGAAACCGAACAACCCATCATCCGCGAAATCAGATCGCGCCGCGGTGTAATCGATATCGCGGTGTCGGGACTGGCGGACGAGGTCACACTGAAGCGCCTCGCCGAGCGGGTCAGGGACGACCTGGCGGCACTACCTGAAATCACACAGGTCGAAATGGCCAACGCGCGGCCGTATGAAATCTCCGTCGAAGTCTCGGAAGCATCGTTACGCCGACACGGCCTGACCTTCCAGGCCGTCGCGGAAGCCGTTCGCCGCTCCTCCTTCGACCTCCCGGGCGGGTCCGTCCGCACCGACGGCGGTGAGATTCTGCTGCGGACGATCGGCCAAGCGTATCGGGGCAACGAGTTTGAAGACCTTGTCGTCTGGACGCGTCCAGACGGAAGCCGGCTGCGCCTGCGGGACGTGGCCACCGTGATCGACGGCTTTGCGGAGACGGACCAAATGGCCCGTTTCGACGTCGAGCCGACGATGCTGGTCTCGGTCTTCCGTACGGGCGATCAGAGTGCACTCGACATCGCCGACGCCGTGCACACCTACGTAGCGGCGGGCAATGCCCGGATGCCGGCCGGTGTCAAGCTGACCACCTGGCAGGATCAGGCGCAGATCCTCGACGCCCGGCTGTCGATGATGCTTCGGAACGGGACGACCGGCTTCGTCCTGGTCTTCGTGGTCCTGGCGCTGTTCCTCGATCTGCGCTTGGCCATGTGGACCAGCCTCGGCATCCCGATCTCGTTTTTTGGCGCACTGTGGATGATGCCGGGCCTCGAGGTCTCGATCAATGAGATCTCGCTCTTCGCGTTCATTCTGGTGCTGGGTATCGTCGTCGACGACGCCATCGTCGTGGGGGAGAACATCTACACGCACCAGGAACGGCATGGCGAAGGGCTACGAGGGGCCATCGAGGGCGCCCACGAGATCTCCACGCCAGTGATCTTCGCGGTGCTGACCACAGTCGCCGCGTTTGTCCCCCTCCTGCTCGTGCCTGGCATGATGGGCAAGATCTTCCGGGTTATACCGCTGGTGGTCATCCCCTGCCTGCTCTTCTCCCTGGTGGAATCACTCCAGATCCTGCCGTCGCACCTGTCTCATATGCCGAAGCGGCGCTCCCGGCGTGGGCTATGGAGCCGATTCCAGGGCTTCTTCGCCAACGGGCTGAAGCGAGTCATTCAAATCGTGTATCGCCCCACGTTGGACCTGGCGCTGCGATGGCGATACTCGACGGCGGCCGTCGGCGCCGCCATGCTCATCCTGACGGTCGGCATGGTCATGGGGGGGTGGGCGAAATTCCACTTCTTCCCCTCGATCGAAGCAGACTTCATTTCCGTGGCGGTCACGATGCCCCAAGGCACGCCCGCGACCGCGACATCCGAAGCGATCGCCCAACTCGAACAGGGCGCCGAAAAGTTGCGGGAGGAAATGATCGCGCGAGACGGTGTCGACCCGTTTCTCCATGTCTATTCGTCAGTGGGCGACCAGCCAATGGCCGCACAGGGTGGGAGCCCGTTCGGCGCCATTTTCAACATGGCGTCTGGCAACGTCGGTGAGATCACGGTGGAGCTGGCCCCATCGGAGCAGCGGACCACCACCAGCGAAGCATTGGGCAATCGCTGGCGAGACCTTACTGGGCCGGTGCCCTCCGCCACCGAGGTCAAGTTCACCGCCACGATGATGAGCCCGGGCGACGACGTGGACGTGCAGTTGACGGGCGGCGGCATCGAGCAGCTCCGGGCCGCAGCGGACGCCGTGAAGGCGCAGCTGAACGGCTATGCCGGGGTATTCGAGATCTCGGACTCGTTCCGCCAGGGCAAGCGCGAGATGAAGCTGGGAATCAAGCCGACGGCGGAGACCCTGGGACTGACTCTCCAGGACCTCGGCCGGCAGGTGCGCCAGGCGTTCTACGGCGAAGAGGCGCAGCGGATCCAACGCGGACGCGACGACGTGCGGGTCATGGTTCGCTACCCCGAATCCGAACGTCGCTCACTCGGCAATCTCGAGAGCATGCGGATCCGGACACCTGATGGCGGCGAGGTGCCGTTCCGGCAGGTCGCGGAGGTCGAGCAGGGCCGCGGATTCGCCTCAATCAAGCGGGTCGACCGGCAGCGCGCCATCAACGTCACCGCGGCGGTCGACGCCACCGTGACGTCATCGCAGGCGGTCATCGCGGACCTCGAATCACGAATCCTGCCGCAGGTATTGGCCGAGTTCCCGAGCGTCCGCTTCTCGTTTGAAGGTGCGCAAGCGGAGCAGCGAGATGCGGTGGGTGGACTGCAGCAAGGCTTTGGTCTGGCCCTGCTGATGATCTTCGGACTGCTCGCGATTCCCCTGCGCTCCTACTTGCAGCCGCTGATTATCATGGGCGCCATTCCCTTCGGGCTCGTTGGCGCCGTGTGGGGACACATCATGCTCGGTTTGGACGTGACGATGATGTCGATGTTCGGGCTGGTCGCCCTGACCGGCGTCGTCGTCAACGACAGCCTCGTCATGGTCGACTTCATCAATCGCAAGCGGCAGCAGCACGCCACACTCGATGAGGCGGTGCGGGAAGCCGGCGCGGGCCGGTTTCGGCCCATCATGCTGACATCCCTGACCACGTTCGTCGGTCTGGCACCGCTCATCATGGAGAAGAGCTTTGGGGCGCAGTTCATGGTACCCATGGCGGTGTCGCTGGCATTCGGGGTCGTGTTCGCCACATTCATCACACTCATCCTGGTGCCGACGTCTTATCTGATTCTGGACGACCTCACCCGAGGGACACGGCGGCTGCTCGGCCTTGGGGACGTCACGGCCGAGGACGAGGAGCAGGAACGGCTCTCGGCGATGACACCACGTCCCACCCCGGCCGATGCTGTGGCAATGGGGTCCAGCAGTACCTAGCAGGTTGCCGAAGAATGTTGGGGGGGCGTTTCCGGGCAAAGCGTTCGTCTGGCCAGGCGCAAGGAGGGAACATGCAGGCGGCATGTGACCGACGCAGCAACGCGGCCAAGCGGACGCCTCGCTCGGAAACCTAGGCGCCGGTGATCTCGGCGACCACCTGTTCGGCGAGCGGCAAGCTGAATCCGCAGGACGAGTCGTTGATCCGACACTGCGCCAGGGTCAGTCCACAACCGCAACTGCAGCCTTCCTCGTTCAGTCGCTGCAGGGCCGTCACGCGCTGTTCGGGCGTCAACGTCGTCAAGTCCAGACCGGGGATTTTGGTAGCATGGGCTGCGTTGACGAGTCGACCGTGCGGGTCCTCGTCGACCAAGTCGACAGTGATGCCCGGGTCGAGCGCTGCGAGAAACCGGGTTTCCTGTTCCAGCACGCCTGCGCTGATCAATCCGACATGGGTCTTCACCACGCGGCCGTCTGGGTCGATGATGAACGACGTTGGCAACGCCATGACGCCCGGAAAGGCCTGGTTCAGCTCAGGCGTCATCATGACCACGGGGTAGTTGATCCCATACTGCGTCGCGAAGTCCTCAACCATCTGCGTCGGCCCCTCATCGGTGGACACGCCGATGACTTGCAGATGATCCGAATAGCGCTCCTGTAACTGAATCAGATCGGGAATCTCGGCCTTGCACGGTCCGCACCAGGTCGCCCAAAAATTGATCAGCGTCACCTTGCCGCGCAAGTCGTCCGTCGTGAGGGTGTTCCCCTCCAGGTCTTCCATCGACACCGCGAGTACCGGAGACGGATTGGCTACGAGCTGAATCGATGCGGGACGTTGATCCGCGCCGAAGATCGGCTCTGGCGCCAGGGGGTCTGGACTACCGGCATCCCCGCACCCAACCGCGACGCCGGCCGTCAGTACCAATACCCCGGTCAGCGATTGCCTGCGACTTGTCATGACCTCTCCCCAGGGCCGACGTGACCCCATTCGGCTATTCTAGTGCACCGTGGCGAGTCCGAGTCGCCCAACCCGATTCCCCTTAGGCCATTAGGACGCTGCGACGTGCCCGAACGATCCTCAACCCGAGCGACTGTGCCCCCCCACGACGAACGGGCGACCGAGTCGGATGTGTACGCCGCCTACCGCTTGATCCTCGGGCGAGAGCCGGATGTCGCGGGGCTCCGCCACTACCGCGAACTGGTAGCCGACGGCCTTCCCCGAACGGCCCTGGCCCACGCGTTCCTCCACTCTGAGGAACATCATCAACAGCTGCAACAGGAGCACCGAGCCGGCGAGGTCGCCGTGGACCTAGGCGGATATCAGGTTATGGTCGACCGGAGTGACCCTGACTTCGGGGCGGACATCGCGCACTGGCGCATCTACGAGGAGCCGGTCCGGCAGGCGCTCCGCGAGCAGCTCACGGCCGATGACATCTGTCTCGACGTGGGAGCCAACGTCGGGGTGATGACCTTCCTGGCAGCGACGGTCGTGGGTCCACACGGACGGGTGATCGCGGTGGAGCCGAATCCCGACAACATCCAGCTCCTGTATCGAGGCCTGCTGCTCAACCGGCTCGACAACGTCGAAGTGCTTCCGCTGGCGGCCTCGGACCGGCGATCCGTCTTCGCGCTGTCCGGACATTCGAATTCCGAGCTCCAGAACGCCGGCCCGCCGGACGCCAACCACCGGCTCGTGCAGGCGGCCGCGCTAGACGACCTGCTCGGTGATCTGCCGCGGCTGGATCTGGTGAAGCTCGACATCGAAGGCTCCGAGCCCGCCGCCCTGCGCGGACTCGAGCGACTCGTCACGACTTACCGGCCGACATTGCTCGTCGAATTCAATCCGCGGTGCCTGACGCGGCGCGGGGAAGATCCGTCGGCCTTCGCGGAGCGGCTCCTGGAACTGTACCCGACGGTGCGGGCGATTAGTCATTTCGGCGACGACGAGCGCTTCAGGCGCGCTGGCGACCTGCTGTCGTTCTGGCGGCGGCGGGCGGATGAGGTAACCGCGGCCGGCCGGCTTCCGCAAGACCTACTGCATTTCGATCTGGTCACAGAACGACGATAATGAAGGGAGCACCATGCGCCGGGCATCCTTCTCCTCGTGCGTTGCGGCGGTCCTCGTTGGCGCAGTGCTGCTCGCTCCGATCGCGGCGGCCCAAGACCGTACGACCGCCGAGAGGCTCGAGGCCCTAAACCAAGAGACGCGCCAACAGCTCAACGGCTCGGGCGTCGCCGACTTCGTGTGGTGGCTCCCGACCGAGTGGTGGCGGCTGGCGCTCAGCGGGAATGAGACGGTGCCGGAGCCGTTTCTTCAACGTACGGAGGCCGCACTCGCGCGATACACACTGGTGCTCATTGCGCACGGGAACGCCAGTCCCGACACGCTGACCTGGACGGATGAGACGGCGCTACGGGCCCAGGTCGCGCTTCTCGACCGAGACGGGCGGGACTATTCGCCGATCGCGACCGAGCTGGTCGCGGAGGATGCCCGAGCCGCCGTCGACGCGATCCGCCCCAGCTTTGCCGGCCTGCTCGGCCCGGCCGGCCGCAACTTCCACTTCTTCTTTTTCCCCTCCACGACGGACACCGGAACCGCGATCGCCGACCCGCGGTTACCGGGAGAAATCTCGGTTCGCGTCGTGAACCAACGGTATCGCTGGCGCTTGCCGCTGGGGTCATTGCTCCCCGAGAAACGCTGTCCCGTCGATGGTGAGCGGCTGAACGGCGGATGGCTCTTCTGCCCGTGGCACGGCGACCGTCTGACGTCTATCGATTAGACGGGCTCCGCCCCAAACCCAACCCAGCGGCTACGTCGGGACCCCGGTTTCGATCATCCGCCCAATCCGTGCCACTTTTCCCCACTCCGCGGCCGCAGGGCGCGGAGTAAACGCAGGCGCTAGGCTCGACGTGTTCCCGGATAGGATCGGAGAATCAGTATCCCCACTGCACGGCGAGCATCAGGGCCAGAATCGCCACCAGATACAGCTTCACCAACAGCGGGACCACGAACCGAAGCCAGCGCTGATAGGGAATCCGCGCCAGCGCCAGCATGCCCATCAACACCGGGTTGGTCGGAACGACCATGTTCGTGAACCCGTCGCCGAACTGATAGGCCAGCACCGCGGTCTGCCGGGTCAGGCCGGTGAGATCGGCGATGGGCGCCATGATCGGCATGGTGATGTAGGCCTGGCCCGACCCAGACGGGATAAACAGATTGAACACGGTCTGCACCGCGAGCATGCCAACGGCCGCGACGTGTCCGGGCCACGACTGGAGTGGCGCGGCGAGACCGTTGATCACCGTGTCGATCACCTGGCCCTGGGTCAGCACGACCTGGATCGTACGAGCGAAGCCGACGATGATGGCCGTTGTCGTCAGTTCGGCGGCGCCCACGTAGAAAGCACGAGCGACCCGGTTGGGGGACAACCTGGCCACCGCCGCGGCCACCAGCGCGATACCAAGGAAGACGGCGGTCAACTCGGTCAAGTACCACTCGCGCGCACCCACCCCGTACACAAACAACCCGATACCAGTGCCGAAGACGGTGATGACCGACATACGCACCGGTGTCAGTCGAAGGTCATCCGGAAGCTCGAACCCCTCGGCGTAGGAGACATCCGTCACCAGACTGCAGCTGGGATCAGCCTGCACGCGCCGCAGGTAGCGAAGGATGTGATGGGTCCCGATGGCCAAACAGATGGCCAGCAGCAGCCATCGGACACTCTGGCCTGACGTCAACTCGACGCCGGCAATACTCTGCCCAATCAACACGGTGAAGGGATTGAGCGCGGCACAGGCGTAGCCGACCCCCGCCCCGACGTAGACAATGCCAAGGGCGACGACCGCATCAGCCTTGAGGGCGAGACACATCGCCACCAGCAACGGCACGAATGGCACGTACTCCTCGGCCATGCCGACCGTGGACGACCCGACGGCGAACAGCATGACCATGCCACCAACGAGCCACACCGGCCGGCCACCGAGTCGGCGAATCGCCAGCCCGATCAGTGCGTCGATGGCGCCGGTGGCCCGCAGCACCCCGAAGACACCGCCAACGATGAAGATGAAGAAAATAATGTCGGCCGCTTCGATGAGACCAACCGGCACCGCGGTCAGGAATGTGAGGACGGGGAGCGGCTCGGCGTCGACGGCGTGATAGCTCCCACTTACGACCTGGCGCCCCTCACGCTCGAACTCACCCGCCGGTAGGACGTAGGTCGCGAACTGGGCCAGGAGGATCAGCCCAAAAATCAGCACCAACGAGTCGGGCACGCGTGAGGGACGGGACTCGCTCACTCCTGTCTCGTCGAGTCGTCTGACACCCGCACGAGCAACTTGCCGAAATTCTCGCCTCGGAGGAGCCCCTGAAACGCCCCGACCGCGTTCTCGAATCCCTCGACGATGTCCTCGCGATACTTCAGCTCGCCGGACCGGATCCAACCACCGACGTCACGGATGAAATCGGGCTGGCGAGCCACATGATCAAACACGATGAACCCGCGAATCATCAACCGACGAACAAGCACCAGCCCCATCAGCTTTGGCACCTCGTTCGGCCCGGCGGGCAACTCGGTCATGTTGTAGTTCGCGATGCGTCCACACACCGGCATCCGGGCAAAGTCGTTCAACAACGGGACCACAGCCTCAAACACCTTCCCGCCGACGTTCTCAAAATAGAGGTCGATACCGTCCGGGCACACCGCCCGAAGATCCTCGTCCAGGGTGTCGCTGTAGTGACTGACGCACGCGTCGAATCCCAACTCGCCGGTTACGTAGTCGCACTTCTTCTGGGCGCCGGCGACGCCAACTACGTGGCACCCCTTGATCTTGGCGATCTGGCCCACGACCGCACCGACGGCCCCGGAAGCGGCGGACACTACCACCCGGTCACCGTCCTTCAGTGCTCCCACATCGAGCAACCCGACGTAGGCGGTCATCCCCGGCATGCCGAGCACCCCGACGGCGGTCGAGATCGGAGCCACGGTCGGGTCAAGCTTCCGCACGCCTTGGCCGTCCGACACGGCATATTCCTGCCAGCCGTTTGCTGACAACACGAACTCGCCTTCCGCAAACCCACCGTGATTGGACGTGACCACCTGCCCCACCGTCTGTCCGGTCATCACGTCACCCACGTCCACGCCTTTGGCGTAGGAGGGACCCGGATTCATCCGTCCGCGCATATACGGGTCGAGCGACAAGTAGATGGTGCGGACCAGGAGTTCGCCGTCACCCGGCGCTGGGACCGGACCCTCGACGAGCGCGAAATCGGTGTCGACGGGAGCCCCGACCGGATGGGCATTCAGCACGATCTGACGATTGACGAGTGAGGACATATTGAGACTCTCGGTTGACCGTGGGTAAGGCCCGTCACCGCGGGCGGCCATCGCGCGAGGCGCGATTGTACCCCGAGGTATAATCCGAAGCGCGCCAGTCCCACCATACGCGGCGGCGCAAGGCCCCTTCGACAGCTGGCACGAACCAGTGGTGGTCGAGTTGGAGCTGACCGGAGCCAAAAACGGCGAACGGCCTCACGAACTACATGGACATTCGACAGACATCACGCGTGACCACGTCGATCACCTTGGTCATGTTTCTCGTGGGTACGGGGTCCGCCCTCGCTCAGCACGAAGAGCTGGAGCGGCTCGAATCCGCCACGACTGTCTTCGGGGAGATCATGGACGCGCCGGACAATGTGATTCCCCGGTCGATCCTCAAGAAGGCCGAGGCGGTGGCGATCATCCCCAACACGGTGAAAGCCGGATTCATCTTCGGCGGTCATCGTGGCAAGGGCGTGATCAGCGCCCGGAACGCGAACGGCGAGTGGTCGCAACCTGCGTTCTTGACACTGACGGGCGCAAGTTTTGGTCTGCAGATCGGCGGGCAATCCGTCGACCTCGTCCTGGTGATCATGAACCGCAAGGGTCTCGAGAAGCTGCTCCAGAACGAGTTCAAATTCGGCGCTGATGCCTCGGCCGTCATGGGGCCAGTGGGCCGCGACGCCGAAGCGACGACCGACCTCTACCTACGGGCCGAAATCATCAGCTACTCAAGAACCCGGGGGCTGTTTGCGGGCATCACGCTGAAGGGCTCCACTCTCAAGGCCGATCGCGACGCCAATGAGCGGTTCTACGGCTACCCCTACGGCTCCGGTCAGATCGTGCTCGAAGAAGAGCCGGCCACCCCGCACAACGCCAAAGCGGTGTCGGACTGGCGGGCCACGCTCGCCGCCGGGGTGCCCACGAACTAGCAACTGGCGGCTAGGCGGCCTTCTTGGCCGTCCACGTGCCGCCACCGGCCTCGCCATAGTCGCAGGTCCCTTCAATGCTGTCGCCCGTGATCGTCCCTGTGTAGGTGGCGGCTCCGACTCCCTCGGCGCCGAACGTGAACTCGATCGTGTTGCCGGTCACCGTCCCGGTCAGATCGGCGCTACCGAACGTCCCTTCGTAGGTGCCTGTAATCGCGTCCCCGTCCTGACTGAAGACGAAGGTGGGTTCGCCAGAACCGAGGTCCAGTTCCACCACCGCATTCCAGGTGCCACTGACGTCGGTCTGGGCTGACACGGTGACCGCAACGATCGTGACGAGCACCCCGGCCGCGATAAGCATTCGTTTCAGCATGTGTCTTCCCTCCTGGCGGGTCTGAAGACCCGCGGCTACGTATACCGTGTGCGCCGTGGCGACCACAGCTCGGGGGCTACGTTGCGGGCTGGCCGCTGGCCTGCGCCTTCTCGATCCTCGCCCACGCGTCGCGCAGGGTCACCGTGCGGTTCACGACAAGCCGACCCTCGCGTGAATCAGCATCGACGCAAAAATATCCCGTTCGTTCGAATTGATACCGACTCCCGGGCTCGGCCCCGACCAGACTTGGCTCCACCTGACACCGAGTCAGCGTCTCGAGTGAGCTGGGGTTGAGAGCATCTTTGTAGTCACCGCCCTCGTCCACGTTTTCGGGGTTGAGCTTCGCGAACAGGTGGTCGTACAACCGGACTTCCGCCTGGACGGCATGGGCGGCCGACACCCAGTGGATCGTGCCACGCACCTTGCGTCCATCTGGGGCATACCCGCCCCGCGTCTCCGGGTCGTAGGTGCAGCGCAGCTCCACGACCTCCCCGGTTTCCGGGTCTTTCACGGCCTCGCGACAGGTAATGAAATAGGCATAGCGCAACCGCACTTCTCGCCCCGGGGCCAGCCGAAAATACTTCCTCGGCGGATCTTCGCGAAAGTCGCTCTGCTCGACATAGAGCTCGCGGGAAAACGGCAATCGCCGAGTCCCCATCGTCTCGTCCTCCGGGTTGTTCACCGCCTCCAGATGTTCTACCTGACCCTCCGGGTAGTTCTCGATCACCACCTTGATCGGCCGCAGCACACCCAGTACGCGCGGTACATGCTGGTTCAGATCCTGCCGGACCGAGTCTTCAAGCTGGGCGACCGCGATCCGGCTGTTCGACTTAGCGACGCCGATCCGATCGCAAAAGTCGCGAATCGCCGCCGGCGTGTAGCCGCGCCGCCGGAGCCCGACCAGCGTTGGCATCCGCGGGTCGTCCCAGCCCGCAACGTGGCCCTCTTCCACCAGTTCCAGCAACTTGCGCTTGCTGAGCACGGTATAGCTGAGGTTCAGTCGCGCGAACTCGATTTGTTGCGGCTGAGCGGGCACGTCGACATGGTGCAGGAACCAGTCGTATAGCGGCCGATGGTCCTCGAACTCGAGCGTGCACAAGGAATATGTGATGCCCTCGAGCGCGTCCGACAGCGGGTGCGTGAAATCGTACATCGGATAAATGCACCAGGCATCGCCCGTCCGGTAGTGCGGAACCCGTCGGATCCGGTAGATCGCCGGGTCGCGCATGTTCATGTTCGGCGACGCCATGTCGATCTTCGCCCGCAGCGAGCGTGCCCCGTCCTCGAACTCACCGGCCCGCATCCGGGCAAACAGGTCCAGGTTCTCCTCGACCGTGCGGTCACGGTTCGGACTGTTCCGCCCCGGTTCATTCCACAACCCGCGATACTCGCTGACCTGACTGCCCCGCAGGTCACACACATACGCGTGACCGGCCCTGATCAGTTGAAGCGCAAAGTTATGCAACTGGTCGAAGTAGTCGGATGCGTGGACAAAACGGTCCCCCCAATCGAACCCGAGCCAACGTACGTCGTCCTCGATGGCTCGGACATACTCGACGCTCTCGGTGGTGGGGTTGGTGTCGTCCATCCGCAAGTTGCACAGCCCGCCGTGCTCGGTGGCCAGACCGAAGTTGAGACACATCGACTTGGCGTGGCCGATATGGAGGAAACCATTGGGCTCTGGCGGAAACCGGGTGTGTACGCGGCCCTGGTGCTTCCCAGCCTGCCGGTCCTCGGCCACGATCTGCCGTACGAAGTCGAGTCCGCTGGTCGCGGAAGTCTCGGTGGCCCCGCCTGTTGCCGTGTCAGTCATGTTGTCGTGTCCTACGCGCTTCCCGTCTCGCCGACTGCCGGCAATCGTGCGAGCGCGCGATCGATACGCGCGAGACAGGTGTCTCGGCCGAGAATGGCCAGCCCCTCGAACAGACCGAATCCCACCGCCTTCCCGGTCACCGCGACACGAACCGCATGAATGATCTGTCCGATGCCGATGCCCTCGGTGTCGACAAAATCGTGCATCGCCTGGTCGAGGGTCGGCGCATCGAACGGGTCAACGTCGGCCAGGCGTCCGCGGAACCGCCGCAGCCGCGTGTCGACGCCCTCCTTGCGCACCCGCTTGGTGAACGCCTTCTCATCGTACGCGACGTCGGCGTCAGGCTGAAAGAACTCAGGGTAGTCGAGGATGTCACCCGCCACCTTGAGTCGTTCGCCAGCCGCCCGCACCACGTCAGCAACCCGCGCGCGTTGGGGATCGGTCGGCGGCGAGTCGACCAGCCCGACCCCCTCGACGAACGGAAGGACACGGCCCACCCGCACCTCGACCGACAGCGCTTGCATCCAACGTTCCTGGAACGCCAGCAACTTCTGCGGGTCGAAACTGGCCGGGGACCGGTTCACCCGCTCGAGCGAAAAGTGCTCGATCATCTGCTCGCGCGTGAACGTCTCGGTGCGATCGTCGAGAGACCATCCCAGAAGCAGCAGATAGTTCACGAGCGCGTCCGGCTCGTAGCCGACGGCTCGATAGAAATCGACGACGACCGGACTGAACGTGTCCGGTGTCACTACCCGTCCCAACGCTTCGGCAATGGCGGCGCCGTGGTCGTACGTCTTCTTGAACTCGTGGTGTTTCAAGTACTTGCTCAGCTTCCGCTTGCTGAGCTTCTCGGCGCTTCCGGGCTCGGCCACATAGGGCAAGTGCGCAAAGGCCGGGGTCTCGAACCCCAGGGCCGTCGCGATGAACATCTGACGCGGTGTGTTCGACAGATGCTCAACCGCGCGGATCACGTGGGTGATCGCGAAGTCGTGATCGTCGACGGCACTGGCCAGGTGGTAGAGACACGACCCGTCGGCTCGTTGCACGACATGGTCCTGTTCCAGCGCCCACTCGAACTCGACCTCGCCCCGTACGAGGTCGTGGAACGCGCACGTGCCCTCGCGAGGCATTTTGAGTCGCACCGCGGCTCTGCGGCCGTCGGACTCGAACGCGGCCGCCTGCGCCTCGGTCTCAGCCATCCAGCGGCGGCTATACAGAAATCGCCGTTTCTCCTGCCGGGCGGTGTCGCGCTCAGCCTGAATCTCCTCGGCGGTCGCGTAGTCACGATAGGCCGCCCCACTCGCCAGCAACTGTTCTGCCGCGCCACGGTGTCGCTCGGCGCGTTGCGACTGGTAGTAGGGCGCGTTTGGCCCGTCCACCTCAGGCCCCTCATCCCAGTCCAGGCCGAGCCAACGAAACCCGTCCAGAATCGGCTGGAGCGCCTCGGACAGGTTCCGTTGCGCGTCCGTGTCGTCGATTCGCAACAGGAACTGCCCGCCATGCTGGCGGGCGAACAGCCAGTTGAACAGCGCGGTGCGAACACCACCGATGTGGAGATAGCCGGTCGGACTGGGCGCGAATCGTGTACGAACGGTCATTGGCACTCAACGATTATAATGACCGCCGGCGTGGGGTTCGCGGCGCGGCCCCGTCTGACATTGGAGAACATGACCATGCACTGGCTTCTGACGACAGCGCTCCTCGGTACGCTGGCTCAACCGGCCCTCACCCAACTGGAACCCGGACTCCGCCAAGCCTCGATCGACGTCGAGGGCGTCGGGACCGTCACTTTCGGCATCTGGGTTCCACGCAACTACGACCCGGATGAACCGCGGCCGTTGGTACTCGCGCTGCACCCGGGTGGATCGACCGGTGCCGGCTACGGCGCCCAGTTCTTGCGCGGCATCGTCGCGCCGGCTCTGCAGGACTGGGGCGCGATCATCGTGTCCCCGGACGCGCCTGGCCGTGGCTGGGACAACGACACCAGCGAGCGCGCCGTCCTGGCGCTCCTGGACGACATCAGGGGCCGCGCCACGATCGATCCGGAGCAAATTCTCGTGACCGGTTTCAGCATGGGAGGCCGCGGCACCTGGTACATGGCGTCGCGCCATCCGGACCTGTTCAAGGCGGCGATCCCCATGGCGGCTCGTTCCAATAGCGAAGACGCGGGAAAGGTCGGCGGCATGCCGGTCTTCATCATTCACGCGCGGGACGACGAGCTCGTCCCATTCGGGCCCGCGGAAGCGCTGGCGCAGGAGATGGAAAAACAGGGCCAGAACGTGTCGTTCCTGGCCCTCGACGGCGTCGGCCACTTTCGCATGGGCGTGGCACCGCTCATCGAGGGTGGCGAGTGGGTCATGCAACAGTGGGGAGAGCAATAGCGCATGAAGTATCGACGGCTCGCGAATACCGGTATCTATGTCTCGGAGTTGTGTCTCGGAGCCATGACATTCGGCGGCACCGGCCTGTTCAAAGCGATCGGCACGCTGGGTCAAGAGGAGGCGGATGCTCTCGTGCACCGGTCACTCGATGCCGGCATCAACTTCTTCGACACAGCCAACGTGTACTCGACCGGTACGTCGGAGGAAATGCTCGGGAAGGCGCTGGGCGCGCGTCGCCGTGACGCGATCGTCGCCACCAAGGTCCGTGGACGCATGGGGGACGGGCCGAACGAGATCGGCCTGTCACGTGTGCACATCATGCAGCAGTGCGACGACAGCCTGCGACGGCTCGGGACAGACTACATCGATCTGTATCAGATTCACGGCCACGACCCGGTCACCGACATCGAGGAGACCCTGGGCGCGCTCGATGCGCTCGTGCGGGCGGGGAAAGTGCGCTACATCGGGTGCTCGAATCTGTCGGCGTGGCAGTTGATGAAGGCGCTGGGTATCTCTCGACAGCGGGGACTCGCCGAGTTCATCAGCACGCAGTCGTACTACTCGATAGCAGGGCGCGAACTCGAACGCGAAATGATTCCGCTGGTTGACGACCAGCAGATCGCGGTCCTGCCGTGGAGCCCGCTCGCCGGTGGGTTTCTGTCGGGTAAGTTCACCCGGGACGCGGAATCCGATCCCACCGCGCGGCGGGTCGTGTTCGACTTCCCGCCGGTGGACAAAGACCGGGGCTACGACATCATCGATGTCATGCGAGACGTGGCCACCGCACATGAGGTGTCAGTGGCCCAGATCGCGCTCGCGTGGCTCTTGCACCAAACGGCGGTGACCAGCGTGATCATTGGCGCCAAGCGACTCGATCAACTCGATGACAACCTGGGTTCGGTGAACATCACACTCACTGACGACGAAGTGGAGCGCCTGACCACGGTCAGTGCACTCCCCAGTGAATACCCGGGCTGGATGCACGCCATGCAGCACAGCGACCGCGCCCCGGGCACCGCGCGTGACTGGGACGCCTTCACGAAGAAATGACCTGGGTGTCCGGGCGAGACGTTCGCCTAGCGGCGTTGCTGCGTCGGGCACAGCCTGCCTGGCTGCTCCCTTGCGCCTGGCCAGGCGAACGCCTCGACCGGACACCACCCAGCACCGCTCGACAACCTTGAGTCCGAGTCTCACCAGAGTGACTCTCCTGCCGTGTACTGGACGTCTCGAGCGAATCAATACGTGCTACGCGACGTAGTACAAGAGAGGCAACACCGTACGGCGAGCGTCGACTCTCGAACCGTCACGCAGTTTTTGGGACTACAGTAACGATCCGGCTCTGATAGACGTGATGGCAACAGCCAGTGAGAAGGAGAAAACATGGACGACCAATTTCGCGTCGTTGACGTGAGCAAATTCAAGATACCCAAGATCCCGTGGCGCGCCGCCGCGGCGGGCGTGGCGGCCCTGTTCGTGCTAGTGGGACTGCTCGGCGCCGTCTACCAGATAGAGCCCGAAGAAGTGGGTGTGGTCCTACGATTCGGGAAATACGTTCGCACGACAGAACCGGGTCTGCACTTCAAGGTCCCCGTCGTCGAGGAGATGCTGCGGGTCCCGGTCCAGCGACAGCTCAAGCAGGAATTCGGATTCCGGACCACCGCGGCCGGCGTGCGCACCGAGTACGCCGGCCTAACCGGTCAACTCGGAGAAGAGTCGATAATGCTGACCGGGGACCTCAACGTCGCGGTGGTGGAATGGATCGTTCAGTATCGCGTGTCGGATCCCTACGAATACCTCTTCCGCGTTCGCAACCTGGAAGACACGTTCCGGGCGATGACCGAAGCGGTGATGCGCGAGACGGTCGGTGACCGGACCGTGACGGAAGTCGTGACCGTGGGGCGCCAGGAAGTCGAAGCGGCCGTCAAGGCCCGGCTGCAAGCGATGACCGATCAGTACCAGATGGGGATCGCCATCGACCAGGTGGTGCTGCAAGACGTCAATCCACTGGACCCGGTGAAGCCGTCCTGGGACGAGGTCAGCCAGGCGCAGCAGCAGCGCGACCGCCTCATCAACGAGGCACTCGCCGAGTACAACGCCGTCATCCCGCGTGCGCGCGGCGAAGCGGAGCAGACGATTCTGCAGGCCGAGGGCTACGCCCTCGACCGCGTGAACCGCGCTCAGGGCGAAGCCTCACGGTTCTCGGCGGTGGAAGCAGCCTACCGTCTGGCACCAACCGTCACCCGACAAAGGCTCTATCTGGAAACGATGCAACGAATTCTGCCGGCCGTCGGACGGAAGGTCTTTGTCGCCGATGGTGCGACCGGCGTAGTACCGCTACTCTCGCTTGACAGCGGAGCGCGAGCCGCGACGACCGCGCTGACCGGCGGGACCCAGCAGACGGCAGGAGGTGGCCAATGACCCGCAACCAACCACTCGCGATCGTGCTCGGCCTGATCGTCCTCTTCCTCCTTGGCGGCTCGGTGTACACAGTCAGCGAGGTCGACCAAGCCATCATCACCCAGTTCGGCGAACCGGTGGGCGAGCCGGTCATCGAGCCGGGGCTGCACTTCAAAATCCCGTTCATCCAGACAGCGAACATGTTCGAGAGGCGGTTCCTGGAATGGGATGGATTCAGGAACCAGGTGCCTACTCGAGACCGACGTTTCATTTGGGTCGATACCTACGCGCGCTGGCGCATCACGGACCCGTTGCTGTTCTTCCAAAGACTGCGTGACGAACGGGGGGCACAGTCGCGCCTCGACGACATCCTGGACGGTGAGACGCGCAACGCCGTCGCCAGACACGATCTGATCGAGATCGTCCGCACCAGCAACCGAGAACCCCTCGACACCGCCACGACCGGTCTCGAAGAAGCGGAGGTGCTCGAGCCGATCAGCATTGGCCGCGAGCAAATCACGCAGGAGATCCTCGAGGCGGCGACCGAGGCGGTGGCTGAGCTGGGCATCGAGCTGCTGGACCTGCAGTTCAAGCGGATCAACTACGTGGCCGAAGTGCAGCAAGACGTGTTCGCTCGCATGATCGCCGAACGGCAGCGAATCGCGTCAGAGTTCCGTTCCGAGGGACAAGGTGAGTCGGCTCGTATCCAAGGTGAACGAGAGCGCGACCTGGCTCGCATCCAGTCTGAGGCGTTTCGGACGGCCGAGGAGCTGCGAGGGAGCGCCGATGCCGAAGCCACCTCGGTCTACGCCGAGGCGTATGGCAGCGACGGGGCGTTCTATGCGTTTACGAAATCATTGGAGACCTACGAAAAGACGATGGATCCCGACACGTTCTTCATCCTGGGGACCGACAGCGAACTGATGCGGTATCTGGAAGGACCGAGGTAGCCGTTCTGATGGGTGGGGTCGAGTTCCGGCCCCACCCGCCCTGGGGTTGCATCGAACATGTCAGAGGCAGACCATACTGTCATGCTCGAACTCACTGTCGTTGTCGGGCTCGTGGTGCTGACCTCGAGTGTCTGCTCACTATTCGAGGCGGTGCTGTACTCCGTACCGCTGGCGAAAATTGACACGCTCGAGCGGGCCGGACGGCCCAGCGGCGCCATTCTCCGCAGGTTGCGCTCCCACGTCGACCGACCCATTGCCGCCATCCTGTCCCTGAACACCGTGGCCAACACGGGCGGAGCGGCACTGGCCGGCGCAACCGCCGCCCGCGTCCTGGATTCGGTGTCGATCGGCTATTTCTCAGCCGCCTTCACGCTGGCGATACTCTTGCTGTCGGAGATCATTCCCAAGACGGCGGGCGTGGTCTACGCTCGGCGCCTGGCGGGCCCCGTCGCCAGACCGATCGAAATACTGGTCCTCGTCTTCACGCCGGTGATCTGGCTCAGCCGTGGAGTGACGCGACTGGTCGCGTCGGGTCATCAGGCGGAACGGGTCTCGGACGAGGACCTGCTGCTGATGGTGCGGCAGGGCTTACGGTCCGGCGATCTGAAGCCGCACGAGGCCGATGTCATCAGCAACGTGCTGGCCCTCGAGGGTAAGACTGCGTCACAGGTCATGACCCCGAGAACGGTGGTGTTTACCCTCCCAACCAGCACCAGCCTGGTCGACGCGGCCGCCAACGACCAACTCCTGCAACACAGCCGTGTACCCGTCTACGACGATGACCTCGACGACGTCGTTGGCATCATCCATCGCCGAGACATCTTGCAGGCCGCCGCCAAGGACGAGTTCGACACCACACTCGATCAACTGATGCGCCCGGTGCACTTCGTGGTCGAGGGCGCCAAGCTGGACCAGCTCCTCCGCACCTTCCTGGAGCAACGCCAACACCTGATGGTGGTCACCGACGAGTTCGGCACCGTCAGCGGCATCATCACATTGGAGGACGTGCTGGAGGAGATTCTCGGACGAGAAATCGTGGACGAGTTCGACCAGGTCGCCGACCTCCGCGCGTTCGCCCGCCAGCAACGCGGCAGCGGTCAAGAAACCGCAGCATCTGCCCCGGACGTCGACTGAACCGTGGCCGGCGTCTTCGGGTTCGCTCGCTCGGAGTCTGAACCCGGGATCATAGGGGCTCGGATCGGACAGCGGGCGGGTCTGAAGACCCGCGGCTACGTCGCTCAGGCGCACCAAAGCGAGTGCTTCGAACGCCTGTCCCGTGACGCGACGAATGCGGAATGTCATACGCTGCTTCTAAACTCGAGACGGTTGGTGGTCATCAGCCGACCACCTCGGGTCCATGAGGTGAGACATGGCGAATACCTATGACGCAATCGTGGTCGGCACTGGGCAGTGCTAGACCGGCGCTGGCGGCGGACCTCGCAGGTGCGGGCAAACGGGTGGCCATCGTCGAACGCCACCGTTTCGGTGGCACTTGCGTGAACGTCGGCTGTATTCCGACCAAGGCGCTGGTGGCCAGCGCCCGGGCCGCGCACGTCGCGCGCCGCGCCCCGGAGTACGGGGTTGTGATCGACGGCGAGGTGCGTATGGTCGGCTGGAGTAGTTTCCCCGAACCCAACGTGGTGTGCGGGCCATTCCGCGGACTAGTCCGGCTGGAAGTCGAAGCGGCCGACCGGGAAAGCGCC
>PAUN01000011.1 GCA_002712885.1 Acidobacteriota bacterium
CCTGTCGGTCTCCAAGACCAGTGCGCAGCCGCCCGCGCGCCTGAACCTTTGGCTGCGATATTGCGCTGCCTCCCTTACACTCAAACCCCAACGCAGACAGCTGACCGCCTCCCTCGGGCTTGAGGTTTGGTGGCGAGGGGAGGATTCGAACCTCCGAAGGCGCTAGGCCGACAGATTTACAGTCTGTTGCGTTTGACCGCTCCGCAACCTCGCCAAAATGGTTAAGTCCGCTCACGCTCCGCGGCCGATATCGTCTAGAGAGCACACCCCGTCATCTCACTCACCGTCTCGTTTGCCGCCGGTCGCGGTCCCCTCGGAGACCAGTGTACGACCACGCCACTCTGACGGTGCGCTTGGTACTCGGAACACTCCGTGGCGTCGCCGGATGGCGAACGCTCGACCACCTACCACCGGAACTGCAGACCCCGAAAAAGCGGAGAAGCTGGCAAACCGACCCCACCGCGCCCGGTCACGCTCCCGTGACCCGTAGTTGTTTCCCTTGGAGCTGGCGAAGGGATTCGAACCCCCGACCTGCTGATTACAAATCAGCTGCTCTACCGGACTGAGCTACGCCAGCCGGACAAACGGAGATACTAGCACAACCCGTGCCATACTGTGAGAAAAATATAGCATGTGGCTGAAAACGTCCGGATCGGTTTTCTGATGAGGCGTCGCGAGGAGGGACTAGCCAGGTGGGCTCTGACCCCGCTGAGTCAACGCCGCGACGTCCGCCCTTTACGGACACTTCGTCGGAAAACTAGGCACCGCCCCCGGACCGCCTCGTGTGGCCGGGCGCCACACGGGTCGTCGTTGCGCCCGAATTCGTGACCTGCGGTTCGCCACCGTCAGCCGACGAATGCGTTCGCTGGCGAACGGCTTCAAAGAGCCCGACCCCGGCAGCGACCGCGACGTTAAGACTGTTCAGCCGTCCGCGCATCGGGATCGACGCGACGCGATCGCAGCGGTCGCGTACGAGACGCCGCAACCCCTGCCCCTCGCTCCCCAACACCAGAGCNGTCGGCAGGGTCAGNTCGACGTCGCCGTAAAGGTCGTCGCCGTCAGCCTCGAGCCCCACCGTCCAAATGCCGGCCGCTCTCAGTTCGGTAAGCGCCCGCGCGATGTTCACGACTGACGCGAGTCGCACGTGCGCGAGGGCTCCCGCCGACGTCTTCGCCACCGGACCGAGTGCGGCGGCCCGCCGCTTCTGCCTCACGACGCCGTCGACGCCGGCGGTCTCGCCAACGCGGAGAATAGCGCCCACATTCTGCGGATCCTCGATACCGTCCAGCACCAATATCAGCGCGGGATGGGTCGCCTGGGCAATCAACTCGTTGAGTGTGAGCAGTCCCGGCGGCTCCACATCGGCCGCAACGCCCTGGTGAACCGCACCACCGGAGGCCCGGTCCAACGCGGCTACCGCCACCCGCGTCACAGAGACGCCCCGGGCCGTGGCCAGCCGCTGCACCTCCGCCACTCTGGCCGAGGCGGTCGCAATCCGAACGGCGCGCACCTGGCCTGCGCGTAGCGCTTCGGTCACGGCGTTCACGCCGTAGACGATCATGCGGTCCCNGTCGTCCACCGTCACCTCGTCCCATCGGAGGCCCGCAGCATCACCACGGCATGGGCGGCAATCGCCTCACCGCGGCCGGTTGCGTCCACGCCTTCATTGGTCTTGCCTTTGACACTCACGCGCTCCGAGTCGATGCCCGCCACCGCCGCCAGAGACTCTCGCATGCGGTTCACGAACGGACCAATTTTCGGTTCCTCGGCCACGACGACGACGTCCAGGTTGACCACGTCGAGCCCCCGAGTTCGCACGAGGTCGACGACCGCCCGGAGGAGCTCGATGCTCGACGCACCTTTCCACCGTGGGTCGGTATCCGGAAAGTGCTGACCAATGTCTCCAGCGGCCGCCGCCCCGAGGACCGCATCCGTCACCGCGTGACACACCACGTCGGCGTCGGAATGTCCCAGCAGACCACGGTCACACGGAACCTCGATGCCNCCCAAGATGAGCGGACGGCCGTCGACCAGCCGATGCAGGTCGTATCCGAATCCGACGCGTCCGGTCGTCACGTCCTCGTCTCCTCTCACCAGTTGTCGCGCCATGGCCAGATCGTCGGCGGTCGTGATCTTGATGTTCCGAGGATCTCCGTCGACCAGGGCCACCCGGTGGCCCGCATGCTCCGCTAGCGCCGCCTCGTCGGTTACCTCGAGGCCGTCGTGACCTAATTGGATCGCCTCAGCCAGTACCTCACGCCGGAACGCCTGCGGCGTCTGGGCNAGCACGATGGTCTTGCGGGCAAGCGTACCGTCCGCGAAACGTCCCTCGTCTTCGTCAGCGGCGAGTCGCTTGATGGTGTCGTGCATCGGTATCGACGCGATGGCGGCGCCGTGGCGACTGGCGGCATCGATCGTCCGGGCAATCAGATCGCCAGTGCAGAGCGGCCGCGCCGCGTCGTGGATGACGACGAGGGTGACATCCGGCGACACGGCGTCGAACCCGCGAGCCACGGAGTCCTGGCGCCGGGCGCCCCCGACCACGGTGCGCAACGGCGTGCCACGCGGAGCGGACACCGGGGACAAATCCGCCGAGAGCTCAGGCAGCACCACCACGATTTCGTCGATCCGCTCGGAGCCGTCAAACGCGGCCACACTCCGCTGCAATATTGTCATCCCTCCGAGCGTCAGGTGCTGCTTGGGACATGCGGCACCCATCCGGATTCCGCGCCCGCCGGCAGCGATGATGGCGGCCACCTTGGTCAAGCGAATAACCCCGCCAGTGCGTCCTGCACGGACTCCACGCCTTGCCGGTCGCAACCGGCGGCCGTGACGTCCGGTCCAAGATTCCCCGACGGCATGATGCAGCGAGTGAAACCGAGCTGGGCGGCCTCCCGCACCCGCAATCCGGCGTGGGTGCTNGCCCTNACTTCACCGGCCAATCCNATTTCTCCGAACAACGCAACCTGTGGTGACACNGGCTGATTGCGCATGCTTGAGGCGACCGCCGCGGCGATCGCGAGGTCTGCCGCCGGCTCGTTGATGAAGAGACCGCCTGGAATATTGACGAACACGTCCTCACCGGTCAGATGCAGGCCGGCCCGTTTCTCGAGCACGGTCAACAGCAAAGACAGCCGCTGCCGGTCGACTCCGCTGGTGACGCGCTGTGCGTTGCCGTATGCACCCGTGCCGACCAGCGCCTGCACCTCGACCAAGATTGGACGTGACCCCTCGACGGAGCACAACACCACCGACCCGGCGACATCGGCCTTCCGCTCCGAAAGAAAGAGCTTCGATGGATTCTCGACCGTCTCGAGGCCACCGGCAGTCATCCGGAACACCCCCAGTTCGCTCGCCGCGCCGAACCGGTTCTTGACCGCGCGAACCACGCGATGAGCGTGATGGCGATCCCCTTCGAAGTAGAGCACCGTATCGACGACATGCTCCAGCACCTTGGGCCCGGCCAGACCGCCGTCCTTTGTGACATGACCTACGATGAAGACTGGCACGTTGCGGCCCTTCGCCATGAAGAGCAATTGCGTCGCCGCCTCGCGCACCTGGCCGATCGTTCCGGGCGCCGACTCGAGCTTCGAGGAATACATGGTCTGGATCGAGTCAANGACCACCATTCCTGGCGACACCCGTCCCCATTCCTCCAGGACCCGCTCGAGACAGGTCTCCGCNAGCAGATACAGCGGCGCGTCGGACACGCCGAGCCGGTCGCCGCGCGCTCGCACCTGGTGAGGGGACTCTTCGCCGGAACAGTACAGCACCGACCGGCCCATCTCGGCCATGCGTCCCGCCGCTTGCAACAGCAGTGTGGACTTCCCGATACCCGGCTCCCCCCCGAGGAGCACCAGCGATCCGGGCACCAGCCCACCGCCAAGCACCCGGTCGAGCTCGCTCAGCCCCGTGGACAGGCGCTCCGAATCGCTAGTGTCGATCTTCGCGAACAGTATGGCCCGTTCGGTCGTCAGCGGGGACCTGCCAGCCTTGCCGGCCGACGGCGGCGTCGCCCGTTCCTCGACCAGTGAGTTCCACTGACCACAGTCGCCGCATCGGCCGAGCCACTTGCGTGATTGGGCTCCACAGTTCTGGCAGACAAAAACAGTGTTTGGCCCCTTCATGGTGTGGCTCGACCGGTTACCGGGCTCGGCTCCGCGTCGTAGGTTCGGACGATCCGGGCGCCCGTGCGACAGAGAATCTCATGCGGCACGGTGCCGATGGTCGCCGCCACCTCGGCGGCCCCGATGACGGCCCCCGACTGGGACCCGAGCAAGACGACCTCGTCACCGGGCGTCACGTCAAGACCGGTGACGTCGACCGTGATGGAGTCCATGCACACCGAGCCCACGACTGACACCCGGCGCCCCCCCACGAGCACCGAGCCACGCCCGGCCAGACGCACGTCGAGCCCGTCCGCGTATCCGGCGGGAACGATGGCGACCGTNGTGGCGCGGGTCACGGCTTCACGCGCCCCGTACCCGGCGGTCTCCCCGATGCGCATGCCCTTCACCGCCACGACCCGACTGTGTAGCGTCATCACCGGTTTCAGAGACAAGCGTCCGGCCCACGCGAGCGGCGCCACGCCGTACAGCAGCAACCCCGGCCGGACCGCATCGAACCACGTGTCGCGGTCGCGCAACAGCGCGGCACTGTTCCCCGCGTGCCGCACGCGGGGACGTACGCCCAGCCCCGCGAGCGTCGTCAAGGCCTGGTCGAATCGCCCGCGCTGCTGGTCGAAGAGCGGATGGGCCGGGTCCTCAGCGGTTGCGAAATGCGTATAGACGGCGTCGATCTCCAAACCTGCCCCCGCCAGCACCACCGGTACCGTACTCGCGAGGTTGTCGTAACGGAACCCCAGGCGATTCATGCCGGTGTCGATCTTCAGATGACAGCGAACGCGCNCCCCCCGCCGCGCCGCCGCGTCATGCAACGCTCGAGCCGCGAACGGGGACGAAATCGTCGGCGTCAAGTCTTGCTGGAACACGCCGTCGAGGTCGCTGACACTGAGTGCGCCAAACACCAGAATCGGCGCGCGCACACCCCCGCGACGAAGTTTTACCCCTTCTTCGATATCCGCACACGCCAGCATCCGGGCCCCGGCCGCCTCCAGCGCACGGGCCACGGGTACCGCACCGTGTCCGTAACCGTTCGCCTTGACGACCGCGATGACCTCCACTCCACCCGAAGGTCCACCAACATGCGCCAAGACGGCCTGAAAATTGGCGCGTATCGCGTCGAGATCGATATGGGCGTAGGTCGGTCGGACCACGACGGCAGGAGACCTCCAAGGCGGGACCGGTCCCACCCCTCATTCGTAGGACGTGGTCAGATTCGCGAAGCGGGTTTGTTGCTTGAGAAAGGCGAGCTTCACGACGCCAGTCGGCCCGTTCCGTTGCTTGCCAATGATGATCTCGGCCATGTTCTCGTTTTCCGGCTTCTTCTCCTCCGGAGTCCGTTCGTACATCTCTTCGCGGTAGATGAACATCACCAGATCCGCGTCCTGCTCAAGTGCGCCAGACTCACGTAGGTCCGACAGCTGGGGCCGGCGGTCTGACCGGGACTCCGTGGCACGACTCAGCTGCGAGAGCACGATGACCGGTACGCTGAGNTCCTTGGCCAGCCCTTTCAGGGAACGCGAGATCGCGGCCAGCTCCAACGTTCGGTTCTCGAACCGCCCTCGCCCCTGCATCAACTGGATGTAGTCGACGACGATCAAGTCCAGACCATGTTCCGACTTGAGTCGACGCGATTTGGCGCGCATCTCAAGCACGCTGATCGAGGCGCTGTCGTCGATGAACACTTTCGCGTCTCCCAGTCGACCGAGGGCGGCTGAGAGCTCGCCGTACTCGCGCTCGCTCAGGAAGGCACCGCGGAACTTCTGTGAATCGATCTGCGCCTCGGTGGTGAGCATCCGCATGAACAGCTGCTCTTTTGACATCTCCAGGCTGAAGACACCGATCGATTTGTCGGTTTTCACGCCGAGATACTGCGCGATGTTCAGGACGAACGCCGTCTTGCCCATCGATGGCCGCGCCGCGACGATGATGAGATCCGACGGCTGGAACCCAGCNGTCANNTTGTCGAGGTCGTCGAACCCGCTTGGCACGCCGGTGATGACGCCCTGGTGCTGCTGCAGCTTCTCGATGGTCTCGAAGCTGTCCTGCACCAGGGCTCGGAGTGGCACGAAGCCGGTGTGGATGTTCTCGTCGGCGATAGAGAAGATTTCCTGCTCCGCGGTGTCGAGCAGGGTATCGGCGTCCTCTTGCGCGTTGTAGGCCGTGTCCAGAATTCGGTTGGCCGAGAAGATGAGATTGCGGAGGGTCGCCTTCTCCTTGACGATCCGAGCGTAGTACTCGACATGCGTAGACCGGGGCACCCCATCGACCAGCCCGGCGATGTACGCAGGTCCGCCCACACCATCCAGATCTCCAGACCGCCCGAGCTCGTCTTTCAAGGTGACGAGGTCGATCGCGTCGCCTCGCTCATTGAGGTTGACCATCTTGTCGAAGACGCGCCGGTGCGCGTCCCTAAAGAAATCTTCGGNATCAAGCAACTCTGCCGCCTGATTGAAGGCGTCGTTGTGGATGAGAATCGCCCCGAGTACGCCGCGCTCCGCTTCGAGATTGTGCGGCAGCGAACGCTCGGCAGGGGCAGAGGAATCAGGCTCGGACATGGCGCCCGTCCGGGATGGCGCAGCGAAGGGGCGGCGACCGCCCAGCCCGCTCCGCGTGCTACTCGTCAGTCGATTCAGGATCGGCGGTTGACGATGCGTCGCCGGACTCGGCACTCGGGGCGTCAACCTCTTCGACCAGGGGCTCGTTCTCGGTCCCCTCTTTGACCACATGCACCGTGACCTCGGTGGTCACCAGCCGATGCACTCTGATGCGAACGGTATACTTGCCAAGCTGCTTTATGGGCTCGTCGAGCAAGATCTTCCGGCGATCCACCTCGAACGACTGTGCGGACAGGCTGTCCGCCACGTCCACATTGGTCACAGAGCCATACATCGTGTTCGTCTGACCGACCCGCCGACCAATGATGCAGACGGCCTGACCGAGTCGGGCGGCGAACGCCTCCGCGGCCCCTTTCTCCGCCGCGTCGCGCGCATCGGCTACCACCCGTTCACGGGAGATTCGGTGTCGGTTGGACTCGGTGACCGGCAACGCCAGCTTGCGGGGCAGCAAATAGTTNCGCGCGTACCCGTTGGCCACCTTCACCACGTCGCCACGACTACCGAGGTTGTCAACCGGTTCCCTGAGAATGACCTGCACAGACATTTGTCTTGCTCCGCTTGCGACTCGGGGTGCACCGCCCGGCTCAGCCGGGCACAGTCCGCNGTCGCCTCTAGTNAACTGACNCCATACACCAAGTCAGTCGGAAGGGTGCCGCGCGCCTTACTCGCCCACGCTGGCAATATTCGCCGGTCAACCCTGTCGAGCCCTCAATCGGTCACATACGGGATCAGNGCCAGCTGCCGGGCGCGCTTGATGGCCGTCTGCAACTTCCGCTGATGCCTCGCGCAGGTGCCAGACAGTCGTCGAGGCTGGATCTTGCCGCGCTCGGGGATGCTCGCAATGAGCAACCGGGCTTCCTTGTAGTCGATGAACTCGACCTTGTCGACGCAGAAACGACAGACTCGCTTGCGCCGGAACATGCCACGCTTCGGCCGGTCGGTTTTCGGTTTGCCTCTGCTCGCGCCCGCGCCCCTCATTCCTTCACCTCCGTTGTCTGTGCGGCCGCGTCAGTGGACGCCGCATCTGCGCTCGGTGTAGCCGCCTCAGTCTTGGGAGCCGGAGCGGCATCGGCTGCGCTGGCGGCCGGGTCGGCCGAGGGCGCCTCCGCCGCGGCGCCCGCCGCCGGAGCCTCGGGAGACGTCGTATCCGCCGACGGTGTCTCGACCGGCGGCGCCGGAGCCGCCGGTGGCGCGGGCGCCGCATCGGCTACGCCCAATGGCGGAAGACCGCGAGCTGCCCGCCGTCGGTCTACGGTCGCTTTGCGCTTCTCCTTCAGTCTTCGCGCCTTCCGCAGGTCCTCGTCAACCCGAACGGTGAGATGGCGCAGAACCTGATCGCGAACCCTCAGTCGGCGCTCAATTTCGCCGATCATCGTACCCGGACCGCTGATCAGCTGACAGATATAGATGCCTTCGCCATAGTTGCCGATCTGATAGGCGAGCTTCCGCCGGCCCCAAAGGTCGGTGTTCTCCACCGTACCGCCGAGGGATCCGATGTGGCCGTCTACTTCGGCCTGCAGCGNCGCTACCTCGGCATCGGTGGCCACCGGGGCCACGATATAGATGAGNTCGTATTGTCGTTCGCTTACAACGCTTGCCATGGTGCTCCTTCTGGACTGACGGCCGCCGTTGGCGGCAAGGAGGTGAATAGACGGCGTGTCGAGCGCGNCACGCTGGAACAGAAAATCTTATCTGAGGACCGGCAGGCGGTCAAGGTTCCTCACTCACCGACCTCCTCGTCCGCTTCGCCCTCGGCCGTCTCCTGCCGGTTGAATCGATTCATCACCGGCTCGATCCCAAGTTCGATGAAGAGGCCGATGGCGTCGACCGCCCGGCCCACCGCTTCGTCCATCGCCGGTCGTTCTTCCGCGTCAAAACGCGACAACACCCGCCCCGTTAAACCGCGCCCCGGATCACCCCGGCCCACGCCAATCCGAAGACGCGAAAACGTCTGGGTGCCCAGACACTCGATCACGGACCGGAGCCCGTTGTGCCCCCCGTCCGACCCCCGGCGCCGCGCACGAAGGCGTCCGAGCGACAAGTTGACGTCTTCCGTCACGACGAACAGGTCTGAAAACTCAACCCGATAGTACCGCTGCACGGTACCCACCGCCTGACCACTGCGGTTCATGAAGGTGAGCGGTTTCAGGAGTAGCGCGGCGGGAGGCCCGCCCGGCAGCCCACGCGACTTGGCCAACACGGCGTCGGCTGGCGCCGATTGAAACTCCAGGCCCCATCGCCGGGCCACCTCGTCCACGACTTCGAAGCCGACGTTGTGGCGGGTGCCGTCATACTCGGCGCCAGGGTTGCCGAGTCCGATAATCAGCTTCACACGTCGCGCCCTGTTCGCGCGGTTCGCGGAATGGTTCCCGAGGCAGGCATCAGGCGCGAGAAGGAAGCATGCCGGGAGCATTCGACCGACAAGCAACGCCGCGAGCCCGGGACGCATCGGCGGCCGATGCGTTGCCGTAGTTGTGACCAGCAGTAGTTAGTCGCCGGANTTGGCACCCTCGTCGTCCGCTTTCTCGCCATCGACGGCCTCNGCAACGTCTCCTTCGCCTTCTNCCTCCTCGTCCGTGGGCTCCTCTTCCTCAAGCTTGGGCGCGATGACGTGGACCAACAGTGTCTCGGTGTCGGTGATCGGTTTCCACGAAACGCCCTCGATCAGGTCGCTGAGACGCACGCCCTGACCGATGGTCAACGGCGAGACGTCGATCGTGAGGTTCTCTGGGATCTCCGACGGCAGACACGCGATGGCAACCTCGCGCTGGACGAAGTCGATGAGACCACCCTGCACCTTGACCCCCTCGGCTTCGCCGGTGAGCACGACGGGCACCGAGACCGTGAGGACCTTGTCCAGGGCCACCCGGTAAAAGTCCACGTGCAAGAGGGCGCGGGTCATCGGGCCCACCTGGTAGTCCTTGATCAGGACCTGACTCGGGGCCCCACCGTCGACGCTCAACCCGATCAGCGTATTGACTCCCGTTTCGGACCGTAGAATCTGCGTGAGTTCGTCGGGATCAACACTGACAGCCACCGAGTTGGGGGTCGAATCTGAGCTGGTGCTGCCATACACGACGCCCGGGAGTCGCCCGTTCCGACGAAGCTCACGCGCGCTGTTTTTGCCGCGACCCGAACGGGCCTGGGTATTCAGATTGGTGCTCATAGCAAAACCTGTGGGGTCACGAACCGGGTCATCGTCAGATGAACAACGACGAAACGGACGTCTCCTGATGAATGCTTTGTATCGCTTTCCCCAACAGCGGGGCCACGGACAAGATTTCGACCTTGTCCGACGCAGCGAANTCAGGCTTGGGCGGAATGGTGTTGGTGACGACGAGTTTCTCGAGCTCAGACGCATGGANACGGTCGAACGCCGGTCCGGAGAGCACACCGTGCACGGCACAGGCCATGACCCGCGAGGCCCCGTTGGCCCGCAAGGCCGCCGCCGCCTGCGTGAGCGTGCCNGCAGTGTCGACGATGTCATCCACGATGATACAGACGCGTTCTTTCACCTCGCCGACGACATTCATGACCTCGGCGCTGCCGTCNTCCGAGCGTCGTTTGTCGATGATGGCAAGGTCAGCGCTCATGCGTCTCGCGTACGCCCGTGCTCGCTCCACGCCGCCGGCGTCAGGCGACACGATGGTCACGTCGGAGTCTNTGCNANCGCGGAGGTAGTCGATAAAGACTGGAGCCGCGAAGAGGTGGTCGACGGGAATATCGAAGAACGCCTGGATCTGCGCCTTGTGCAGATCCATGGTCAATATACGATTCGCTCCCGCGGCGCTCACCAGATTGGCGACGAGCTTGGCCGAGATCGGCACGCGCGGCTTGTCCTTNCGGTCCTGACGGGCATAGCCATAGTAGGGCATGACCGCGGTGATCCGGGCTGCGGATGACCGACGNAATGCGTCGATCATCACGCAGAGCTCAACCAGATTGGGGTCGACCGGCGTGCAGGTCGGTTGCAAGATGAAAACGTCCGTGCCGCGGATGTTCTCATCGATCTGAAACGACACTTCCGTGTCGGTAAACCGTCTGAGCTTTGACCGCCCCAACGGCACACCGATATAGGTAGCGATCTCCCGCGCCAACTCGGCGTGCGCCGTCCCGGAAAAAATCTTCAGTTGCCCGTTTTGCATCGCCGTTCGTCCCCGCCTTGTACCCCGCGCCGGCCCCTTTCCCCGGGGCGCTCGTGCGCGTCTGTATTGGCTGGGGCGGAAGGATTCGAACCTTCGCATACGGGAGCCAAAGTCCCGCGCCTTACCGCTTGGCCACGCCCCAACAATCGGGTCCCCGATGCGCGGCTGCGCGCCTGTATCGCTGAGGGCACGCCTCGACACGGTCCACCTGTGCCCCAGGAGGCCTCCTGGCCACCCGCGCAATCCTGCATTTTATCCTGGCCACCTCTGGCGAGCAAGCGACCAATCGAGAAGTCATGCCCAGAACCGCCGGGCAAGACCCTCCCGGCTCATGGTCCGCGTGACTATTACACGCCAGCCTGGTCGCGTGGCCTCCCGGGCAGCGTCGGTGACGCGCGCCCGACTGGTAAACAGACCGAACACCGCCGACCCACTCCCGGTCATGGCCGCCACCACCGCACCCGCCCCTCGCAACGTCCGCGTCGCCTCCCGGAGTTCTCGGCGGCGGCGCGTCACGGGCCACTCGAGGTCGTTGGTCAACGCGTCCAGGTCCAGGGTCCGACCGGCGTACGGGGGCACGTGTCGCGCTGACGNGCCCCTCCGCCCGCGACGGTCCCGNTCGCGGTCCAACCACCCATANGCGCGAGCCGTCGGCACCCCCCGAGGCGGCACAACGATCAGTACCCAGTGGGGTGACAACTCCGCAAGCGGATAGACATCGTCTCCCCGCCCCAGCCCGAGCGCCGTGCCGCCGACCAAGAAGAACGGACCGTCCGCCCCCACCTCAGCCGCGACCTCGCGCAAACCCTGTGGCGCAAGCGACACATCCCAGATCCGACACAATCCCGGCAGCGCCGCCACCGCATCGGAGGTGCCGCCCCCGAGCCCTGCTTCAGCGGGAATGCGCTTGGTGATCGTGACGACCGCGCCTTGAGGATCGCCACGGCGCCCCACGGCGCGCCAGAGCGCGGCGGCTGCCGCCCAGACGAGGTTCGCTCGATCGGAGGGGACACCNGTCGCCGAGCATCGCACCAGACACGGCCCGTCGCCCGCCCGGAGCGTCACCGTGTCGTGAAGCGCGACGGATTGTAGAACGGTGGTCAGGCGGTGATAGCCGTCGCCGCTGCGTGGGCCNACACGCAGGTCAAGGTTGACCTTGGCATGCGCGCGCACGCGAAGCCGCCCAGGCGTCATCGAGCGTCCGACGCGGGCGGGTCGGGTGGTGCGTCCAGCGGCCCGGCGCCACGGAGCTCTCGTAGCGTCATCGGCAGGACATCAGGTGGAACGTCGACCGAGAACGCTGAGTCGGGCGGTGCAACATTCGTATCGACCTGCGACAACGAGGCCGTCATGTCGGTGGCCGGCTCCGAGTCAAGGTCTCCGTGAGAGTCGGAGATCACGCGCACCTCTCGCGGCAGGCCACCCAGAAACTGATCGTAGTAGATCTCGTAACCGTCACGACGCCCGGCCGTCAGGCGATAGTCGCCGTCCACGCGCCGCAAGTAGGCTACNGCACCGCCGGTCAGTTCGACCACGATCCAGTCCCCGATCGTTCGCGCCGTCGTCGACCGTGGTTGCTCCACCAAACAACCAGTCAAGACCGAGCGTAGCGCAGCCGGGCTCAGTGACACCCCGACGAGGCCTTCCAACATGTCGGCGAAGCGCACATCCAGCAGCACCCGTTTCTCCCGGGTCAACCACAGTGTCGCCTCGCCTGGCCGCGCCACCAGGAAGAATACGGGCGCTCCGAACGGAGCGAGCCCCTCGAGACGCGCCGAACCGGGCGCCGACAGCCCGACCCGCACACGCACCCTCGTATTCAATCGGGCACCGCCTCCGTGCCCGCGAAGCCTGAGCAACGCGTCAAGGTGTTGCACCTGTCCGCATTCCGCGACTGCGGTCTCGAAGAGCGGCGTGAAATTTGGGAGTGGCGTGCCCGGCCCGTCCGGTAGTCGGGGTCGAGTCGTGGCACAGCCAGCCAGCAAGGCCGGCACGATGGCGAGCGAGACGGCACGCAGGAGGGTCATCGGTCACCACGACGGGTGGTCGCGCGAAGCGCGCCGGACGTCAGCGGCGCACGCGCGCGCGGGCGTCGCCGAGCTTCCGCTCGATGCGGGACACGTCTACGCCATCACGGTCGCCAGCAAGGGCGCGTTCCCACACGGTGACCGCCTCGGCATACCGTTCCATCTTGAACAGCAGATCGGCCAGATGGTCTTGCACGACCGAGTTGCGCAGTAGCTGGTCGCCGGCTCGACGCAGTACCGGCTCGGCGAGGTCCAGCGCATTCTGCTTGTAGTACGCCCAGCCAAGGCTATCGAGGTAGGACCCGTTGTCCGGGTCGAGTTCGAGCGCGCGCCGAATGAGCTCGACCGATTCATCCAAGCGATCGCCTCGGTCCGCCATCATGTAGCCNAGGTAGTTCAACGTCTGCGCATCTTCCGGGTTTCGCTCCAGAACCCGACGAAAGGCCCCCTCGGCCTCCGTGAATCGCTGTCCGCGTTCGAAGACGGCCCCCAGCTGGAATACGACCTGTGTGTCGCCCGGGAACTGCATTTCCGCGTCCCTCAACACCCGCACAGCCTCGTCGATCCGGTCGTGTTCGCTGTACAAATTGGCGAGTGCCACATGCGCCACGGGCTGCTCTTGGTGCTTCCGGAGCGCGCCCTCGAGCACAGCCACGGCGTCGCCGACCGCTCCCCGAGCCGACAGGGCTCTCGCTTCCAGGCGCGACAACGCGAGATTGTCCGGGCGCTGTCGCTTCGCTTGGTCGACAACATCATCCGCCTCGTCGTAGCGCCCGGCCTCGATGTAGGCCTGCGCCAGCTGAGCCTGCACGCTCAGGTCCGACGGATTGAGATCGCGGGCAGAACTGAGGGCCTGGATAGCGGCGTCGTGGTCGCCCAGTTGTTCATGAGCGGCCGCCAGTCGCTGCAACAGGCTCGCCACCTGTCTCGGATCGACATTCGAGATNGCCGCCCGCTCCACAATCGGCCCAAGTACCTCTATCAANTCCTGATACCGGCTCTGTGAACCAAGAATACGTGTGAGCAGATACGGTCCGCGAAGCGCCTCGGGCTCGAGTTCGATGACCCGTCGAACCGCGGCCTCCGCCTCGGTTGGATGCCGGAGTTGAAGCTCCAGATCGGACAGCACATACCACCCGGCCGCATCATCCGGCCGGAACTCTACGAGATCACGCAGCACTTCGATGGCCCGCTCCGGCTGTCCGGCGTTCACCAGCGCGGTGGCCAGTTGGCGCCGGTATCGTGCGCGCTGGGGCCCGACGAGGACCGCACGCTCGTACACGGCGGACGCCTCNTCCCACTGGCCGAGGACTTCGTGCGCCTGCGCGAGCAACGCCAGAGCCTCGGCGAACTGGGGTTCGGCGTCGATAACTTCGTTCAGAACCTCGATCGCCTTGTCAGCGTTCTCGGTCGTCAGATAGAGACGGCCCAGGGTGAGATACAGCGCTGGGTCAGACGACAACGGTTTCCGAGCACGTTCCAGATGTTCGATCGCGCGATCGAGGTCCGCCTCATCGCCGCCCCCGCGGGCGCCGGCCCTGGCGGCGTACACAAGCCCCAGAACTCGATGCGCTTCGAGGTTGTCCGGTTCCCGCTCAAGGGCNGCGTTGGCCGCCTCGATGGCCNGTTCCGTATCGCTCCGCCTGGCATACAGACCGGCCAACTCCGCCCAGATATCGGATGCGGTCGGGTCGAGCTCGGCGGCGCGGGCATAGGAGGCCACCGCCGCGTCGATGTCTCCGGCGCCCTCTTGCGAACGCCCCACGATAAAGGCGTGGTACGCCGCGGCCCGGTCCTCGACGGACGGCTGGTCAGATTCGACCGATTGCGCGTGCACTGACGCTCCCAAGGCGAGAACGCCGACAAGAGAGAGAGAATAGAGCATAAACCGCATAAGGACAGATTGTTCCACAGGCGACGACCGGGGACAACCCGGCCCAGTCTGGTATAGTCTGGCCTGTTCGACTTGGAGGAGGACCCCATGGGCGTTGACGCCGAACTCCTAAGCATACTTGCCTGTCCCGAATGTAAGACCCCAGTCGCGCTGGTGCATGACGATACCGCGTTGAAGTGCGGCACCTGTCACCGGGTCTACCCGATCAAGGACGACATTCCCGTAATGCTCATCGATGAGGCCACGATCGAGGAGTAACCGGGAGCGACGGCTCGTGCTCTCCACTCCGGACTAGCGCCCTGCGGCCATGACTTTTCTGCCGGACGCCGACGACGGCAGTTCCAGACTAGAGATCGCGGCGTTGTACTCGCTGCTGGCGTTCGTGGCCGTGCTACCGGTCTCGATCGCCGCCTCACAGGTCCTGCTCACCATCACCCTTGGTTGCTGGATTGCACTGCTGGTAACGCAGCGGGAACGGCCGACGGCTCCGCCATTCTTCGGTGCGCTGCTCGGCTATGCGACGCTCACCATGGTCTCGGTCCTTTTCTCGCTGGACCGCGGCATCAGCATCGTCGACTCCAAAGAGGTTCTGCTCTTCCTCGTGGTCCCGGTCGTGTTCCGACTTGCACGGGGCCCGCGGGCCCAGACCGTGGCCAGCCTCATCGTAACCATCGGCGCCGCCACGGCCGTGTTTGGCGTCGTACAGTACGGCATCCTCGAGTACGACAACCTCGGCCAGCGCCCCAGCGGCTCGATGGGGCACTACATGACGTATTCCGGATTGCTCACGCTCGTAATCGCCCTCGCCGGCGCGCGGATCCTTTTCGACAGACGCGAGCGGATATGGTCTCTGCTCGTAATGCCAGCACTGCTCGCTGCCCTGGCCGTCACCCTCACCCGCGGCTACATGATCGGTGCGGTAGCCGCGATCGGCGTCCTGTGCATACTGCGAGACTTCCGCCTGGTGGTGGTCGCGCCGATGGTGGCCGCCCTGTTCGTCGTCGTGGCGCCGCCACAGATCACGGCCCGCCTCTACTCAAGTTTCGACATGGCGGACCCGACCGTGCGTGACCGGTTCGCGATGGGCCGGTCCGGCATCCGGATCATCGGCGATCACCCATTNACCGGAGTCGGTCCGGACATGGTCAAAGAGGTGTATCCGGACTATCGAGACNCCNGCGCCGTGCAAGACGAAAATCCACATCTGCATAATGTTCCCCTACAGATCGCGGCCGAGCGTGGACTGCCGGCACTCGGGGCGTGGCTTGTGTTTCTCGCGATGGTGGTGCGCGACCTGTATCGGCGGTTGCGCAGTGAGGCCAATCCCGCGCTAGCCGCCGCAGGACTGGCCGCTGTCGTCGGCATGCTCACCGGCGGGTTGTTCGAGTACAACTTTGGTGATTCTGAATTTCTGATGCTATTCCTGGTACTGATGACCCTGCCGGCGGCAGCGGCCTATCACAGCACGGTAGACCCATCGGTCGGCAGTCACCCCGGGAAAAGCACTTAGGAACGTGTGCTTTGGGGGAGGGCTACACCTCGCGTCGTACGACGGGAGCGTGCATCTCGCTCCGCGAACCGGTCGACGAGCCGAGTTCTACTTACCTTGGCCCTCAGGACGCTTCGCGCGGGCTAACGGGCTGCGTGATCCCTGCACCGGGGGAAAAGCGAGCGCATAGCTAACCTCTGACCCGGCTTGTAAANCTCCGCGCCCGCCCACGGGCCCCGCCGGCGGCGGCACTGGCTCCCCGGCTCGTCTCCGACGGTTCGCGGACCGAAAGACATGCTCCCGCCGCCCGCTCCGGGGTCGTGGATCCGCCACCTCGCCTGACCGCATACCCCTGCCGCGCCACCGCCTGCTCCGGAGGGCGGAGCGAACGACAGTGGCACCGCCCGTTTCCTCCCGAAGGCTCAAGCGGCGTGTGACGGACTGGAAGGCGCGGGCGCGCGACAATGCGCGCCCCGCGGCCGCGGAGTGGAGCATTCGGGGTCCCCGCGGAGCGGCCGCGTGGGGTTCGGGGCGCAGCCCCGTCTGAACGAGGACGAAGCAACGCCGCCACGCGGACTCCTCGCCAGGAAAACCTAGTGGCGGAAGTGGCGACGGGCTGTAAACACCATCGCAATGCCGTGCTCGTTCGCAGCGTTGATGACNTCCTCGTCCCGAACCGATCCTCCCGGTTGAACCACCGCGCGGGCACCGGCCGCCGCGATCGCGTCCAGGCCGTCACGGAATGGAAAGAACGCGTCAGACGCAGCGGCCGTGCCGGTCAGGTCGGTGGTGGCTTTCATGGTCGCCACCTTGACCGCATCCACTCGACTCGTCTGTCCGGCTCCGATCGCGGCCAGCCGATCCGGTGTCGCGAACACGACGGCGTTCGACTTAACGTGCGCGCACACGCGCCAGGCCAGGCGGAGAGACGCCCACTCTTCTTCGGTCGGCTCGCGGCTGGTCACGACGCGAAAATCACCCTCNGCTGCGCGCCACTCCACCCCGCCCCATGGCTCCGTCGCCTCGACGACCCGGTCGTACTCCTGCACCAGAATCGCGCCGAGAANGGAGCGTACTTCTCGATTCATTCGCGGATCGGTCGCCCCAGCGTGGCAGTCTGCCAACACCAGCCTGAGGTTCTTCTTCGTGGCGAACACTGCCCGCGCTTCGTCGTCTGCGGCTGGAGCAACGACCGCCTCGATAAAGGTCGATGTCACCGCGATGGCCGTATCGCGGTCAACCGGTCGGTTCAGACCGACGATGCCGCCGAACGCCGACAATGGATCAACCTCGCGGGCCGCGACGTACGCGNCGTGCAGCGTCGCGGCGGTCGCGACCCCGCAGGGGTTCATGTGTTTCACGACCACGGCCGCCGGCTCTTCGAACTCGAGAATCAACCGGGCCGCGGCGTCGAGGTCGAGCAGATTGGTAAACGACAGCGCCTTCCCCTGGACCACGTCTGCGCCCCCGAACCCGAGGGTGCCGTCGGCGTAGAGCGCCGCTGTCTGATGCGGATTCTCGCCGTATCGAAGCAGCCGCTGACGCGAGGCCTGCAGCTTCAATGTGTCGGGCGCAATCTCCTCGGACGGCGCACCTCGCGAGAATGTGCCGTCAGTCACTGCGACCGCCGATAAGGCGCCAGCGATGGTGTCATCGTAAGAACGAGTGTGAGCGAATGCTTTCGCCGCCAGGGACAAGCGAAACTCCTGAGTGGGTCCATCGGACCGGTCGAGCTGCGTCATCGCGCTACGGTAGTCGGCTGGATCCACGACCGGCAGCACGTAGCGGAAGTTCTTCGCGGCTGCCCGCACCAGCGTGGGCCCGCCAATGTCGATCTCTTCGATGAGCGCCTCCACGGTCGTGCCGGGATCGGCGGCGGCCCGCGCGAAGGGATAGAGGTTGACCACGACCACGTCGATCGGCACGATGCCTTGCGCCTCGATCGCCCGCAGATCATCCGGTCGGTCTCGTCGCGCCAAAATGCCGCCGTGCACAGCGGGGTGCAGCGTCTTCACCCGACCATCCATCATCTCGGGGAACCCGGTCACCGATGACACAGTGGTCACCGAGAGTCCGGCTTCGGCGAGCGCCCGAGCGGTGCCACCTGTCGACACGAGCTCGTAGCCGCGAGCCAACAGGCCACTGGCAAAGTCCACCAGATTCGATTTATCCGACACACTCAGCAGTGCTCGCATGCAACTCGCCCTCTCTCGTCGATCGCGCAGACTCTCACCGATCGCCCCGTCACCTCCCGATCGCACAGTCGTCAGGTCGACCTGGAGAAGGGCCCGGAGCGTCCCTCCTCACGTGCGCGTACTTCACCGGTCCCACAGGTTCACGAAGGTCCGAAACCGGTAGTGGAGCGTATTGAACCGGAAGCGCTCTCCGGCCCCTTGGATGGGCGAGCGGTTCAACCGCCCCACCAGTGCCTCCACGGTCGAACGCAGTGCGTACGGCGGACGCTTCCGCTGTCCGGCGAAGAACATCTTCTAGTCGATTTCCAGCTGTCCCAGATCCGATTTGAGCGCGCGTAGATCTTGTTCCACGTCGGCGAGCTCCGTCCGCATCTCGCTCGCCCCAGACCGGTGGGCCATCATCGGATGAGAAACCACATAAGCGGTAGCCACAGCTCGCGCGCATACGGCACCGGCCGATCGTCGATGAGCACCTCGCACGACTCTACCGGCCCCACCAACTCGAACAGTGTACGGAGACTCAAAGCCTGGCTCGGCAGGAACCGCGCTCGGTGCCGGAGAGACGGGCCGACCCCGGTGACCAGATATTCGGTGGACGCACGCGCCAGCTCCACCGCCCGCTCGTAGTTGACGCCGTCAAACGACGGGAACACGAGCGTCACGGAGAAAGGACCCTCAGCGCTGTCACCGTGCAGAATCTTCCGCACGTCCGGATCAAGCCGCGCGAGTTCCTCATCGCTCGGCTCCTCCGGCACGTCGAGGTACGGCCAGAACCGGTCTGACGGTCGATACTTCGACGCGCCGTCGTCGTCCTGTGAAGTCTCTACGGGGGAGGCGGAAGGCTTGCTCATCGGTCGCAGGCGACGTGATGGTATCCTGAACCGCCGCGACGCGGCAAGATGCGTCGCCTGCCCCAAGGACGCAACGCCGTGTAGGCGGGGCCCAGCCGGAACACCGGTTCGCAGAGCGCAGCGCGGGAGCCCCGCACGGGAACCATGACGACGCCCCGTATTCTTCCGTCCATCGATCAACTTCGTCAGCGGCCCGGTATCTGTTCGCTGGAGACAGAGTACGGCGCGTCGGCCGTGCTCTCCGCACTCAGGACGGTGGCCGATGCCCTCCGACACGAACTCGGCGGCCCGGCGCCACCGGTCGAAAGCCGTGAGCAGGCCGCGTGTGTCATCGAGCAACGAGCCACGCAACGGCTTGGACACGCGTTCGCCGCCTCACTGATGCCAGTCATCAATGCGACGGGCGTCATCGTGCATACGAACCTTGGTCGCGCTCCACTGGCCGCTGCGGCCGCCCGACGTGTTGCCGAAGTCGGCGCCGGGTACGCCAACCTGGAATATGACCTGACNGGGGGTCAACGTGGCTCGCGGAGCGTGCATGCCGAACAGCTGCTCACCCGAGTCACCGGCGCACCGGCGGCCGCTGTCGTCAACAACAACGCCGCCGCCGTGCTGCTGGTGCTGGCGGCGCNGGCGAGCGGCCGCGAGGCGATCGTGTCGCGTGGCGAGCTGGTGGAGATCGGCGGGGGCTTCCGTATTCCGGACGTGATGCGCCAATCNGGAGCTGACGTCCGTGAGGTCGGCACGACCAACAAGACACGGACCGCCGACTATGCCGCCGCCATCAGCGATCGCACGGCAGTAATTCTTCGGGTGCACCCATCAAACTTCCGAATCGAAGGATTCACTGAGCGGCCGCGGCTCGACGAACTCGTGGCATTGGGTCAACGTTTTGAGATACCGGTGGTCGAGGATCTGGGCAGCGGGAATCTCCTCACAGCCCCGGCGGAGACCGACATCGGAGAACCGGTGGTGGCCGCCAGTGTGGCGGCGGGCGTGTCGGTCTGCTGTTTTAGCGGCGACAAGCTGCTGGGAGGACCGCAGGCCGGCATCATCGTAGGCGATCAGCACCTCGTATCGCGCATCCGCAGCCACCCGCTGATGCGCGCGCTGCGTGTCGACAAGATGACCTACGCCGCGCTTGAAGCGACCCTGCTCGAATACGCACGCGGGCGAGCAGAGACCACGATACCCGTGGCTCGCATGTTGTACGCCGCCACAGAGGCGATCGGGCGACGGGCACACGCGCTCGCCGACCGGCTTGCCGGACATGCCCTGTTTACAGCTGATGTCGTCGAGGGCCTCTCAACGGTNGGGGGCGGCGGAGCGCCGGGGTCGGCCATCGCGACCCGTCTCACTCGTCTGACACCGAGCGCTCGTTCGGCGAGTTGGCTCGAGAGCCGCCTCCGTGAACTGCGGCCGCCGGTAATCGCGCGAATNGTCGACGACCGCGTGCTGCTAGACCTGCGGACCGTGTTACCTGAACAGGACGAACGACTCATCGAGTCGTTGCGCACGCTAGCGTGACGCCGGTCCACGGGTTGCGAGTGTCGTGCCTCAGACCCTAGCAGCCAGGCGGGCTGTGACCGACGAAGCAACGCCGCCAGACGGACGCCTCGTCGGAAAACCCTAGGGATCGGTTTCGTAGCGAGTTGTCTTGACCGGCCCCATGCCGGTGATCTGCACCGTGACCGCCTCGTCGCGTGCCTGATCGTAGTGAATACCGTGCGGCGGTTCGTAGATGAAGCNCCCCGCCGTCACCGGGCGCATCGTCTCCGGCTGATACGTCGAAGCCTCAGGACCGAGTGCCACCCACCAGGTACCCTCCAACACNGTGATGTAGCGACCCTGGTCGTGAGAATGTGGNTTGGTNCCGGTACCGGCCGCGAAGGTGATGCGGGTCACGTACATACTGGGTTCGCCGCTGACGCCTAGAACTCTCACCGAGCGGCTCCCCTCGACCGGAACCATGTCGCCCGGCGTCGCCACGATGAAGCCGTGCTCGTCAGGTGTCAGTGGCTGCGCCGCCGCCGACCCAGGGCCGACACCGGCAAGGACGAGCGCGCAGCAGACCCACTGAAGCAGTGCGAAGCGTGTCATCAGTCCTCCCTGTNAGGCGGTGCGACGATGGCGAACACCGTCAGGNACCCCATGGTGTCTCAGCGCGCTGGCAACCGCAAGGCGGATCGCGACGCGCAGGGTGGCCGGTTACCCACCGGTTGGNCGCCGTACCAGCAGCCTCACGCCGGATGNCCACTCCAAGGCGACCTGGNTGAAGGCGTCGCGACGTTCCAGATCCGCGACCAGCGAGGCCACCTTGTCGGGGTGTCCGGCCGACCAATTCGGCTGAGGCAGGAGGTCATCGACGACATACAGGCCGCTCGGTCGTACGAGCGCGAGGACCTCATCCAGGTGAGTGAACTTGCCGGACCACGCGTCGGCAAAGACAAGGTCGTATTTACCGGACGCCTCACCGAGGTACTCGGCACCGTCCATCACGGTGAACGTCACCCGGCGGTCGTTACTCAGATAGCGTTTCGCCACCTCCACCACCTCCGGGTCGACGTCGACAGTCTCAAGCCTGGACGCATCGTCCATCCCAGAAAGCAGCCAGGCGGTTCCGAACCCCGTACCCGTGCCGAGCTCAAGAAACCAGCCCTGGTTTACTGGCGGCGAGGGTGGCCAGCAAGGCGCCGGTCCGCGGCTCTGGAGCTATGTCAAAACCCAGGACTTTCGTCTCGCGCTGCAGCCAGTGGAGCGCCGGAGGGCGAAGGGCCGAAGTGTCGTCCATCAGATGGGCAGGGTCCCGCTATGAAGGGCGCGCGATCGTCTTGCGATTCGGGCAGGTGGCGCAATTGAGTGGCTTGCCGTCGGGACCGACCGCGTCAGGACCACCGCACGAACCTCGCAGACAGCGTCCGCTGAACATGACACCGACCGCCATGATCATCATGATGATGCCCATGCCTCCAAGCGTCAGCAGAAAGGTCGCCACAGTCTATTCCATTGTACCGCCGTCCGGAGCCAGCCGGTCGAAGGCCGGGGTGGCGCGGGCGGTGATGACGTCACCATCGCGGGTCAGGAACAACGCCGCCCAGCCGCGTTCGACCGCCAGGTCGTACCCCTCGTCCGGACCGAGCACTTCGAGCGCGGTGGCCATGCCGTCAGCCATCAGACAGCTCTCGGCGATCACACTGACGGATGCCAGTCGATGGTCGACCGGGCGACCTGTGCGGGGGTCAATCGTGTGCGACACCAGGTGCCCCTCGACCTCTCGCACATTCCGATAGTCACCCGACGTCGCCAGGGCGAGATTGGACAACGGGACGACCCGCTGGATGCCACCACGGTCCGAGGGACGCTCGATCCCGATCCGCCAGGGCTGGTGCAAGTGGTTCAGGCCCGAAGCGACGATCTCGCCCCCAACCTCGACCATGAAGCGGGTCTCGCCTTCATCCCTGAGTGCCGCCGCCACCCGGTCAACGCCATAGCCCTTGGCGACCGAAGAGAGATCCCACTCCAGCTGAGGGTCGGTCTTGCGGACGGTCGACGTCGGCTCGTCCAATTCGAGCTTCCGGAACCCGACCCGACTCCGCAGCCGCAGCAGTTGGTCGGCATCGGGTGGAAGCAGGTCTGGCTCCGTGGGGCCAAAACCCCACGCGTTGACCAGCGGCGCGACCGTAATGTCGATCGCCCCGTCGGTCAATTGGGCCAACTCGAGGGCGGTGCGCACGACTTCGAACGTAGGGGACGACAACGGAAACGGTTCTGTCGACCGAGTCTGGTTGAACCGCGAGACTTCCGATGCCAACTGAAAGTGCGACATGGCCGACTCCACAGCGTCGAGCGCGGACTGGACACTGGCACGGGTCTGCTCCCGCCGCGCGTCGTCCCACGGCTCCGCCGTGACCACCCGGGCCATGTACGTGGTCCCCATCGTGGAACCATCAAAGACCTCGATGAGGAGACTGGACGGACGGTCCGAATCTGTCGCCGAGCGGGCGCAGCCGACCATGCTGGCCAGCAGCAACACGGCCAGCACCGGTGACGCCGGAACCGCACGATGCGTCATGGCGGTCAAGCTGACGGACGGCCTATCCGAAGTCGTCGTAGAGGATGTTTTCTGGCTCGACGCCGAGCGAATCGAGCATGTCCATGCAGGCCTTGAGCATCATGGGTGGCCCGCACAGGTAATACTCGATGTCTTCCGGCGCCGGGTGATCCTTGAGGTAGTTGTCCAGCACCACCTGATGTATGAACCCGGTATGCCCGGTCCAATCGTCTTCCGGGAGTGGCTCCGAGAGGGCGAGATACCACGAGAAGTTGTCGCTTTCCTTCGCGATGCTGTCGAAGTCATCGATATAGAAGGCTTCGCGCAAGCTGCGGGCGCCATACCAGTAGGACACCTTCCGGGATGTGCTGAGCCGCCGGAACTGGTCGAAGATGTGCGACCGCATCGGCGCCATGCCGGCACCGCCGCCGATGAACATCATCTCCGCCTGGGTCTCCTTCGCGAAGAACTCGCCGAAGGGCCCGGAGATGGTCACGTCGTCGCCCGGCTTCAAATTGAAGAGATATGAGCTCATCTTCCCGGGCGGGGTGCCTTCGGGCGCGCGCGGAGGCGGTGAGGCCACCCGAACATTGAGCATGATGATGCCGCGCTCCTCCGGAAAGTTGGCCATGGAGTAGGCGCGCGTGACCGGCTCCTCCAACGTGGAGACATATCGCCACAAGTTGAATTTGTCCCAGTCCGCCCGATACTCCTCGTCGACGTGGAAGTCAGCGTAGTTGACGGTACTCGGGGGCGCCTCAATCTGGATGTACCCGCCGGCGCGNAACGGCACGGATTCACCGGCGGGCAACTCCAGAACTAATTCCTTGATGAAGGTGGCGACGTTGTCGTTCGACCGGACCTTGCAGCGCCACTGCTTGACGCTGAACACCTCGGGCGGCAACTCGATCGCCATGTCCTGCTTCACCTTCACCTGGCAGGACAAACGCACGCCATCGCGCGCCTCGCCGCGCGAGATGTGGCTCAACTCCGTTGGCAAGATCGCGCCCCCGCCATCCGTGACCGTGAGCGTGCAGACCCCGCAGCTGCCTTTGCCACCGCAGGCCGACGGGATGAAGATGCGATTGGCGGCCAGGGTACCGAGCAACGTGCTGCCGGCGCTGGTGCACAGGGCCTTCTCCGGGTCGCCGTTCACCGTGATGGTCACGTCGCCGGTCGCCACCAATTGACGCCGAGCCATCATCAACAGCCCGACAAGGGCGAGGATGGTGAACGTGAACATGCCAACCCCGAGGGCCACCGTGGTCACAGCTGCACCCCCGCGAACGCCATGAAGCCTATGGCCATCAAGCCCACGATGATGAATGTCAAACCGAGCCCGCGCAGCCCCTCGGGCGGATTGCTGTAGCGCAGTCGCTCGCGAATACCGGCGAGCGCCACAATCGCCAGCGCCCATCCGAGGCCGGAGCCGAATCCGAAAACCGCGCTTTCGGCCAGGTTGTAGTTGCGCTCCATCATCCAGAGCGATGCCCCCAGGATGGCGCAGTTGACCGCAATCAACGGGAGGAAGATGCCGAGCGCCGCATACAACGCCGGGGCGAACCGGTCCAGTGTCATCTCGACGATCTGAGTCATGGCCGCGATCGTACCGATGAACGTCAGGAACCCGAGAAACGACAGGTCGTATGACGCCAGCGACGGCGACACCCAAGCCAGCGCGCCCGGTTTGAGCGCGTAGACGTAGACCAGATTGTTCATTGGCACCGTGACGGTGAGGACGAAGATCACGGCGGCGCCCAGGCCGANGGCGGTCGACACGCGCTTGGACACGGCGAGAAACGAACACATGCCCAGAAAGAAGGCGAGCGCAATGTTCTCGACGAAGATCGCTTTCACCGCCAGGTTCAGGTAGTACTCCATGTGAGCCCCTAGTCCCGTTCAACCTGGCCAGGTTTCCAGGTCCGAATGGCCCAGATGAAGAACCCGATGATGAAAAACGCGCTCGGCGGCAGCACCATCAGGGCGTTTGGTGTGTACCAGCCGCCCTCCTTGACAAGCGGCAGCAACTGCACGCTGAAGAGCGACCCGGATCCGAACAGTTCACGCAACGTGGCGGTCCCGGCCAGAATGACGCCGTAGCCAAGCCCATTGCCGAATCCGTCGATGAGACTCATGCGAGGCGGATTCTGCATGGCATACGCTTCGGCCCGACCCATGATGATGCAGTTGGTGATNATGAGACCGACGAAGACGGAGAGCTGCTTGGAAATATCGAAGAGATACGCCTTCAGCATCTGATCGACGACGATCACGAGCGATGCGATGATCGTCAACTGCACGATGATGCGAATGTTGGTCGGAATCTGATTGCGCANGAGGCTGACGAACAGGTTCGAAAACAACAGNACGAAGATGACGGCGGCGCTCATCACCAGGGCGGTGTCCATCTGCGTCGTCACCGCGAGCGCAGAGCAGACACCCAGTACCTGCAGCGCGATCGGATTGTTATTGAACAGCGGGTCGAGCAGCGCCTCTCGTGTTTTCGACATCAGACCGATCCGCCTTCCTCTCGCAGCCGAGACAGATATGGGCCAAAACCGTCTGGTCCGAGCCAGAAACGAAGCAGGTTCGTGACGCCACGGCTGGTAATAGTGGCGCCCGACAGCCCGTCGATCGCGTAGGGCGTCTCAGCCACGGACCCGGCCGGTCCCTTGACCACCGCAATAGCGGGAGCCAGGTCGTCGTCGAACGCCAACCGGCCCNGCCAGAGTGCCTTCCAACNCGGGTTATCGACCTCACCGCCCAGACCCGGTGTCTCTTTGTGCTCGTAGAACGTCAGTCCGCGCACCGTGCGCAGGTCGCCCTCCAAGGCGATGAACCCATACAAGGTGCCCCACAACCCAAGCCCCTCGATAGGCACGGCCACCATCTCGAGCGCGCCAGACGGGTCGCGCACCTCGTAGACCGCGGCCTGGTTGGGTACCCTCATGACACGCGCTGGGTTGGCAGGCGCCACCCGGCTCCGAGCGGGGTCCACGGCAGCCACACGCTGGTCGTAGGTCGCGGCGTCAACCCCCTCCACCACGTCGCCGGTCGCCACATCTACGATCAACTGCGTGATCGGCGCGAACCGGTCCGCCACCTCCTCGGCACTGAGTGACTCGTCCTCATTGGCCAGCCCGGCCACCAGCAACACGTTCTTCTGCTTGAAGAGTGTGGCGTTCCGTTCCTGGCGGTCGGCGAGGACCACGGCNGCGGTCGACACGACGACGGCACACACCAGGCAGNCGGCCGCCGCGAACCCCAGGTTGTAGCCGACGCTACCTTGCATAGCGGGCCCTCCTTCGTCGCACGTTGGCTTGCACGACCAGGTAGTCGATCAACGGGGCGAACAGATTCATGAACAGGATCGCCAGCATCATCCCTTCGGGGTAGGCGGGGTTCACCACACGGATGAGCACCATCATGAACCCGATCAGGAATCCGTAGAAATAGTGCCCGGTCGGCGTCGACGGCCCGGACACCGGGTCGGTCGCCATGTAGACCGTGCCAAACGCCCAGCCACCCAGCAGGAAGTGCCACAACGGCGTGACCTCGAAGTAGGGGTTCGTGGCAGACCCGATCGTGTTCAACAGCGCCGCCGTCGCCAGCGTACCCACCAGCACGCTGGTCATGATTCGCCATGACCCGACACCGGTNACGATCAGCACAACCGCGCCCGCCAGGCAGGCCAGAGCTGAGGTCTCGCCCATCGACCCCGGCATGAGCCCGATGAACGCCTGCCATGGGTCGATGCGGTCGATCACTCCGGCGAGCCCACTCTCGGTCGCTACGGCCAAGATGGTCGCGCCACTGACCCCGTCGGTCGACGTTTCGGCCGCGACCCAGATGGCGTCGCCCGACATCTGGGCCGGATAGGCGAAGAACATGAACGCGCGCGCGGTCAGCGCCGGATTCAGCACGTTCATGCCGGTGCCGCCGAAGATCTCCTTGCCCACAACCNCCCCGAAGGTGACCCCCAGCGCCNCCTGCCATAACGGGATGGTCGGTGGCAGTGTCAACGGTAGCAGCATGCCGGTGACGAGGAACCCCTCGTTGATCTCGTGGCCCCGTACCCCAGCGAACACGGCCTCCCATAGTCCGCCGACCAGGAACGTCACGACCAACACGGGCACAAAAAACAGCGACCCGTGTACCAGACACGCCCACAGGTCATCGGGCGCGAACGACAGACCCATCGATCGCATAGCGTCGGTCTGCCAGACGTCGAGCGGCGCGGCGCCGGCCGCGATGGCAAGGTTCGCCTGGTAGCCGGTGTTGTACAACGCCATGTAGATGCAACCGGCCAACGCGATGACCACGGTCATCATGAGGCGCTTCATGTCGAGCGCGTCGCGCACGTGCGGCGCCGCCTGGGTCACGTCGCCGGGGGTATACAAGAAGGTGTCCTGGGCCTCCCACAGTGGATACAGACGCTCCAGAGGCCCACCCTTCTCGAACAGGTGGGCCCGCTTGTCGAGCTGGGCTCGCAGAAACTTCATGTCAGCCCTCGACCTCGAGGGTGCTCAGGACGCCACGAAGCGACGCGCCGTAGTCGATCTTGCTCGGGCAGACGAAGGTGCAGAGCGCCAGGTCCTCTTCGTCGAGCTCAAGACAGCCAAGCTCTTCGGCACGCTCGGCGTCCTGCATCACCAGCGCCCGCAGGAGCGGTGTCGGCAGGAGATCCATCGGCAATACCTTCTCGTAGAGTCCAATCGGCACGATGGCCCGGAGCGACCCGTTGGTCGTGGTGGAAAATCCGAAACGATGGCCTGGCCTGAGACTAGACAGAAACGTCCGGGACGCCGAGAATTTTCCAAAGCCGGCACCGAGCCAGCCGAAGAACTCCCGCTGACGTCCTTCCCGAATCACACACACCTGGCGGTGATAGCGGCCCAGGAAACCATCGACGTCACCCGATGCATTCCGCCCAGCCAGCAGAGAACCGGAGACCACTCGGGTCGCGTCATCAACGACGTCATNCGCCAGCAGGTCGGCCGTCGCCGCGCCGAGACGGGTGCGTACGAGGCGAGGATGCACCTGCGCCGGACCGGCCAGCGCCACGACCCGGTCTACGGCCAGGTCACCGGACTCGAACAGTCGCCCCATGGCGACCACATCCTGGTAGCCGACGTGCCACACCAACTTTCCGCGGTCGACCGGATCCAGCAGATGGATGTGCAGCCCCGCGGTGCCGGCCGGGTGCACGCCGGCAAACTCCTCGTGACGGATCCGCTCGCCATCGCCGACCGGCACCGTGCTGTCTGGCGCCGTGCAGACGTAGACGGCACCGTCGGTCAGGCGGGCCAGGGCGGCGAGCCCGCGTTCGAACGGGCCGTGTGCGCCCTGGAGCACCACGTCGACGGCCGGCGTGAGCGGCTCGGTATCGATGGCGGTCACGAAGATCGAACGCGGTCTGCTGTCCGGGTCGGCCACGCGACTGAATGGGCGCGACCGAATGGCCACCCAGAGCCCCGACTCGACCAAGAGGGCACGGACGTCGTCGCCGCTGAGTCCACCGGGGTGCCGACCACTGAACGCACTGAACCTGACTGTGTCGCCACGTCCTTCGCGGTCGTCACGGCTGAGGTCGATGACCAGCGACTGGAACACCCGGCGGTCGCCGCGGTTGATCGCCGACACGCGTCCAGACCCCGGGGCCGTGAACCGCACCCCGGGGCGCTTCTTGTCCTCGAACACCAGTTGGCCCCGCCGGACGTCGTCGCCGACCGCGACATGCATGGTCGGCCGCAACCCGACGTAGTCTTCCCCCAGCAGCGCGACCCGGTGTGCCATCCTGGCCGTCTCGATCGACTGCTCGGGCTCACCTGCGGTTGGAAGCCGAAGCCCCTTGCGAATGGTGTGGAGGCCCATCTATTTAGTACGGGCGATGTGGGTTCGCCCACGAACTTGTGAAAAATTTCTCAAGCGTGGTCAAAAAAATTGCCGCCGGCACGCGACGGCTCACCCTCGTGTCGATTCACCAGCGTCAGAGCCATCGTATAGGAGGCGCCGGCCGCAAGTCAATTTGAACAATCAAGTCCGTGNTGAATCCTCGTAACTCCTGCTCNAACAATCGCTTACACTTGACTTAGCGATCGCCGACACGATAGGCTCCAGACAGGCTTCNGCGACACGCTGGGTCAGGACTGCAGCCTTGCGAATCACCTTGAACGGCGACCCGTACGACCTCGCTGAGACGCTGACCATCTCACAATTGCTGGCCACGCTGGACATCGATCCCCGTGGGGTGGCCGTCGAGCACAATCTCAACATCGTGAAACGCGTCGGCTTCGACTCGACACAGGTCCGATCGGGCGACCAGGTCGAAATCGTGAATCTCGTCGGCGGCGGCTAGCGACCTGTGACCGACGCGGTCCGGATCTTGTCGTGCCAGTCTCAACCAGCGGTTACACCATCAACGATGAACCATGAATAGCGATCCGCTCGTCATTGCCGGCAAGACCTTCTCGTCGCGGCTTATCGTCGGTACGGGGAAGTACGCCAATTATCAGGTCATGCAACAGGCGCATACCGCCTCGGGCGCCGACATGATCACCGTGGCCGTCCGTCGCGTCAACCTGACCGACCGTAGCTCTGAGTCGCTGCTCGACTACGTCGATCGGACGCAGTACGCATTGCTGCCGAACACCGCCGGCTGTTACACCGCTGACGACGCCATCCGTACCGCGCGGCTCGGTCGCGAGGTGGGTCTGTCGGAGTGGGTCAAGCTGGAGGTAATCGGCGACGAGCGAACGCTATTCCCAGACAATGCCGCGCTGCTCGAAGCCACGAGGGTGTTGGTGCAGGAGGGGTTCGTCGTCTTGCCCTACACCAGCGACGACCCGGTCATCTGTCGCCAGCTCGAAGACGCGGGCGCCGCCGCCGTCATGCCGCTCGGGGCACCGATTGGGTCCGGGCTCGGCATTCAGAACCGAAACAACATTCAGATCATCAAGGAATTCGCCGGGGTCCCGGTCATCGTGGACGCGGGCGTGGGCACGGCCTCTGACGCCGCCATTGCCATGGAACTTGGAGTCGACGGCGTGCTGATGAACACCGCCATCGCCGCCGCGCAGGATCCAGTGGCCATGGCCGAGGCGATGAAACTGGGCGTCGTGGCCGGCCGGCAAGCCTACCTGGCGGGCCGGATGCCGCGGAGGCGGTATGCGACCGCCAGCAGCCCGCCAGAAGGACTGGTCACCGATCGCTGAATCGGCACACGGGGCGCGCCGGGCGCCCAGGCCTTACCGATGGTTGACACCGACCGCACCCTGAGTGCCACTGACCTCAGCCGCCTCACGCGGGAGCGTGACGCCGCTGATCGGGAATACAACGACGCCCTCACCCGGCTCGACCACNCCATCGGGGCGCTGCCTGAGGTGCCGCAAGCCCCCGAGCCAACCGACACCGCGCGACTGGACGCCGCGCTCCGGTTGCTGGCAGAGCCGGCGGGTCCTCCGGACGCCGGCGGCGGCGTGCGCGGCTGGGCCCAGCGTCTCATNTGGGCGGTCGTGGCGCCCTGGCTGGCGAAGCACGATGCGATCGGCCGAGCCCTGGCCGACCAGCTTGCATCCACGGCGGGGGCGCAGCGCCAGGTCACACGGTCGCTCGACACCACGCTGACACTGCTACGGGACGAACTCGAGGCGCTACGCACCTTCCAGTCCACTCTTGTGGTCTGGGCTCAGCAGATCACGCCCTATGTCGATACCAAGGACCGCGAAGTCACCGGACTGATCCGACGAGTGAACGAAAACCCGGTGCGGCTGCTCGAACGCACCATGGGCCTGATCCAGCAGAGACAAGTCGCCATGAAGCGGGAGCTGGAGCGGCTAGGCGGCGAGACGCCAGCCACCGCCGCTGATTCTTCAGTCACCACCCAGACCGACTCGCAGATGGACGCACCCGGCGACACGAGCCGAGCCACCCAGCCGGCGCTGACGTCCGGTCCAGGTTCGCTCGACGCCTTCAAGTACGTCGGCTTCGAGCAGGCGTTCCGCGGTAGCGAGGCCGACATCGCCACCCGGCTTGAAGGCTACTGCGACCGCTTCGCTGGCGCGTGTGACGTGCTGGACATCGGTTGTGGGCGAGGTGAGTTTCTTGGCATGCTCCGTGACCGCGGNGTGACCGCNCGGGGGCTGGACGCCAACCGGGAGATGGTCGCCATCTGTCGCGACCGGGACCTCGACGTCGCCGAAGGAGACGCCGTCAGCTATCTGGAGTCGCTGGCGGACGCCTCGCTTGGCGGCATCATCGCCACGCAGGTCGTCGAACACTTCACGTCAGACTATCTGNTGCGATTTCTGGATGTGGCCTATCACAAGCTGCGCGTCGACTCGACCATTATCCTCGAAACCCTCAACGTCGATTCGTGGTCCGCGTTCTTCGGGCCCTATCTGCGAGACATCACACACGAACGTCCGATCCCACCGGACACTCTCCGCTTCCTACTCGAAGCCAGCGGGTTTCAGCGCCTCGAACTGCAATTTAGCTCGCCCGCGGACGAAGGCGCCAAACTCAAGCTCCTGGACCTGCCCGTCAGCGCCTCCGACGACGTCAGCGCACTGGTCCAGACGTTCAACCTCAACGTCGACAAGATGAATACGCTCCTGTTCACGTTCCTGGACTACGCGGTCATCGGACAGAAGCTGTAGCGTCAGGAGCCGTCGCAGGACGTTCATCGGCGCACGCAAGCCACACAGACGTCACAACGAGTGCGCCGGTCCTGGCCCACGCACGCGATGGGGCGGCATAAAACCCGCCCGCTCGACATGCGGTGTGGGCCCTGTCAGGGTGGGCTTCGGAGGCTCTGTTACGAAGGCAACGGCGGACGGGGAGAACTGACAAGGAGGGTCCGTAGGGCCAGGAGGAGGAGGCGGGGTTGAGCGAGGCAGAGACGGAGCATGACACGCGCGGGCTCATCACGGGTGAGCCGGCTGAGGACGCCTTTAGCGCCGGGATTCAAGACGTCGAGCAGGAGGCCGTAGTCTTCCTCACTGAAGCGTTCGAGTGACCGTCGCACGAGGCGGTGCCAGTCGAGTTCACGCTTCAGACGATTGAGCGCGCCGCTGGTGCGACCGTGCAGGATGGTGTCGGCCACGCCAAGCGCGCCGCGAAAGCCGGTCACGATACCACCGATGGTGGTGACCTTGACGTGCGCGGCGGCGTCGCCCACCAAAAAGATGTCGGCGCCACCCATGCGGCGATGCGGCGGCACCCACTGGGTGTAACAAGGGATACGCGCGGCCTGAAACTCCAGCGGTTCCAGACTGTGCTGTTCGAGGAACCGTTCCAGGCAGCGGCGAGTTTCTGGGCCGTCTTCGCCGATCAGCCCCAGCGCACCCTTTTCGGCGGACTCGGGAATGAGCCAGTAGAAGTATGGCGTATCGTCGGGTTTGAACCAGACGCGGGTGGTATCGGGCGTCAGGTCGGGCGGCAACTTGACGATGGCTTGGATGAGCGGCACGGTGGTCAACGGCGGCCATCCGGCGGCGCGCGCTATTCGGCTGAAGGAACCGTCGGCGCCCACCACCGTCGTGGCCCTCAGCTCTTCTGTCGAACCGTCGCGCCCCACCTCGAGCGTGACGCCGTCGTCAGTGGCAGTTAGGCTGTGCACGCGGCGACCTGTGCGGAGATCGACGCCGGCGCTCTGAGCCAGCTCGGCCAGCTCCGGCACCAACACCGCGCGCTCAATGATGAGATCGGGCTCAGACAAGGTGACCGTCGCTTGGCGTCCGTCCGTCATTAGTTCGAACCGGCTGATGGTGTTGACCACGGAGCGATCGCCCACATTGCCCAGCAGGTCGCGCATTCGGCGCGTGACAATGAGCGTCCGCGGTTCGCGCGACCAGTCGTCGGCACCTTCGAGCA
>PAUN01000012.1 GCA_002712885.1 Acidobacteriota bacterium
CAGGGGAGGTAGCCCCCTATAACCCATTTCCGCAGTTGCCTGGGTCAGCGACCTCCTGGGAGGAGGGGCAAGTAGGAGGAAATCTATCCGTGGGCCATCCCACCCACGAAACTGAAGCTGGTGAAGCTAACGTGGCGACTCACTGCGGGTGCGCGGCGTCCCACTCGCGAGCGAGGCGCTGAGCGTCGGCGACCTGTTCGGCGCTCATCTTGGCTCTAACGCGGTCGCGAGCCGAGACTGCCGACTCTCGATCCTCACCGGTGCTTCGTGAGGCCGTGAGGTTGAACCACATGTGTGCCTGCACGTAGTCCTTCGGCACGCCTTGGTCGTTGAAGCAACTGACCCCAAGGATGGACTGTCTCCCTGCTCAGCCGCCAGGCGATACCAGCGAGGCACTCTCTAGCGATAACGACGAACATCTAGTCCACGTTCGTAAGGTCACGATGACCGATCCAGTCGAACACTGAACCGACCACCGTGAGCCCAGCACGTAGAGCCACCACCTATTCGATGTCGTACATCTTCCCGTTGAAAGTGCGCGCCTCAAAATCCATCACACCCTCGGTTCTGATTTTCTGGCCGGTAGAAACCTCGTGCACTAACGACACATTTCCCCGAAGCTCGTTGCCAATTCGCTCCCAAGTCCCTTCGCCGAAACCAGCCGCCAACGTCCCGTCATCTAGAACACCTCGACCAACCCAGCTGCACGAGCCGCTGTTCGCTGCAGCCTCGGACAGAGTCGTGGTCATAATTAGAGACCCCAAAACGACAGGGAATCCTGTGGCTGCGCCTTCATAGGACATAAGTTGCTGAACCTGACCGTCCGCAGTTTTACTAACCACGACACCGGTGTTCTTGAATGTGTACTCTCCAGTCGGGTCTGCCATCGACTCTCTCCTTTGGTGAATGGTTTGCATTGGAAATTATTGTGACCAATGCTTCAATACGCTCGGCCTCAGGCTTATAGTCTGTTGCCGTAGACGCCGATGCTACTGCAGGCAAGGGGCGCAATGCGACTACCGCGGGTGTGCGGCGTCCCATTGCCGTGACGCAACTCGCGGCCCAGCCCTGGCTCTGGGCCGCGCAGGCCGCCGGCGCCTGGGCGCGAATGAGAACCTCGCTCTTGGCGTCGTGGCCGCCCGCCCCGCCGCTAGCAACCCGTGCCCAGTGCGGTGCCTGTCCCCCGCGGCTCCGCCGGCAGCACCGGTCGCCCCAGTCCGGTAGACTGAGGGGTACGGTCGACGCAGGTCATGCACCCGTCAGGTGACACTGGCTGACGTCCAACCGGCACCCACTCCTGACGCTCTCTCGGCCTCGCTGGTACGCAGACAGATATACGAGAACACGATGACGGACACGACACGCGATGTCCCGCGGATCGACGAAGGCGAGATCCACGACTGGCTCGAATCGCTCGACGCGGTCATCGACCAGCACGGGCTGACAGCGACCGGTCGCCTGCTCCAGGAATTGGCGCGGCGCGCCGAGCACGCCGGCGTGCGGCTGCCGTTCACGGCCAACACGCCGTACCTGAACACGATTCAACCAGAAGAAGACCCGGCCTATCCTGGCGACCGCGACCTGGAGCAGCGCCTCAAGAGCCTGATCCGATGGAATGCGCTCGCCATGGTGGTCCGAGCGAATCGCCACGCCGATGGCATCGGCGGCCACATCTCGACCTTTGCCTCGGCGGCGACGCTGTACGAGGTCGGATTCAACCACTTTTTCCGGGCGCCGACCGACAACCAGCAAGGCGATCTGGTCTATTACCAAGGCCACGCGTCACCGGGCATCTACGCCCGCGCCTATCTGGAGGGTCGGTTCAGCCGCGAGCACCTGGAGAACTTCCGGCGCGAACTCAAAGGACCGGGACTCTCTTCGTATCCGCATCCCTGGCTCATGCCAAACTTCTGGGAATTCCCGACGGTCTCGATGGGGCTGAGCCCCATCATGGCCATCTACCAGGCTCGGTATCAACGCTATCTGGAGGATCGAGGGCTCATCCCCCCCAGCGACGCCAAGGTGTGGGCGTTCCTGGGTGACGGCGAAACGGATGAACCGGAGTCGCTGGGCGCGATCACGCTGGCGTCCCGCGAACGACTCGACAACCTGATCTTCGTCGTCAACTGCAATCTCCAGCGGCTGGACGGCCCGGTCCGGGGCAACGGACAGATCATTCAGGAGCTTGAAGCGGCGTTCCGCGGAGCGGGGTGGAACGCCATCAAGGTAATTTGGGGTCGCGATTGGGACCCCCTACTGGCGGCCGACGAAGAGGGTCTACTTGTGCGGCGGATGAGCGAGACCGTCGACGGGCAGTATCAGAAGTACGCCGTGGAATCCGGCGCGTATGTGCGCGACCACTTCTGGGGCAAGCACCAAGGGCTACGCGACCTGGTCACGCACCTGAGCGACAAAGAACTGAAGAAACTGCGCCTCGGCGGTCACGACCCGGCGAAGGTGTACTCCGCGTTCGCGGCCGCCATCGCCCATCGCGGCTCTCCGACCGTCATTCTGGCCCGCACCATCAAAGGGTACGGGCTGGGCGAGGGGGGCGAGGGGCGCAACATCACGCATCAACAGAAGAAGCTCAACGAAGAGGAACTGCGCGCCTTCCGCGACCGCTTTCACATCCCGCTCTCCGACGACGAGATCGCCGAACTGCCCTTCTACATACCAGATCGCAAGAGTCCGGAGATGGTGTATCTGCGAGAGCGCCGCGAGGCGCTGGGAGGATCGGTACCACAGCGAGGCCACCGCGCGGCCCCCCTGACCTCCGTTCCGGCCGAGCCGTTCGCGGAACTGCACGCGGGCAGCAGCGACCGGGAGATGTCCCTGACCATGGGTTTCGCCAGGCTCCTCAGCCGGTTGCTGCGCGACGAGGACATCGGAAAATTGATCGTGCCGATCGTGCCAGACGAGGCGCGTACGTTCGGGATGGAGGCACTGTTTCGACAGGTCGGCATCTACGCGCACGCCGGTCAGCACTATGAGCCGGTCGACCATGCGACCCTGCTCTACTATCGCGAAGCGGAGGACGGCCAGATTCTCGAAGAGGGCATCACCGAGGCCGGCTCGATGGCGTCGTTCATTGCCGCCGGCACCGCCTACGCCACGCGCGGCATCAACACCATCCCGTTCTTCATTTTCTACTCCATGTTCGGGTTCCAGCGGGTCGGTGATCTGATCTGGGCCGCGGCCGATTCACGGTGTCGAGGGTTCCTGGTCGGTGGCACAGCGGGCCGGACGACCCTGGCTGGGGAAGGACTACAACATCAGGACGGGCAGAGCCATCTGCTGGCGTACCCGGTCCCGAACATCTTGTCCTACGACCCGGCGTTCGCCTACGAGTTGGCGGTCATCATCGAAGACGGCATCCGGCGCATGTATGTCGAGGGCGAAAGTGTCTTCTACTACCTGACCGTCGAAAACGAGTCGTATGCCATGCCGCCGCTGCCGGAGGGCGCCCGCGACGGGATTCTGAAGGGCCTGTACAAACTGAGCGCCTCGAGCGCGCCGCAGGCGCATCAGGCAAAACTGCTCGGGAGCGGAGCGATTCTACGGGAAGCGTTGGCCGCACAGCGTCTGCTCGAGCGGTACGACGTGGCCGCCGACGTCTGGAGCGTGACCAGTTGGAGCCAGTTGTACCGGGACGGGCACGCCTGTGACCGGTGGAATATGCTGCACCCCCTGGAGCCGGCTCGGGTGCCCTATGTGGCCCAATGCCTCGGTGCGGCGCCGGGTGCGGTTGTGGCGGCCAGCGACTATCTCAAGGCACTGCCTGACTCGTTGAGCCAGTGGCTCGAGACGCCGCTGGTCTCGCTCGGCACCGACGGTTTCGGTCGAAGCGACACTCGTGAGTCGTTACGCGAGTTCTTCGAGGTTGACGCGCGGTTCATCACGGTGGCGACGCTCGCGACTCTGGCGCGCCAGGGAACCATCGAACCGACGGTGGTGGCACAGGCGATCAGCGACCTGGGCATCGACGCCGAGAAGGTCGACCCGACCGTGTCGTAGCGCCTATATCCGCAGGCTGGTTGCCCTGCGAGGCGCTCGTCTGACAAGGCGCGACGAGGGAGCAGGCGGGCTGTGACCGAGGACGCAACGCCGCCAGACGGGCGGGTCGCCGGGAAACCAGGTGTGGGATTCTGGGCTCAGCCTCGACTGACTAATGGAGAGGGACGTGACAACCAAGGTCAAGCTTCCAGAGCTGGGTGAAGGCATTGAGGGCGCCGAAGTCGTGCGCGTGCTTGTCAGCGTCGGCGAGACCGTGACGACCGACCAGCCACTACTCGAGATAGAGACCGACAAGGCGACCGTCGAAGTGCCCGCGCCAGCCGCCGGCACGATCACGGAGATTGCGGTCACGGCCGGCACGACGATGGCGGTAGGGGCGACGATACTGACGCTCGACTCTGCGCCCGCCACTGGCGGCGAGACCGCGCCGGCACCGACCACATCGATCGATCCACCCGCAACGACCGAGGCCGCCCCAACGCCCGCGTCCTCCCCCGCGGTGCCGGCGCCCACCCCAACATTCACATCGGTGCGACCGGGGTCGGTCTCCGTGGGGCCCCGGCGTGAGACCGGCCGCCGCCGGGCCCTGGCCGCGCCATCCGTGCGGAAGCTCGCCAGGGAAATCGGCGTGGACATCGACACGGTCACTGGAACCGACACCGGAGGTCGGGTGAGCACCGATGATGTCAAGACATACGCCCGGCAGGCGCTAACCCGGTCGGCCAGCCCGGGCGCGCCCTCGGCCGCCCCAGCGCTGCCAGATTTCTCACGCTGGGGCCCGGTTGAGCGCGAGCCGATGACCCGTGTGCGCCGCACCGTGGCTCGGCGCATGAGCCAGGCGTGGCAGACGGTCGCACACGTGACCCAACACGATCGAGCGGACGTCAGTGAGTTCGAGGCGGTCCGCAAGACGGTCAAGAAAACCTCACCCGACCTGCCGTTGACGGTCACCGCCTTTGCCGTGGCCGTGGTAGCCGCCGCGCTCAAGACCTTCCCTAAGTTCAACGCCTCGCTCGACACGGAACGCAACGAGATCATCTATAAGGGCTACATCAACATCGGGGTGGCGGTGGACTCTGACCGGGGACTCCTGGTGCCGGTGATCCAGGAAGCGGACCAGAAAAGCCTCGGGACGCTGTCGACGGAGATCGCCACATTGGCCGACAAAGTGCGCACGAGCAAGGCGACGCCTCAGGATCTGGAAGGCGGCACCTTCACCATCACGAACTTGGGCGGTCTTGGCGGGACGTCGTTCACACCAATCGTCAACTACCCGGAAGTCGCCATTCTGGGACTGTCTCGAACCGCGCCGTCGCCGGTCTACGTGAACGACCGGTTCGAGGCTCGGCCCATTCTGCCGCTCTCCCTGTCGTACGACCATCGCCTGATCGACGGGGCGGACGGCGTGCGATTTCTGCGGTGGATTGCCAACCGGCTCGAACACCCCCTACTGCTGGAGTTGTAGGCACGACCCGACTCGGTGCTCCTGGCGCCTAGCGTCGCGGAACTTGAGCACGGCGGCAACCATCTAACCTAATTGAAGGGGAAAAGGTTTGAGGCCGCATGGCTCGTCAAACCAGGACGCTGGGCTTGTCGCGGGAGAATCGTCTTCTTTCACGACCGACCTGGCCCCAGGCAGGGGTCCCGTACGACCGTCGGCCCCGTTGCCCGAGCGCCCCATTCTAGGGTTGCGTCGACCTGATTGGTACTCAATACTAGTTACCCCATCCGCCGCGTCAGGTCTTAGTCCGCCCCAGTGTGACCCACGCTGAATGTTCGGGGGCGACTACCGGTCGATGGTCACATCTCATCGGCTTGGGAGCATCTCGCGATGCCCCCCTGATACCGAATGTCGAGCCCGACCCGTGTTGGGTGGACTTCCGAGTGCCTATGCCTACAGTAAATCAGAACAGCCTCCGGCCGACCACAATGGCCCCCCGACGCGTCAAATACGTCAGGCGACTCGATCAGGTCGAACAGCTCAGTCCGGAACAACGGGACCGCCTGGGGCCGGTCACGGCCCGCTATGTGTTTCGCGCCAACGACTACTACCTCGGTCTGATCGACTGGGACGATCCGGATGACCCGATCCGTCAGCTGATCATTCCTCGCGAGGAGGAACTGGCCGAGTGGGGCACCCTGGACGCCAGCAACGAAGAATCGGTGACGGTGGCGCACGGGGTCCAGCACAAATACACCGATACTGTGCTGCTGCTCTGCAATGAAGTCTGTGGAGCCTACTGCCGCTACTGCTTTCGCAAGCGGCTGTTCATGGATGACAACGACGAAGTCACCAATGACGTCAGCGAGGGACTGCGCTACATCGCCGACCATCCGGAAGTGACGAACGTGTTGCTGACCGGCGGCGACCCGCTCTTGATGAGCACTCGGCGGCTCGTGGAGATCTTCGAGGCGCTCCGGGCCATTCCACATGTGAAGATCATCCGGCTTGGTTCGAAGATGCCAGCGTTCGACCCGTACCGGGTCCTCAACGACCCTGACCTGCAGGCGGCGTTTCGTACCTATTCCACGCCGACCCAGCGTATCTATCTGATGGCCCACTTCGACCATCCGCGTGAGCTGACCGATGTCGCCATCCAGGGCATCGACGCCTGCATTCGCAACGGCGTCATCTGCCTGAATCAGTGCCCGATGATCAAGGGGATCAACGACGATCCCCACGTGCTCGCCGACATGTATGCGACGTTGTCCTATATCGGATGCCCTCCGTACTATCTCTTCCAGGGACGCCCAACCGCCGGAAACGAACCCTACGAGATCCCGATCGTCCAGGGCTGGCAGACCTTCCAACGCGCCTTGACCCTCGGCTCTGGACTGGCCCGGCGCGCGCGTCTCTGCATGTCCCATGAAACCGGAAAAATCGAGATCATGGGTGTCGATGACGAGCACATGTATCTGCGCTACCACCAGGCCAAACACGACGAGGACCTCGGCCGGTTCCTTGTCTGCCGGCGAGACGACGAGGCCTACTGGTTCGATCAGCTCGAGGTGGTGACTCACGCGCCGTCGCACGTCTGACTCCCGTCTGCGCCGCTCCCCGCAACCCCGGGCGATGCCCCCTCGGCGACCAATCGCCGCATGATTGAGCTGCAACACCTGGCCAAGCGATACGGCGACCGGGTCGCTGTTCGCGACCTGTCTCTCGAGGTCGCCGAGGGGGAGTTGCTCGTCCTGCTCGGCGGCTCCGGCTGTGGCAAGACCACGACACTGAAAATGATCAACCGCCTGATCGAGCCGTCGGCCGGCTCGGTGCGGGTCGATGGAGACGACGTCTCGCAGCTCGCCACCCACGAGCTCCGGCGGCGTATGGGCTACGCCTTTCAACAGGTGGGCCTCTTTCCGCACCTGACCGTGGGCGAGAACATCGGCATCACGCCATCCCTGCTCGGCTGGACCGATGACGCTATCCGACATCGGGTGGACGAGCTGCTAGCGCTGGTCGAGCTCGACCCGGAGACGACGCGGGATCGCGACCCGTCTGAGCTCTCGGGCGGCCAGCAGCAACGCGTGGGGGTGGCGCGGGCGCTGGCCGCCAAACCGCGGGTCATGCTGCTGGACGAACCCTTCGGCGCACTCGACCCACTGACCCGCGGACGGCTCCAGGACTCGTTCATCCGCATTCGTCGCGACCTCGGGGTCACGGCGGTCTTCGTCACCCACGACATGGTGGAAGCGCTGCGTCTGGGCGACCGCATCGCCGTCCTGCACAACGGGTGCCTGGTACAAGTCGGTACGCCAGGCACCTTGTTGCGCGAACCGGCCAACGACTATGTGCGGCAACTCCTCGACACCCCACGGAGGGAAGCGCGTCTCGTAGACTCCCTCCTGAGCCACGGACCAGGACCTGATTCACGATGAGTGCGCAGCTGGCGCTGTTGCCCGAGTATCTGACCGCGCATGTGCAGCTCACGTTGCTGGCCCTGTTGTGCAGCGCCGCATTGAGCATGCCGCTTGGCATCGCCGTCACCCGAGTGCGCTGGCTCGAACAGCCGGTGCTGGGGCTGGCGGGCGTGATCCAAACCATCCCGAGTCTGGCGCTCCTGGCCGTGATGGTGCCGCTCCTGGCGTCCATGCGGCTCCAGAGCATCGGTTTTCTCCCGGCCTTCATCGGCCTCACGCTCTACGGCGTGCTGCCAATTCTGCGCAATACCGTCACCGGGATCGCCGGGGTCGACCCCGCGCTGCAGGAGGCGGCGCGCGGGGTCGGCATGACCCCCCGCCAACGGTTGTGGCGTGTCGAACTGCCGCTGGCGCTGCCGGTCATCATCGCCGGTCTGCGGACCGCGACGGTCTGGACCGTCGGCATCGCGACCCTGTCGACCCCGATCGGGGCGACCAGCCTCGGGAACTACATCTTCAGCGGCTTGCAGACCCGGAACTACGCCGCGGTGCTGGTGGGCTGCGTGGCGTCCGCCGGCCTCGCCATGGTGCTCGACGGGCTGGTCCGGATGGTAGAAGTCGGCTTGCGCACGCGGCGGCGACGCCTGGTCGGGGCGGCGACCACCATCACCGTAGGACTCTATGTCTACACCGCGGTGACGCTGGCCGCACCGCTGTTCTCGAGCGTGGATCGCCCGGTGATGGTCGGCGCCAAGGGGTTCACCGAGCAGTACATTCTGGCCTCGCTGTTGGACCAATGGGTCGAACGCGAAACCGGGCGTCCCACGGCTCAAAGGCAATCGCTCGGCTCGACGGTGGCGTTCGACGCCCTGGCGGCGGGGGATATCGACATCTACGTCGACTACTCCGGGACGGTGCGGGCCCATCTCATGGGACGGACCACGGTGGGGAGTGACCGCGAGATGGTCCTCGCGGAGGTGCGCGCCTTTCTGGCCGACGAGCATGACATTCACGTGGCGGCCACGCTCGGGTTCGAGAACGCCTACGCCGTAGCGGCCCGCGCGACCCAGGCTGAAGCGATGGGGCTGACCCGAATCAGCGACCTCATTCCGCTTGGCCCGACGTTGTCGATGGGCGGCGACTTTGAATTCTTCTCCAGACCGGAGTGGGTCTCCATTCGCGACACGTATGGGCTCACGCTCTCGAATCAGCGGACTATGGACGCCGCCCTTATGTACGAAGCGGTCGCCGAAGGCGCGGTGGATCTGATCAGTGCCTACACGACGGACGGCCGCATTGCCGCCTACGACCTCCGAGTGCTGGAAGACGACCGTGGTGCGATCCCGCCCTACGACGCGGTCGTGCTAGTCAGCGCACGGCTGGCCCGGGAATGGCCGGATGTCCTAGCGGCCCTCGGTCGACTGGAGGGCACGATCGACGTAGAGTCAATGCGGTCGATGAATCTGCGCGTCGACGTCGAGGGAGTCGACCCGAGCGCGGTCGCCGCTGCATTCATTGCCACGCTGACCGACACTCGGTGAGCACGAGGAGACGAGAACATGGGCATCCTGGACATGCTGGGAGTGGGCAGCGGGCCGGCCTTCTCCGCGCGCGAAGGCGACACCGACACCGTGAAACGCATCGTCTCCGAGCTGGAAGCTCTGGACCCTCGCCAGGCGCGGTTCCTAGCGTCTTTCTCGTATGTGTTGAGCCGGGTCGCGAACGCCGACTCGACCATTTGCGTAAATGAGACCGAGGCCATGCGCGAGATCGTCCAGAAGCTGGGGCACTTGCCCGAAGCCCAGGCGCTGCTGGTCGTCGAGATCGCCAAGAGCCAGGCTCGACTGCTCGGCGGCACGGAAAACTATCTGGTGACTCGGGAGTTTCAGGATGTCGCGACGGCGGCGCAGCGTCTCGAGCTACTCGACTGTCTGTTCGCGGTAGCCGCCGCCGATGGGGCCATCAGCACCATCGAGGAGTCGCAAACGGGCCAGATCGCCAAGGAACTGGGGTTCACGCACCCGGAGTATGTGGCGGCCCTGGCGAACCACTCCGAGCACCGGACGGTCCTGCGGTTGCTGCGGACGAAGCGGGAGGCCTAGACACCGCGGGGGACTGGACACCCCCGCTGGGATTCGCGTCGAGCATCACCGCGACCCACCGCAGGTCTTCGGTGTTCTCGAGCGCGATTTTCACCACCATGGTCAGCGGTACGGACAGCAGCATGCCCATCGGGCCCCAGACCCATCCCCAGAAGACCAACGACAGGAAGACCACCAGGGTTGACAGGCCGAGGCGTCGCCCCAGCAACATCGGCTCGATCACGTTGCCGAACGCCACGTTGATCACGACGTAGCCTACGGCCACGATGATCGCGCGCCCCGGGCCGAACTGCACCGTGGCCAGGAGGACCGGGCCGATCGCGGCGAAAATCGACCCGAGACTCGGAATGTAGTTGAACACGAACGCGACCAGGCCCCACAGCAAGGGAAAGTCAAGGCCGAGCGCCCAGACCCAGATGCCAGCCAGCACCCCGGTCGACACGCTCACGACGGTCTTGATCGCCAGATATTTCTGGATCTGCTCGGTCATCTGGCCAAACCGATCCAGACTTCCCTCGCGTTGGCCAAAGGCGGCCTGGAGCTTGCCGCGAAAGCCGGCGGCCTCGAACAGGATGAAGATGACCGCCAGCAGGACGAGAAAGGCGTTGGACAGCAGTTGGGCGAGGGCGCCCAGCGTCCCACCCAGGAACGCGATCAAGGCCTCGGCGTTGACATACTCGAGGAGCGACGACTCGGTGACCGGTAGACCGAGGTTCTCGGTCCAGCCCATCACGTCAGCCGACATTTCCTGAATCCGCGCCTGATATTGTGGCGCCACGTTGCCGAATTCAGTGACCGACCGCCCCACGACCACTCCCAGCACGCTCACCACGGCGGCGGCGAGGGCGACGGTGCTGAAGACCGCCAGGACGGTCGGCAGCTTCCGGCGCTGCAGCCAAACCATGACGGGGAGGCTGACAACGGCGAGAAACACCGCCGTGAGGAACGGCAGGACAAGTTGGCTCGCGAACCGCAGAACGGCGACCACGACCATGAGACTTGCCGCCACCACCAAGAAGCGGGCGCCGCGCTCCTGCCGACGTTGTTGACTGGTCATGAGGGAGACGACCCAGGTCGAAATCCGACGGCGTCGAACGCCGTAACGGCGAAGCCCGCCTCCTCGTCTACCCACTGGTCGTGGCGGGCCAGCCCCAGATCGGTACCCCACGCGACGAGCCCGGCTCTCTCGTACTTATACGAGCTCTCGGTCCAGATCGACTCGCCCGCCGCGAACGCCACCTCGCAGCCACTGCCCGGGATGGACACTCGCTGCGTCCGAAGGCTCTCGAGATGCATCTCCACCCGGGACTCGGCCGCATTCCAGACGGCACGGTGGGCGAACCCGTCGAGGGTGAAATTCGCGCCGAGCTCGCGATTGAGCCGCACGAGCAGGTTCTTGTTGAACGCCGCCGTCACCCCGAGCGGGTCGTCGTAGGCCGCCACCAGCTCGGATTCCGGTTTCACCAGATCGGTGCCCAGCACGATCCGATCATCGATGCGTAACGCCGCTCGGATGCTGACGAGAAACAGACGGGCGGCCGACGGTTCGAGGTTGCCGATATTCGAACCGAGGAAGGCGACCATCATGCCGCCAGCCCTGCCTTCGGCGGCACGCTGGCGAGCGATACGCCGTAAGCCGTCCTCATAGGTCGCCTGATGACCGGCGACCGACACCTGGGGAAATCTGGCCAGCTTCCGGGTCGCCAACTCGAGGGCGGTCGCCGAGACATCGACCAGCTCCACTCGTAGGTCGACCCCCGCGTCGACCAACGCGACAACAAGCAACGCCAGCTTCTCTCCGTTGCCACCGCCGAGTTCCACGAGCGTGAGCGGCGACGCCACCCCGGCGCTGATGGCCACCGAATGCGCGGCCAGGAGATTCAGCTCCGCTCGTGTAATCGGATACTCGGGCAACTCGCAGATTGCCTCGAAGAGCCGAGAGCCGAGAGCGTCGTAGAGGTATCTGGGTTGGAGGCGCTTGGGTGACCGCTGCAGACCGCGCCGCACGTCATCGGCTAACGCGTCACACCCGGTGAGGACGACCTCGCTGCTCGTTTCCATACGCTGATGACCCGGTGTCTGCCGAATGCGGCCGGCCGGTCAGTCGGAGGCTCGGACGCACCGGAACGCCACATAGACATACGGATAGTGCGGGCGAAACCAGTTACGCAAACTCCGCCGCACCAAGCCCGACGCCGTCACCGGCGAGGCGCCCTTGATGACGTAGTGCTGTCCGTCGAAGAAATCGGCTGAGTACTCAGGATACGACGCCATCGGAGAAAACCCCGGAAACCCTTCGAACACGGTTGAGGTCCACTCCCACCCGTTGCCCACGAGATCGTGGACCCCCCAGGCGCTCACGCCGGCCGGATAGAAGCCGACCGGCACTGGCTCCCAGTGCTGGAACCCAAAGTTGCCCCGCGTCGGATCCGGCTGAGCCTCGCCCCACGGGTATGACCGTTCGATCCCCTCTGGCGTGCCGAATGCGGCGCGATGGAACTCGGCTTCTGTCGGCAATCGCAGCCCCTTCCACCGCGCGTAGGCGCTCGCCTCTGCATGTGAGACATAGACCGGCCAGGCGAGCGGCAACGGAATCAGTTCAAACATGCCCCGCCAAAACCAGTCTTCGCCGGACCGAGACCAGAACGGCGGGTGTTCGACACCGGCCGCCGTGCGCCACGCCCAATCGGTCTCGGACCACAGGTCGGGGTTGGTGTACCCGCCCGCGGTGACAAACTCGAGAAACTGTCGGTTGGTGACGTTGTGCGTGTCGATCGCAAACGCGGGCACGTCGCGGCTGAGGCGCGGAAACTCGTTGTCCCAACCAAACGGGATCTCGTCCAGCATCGCACCCAGCGTCGCCCGGCCGGACGGGATGGCCACCTGCCCCGATTCGGGCAGGACGCCCGCGGTGACGGCCACCGCGGTCGCTGGGCGCTGCTTCCGCGACCGGGGAAGCCGATGCCACATATACGCCAGGGTCTCCTGATGTAGCTCCTCATGCTCGATCAGGGTGAACACCGCTTGGCCCCGATGCAGCACCGGGTGGCCGTCCTGTTCGACCGGCGCGTATTTGAGCGCGTCGAGAATCGCCTCGTCCGCCCGGTCAGCATATCGCCTGACGGTGTCCCGACTCGGCCACGACGCGATGGCGACGTCGGCGGCCGACGACCGGTCTTCGGGGTCTATGCCGCGCGCAAACAACAGCTCGAGATCGTCGTCCAGTCCCTGACGGCCAAGCCCTCGCTTAAGCAGGGTGTTCACACTGAACGCGGGGATGTGACCCTCGTAGAACACCACCGGGTGCCGCAACGGGATCGGCTGGTCGTAGTACGCCTCCGGGATGAGCAGACCGAAGAGGCCAGCCGTCCGGCGACGCGTCTCGCGGAACCAGTTGATGCTCTCGTCTCGATCGACGACCTGTGGCCCTGTGTCATTCATCGCTGCGTCCTCCGGCGCACCCGCCCGTACAGGCGCTTCAACACACACTAACATAGACGGATTTAGCCCCCTGCATCCGTAATCCGCAACATAAGTCCCGGCTGGGCATCCCGGCCGAACGAGGCGAGAAGAGCGAGAATGCCGTCGGTATTTGACCGATGACCAACACAGATCGGGCGGAGTCAGCGCCAGTCGAAGGCAGCGGGACTTCAACCCCGGGCGGCTAGGGTTCTCAGCGCTACGGGCCGGCCGGTTCGGTATGGTAGCCTGAGACGGTCGGGCGCGCTCCGTGTTGGGCTGGTACGCGTATCCTCGCGAAAGTGGCGGAACTGGCAGACGCGCCGGATTTAGGATCCGGTGGCCGAAAGGCTGTGGGGGTTCAAATCCCCCCTTTCGCACCACGCCGGGTTCTGCAGAGGGGCTCATCCGCGAGCGCCCGCGTGGCGTCTGGGGCGAAGGCCCACCAGGCCACGCCACAGCCGAAAAGAGCTACAAGCGCGTCCACAACCCGGGACTGGCCGGAACACCCAGTCCAGACATCTCGTACGAGGCCGATTCATAGTCATGAAGGCGGAGATTAGCGACCTGAGCGAGACCCGCAGGCGTCTCGATGTGGAGATTCCGGTCGAGCGTGTCGACAAGACGCTGGCCCGGCTGGCCGAACGATACAGTCGCCGCGCCAAAGTGCCGGGGTTCCGACCGGGCAAGGTGCCGGTAAGTATCGTCAGAAAACGCTTTCAGCAGGACCTCTTGCATGACGTGGCCCATGACCTCGTGCCGAAAGCTGTCGACGACGCGCTCCGTGAGCAAGATCTGGCGCCACTCGAGACACCGGATGTTCGCGACGTGTCGGTCGACGAGGGGCAGCCGTTGACCTTTCATGCACTGTTCGAGGTAATGCCCACGATCACGGACCTGGACTACGACGCCATGACGCTGCGACGCACCCCACACGTGCCGGACGAGGCCGCCACCGACCAGGCGCTCGACGAACTCCGGTTGCGCGCCAGCCAACCGGAGCCGGTCACCGACCGAGCCGTCGAGGGGGGCGACATCGTCACCATGGATATGACCCGGCGCGGCGTGTCCGGCCCGGACGGGGCGCCGCCGCCGCAACTGCCGGCAGACCGTCACGACGGGGTGACCATCGAGCTCGGTGCCGCGGCAAACCCGCCCGGGTTCGACGACGAACTGATCGGTTTGCAGGTCGACGACGCGAAGGCGTTCGAGTTGACCTACCCGACCGACTTCGGCCAGCCCGAGCTGGCCGGCACCACCGTGGCGTACGACATCACGGTGCGGGCGCTGCACCGCCGGAAGCTGCCGGACCTGGACGACGGGTTCGCGAAGACGGTCGGCGCCTTCGAGACCCTGGAGGCACTTCGCGAGCAGGTGACAAACGACCTGCGTCGCGAAGCCGAGGCGGAAGCGGACCGCGGCGTCCGTCGCGACCTGCTGGCACAACTGTCGTCCCGTCTGACCGTCGAGATTCCCGAAGCGCTGGTGAACCAGGAGATCGGACGACGCCTCGAGCAGATCGCCTCGCGGATGGCGCAGCAGCAGGTGGACCCCAGAACGGCCAACGTCGACTGGGACGCGGTGAGGGAGGAGCAGCGGGCGCCAGCGCTCGACACCGTGCGCGGGTCGATGCTGCTCGACGAGATCGCGCGACGGGAGACCCTGACAGTGACCGACGAAGACGTCGAGCAGGAAGTGGCGCGTTACGCGGAACGGCTGGGTCAGGCGCCGGCGGCGCTGCGGGCACAACTCGACAAGGACAACGGATTGGCCGCACTAGCGGAAGGACTAAGGCGGGAGAAGACGGTCGCGTTGCTATTGTCGCGTGCTACGATCGTGACTGCGTGACGATCGCTCGTGCTGGCCGCCCCCCTCTGTTAACCCACGTTTTAGTGACTCGATTGTGAGTGATTCGAATATGCCTGATGTGCGCAATCAGTTAGTTCCCATGGTCGTCGAGCAGACCAATCGAGGCGAGCGTGCCTACGACATCTATTCGAGACTGTTGAAAGACAGCATCATTTTTATCGGGACGACCATCGAAGACAGCATCGCCAACCTGGTCATCGCGCAGATGCTCTTTCTTGAAGCGGAAGACCCTGACCGCGACATCGTGTTGTATATCAACAGCCCCGGCGGCTCGATCTCCGCCGGTCTGGCGATCTACGACACGGTCCAGTTCATCAAGCCGGACGTGCAGACGGTCTGCATCGGCCAGGCGGCCTCCATGGCCGCCGTGCTGCTGGCCGGCGGCACCAAGGGCAAGCGCTACAGCCTACCCAACTCACGCATCGTGATCCACCAACCCCTGATGAGCGGGCTCGCCGGGCAGGCCACGGACATCGACATCCATGCGCGGGAAATTCTGCGGATGCGCAGTCGGCTGAACGAAATGCTGGTGGCACACACCGGTCAAGACATGAAGCAGATAGAAAAGGACACCGAACGCGACCACATCATGAACGCGGAGCAGAGTCTCGAATACGGTATTATTGACGAAGTGATCAGGCAACGCGCGTAGCGTGCCGAAGGATGCGTGAGCCGACCACTACCGGATGCGGCTGGATTCAATTAGACGTCGTGTGACCATGGCTAAGAAAAGCGGTGAACCCGAAATCCTCCGTTGCTCCTTCTGCAACAAGGACCAGAGCGACGTTCGGAAGCTGATTGCCGGTCCGACTGTCTTCATCTGCGACGAGTGTGTCGAGGTGTGCAACGACATCATCGCGGATGACAACCGCTTCGAGAATCGGGGTGCCCGGTCGACGATGCCGGTCCCGCAGGAAATCAAGAAATTTCTGGACGAGTACGTCATCGGGCAGGAGCAGACCAAGAAGAAACTCTCGGTCGCAGTCTACAACCACTACAAACGGGTAGAGATTCAGAAACAGTCGAAAAATCGGAACGACACCGAGCTGGCCAAGTCGAACATCCTGTTGATCGGACCGACCGGCACCGGCAAGACACTGATGGCGCAGACGCTGGCAAAGATGCTGTCAGTACCGTTTACCATCGTCGACGCCACGACCCTGACCGAAGCCGGGTATGTGGGCGAGGACGTGGAAAACATTGTCCTCAAACTGCTGCAGGCGGCCGGGGGGGATATCGAGAAGTGCCAGCAGGGCATCATCTACATCGACGAGATTGACAAGATCTGCCGCAAAGACGAGAACCCGTCCATCACCCGGGACGTGTCCGGGGAGGGCGTCCAACAGGCACTGCTGAAGATTCTCGAAGGCACCGTGGCCAACGTCCCGCCGCAGGGCGGTCGCAAACACCCGCACCAGGAATTCTTCCAGATCGACACCAGCCATGTTCTGTTCATTTGCGGTGGCGCGTTTGTCGGGCTCGACGAGACGATTCAGCGCCGTATCGGTCGCAAGATGCTCGGTTTCGGCGCCGACATCAAGAGCTCCAGTGAACGCGACCTCGGTTCAACGCTGGAGATGGTCGAACCAGAAGATCTGATGCACTACGGGCTGATCCCTGAGTTCGTGGGACGTCTGCCGGTTATCGGCGCCTTGCACGAGTTGGACAAACCGGCGCTGATCCAGATCCTCACCCAGCCGCGCAATGCCATCCCCCGCCAGTACGAGCGACTGTTCGAATACGAAAACGTCAAACTCCGATTCACCGACGACGCTCTCGACGCGATCGCGGACTCGGCGCTCGACCGCAAGATCGGCGCCAGAGGGCTGCGCATGATCATCGAGAATCTGATGCTCGACATCATGTACACCCTGCCCGGACAGAAGAAGATCCGCGAGTGCGTCATCACGCGCGAAGTGGTGCTGTCCCAGGGCGACCCGATCACCGTCATGGAGAAGGCCGGCTGACACCTGGTGTTCCGGCCCCTAATACGCTAAATATGGAAGTCTACGAAACACTCCCGATAGTGCCCCTGCGCGATGTCGTCGTGTTCCCGCACATGATGATGCCGTTCGTCATCGGTCGACCCTCGTCGACGCGGGCGCTGGAACATGCGCTCGTCAAAGACAAGCGAATTTTTCTCGCCGCGCAACAGGACGCCGCGACCGACGACCCGCAACCGAAGGACATCTACACGATGGGCTGTGTCGCCAACATCGTACAGAGCCTGAAGCTGCCGGACGGCAACATCAAGGTCCTGGTGGAGGGACTCGAGCGGGCGCGCGCGGTCGAGTGGAAGGAAGACAAGGGATTCTACCGGGTCGTGGCGAAACTCCTGCCGAAGCAAGACGACGCGGGCGATGACGTCGAGAGCACGATGAGCCGCGTCGTCACGCAGTTTGAGCAATACGTCAAGCTCTCGAACAACCTGCACTACGACGCGATGATCGCGGCGGTGCGGGTGGACGACGCCAGCAAGCTCGCCGACACCATCGCGGCCCACCTGGTCGTCGACGTCGAAGAGAAACAGAACCTGCTGGAGCTCATCTCGCCGCTCGAGCGGCTCGTACGGATTGGGAGCCTGCTCGAAGTGGAGGTAGACAAGCTGCAGGTCGACCGCCGGATCCAGTCTCGCGTGAAGAAGCAGATGGAGAAGGCACAGAAAGAGTACTACCTCAACGAGAAGATGAAGGCGATCCAGAAAGAACTGGGCCGCAAGGAAGACAAGGGCAACGAACTCGACGAGCTGAAGAAGAAAATTGAACAGTCGCGGATGCCGAAGGAGGTCGAAGAGAAGGCGACCCAGGAGCTGAAGCGGCTGGAGGGCATGCCCCCGATGTCGGCCGAGGCCACGGTCTCGCGCAACTATCTCGACTGGCTCATCGGCGTGCCGTGGCACAAGAAGTCTCGTGAGAGCCGAGATCTGGTGAAAGCCGAGCAGATCCTGAACCAGGACCACTATGGCCTGGAGAAGATCAAGGACCGGATTCTGGAGTTCCTTGCGGTCCGGACGCTGGTACGCAAGCCCAAGGGCACGATTCTGACCCTGACCGGCCCGCCGGGGGTCGGCAAGACGTCGCTGGCCAAGTCGATCGCGCGAGCCACGAACCGGAAGTTCGTGCGCCTATCGGTAGGCGGCGTGCGAGACGAGGCGGAGATCCGCGGTCACCGCCGCACCTACATCGGGGCGTTCCCGGGCCAGATCATCCAGATGATGAAGAAGGCCGGCACCATGAACCCGGTGTTCCTGCTCGACGAAGTCGACAAGATGTCGATGGACTTCCGAGGGGACCCGTCGGCCGCGCTGCTAGAGGTGCTGGACCCGGAGCAGAACCACACGTTCCTCGACCACTACCTGGATGTCGAGTACGACCTCTCGAACGTGATGTTCGTCTGTACCGCCAACGTGCTGCACACGGTGCCCCAGGCGCTTCGCGACCGGATGGAAGTACTGCAACTCGCCGGGTACACCGAGTTGGAGAAGATCGAAATCGCAAGAACCTTCCTGTCGCCCAAAGCGGTCAAAGGGACAGGACTCACGAAGAAGCAGATTCAGTTCAAGGACGAGTCATTCGAAGCGATCATCCGACGCTACACGCGCGAGGCCGGCGTCCGCAGCCTCGAACGCGAGTTGCACGCCGTCTGCCGGAAGGTGGCACGCAAGGTAGTGCAGCAAGGCAAACAGTTCTCGCAGGCGATCACCGCCGAGAAGATCACCGAGTATCTCGGCGTGCCGCGGTACCGTCCGCAGATGGCCGAGAACGAGAACGAGATCGGCATCGCGACCGGACTTGCGTGGACCGAAGCCGGCGGCGAATTGTTGGTGACCGAGTCGAGCCTGATGCCAGGCAAGGGGCGACTGACCCTGACCGGACAACTGGGCGAGGTCATGCAGGAGTCGGCGAAAGCCGCGATAAGCTTCGTGCGCTCCAGAACTGAGCAGTACGGCCTGCCGAAGGACTTCCACCTCACCACCGATATCCATCTCCACGTGCCGGAAGGCGCCATCCCAAAAGACGGGCCGTCGGCCGGCATCACGCTGGCGACCGCGCTGATCTCGCATCTGTCGAAGGTGCCAACCCGACGCGAGGTGGCCATGACCGGCGAGATCACCCTCCGCGGCAAGGTGCTGCCCATCGGCGGGGTGAAAGACAAGGTACTGGGAGCCCATCGGGCCGGCGTGACGACGATTATCCTGCCGAAGGACAACGAGAAAGACCTCGCGGAGATTCCGAAGGCGGTGCTCGATGTCCTGGAGTTGCACCTCGTCGAGTCGATGGACGAGGTGCTCAAGATAGCCCTGGCCGAACCTCTCACCGCACACATCGCCACTGACCAAACCGACGCCGAGGCCGCGGCTTCGGATGACCGGGTCACGCACTAACCACACCAGATGGTTCGGGCACTAACGCCCCGGCACCCACACGGACCGGACCTCGGTCCGCCATAGCCCTGGCGAAGGCGGATGAAAATTCACACCGCCGAGTTCGTGACCAGCGTCGGGAACCAGGGGCGGCTGCCGGTGTCGCATCTACCCCAGGTCGTCCTGGTGGGGCGCTCGAACGTCGGTAAATCGACCCTGATCAATGCACTGGCACGCCGAAAGATCGCGCGGGCGGGCGGTGCGCCTGGTACGACCCGACTCCTCAATGTGTATCGTCTAGCGCTCGCCCGAGGCAGGAGCGAGTTGCTCTTGATGGACCTTCCGGGGTACGGGTACGCGCGCGGCGGGGCATCCGCGAGCGGATTTGATCGGTTGACTGAGCGGTACTTTCGACCGAACCCAGAGGACACGCCGGACCGACCCGGACATGTTGGCCCGAGTGGAGCGATTCTGCTGGTCGATGCGCGACACCCCGGACTGACCAACGACCGCGAGGCGCTGGACTGGCTGCGCGAGCTGGAGTTGCCGGTGGTGGTGGCGGCCACCAAGATCGACAGGCTCACCCGGTCGACCCGGACAAAGACGCTGCGGGCACACCAGACGGCACTCGGTCACACGGTCTTGCCGATATCCGCAAAGTTGGGAGACGGTCTACCCACGTTCTGGGCGGCGCTCTTGGCCCTCGTGGAGGGGTCGTCCTGCGGCGTAGCCGCTGGCGGGTCTACAGACCCGCCTACGTGATGGAGCGGCGCGACCTCACGGAGCGCGTTCACCGGACGGTGCCAACCGCGCGCGACACGCCGGGAGCCGTCCCGGCGAATGGGTCTGCTACAATGTGATGTTGCGCAAGTGACGAGGGAGGCAACAGTGAAACAAGGTATCCATCCGGAGTATCACGAGGTCGATGTTCGCTGTGCCTGCGGCACAACGTGGAAGACCCGGTCGACAAAGAAAGAAGTGCGACTCGAAATCTGTTCGAGTTGCCATCCATTCTTCACCGGAAAACAGAAGCTGATCGACACCGAGGGACGCGTCGAACGGTTTACGAAGAAGTACGGCGCCCAGACGGTGGCCGGTGTCAAAGAGCGGCTGGAGAAGCAGCGCCAGTCGCCCCGCTCGGCCGCTTCGGGCGAAGCAAGTTAGTCCAGCGAACACTGCAACGCGAGCGGCCCTCCCGGGCCGCTCGCGTTATTCGCGTCATTGGCCAACCGCCGTTCCAACCTCGTCAGGCGTCGCTGCACCTCCCGTCGGCGCCCGGCCGTGTATTCCACCGCATAGGCCCGACGCGCAAACGTTAGAGCCCCATCGAGGTCCTGCAATCGGTGCTCGTGGTGCACCGCCAGCGCGCGAAGCGCCTCGCGCTCGAACACACCGGTGGGTCGTCGCCCGAGGTCGATCAACGTCTGCCAGTATCTCGCCGCGTCGTTATGGCGGCGCTGGCGACGGCACGCAAGCGCGAGCCGATACAACGTCTCGGCCCGCCCCGCTACCGCATCGACCTCAGACGTCCAACGTGCGCCAGAGGTGAGTGCGGCCGCCCGTTCGTAGCATGCCAGCGCCTCGACCTCTCGCCCACAGCGTGCATAGAGCCGTCCGAGACCGAGACTCTGACGAGCACTTCCCGTGGCCTGAGCGCCCCGGTCGACCAAGTTACACGCCATCCCGGTCAACACGCCGAGAGACACCAGATCCAATTGATTGTGAGCGAGCACGCCCCGCAACGGCCGCGGATTGCCGGAACGTAGATAGTCGAAGTAGCGAGACGGAATCTCGAAGCCCGGCACGTCATCGTCGCGTCGGAAACCCAGTACACGGTGTTCCAGACCACCCAATCCGCCGGTCTCTGGTCCCCACAGGCGACGGGCCGGGTGCACCAGGTCTACATGCCTCAACGCCGGAAGCGGTGTCTCGAGCCGCTGATAGAGCCACCGCATCTCCATGAACGGCACATCAAAGGACTTGCCGTTGAACGTCACCAGGGTATGCGCGCGTGAGACCGCGGCGGTGACGGCGGCGAGCAGGCGACGCTCAGTCGCAAAACTCGGCAACACGAACTGCCAGACGTGAAAGCGAGCACCCACGAAGCAGCCGAACCCCACCACGAAGGCCACCGTGCCAGACCCTCCGCTGAGCCCGGTGGTCTCCAAGTCGAAGAACAGCAGTCCAGACCTCGGGTCGGGGTCTGACCAAAGAGACTCACCCTCGTGCTCGCTCCCACAGAGCGCCCGCAGCCCCGCGGCGCTGATGGCGCTCGAGGCGGCTCCGAGCTGGTCGCCATAAGGTCCGTCGCCGGCTTCGCCACCACACCACCACCGCACCACCGGACAGGGCCCTGACGGACCATCCTCGAGCGCGCCGCCGAGCCCAGCGGCGAAGGCCTCCAGGTCGACCGATGGCGTCCGTGGGGCCAGCATCGGCGTGGCGCCCGATTGCCTCGACCCCCGAAGCACGTCTCGCAACCGGCTCAGATCGGTCATAACGGGATTAGGCGAGGCCAAGGAGCAGCGCCAGAGCGACCGCCTTGGCGCGCGGTCCCGTCTCGCCCACCGGGCCAACGCAGGCAGGGCATCCTGACTCGCAGGGACACCGTTCAATCAACGCCCGCGTATCGGCCAGCAGCCGGTAGTGCAGACCGAAGAGCGGCTCGCTGAAGCCAATGCCCCCGGGATAGTTGTCATAGACAAAGATAGTCGGCTCCTCTTCCTCCGCGGTCGGTGGGCTCGTGCTCGCCCGCATCGCCACCTGACGGGATTCTTCACCATGGATGGCAAGACCGATGTCATGCCGGTCGCACATCAACAACAGCTGCGCCACCTGCCGGAGCGCAAAACCGAGCCCGACGATCCCGTCGCGCCGGTCGTCCCCAGCGAACGGCAAACTGTCGACAAGCCCCCGCGACAACTGGAACCAGTACGCCGTCGTATGCATCTCCTGTTCGGGGAGGTCGAGCTCTCCAGAACCCACGTTCTCATTGGTGTAAAACTTGATCTTCTTGAATCCAACCACCCGCGACACGACGTGCACCTCGCCGTGGCAGCCCGCCGCCGCGTCGGCGTCCTCCAGGTCCGCCACCGCTCCCGGCGCATCGCGCAGCGCGTGGAGACGGTCGAACTCCTCGAGGACCGTTACCTTCGTGTAGGTGATCGCGTCGGTGTAATAGTCGCTGCCAACCGGTCGCACATACGCCTTGCGGCGGTCGAATTCCAACCGGTCCACCTGATACTGCTTGCCCTCGACGAGATAGATGGCCTGCTCGAAGAGGGTCGATGTCGCGGCGCTGAAATCCACTTCGCCGATGATCGTGGTCTCGTCTGAGACGTCGACGACCACGAAGTTGTCCGATGACACCGAGCGAAGACTGACGGCATCGGCGGGATACGACTCGTGCATCCAGTGCCAGGCGTCGTCCACCAGATCAACGAAGCCCTCCTCGCGCAACAGTCCCAGCACCGCCTGGAGATCTTCCTGGCCGAACTGCTCGTCCGGTGCGAACGGCAACTCGAACGCCGCGCACTTGATGTGGTCGAGCAGGATCTGGAGGTTGTCTGGATTGATGAGAGCGTGCTCCGGCGATCCCTCGAAGAAGTAGTCCGGGTGCTGCACGATGAACTGGTCAATCGGCCCGCTGCTGGCCACCATGATCGCGGCCGAGCGCGTGTTGCGCCGACCAGCCCTGCCGGCCCGCTGCCACGTCGCCGCGACCGTACCGGGATACCCGGCCATAACGCACACATCGAGCGCGCCGATGTCGATACCGAGTTCGAGCGCGCTGGTCGACACGACCCCCGACACCGTGCCGGCGCGCAGGCCACGCTCGATATCTCGGCGACGGACCGGCAGGTAGCCACCCCGGTAACCTCGGATCGCCTCTGCCCCGCCTGGCAGACGGCGGCAGGCGTCCTTGAGATAGGTGGTCAGCACCTCGGTGAGAAGCCGGCTTTGCGCGAACACGATGACCTGGAGTCGCCGTTTCAGGAACATGGTCGCCACCCGCCGGGTCTCGGCGACATAGGACCGGCGAATACCGAGCTGCGGATTGACCACCGGTGGGTTGACCAGCACGAAAATCTTCTCGCCGCGAGGCGCCCCGTTGCGCGCCACCAGTTCCACGGCCTCGCCGGTGAGCCCTTCCGCCAACTCCTTGGGATTAGCGATGGTGGCTGACGAACAGATGAAGACTGGCGCGGAGCCGTAGTGCGCGCAGACGCGCTTCAGCCGACGGAGAATGTTGGCCAGATGGCTGCCAAAGACGCCCCGATACGCATGCAGTTCGTCGATGACGACATAGCGCAGGTTCTCGAACAGCTTCGCCCACCGCGGATGGTGCGGCAAGATACCGGAGTGCAGCATGTCGGGGTTAGTCAGCACCAGATGCGCCCGCCCTCGCACCGCGCGCCGCGCATCTTGCGGGGTGTCGCCGTCGTAGGTATGAGCGCCAATCGACGCATGCTCTTCGAGCCTGGCGGTCAGCGTCAGCAACTCGGCCAGCTGGTCCTGCGCCAACGCCTTGGTCGGGAAGAGATAGAGCGCGCGGGTCGAGTGGTCTTGCAGAATGTGGCTGAGCACGGGCCCGTTGTAGCAAAGTGTCTTGCCTGACGCAGTCGGCGTGATCGTGACCACATGGCGGCCCGCCAGCACATGTCCCATCGCGTCGGCCTGATGGGTGTAGGGACGGGTAATGCCGCCCGAGGCCAATGCGGCTCGCAGCCGTTCGTCGATCCCGTCCGGAAAGTCGGCGAACTGGGCCAACTCGGCCGGCAGGCGGCGCCAGGCCGTCACGAACTCACCATCAACCGGGACGAGGGCTGACCCGGACGCAGCGTCCGCGGACCAGACGGGGGAGAGATCGTCGAGGACGGCTTGTAAGGCCGCGTCACGCTGCCCCTCCGAGAGCAGCGGTGTCATCGATGGTCCGGCCAGTTCACGTGCTGCCGCGCGCCCCATGGACGCTCATGCTAACAGGCGAATTAAAAGCGATCAAGAAACGAATAAAAGGCGTATTATTAAAACAATGATTTGGACTGGCCGCCGTCGACGGTGACACAGGCACCACTGATCCAGCTGGCACGGGGGGAGGCGAGGAAGGTCACGACGTCGCCGACCTCATCGGCGCGGCCGAACCGACCAAACGGAAGCTCGCGCGCGATGAACGCGGCCATCCCTTCCGGGTCTTCGGTCTGGCGCTTCGCCCAGGACCCACCGGGAAACGAGATCGACCCGGGGGCAACGCTATTGACTCGAATGTTGTCCGGCGCGAGCTGACCGGCCAGTGCCTTCGCCAGGCTGATCTCGGCCGCTTTCACGGCGTTGTACGTCATGCGACCGCCGGACTCCCGCCCCCAGATCGACGCAATCATGATGATGACGCCGCCGCCACGCCGGCGGAGGTGCGGCACCGCACGCCGAGAGGCACGTATCGCCGGATACAGGGTGTGGTCGAGCGCGGCCTGCCAGTCGTCATCAGTGGTGTCGACCACACCGGCCCCACCGGCTTTGCCGACGTTGTTGACCAGGATGTCGAGCCCGCCGAACGTGTCGACCGTATGGTCGATGACGGACGTCACGCCGTCGACGGTACTGAGATCAGCCTCGACCCCGACCACGACCTCCTCCGCGCCCGCAATAGTGCGGAGTTCGGATACCGCCTCGTCGAGCCGCTCTCGGCCGCGTGCGCATACGCACACGCGCACCCCTTCGCGGACGAGCGCCGTGGCGCTCGCAAGTCCGAGACCGCGGCTTGACCCCGTAACGATCGCAACCTTTCCCTTGAGACCCAGTTCCATTACGGCCTGCCTCCGGTCAAGTCGTTCAGGCGCCAGTCGAACTCGTGATAGCTGAAACGGAAGGTGTTCTCCGCCAGGAAGGCACGCTCGCTGGGAAACAGCGCGGGGGCGATCAGCGACACCACACCCCACTCGAGCGCACTTCGACCGGTGGAGTCGTCGGCGCCGGACGGGGCCGCGAAGCGGTCTGGCCGCCACCCGAGCAGCGCGCTGACCACGACCTGGCCGGCCCCGCGGTCCACGGTGAAGTGGCGCGGGGTCGTCGCAAAGTCGGCGACAACCGCTTCCAACTGGGTCTCGAGCTCAAGCTCGCGAAACGGCTCGCTGCGCAACCGAGGACTCCCGACCGCGCCACGACCAAGAGCCAGATGCGCCCGGGGATCGCCGAACGGTGCGATCCGTTCTTCCTCGATCAGCTCGAGGGTCAGGCGCTCCCCGGCGATCTGATGCTCGCGTCCGGCGAACATCCCCGGAATCTGCATGACGCTCGCGGCGGGGAAATCAGCCGACGCGCCGCGAATCGGGTACGCGTCAATGACGGCGCGCAGGACCAGCGCGTTGTAGGCATTGATCCAGTACGCCAGCCGGCGCTCTGCCGACCAGGCCTCGAACGCTCGTGGTCGTTCGGCGAGCGACGCGACGACTCGATCGAACGCCTGGCGCTCCACCTTGAGCGCCGCGTAGTAGACAAAACCGTCACGCACATACTGGTCGAGGATGCGCTCGAATCCGCTCGTCGGCGTGCCCTGGCCGCCGACGGGACGAGGCAGTACCGTGCAGACACCCAGGAGGAGCGTCAGACCTACCCCGACCCACGGGCGTCGGGACCCCGATGTGGCGACACCGGTTCGCAGCCCGTGGCAAGGATCCCGCTGCATTCGATCGACGCTGAATCCGCCTGGCCTACGTTGTTCATCGGTCACATACTGCCGTTCTGTTCCCTGTGCTCGCCTTGGACCGAACCGGCCCGACATTGTCAACTCAGGGCCTCGATCCAACGCGGCACTTTTCCCACGGACGGCCGCTAGACGCGGAGACACAAGGCACGCATAATACCTCACCATCACCATGCTGACTGCGGCCACACTCGGAATGACCGGCTACGGCCTGTACGCGGTGGGGGCGGCGCTCGTCGATGTCTTCGGTCCGGCGCAACTCAGTTGGATTGCCAACCTGATCGCGGTCGCGCTCGGCGCGCTACTGGTGGCGGCGGGGGTCTGCATCCGCGTTGGGCTCCCCGGCAGTCTCGCCCTCGCGCTCACGGCCCTGTTCGGTCTGCAATCACTCTCGCTGTACAGCGCCGCTCGATTGTACGGTCAGGTGGCGCCGGAACCGCAGATCGCCCGCGCGCTGTTCGCCGCGGTGCTGGTGGGACTGGCTTACTTCGGCGCGGTGGGGAACGACGAAACCGGTGACCCGGCGCCTGAAGGCGGCGAGGGCTAGCCGAAGCCTACCGCCCCAGCCTGGCCTCTCGATGTCGACACGACAGAGCGGCAGTCTACTCTACGCGCACCCGCTCGTAGCGCCGCAGTTGACGCACTTGTAGCAGCTGCCGTTCCGAATCATGATGGCGCCGCAGGTCGAGCAGGGCGGAGCGTCCTGGTCGTTCTGGATCGCGAATGGGGCGCCTCGGCTCCCGGCCCCGGTAACGCCGTCGGCCGACGCGGCCGCGGTGGCGTCTCGATTCGTCGGCTCGAGGCCGGGTTCGAGCGGCTTCGCATCCGCCTCCCCGCCAACCGTCACATTGACCCCCGCGTGATACTGCGCCTCCGGCGACAGGAACTTCATCGCCAGCCACCGGAAGATATAGTCGACGATCGACTTGGCCACGCGTATTCCGGAGTTCTTCGTGATCCCGGACGGCTCGAACCGCACGTGACTGAACTTGTCGACCAGCACCTGCAGCGGCACTCCGTACTGCAGCGCATACGAGACCGCCTGTGCGAATGCGTCCGCGAACCCGGAGATGGTCGAGCCTTCTTTGGCCATCACCAGGAAAATTTCGCCAGGCGTTCCGTCCTCGAACAAGCCGACCGTGATGTAGCCTTCGTGTCCGGCGATATCGAATTTGTGGGTAATCGCCTGCCGTTCGTCCGGTAGCCGGCGTCGGGCCGGTCGTGGCGTCCCGGCATCGATGGTCTTGTCCTTCTCAGAGGCCTTGGCGGTGCGGGAGGTATTCAGCGGCTGCGTCCGTTTGCTACCGTCTCGATAGATCGACACCGCCTTGGTACCCAGGCGCCACGCATCGATATAGGCCTGCTCGATGTCCTCGGTCGTGGCATCGGTCGGCACGTTGATCGTTTTCGAGATCGCCCCGGAGATGAACGGCTGCGTCGCCCCGATCATCTTGACGTGCCCCATGTAGTGGATCGAGCGGGACCCGTGGGCCGGCTTGAAGGCACAATCAAACACATTGAGATGGGCCGGATCCAGGTGGGGCGCGCCCTCGATCGTTTCGTGTTCGGCGATATACGCGACGATCGCATCGACCTCATTCTGGGGGTAACTCAACGCGGCCAGCGCCATCGGTACGGTGTGGTTCACAAGCTTCATGAGCCCGCCGCCAACCAGCTTCTTGTACTTGACGAGCGCAATGTCCGGCTCGACGCCGGTGGTGTCGCAGTCCATCATGAAGCCGATGGTACCGGTGGGCGCCAGCACGGTGGCCTGCGCGTTTCGATAGCCGAATTCTTCACCCAACTCGACCGCGTCGCGCCAAGACTGACTGGCGCCGTCCACCAAGGCCGCCGGGACGTTGTCGGCGTTGATCCCCTTCAACGCGGCGCGATGCTTCCGCATGACTCGGAGGAACGGCTCCCGATTGGCCGCGAACCCCGTGAACGGTCCGCCCTGGTCACGCGCGATCCGCGCCGATTGCGCATAGGCTTCCCCAGTCATCAGGGCGGTCAGCGCCCCGGCCCAATCCCGCCCTTTGTCGCTGTCGTACGGAAGCCCGCGCGACATCAACAGGGCGCCGAGATTCGCGTAGCCCAGACCCAGCGGCCGGTAGGCGTGGCTGTTCTTCCCGATGGCCTCGGTCGGATACCCGGCGCAGTCGACGATGATTTCCTGGGCCGTGATCAGCGTTCTAACGGCGGCGGCGAAGGCCGGCGCGTTGAACTCACCGTCGTCGTCATTCAGGAACCTCATCAGATTGAGCGACGCGAGGTTGCAGGCCGAGTCGTCGAGGAACATGTACTCCGAACAGGGGTTCGACGCACGAATCCGATCAGTGTTCGGGCAGGTGTGCCAGTCGTTGATCGTCGTATCGAACTGCATCCCTGGGTCGCCACAGACGTGCGTCCCTTCCGCGATCAGATGCATGACCTCGCGCGCCTTGTAGGTATCCATCACCCGACCGTCGGTGACCGCATGTGTGTGCCACACACCGTCGTCGAGCACCCCGCGCATGAAGCCGTCGGAGACCCGCACGCTGTTGTTCGAATTCTGGAAGAAGACCGATGAATACGCGGTACCGGTAAACGACCCGTCGTAGCCAGCGTCGATCAGCGCCCAGGCCTTGCGTTCCTCATCGACCTTGCAGTTAATGAAATCGACTACGTCAGGGTGGTCGACATCGAGCACCACCATTTTCGCGGCCCGGCGTGTCTTGCCACCCGACTTGATCACGCCCGCGAACGCGTCGTAGCCCTTCATGAACGAGACTGGACCGGACGCGGTGCCACCACCGCCGAGCAGTTCGCGCGACGACCGAATCGACGACAAGTTGGTGCCGGTGCCGGAGCCGAACTTGAACAGCATGCCCTCGGTCCGAGCCAGGGTCAGAATCGACTCCATCGTGTCTTCCACGGAGTTGATGAAGCAGGCCGAACACTGTGGGGCCTTTTCAAACCCGCAATTGAACCAGACCGGACTGTTGAAGGCCGCCTTCTGATACACCAGCAGATGCTTCAGGTCGTCGCTGAACGCCTGTAGGTCGTCCTCACTGGCAAAGTACTGCTTCGCGCGGCCCCATCCAGTGATCGTATCCACGACCCGTCCGATGAGCTGCTTGACGCTACGCTCTCGGGTGGGCGACTCCATCGGTCCACGAAAATACTTGGAGACAACGATGTTCGTCGCCTGCTGCGACCAGAAGGACGGAATCTCGACATCGCGCTGCTCAAACACGACCTCGCCCTGCTCGCTCCCGATCAACGCGACCCTGGACTCCCATTCGATCTCATCAAATGGATCGGTGCCTTCGGTAGTAAAGAATCGTGGAAATTCCAAACCGGGTTGGGCGGGAATCTCGGGGGTCAAGCTTGCTGGTGGGTCGACAGCTTCGGTTTCACGAGCAGCGCCTCTCGGCATTGAGCAACTCCTTCCAACGCGTGACACCGACACGTGTCACGAAGCCTGTGGCGGAACATCCGTCCGGTGGTGTCACCCCGAGTCTAATACCAATGACCTCTCTCACGGATTCGGGCTAGACACCACCGTCGTATGCGGCGTAACGGCAAGCGTTGCAACCACGCTCGACAGGCGAGGTATCGGACGACGTCGGCCCAGTCGAATGGACCCGACGATAGTCAAGATTTCGCCGAAAAACGACCCCAAATCCATGAGACAGGCCACTCGCAACTTCGACGGCGGGGCACCCTCTCAAGTTCGCCTACTATGGGCCCAGATATCTTGATTGTCAAGAAATAGCCACAAGATGTGGTGTAACTATTTCCGGTCAAACGCAAGATATAGGAAATGCACCTCAAAACCAGGCCATTCTACCGTGTGGTAAAGTCCGCGCATGTCGATCGGCGACGCACCGAGCCCGCTCGATCAGGACCAGCCAACCGATTCCGACTCACACGCGACGCCGTCGACGCAACCGTCGCCCACGGAACGCTTCCGTGCCTTGATCGAGGTGACGCTCTGCTCGGGGTTCCCGACCCAGTTCGCGCTGATCCTCGTGCTGGCGATGATCGGGGCGGCCCCGCCCGGCGGTACGCTGCCTCTGTTGTATGTCGTGGTGTTGTCGCTGGCCGACGCGGTGCTCGTCCTGGGACTGATCTGGGTCCTCCTCCGCGTGCACGGTGAACGCCCCGTTCCGATGTTCCTCGGTGTTCGCCCGATCGGACGGGAAGCCACCCTCGGTCTGCTGCTCGTGCCGGCGGCGCTACTGCTTGTCGCCGCCGCATTCAGCATCCTGCTCCAAGTCGCACCGTGGCTGCACAATGTGACCGAGAACCCCTTGGAGGCCTTGATTGACTCACCGCTCAACGCCGCCGCGTTCGCCCTCGTCGCCGTGGTCGCGGGAGGCGTTCGGGAAGAGGTGCAGCGGGCCTTTGTCCTGAGCCGGTTCGAGAGTCACCTGGGTGGGTCCGCCGTCGGACTGATCGTGTTCAGCGTCGCGTTCGGACTCGGCCATCTGGTCCAGGGACGTGACGCCGCAATCGTGACCGGTCTGCTTGGCGCCTTCTGGGGGATCCTATATCTGAAGCGCCGCAGCATCGTCGGCCCCATCGTCTGTCACGCCGGCTTCAACCTGACCGAAGTCCTCATCGCCTACAACGTCGCCACATCCGCCACGTCGTAGCTAGTGCCCAGGTCGACGCCTAGCTGGTGGAGGATTGGCTAAGCGCGCCGGCTAACGGGTGCCTAGTCCCGGCACCGAGGGAAAAGCAGGCGCGTAGCTAACCCCGGCCCCGGCGGTAAAACTCCGCGCCCGCGCGCACGGTGCCCGTCGGCGGCGGCACGGCCCCCGACTCGTCTCCGACGGTTCGCGGACCGAGATGCCCACTCCCACCGCCCCCCCCCGGAGGTCATGGAGAAACGACGAGGGAATCGCCGTTTCCTGCCTGAAGCTTCACGACACGCGTGTGGACGGGCTGGCAAGACGAAGGCGCGCGACAATACGCGCCCCGCGGAGGGGTCGCGTGGGGTTCGGGGCGCAGCCCCGTCTGAGGAATGCCCCAGCCAGGTGGGCTGTGACCGACAAAGTAACGCCGCCAGACGGACGCCTCGTCGGCAAAACTAGGGGACGCGGTAGACGTCGGCACGATCGACGAGGGTCGAGATCCAGGCGTCGATCGATTCCTGACGCAGCGCCCGGGTCAGTTGCCGGCGTGCCTCGTCGCGGGCGGCCTCGAGCGACAGCGCGCCGTCATCCCGTAACTCGTCGGCATGCTCCCGCATCCACGCCGCGAGTTCCTCCTCGGTCGACTGTCGCGCCCCCGGAAACCGCCGCGCCAGATAACGTTCGACCCGGAGATCCTCGCGCAGGAGCTGCTTGAGGTCGTCTGCCGTGAAACCAATGGTGGGCAACACGGCTCGCAGCGCGTCCAGTCCCCCGAGTCTCTCAGCGACGACCGCCATCTGGCCTTCGACCTCCTGGGTCGAGGGCTCCTCGATCACATTGGCCGAAATCTCGTTCACGACGAGCTGACGTTCGATGAGGACGGTCAGTGTCTCCGGCACCGGGTCGGCCGAGGCCGACGGGTCGACGAGCCCGAGTTCCAGAAACGCGCGCACGTCAGACAACATGATGACCTGCCGCGCCACGACCGCGAGCACCCTGTCCACGAGGGCCAGGGAGACGGGGGCTTGTTCCGCCCCGATGACCGGGACCACGGCCACACACATCGCCAAGGACCGGGCCACCCTGATCATCAGAAGGCCTGGCCGATGCTGAAGTGCAGCGCGGTCAGCGATTCCCGCTCACCCGCGAACTCACGCCGGTCCAGCTTGAATCCCAGATCGACTCGGATCGGTCCCACCGGCGACCGATAGCGCACGCCGAAGCCGGCACTGCCTCGAATCTCATCCAGTTGGAAGTGGCTGACGCGGTCGAAAACGTTGCCGGCGTCCAAGAAGCCAACCATCTGGAAGGCGCCGCCGACCGGCACGCGCAGCTCGGTAATCATCACCAGCATCGCGTTGCCACCGGTAGGAAAACCGTTCGGGTCGATCGTGGGGGCGGCCCCAAGCGGGTCCACGATGGGTCCGGTCCCGAGCCGATCCAACGCGAACCCGCGCACGGTGGTATCCCCTCCCGCGAAAAACCGCTCACTGGCGGGCAGGTCCGAGATCTCCACGGTTTGCGCCTCTTCGGTGTCCACAAACACCAGCACGCCGTCCTCTAGTGCGACCAAGATAGGCAGCGGCGCGATGCTCACCGTGCGGTTGAACCCGCGCGCCAAACCAATCCGCCCACTGGCGGCGAACACGAGGTCTCCAGGGAGTTGACGGAACAGAGACCCTTGCCACGAGGTCTTGATAAAGCCCACTTCTGACCCGACCGCGCGAAACGCCGCCTGCGCCTCCACGCCAAGGAGCATCCCCTGAGTCGGCTCGAGTGGATCGTCACGGGTGTCGCGCACCAAATCACCGGTGAAGGTGGACAACTTCACGCTGGGAAACAATCGATCAACGAGCGGCGCCTCCTGTTGCAGAAACTGGGCGTTCGTCAGCCTGTTCTGGCCGTATCTATACCCGACACTGCCAGTCATCGTGAAACCGATGGCGCGTCTGAGTTGAACGTTCACGCCCCGACCAAACAGGTCAAAACTGGGACGAATCGTCTGCTCGATGAACCCTGAGACGAGCAGGTCGCCCGCCCGCCCAAACGCCCGAGGTTCGCGGTAATTCAACAGTACCCGGTACTCGTTGAACCCGAGACTCGATGTCGGTACTGCCGCATCCAGGTCATCCTTTCGACGTACGCTGACCCGGGTGAACAGATCGATCGACCGGTTCTTGCCCCACAGATTGCGCCGACCGATCTCGAAGAACCCGCGCGGCGCGAGTTCCAGACGCTCGGTCGCGGCGCCCGCCTCCGTCGCGCGGAGCCGTTGAGTCATCTCGACCCCGCCGCCATACCCGATATTGGTGGCCGGCGCTTCCTCCACGACGACCACGACGTCACGTCGGTCCCCCCCGCCGTGACTAAGCGTGAGCAGGTCCACCCGTCGAAACAGCCCCAGTGCGTTCAACCGCCGGCGCGTCTCGACTTGGTCGTCCAGACCAAGTGGTTCCCCAGATCGGAACGTCACCTCCGAACGGACCGTCGATGGCGAGATCTGGCGCGTCCCGACGACCAACACATGGTCCACGACGACCTGGGCGCCCTCCACCACCTCGAACGTCACCTCCACGCTCGCGAGCTCTTCGTCGAACCGGGCCCGGGCATCGACCCGCACCGTCTCGTACCCTTCATTGAGGTACTGGGCCCGGATCCGCAGGCGATCGACCTCCAGGCGGGGCGCGTAATAGGGCACGCCCGACACGGTGTCGAGCAGCGCGGCGAGCTCGGCCGGCGCAAACGCGTCGTTCCCGCTGAACGCGACCGTGTCGACAGTCGTGCGCGGGCCCTCAATCACCCGCACCGTGCACACCAGATGCGTCTCCTGGGTCTCGTCCCCGTCCGGCGGCTCTACGTCGGCAAGCGCTGGAATGACCTGCGTGCTGCTGTATCCCCGTCGAGCGTAGGCGCCTCGGATGGCGGCCGTCCCCAGTTCGATGTCGGACATGACGAGCGGGGCGCCTGGCGCAAGATTGAGCAGTCCCGCCAGCTCCGCCTCTGTCACGACCTGCTGCCCCCCGAACCGGACGCCCACCACGCGATACAACCGACCGCGAGCAACCGTGAACACGACCGACAGCTCCCCCACCGCCGCCATCCGACGATGCGAGACGCTAGCGTCTCGATACCCTAGCCCGCGCAGGTGGGTTTCAAGCCGTAGACTGGAGTCCTCCAATAGGTCTTCGTCGATGGACCCCTCGCTGGCGACAGGAACCAACTCCTCCAACCGCGCCTCGGGCACGTCGTCACCTTCGAAGATCACCTCCACCGGCGACCCCCTCTGGATGTCCAGCACCACGTCCACCGAGCGGCCGTCCGGACTCGGCGACACATCGTGGCGAAACCGAGCTTCGTAGTAGCGCTGGCCGCGGAGGTCCGCCTCGTAATCGCCTAATCGGGTCTCGAGTTCAGCCGGGTCGTAGGCCACACCCTCTGCGAGCTCCAACCTCCGCAACACCTCGGGACGATTTTCGTCAGAAACGCCGCGGACGTCGATATGACCGATGAGCGCGACCGGACCTTGATCGATGTCGAACACCGGACGGCCATCAACGCTGTCTGTGCGAATGCGCACCGCGAACCGGCCGGCCGCCTGGTAGATGTCCTTAAGCATCGCGACCGCGTCCGGGATCTGGTCGGTGCGTACGGCGCGCCCGAAACGTCGAGTGATGGGTCCCAGCAACTCCTCGGCCGGGAGCCCCAGGGAGCCGCGAAAATCCACGGCCCCGGTGGTGCGGACCAGGAAAAGGTCGTAGCGCACCACGACGCCGCGAGGCTCCACGGTGGCGCTCACCCGCACGTCAGCGAAGTCACCACGGGTGAACAGGTGGAGCACGCTCTCACGCACTTGGCGAAGGGAGAACGGCTGGCTGGTCCGAGTCTCGATCAGTTCGAGGATCGTGCGGTCGTCGATGACGACACCGTCCTGGACCACCCGGACCACGGCCACCGTCTGCCCGACGAGATCGGCGAGGGCGGCGGCGCGAACCGAGGCCGGCACACAGGCCATTACCACAGCCAGCAGCCACGCTGACCCACGGTTCAAAAGGCGTGCCTCACACGAAAATCGAGCGCGTAGGTGCGGTCTTCATTTTGGGACAAAATCCACGCGAGTCGATCGCTCTGGTCATACTCGAGGACCACGATGAGATCACTGTTGGCGCCACTGATCGCGCGCGACAACGTGAGGTGCGCCCGGTCGGAAATCCGCTGGCCGATCAGGACCCGCGCGGTCGGATTGAGTTGGGCTGATTGTTGCGACGACGGATCGCCCAGCGAGGGGGTGATCTGAAAGGAGTCGACGCCGAACGATTCCTCGACCACACGGCCGACACCGGACGACAACGAGCTGGTCAGGAAGCGGGCAGCACTGGCCTGCATCCGCTGTTGCTGCGCCAATTCGGGAGACCTGGCCGCACGAAGGTCGGCACTCTGCGGGTCGCGCACGTCACCCAGCAGCAAGCCGATCACATCGACTTCCGGCAGCGGGGGATCAGACAAAAATGTCAGAATAAACTGATCGTCGGTGCTGCCGGTGGCCTGCACGGTCACCCGATAAGTCTGACCCGGCACCCGCACATCGGTCTCGACTTCGACGTTGACGAACGGCTCGATCTTGTTCGGGTTGGCGAGACTGATCGTTCCGTAGTTCAACCGATACCGGAGTCCTTCGAAGAACGCCTCTCCGCTCTCCATATCGGCCGAGCCAAACAGCTGCGGTTGGTCATAGGTGCCCTGCACCGTGAGATCCGCGCTAGCCACGACTCGTATCGCATTGCTCGTCATCCGCAAACTGGACGGCGCGACGACACGAATGTCCAGAGCCAGCGGCACTACCGACGTGGCGACCTCCGACAGATCGAGGGCTGGGCCTGCCTCGTCTCCACTGAAGAGTCCCGTACCCAGGTCGAGCCCCTCGAGCAGGTTGGCGTCAAGCACATCGATGGTGCCGGCCAGCACCGGTGCCGCGGCGTCGCCGCGAAGAACCAGATTGGCGTCAACGAGCGAACGGAACCCGACCGGGTATCGCCACTGCATCTCCCGGCCCGTCAACGTGATGGCCAGTTCCTGGAGCTCGGCGCCAGCCAATCCGACGCGGCCGCCGATGGTGACCGCTCCCCCGCCCATCACGGCTGGAATATCGTCGAAGCGCAGGCTGCCCTGCTCGAAGACGACTCGACCGTTGATCGCCTCCAGCCCGTGGGGCAATCCAATGTGGCGGATGCGGCCATTCAACAACGCCGCCTGTCCAACCAACTCGGGCTGGGCGAATGTACCGGCCAGACGTGTGCGCAACTGGGCCACTCCGGACCCACGCAGGTCCGGCACGAGTCCTCTGAGGATGCTGAGATTGGCGTCTCCATTAATGTCCAAGGCCAGCGCGTCGGTCGCCAAATCGACCGAACCGGACAGGTCGAGCGCCGTACCCTCGCCCACCAACCGCAGCCGGTCGATGTCGATGACCTGGCCATCGAGTCTCAGCTCGATCGGACCGTCATTGTGGAGGTCGTACTCGAGCAAGGTCAGGTCGGCCTGCTCTATGGTGGCGTCGATCCGGACGCGGTCCGCCTGCAGTGCGCCTTGAATGCGCGCCGCCCCGCTCACCACGGCCGAGGTGTAGGGTGACAACCTCGGATCGAACATCCGGACGTAGGGTGCGAGGGACGCGTTCGTCACACGGACCCGCACATCGGCCAGCATGTCCGTCATCTCCACCTGACCCGTCGCCGACACCGCCAGCGTCGACGAGGCACCCTCGAGGTTGACCGTGAGCAGGCCGTCGCGGACGTTGAGGCTAGCCGTCACCTGTCCGATCTCCTCCTCCCCGACAAACAGGTCCACGACGGTTCCGCGAATCTCGTATCGCGGGTTGTCGAACGCCCCGACCCCTGCAATGTTGAAGTTGGCAACGCCGGACAGCGGCTCCGGTGGCGCTGGAATGCTGTCCACCGCATTGACCTCGAGGTCGCGCACGTCCCAATTGAAGACATACGACGCATCCCAACCGATGAAAGCGGCGCCGGTCACGGTCCCCGTCCCCTTGCGCATCTCGAACCCGTCGAGACGCACACCGCTGCCCTCGAACCGCAGCCCGGCGGACGCCGTATCGATTGGTTCACCGTAGGCCGTCGGCTGGTCGAGCACGACCTGGCCGTACCCGAACATCCCACCGTACGGGCCATAGAGACGCACCTCACCGGTGGCCGGCCCGTCGATGAGGTAGCCCTCCTCCAGTCCAAACGCGGTCCGGATATTCGAGGTCGGAAACGAGGCCATGGTAATGACCGCGTTGATTTCTTCTCCACCATCGACGCGGGACCCACCTATCGAGAACGTGCCGTCGACGCCGAATTCCCCCCCCCCATTCCGGAACAGCCCGTTGCTCACTTCCAGGTAGCCGTTATCCACGACGATCCCGCCGCTCCCGCCCCCCCACTCCACGTTCCAGGCGCGTAGCGCCTCGCCGGCGAACGTCGCTTCCACGCGTGGGCGCGTGAGGTCGCCCAGCATGACCCCCTCGAACGTGCCTGCACCGTCCACCTCGAATGGCTCCGTCGACGACCCAGCCGAGGCCATCACTGCGGTCATGAGCCGGTAGCCCTCTTGCCAGTCGGTACTCGTCGCTCGGAACGGGATCTCGGTCTGCGCGCCACCACCGGTGCGGCCGTCGAACGTGACGTGGGTTGACGGTGTGGCGATGTGGCCCGACGTCAGCTCGATCGCGTCGCCGTCGAACGCATACTCGAGCGCTCCGCCCACCTGGAATTCAGTGGTCGTGAGGTCCGGTGGCCGATCGTCTCGGGACGCCACGGCCTGGGCGGCACCGGACGGAAGCTGTGCCGTAGCCAGCCTGACGCCCTCGAGCGGATGCAACTGAATCGTCCCGGTGTGACGGGACCCACCCGCCGGTCCGGTGGGCCACTCCATCCGGTTGTGCCCGAAAGACCGGGCGACGGGCCGGAAGCCACGGAGATCGAAGAACCGCGCCAATTCGACGACATCGGCGTCCTCGTAGTAGGCGTCGAAGGTCCCCTCCCATGGGTCTTGGGTGCCGAATGTCTTGAGTTCCGCCCGCACGTCGCCGCCAAAGAGCGTGGACGTGACGTCCCACATGTCGAACCGGTCTTGCTGCCAGACCAGTTGTCCTGCCAGACTGGGGAACTGGAATTGCCCAGCGTCGGTGTCAAGGCCGAAGAGCGGACTGGTGATCGATCCACTCAGGTCATAGCCGTCTTCGAATTTGTGGAACGTCCCGACGAAGCGGGCCTCTCCGGTGGCCGTGAAGCCGTCGTCGGCAAAGAAGATCTCGCGCAACCGCGGTAGATCGAGATCTGATTCCAACTCGTAGGTCATCTCTGACAGTTGGCGCATGTCGACATCGCCTACGAGCCTCGTGCTGGTGCCATCGGTCTCCACATTGATCCGGGTCAGATGTACCTGGCTCCCGTCCAGCTCGAAATTCGCCGCCATGTCCATCCACATCGGTTCGAAATCGCTGACACGGACGCTGCCCCCGGTGCACGATGCGTCACCCCGGTAGTCGAAAATCTTGGTGATGGTGACGTTGAGGTTCGCGCAGACCACGCCAAAGTTCGACCCATAGTCCTCCAGCACGAACTCACCCTGCGTCGCACCGAGATGCCGCAGCGTCGCGACCCACCGGTCGTCGCCCTCAGCGGCGTCGGTCGGGGGAGGGTCAGGCTCGACTCGCGCCTCGTCATCCGCGCTCCGACTCGGGACAAACGCAGGAAAGCTCTGCGTGCCGTCGGCGTACGACTCGGCCCGCATCTGCCAGTTCGTCATCTCCGCGTCGACCAGAAATTCCCGGTGCAGCAGCGCCAGCCAATCCACGGAGACGGCGATCCGTTCCGCGGTCATAAAGGGCTCGTCCTCCGGGGTGAGGCCGCCAATGAGCAGGTCCTCGACGAGGAATTTCCCCGGCATGAGATACATCCCGATACGACCGATGGTGACCTCGCGATCGAGCTGGCTCGACGCAGCATCTTCGGCGCGGCTGCGGAGCAGCGGCCCCAAATCGATGGTAACCGTCGCGATGATCGCCACCGCCAACGTCACCGCCAGTGTTCCACCGCCCCACCGAAGGAGACGTCCGGGCCGGCCGCTGGTCCACCGACGCAGACGCGCCCAAAAGGTGGGCCGAGCGGCCGCGCTCTCGTCCGATGCGGTGACCACCTCGACCGGCGTCGCCGGCTCGGGCGTGTCGGCCGATTCCGGAGTCCCGGTGTGGGAATCAGTCATGGTCCCCCTGGGTTGACTCGGCGGCACACACGACGACCAGCGCCGCGCCAGCCTCCACTGTGTCATCCACCGCCACACGCACCTCGCTGACGACCCCATCGACCGGCGACGCCAGTTCGTTCTCCATCTTCATCGCCTCGACCGCCGCCAGTCCTTGGCCTCTGGTTACGGCATCACCCGGCTCGACCGACACCCGCACCACCCGGCCGGGCATTGGCGCGGCGACCACATGTTCCCCTTCGGCGCCCGCGGCGCCGGCCTGCTGCGCACGACGCCCGTCACCAACCCGCGCCCTCACGTGGAGCCCGTCGAGTCCCAGCATCACCTCGCCCGGAGCCACGGTGTGACAGGTCACCTCTCGGCTCGCCCACGAACCTCCCGGCATGGTGAGTGAGAATCCGCCCGCACGCGGCACCGCGTCCACGACGTAGCTGGTATCGTCCCAGCTCACTCGGACCTGCGAGGAATCGACGGAAACCGGCTTAACCGTCACCTGCCGGACCGACCCGGCGATCTCGACATGGAGACGCAACGTGCGGCCGGGTGGCGTCGGGGTGGACGTCATTGGCCGACACCCTCGAGACGCGCCGCCTGTCGCCACGGCGTCGCCCCGATCGCCGCGGCGGCCGTCGTCGGGACGGACAGATACGCGCTCAGCGCGGCAGCGACCACCGCCAGATCAGTCTGCTCCGCCGTCAACTCGGAAAACGACTCACCGGCGCGTGCCGCCAGCACCCCGTCGAGAAAACTCGTGTCGAACGCGCCGTCCCGAAAACGGTCCTGCGCCAGCACCCAGAGCAAGGCNGGGATGGCGGTCGTAATGCCCCCGATCTGATACTCGTGCAGCGCGCTGCGCATACGGGCAATCGCGCCAGCACGATCCGGGGCCCACGTGCTGACTTTGGAGATCATCGAGTCATAGAAGACCGGCACCTCGAACCCGGCCTCGACGCCACTGTCGTCGCGCACCCCCGGTCCCGACGGACCGCGGAGTGCGGTGATGCGACCGGGCGCGGGGATAAAGCCAGCGTCAGGATCTTCGGCGTAGACACGACACTCGATCGCGTGCCCCGCGGCCGTAAGCGCACGGGCCGGATCGACGGTGAGTGGTTCGCCCCGCGCGATTCGGATCTGCCACTGCACCAGGTCGATGCCGGTCACCAGTTCAGTCACGGGGTGCTCGACCTGCAGCCGCGTATTCATCTCGAGGAAATAGAAGCGCCCCTCGGGGTCGAGCAGAAACTCCAGCGTGCCGGCGCTGGCATAGGACACCGCGGCGGACAGTGCCACGGCCGCCTCGGCCAGGGCCGCCCGAATCGCCGGCGTCACCGCGACCGACGGCGACTCTTCGATCACCTTCTGATGACGCCGCTGGATCGAGCACTCGCGCTCGACAAACGGCACGACGACGCCGTGCCCGTCGCCCAGCACCTGTACTTCCACGTGACGCGCGCCCTCGACCAACCGTTCGAAATAGACCGTCGACTCGCCGAACGCGGCGCCGGCCTCGGAGCGTGCCGCGGCCACGCCGGCGACCACCCCCGCGCGGTCGGCCACGCGACGCATGCCGCGGCCGCCGCCGCCGGCGACAGCCTTGATGAACAGCGGGTAGCCGATCTCGTCGGCACGGTCGCACAGCGCCTCATCATTCAACGTATCGGGCAACGCCTCGGTTCCCGGCACTACCGGGACACCCGCCTCGATCGCGGCGCGACGCGCGGCCGTCTTCCCNCCCATCGTCTCGATGACGTCGGGAGAGGGTCCGATGAACGTGAGGCCCGCATCGCCGCAGGCCCGGGCGAACCCGGCGTTCTCAGCCAGAAACCCGTAGCCGGGGTGAACCGCGGTCGCACCAGTCGCGCGCGCGGCCGCGATCACGCGCTCGATGTTCAGATAACTCTCGGCGGCCGGGCTGGCCCCGATCGCGACCGCTTCATCCGCCAGTCCAACATGGAGCGCCGTGCGGTCGCAGGCGGAAAAGACCGCCACTGATGGCACGCCCATCTCGCGACAGGCCCGCAGGATGCGAACGGCGATTTCGCCTCGGTTGGCGACGAGGATCTTCACGGGAAAAATGAGTCTGTCGACGACCGGGCCGCCGGACGCATGGCGACCTNGACCCGACCTCTGACACCCGGATGACATGGGCTGGACATCCGGTCTCAGGACGGCGCGATCTGTCTATTATTCTAACACTTAAGGACGCACGACAGTCTGGCTGCGGGCGCCAATGACTGATACAGCCCGTGTCGTGGCTGGCATCGCCGCCAGGATCNCGCACATCGCATTCTGGGTGCTGATCGTCGTCGGGTGGGACGACCTACGNAGGACTGGAGCGGCCGTCTTTCTTCTTCTATGGCTCGCGGGTTTCGTGGGACGCCAGTTTGTGCCGCTGGGACCGCTGCTGTTCGCACCGTACGTCGCGATACTGGCCGTGGGCTTGGTCTTCACGGTCTTCAAAGGTGACATTCGCGTGTCGTAGCTGACCGCAAGTTATCCAGAGGACCAGGTTCCCACTAACCAGGAGCACGCCGATGTTCACCACCCGCTTCGCTCTGCTGACACTCGTGACCGCGGCCGTCGTGTCGGTGGCNCTCGTCCTCCTGCTCGACGCCACGCCGGTCATCGCCGTCTTTTCCGGCCTCGCGGCGGGGGCCCTCGCCGCCATCCTGCCCGTCGCCGTTGGTGACGGTCGGTTTCCAGGCACACACTCAGGACGGCGCGCCGTCGCCAGTTTCCTTGTGCTCGGGTCGGCTCTGGCCGTGCCCCCGACGCTCGGCTTGACACGCGGCGCGCAGCTGAGCCTGTCGATCCTGATNCTCGTCGTCGGCTCCGCCGCCTTCTTGCTGGGCTCGGCCNCGGTCATCGAGGAAATCGAAACTTAGTACCTAGACGGGGCTGCGCCCCGAACCCCACGCGGCCGCTCCGCGGGGACCCCGAGTGCGCCACTCCGCGTCCGCGAGACGCGCACGTGCGCGTCTTGGCATGTGACCGACGAAGCAACGCCGTCCAGGCGGACGCCTCGGCAGGAAAACCCCTAGAGGGGGATGTTGCCGTGCTTCTTCGGTGGGTTCTTGGCGCGCTTGCCGGCCAGGCTCCGCAACGCGGCGATCAGCTTCGTTCGGGTGTGACGTGGCTGAATGACCTCGTCGATGAAGCCCCGACCGGCAGCCACGAATGGATTTGCCAGCTTCTCCTTGAACTCGACGATCTTCTCGGTCCGCAGCGTCTCCGGGTCGTCGGCCGCTTCGAGTTCGCGGCGATAGAGGATGTTGACCGCGCCCTCCGGCCCCATGACGGCGATCTCGGCCGTCGGCCAGGCGAGGTTCACATCGGTGCGGATGTGCTTGCTCGCCATCACGCAGTACGCGCCGCCATAGGCTTTGCGAGTGATCACGGTCACCTTGGGCACCGTGGCCTCGGCAAAGGCGAAGAGCAGCTTCGCCCCATGCCGGATGATGCCGCCGAACTCCTGTTTGGTGCCGGGCAGAAAACCGGGCACATCCTCCAGTGTCACCAACGGAATGTTGAACGCGTCGCAGAAGCGCACGAAGCGCGCGGCCTTGACCGACGCGTCGATGTCGAGCGTGCCGGCGAGATGGGCCGGCTGGTTGGCGACGATGCCGACCGACTGCCCGCCGAGCCGCGCAAAGCCGATCAGGATGTTCCGAGCGAAATGCTCGTGCACCTCGAGCCAGTCACCCTGGTCGACGATACGGCGGATGACATCGCGCATGTCGTACGGCTGGTTCGGATTCTGTGGTATCAGGTCGTCCAGCGCCACGACCTCCCGGTCGATCGGATCGGTATCCGCCCCCAGAGGAGCGTCGTCGAGGTTGTTCGCGGGCAGATAGCCAAGCAGCGCGCGAATCAGCGCGAGGCACTCCTGGTCGTCAGGCACGAGGAAGTGCGCGACCCCACTCTTGGCGTTGTGGGTCATCGCCCCGCCAAGCTCTTCTTTGGTGACGTCCTCGAGGGTGACCGTCTTGATGACCTCCGGCCCGGTGATGAACATGTAGCTGGTCTTGTCCACCATCACGGTGAAGTCGGTGATGGCGGGGGAGTAGACCGCCCCCCCGGCGCACGGTCCCATGATGGCCGAGATCTGGGGCACGACGCCCGAGGCCAGGGTGTTCCTCAAGAAAATGTCCGCGTACCCGCCGAGCGACAGCACGCCCTCCTGAATCCGCGCGCCGCCGGAATCGTTCAACCCGACGACCGGGACGCCAGACTCCATTGCCAGGTCCATGACTTTGACAATCTTGGCGGCATTGGTTTCGGACAACGACCCGCCGAAGACGGTGAAGTCCTGCGCGAAGGCGTACGCGAGCCGGCCCTCGACGCGGCCGCGTCCAGCCACGACACCGTCACCCGGCACGACCTGCTCGGCCATTCCGAAATCGCGGCATCGGTGGGTCACGAGCTTGTCCACTTCCTGAAACGTGCCGGGGTCGAAGAACAGGTCGATCCGTTCCCGCGCGGTGAGCTTCCCGGCCGCATGCTGCCGTTCCAGGCGCGCCTCACCGCCGCCCAGCTCTGCCTGCCGCTCGAATTCCTCGAGTTGCTTGTGCTTGTCCATACTGATGCCGATCAGCCGTTCTCGAAGACGTGTGGGTCCACGATCCGCTACCCCGCCGACGACTGAGACTTGGCCCAGTCGTCGAGAAATTTCTTAAGTCCGATGTCGGTCAGGGGATGGTTGAACAGCGCATCGATCGCCTTCGGCGGACAGGTACAGATGTCGGCCCCCAGCCGGGCGGATTCGATGAAGTGCATCGGCCCGCGAATGCTGGCGACCAGCACCTCGGTCGGAAACTGAAAATTCTCGAAGATCTCCACGCACTGCCGGATCAGCTCCATGCCTGACGTGCCGATATCGTCAAGCCGGCCGACGAACGGACTCACGAACGTGGCCCCTACCTTGGCGGCCAGCAAGGCTTGCGCCGCGGAGAAGATCAGCGTGACGTTGACCCGGATGTCTTCGCCGGCCAGGGTGTGGCAGGCGCGGACGCCGGCCCTCCCGAACGGCACCTTGACCACGATGTGCGGGTCGATGGCGGCCAATTCGCGACCCTCACTGACCATTCCGTCATACGCGGTGGCGACGACCTCCGCGCTCACCGGTCCCTGCACGAGGTCGCAGATGCGTTTCAGGACGGCGCGAGGATCGTCCCCCACTTTCGCCAGCAACGACGGATTCGTGGTGACGCCGTCTACGATGCCCAGCGGTGTGAGCGCCTCAATCTCGTCCAGGTTGGCCGAATCGACAAACAGCTTCATGAGGATGTGTCCTGACTCAGAAATCCGGTGCACGGATTCCCAGCGCGGCGCCCGGTCGCGACGACGGGCGGCGCGGGTAACAGTGGCACGACTACGGAGCCGCCACCACCTCGTTCACGAGTTCGCCGACCCCTTCGATCGCCACGACGACCTCATCGCCCGGCACGAGCGGTCCCACCCCGGGGGGGGTGCCGGTGGAAATGATGTCGCCGGGCAGCAGTGTCATGACCCGCGTCACGAACTCGACCAAGTCTCGGATCGAAAAAATTAGCTCCCGGGTACTCGACTGCTGACGCGTCTCACCGTTGACCCGGGACTCCACCCGAATCGGTCGATCGAGGTCGCCCGACACGATGCAGGGCCCGAGGGGAGCGAACGAGTCGAACCCCTTGGCACGGGTGTACTGGACATCACGTCGTTGCAGATCACGGTCGGTCACGTCGTTGACACAGGTCAACCCCAGCACGTACTCATGGACGCGCGCCGCCGGCACGTGACGAGCGGTCTTGCCGATCACGACGCCTACCTCCGCTTCGTAGTCGACCCGCCCAGCTCCGGATGGGATCACGATGGGGACGCCCGTGCCGATCACCGCCGTCGACGGCTTCAAGAAAATGAGCGGCTCCTCCGGCAGCGCCTTGTTCATTTCGGCCGCGTGATCCTTGTAGTTCAAACCGACGGCCACAATCTTGGACGGGATGACGGGCGCGAGCAGACGGGGCGAATCCGTGTCCAGTGCCGCGCCGACCGTATGCGCGCCGAACGGATCACCGTCAAGCAGATGCCAGCCGTCGTGGCGGCGAAGCGCGTGTCGCGGGGCGCCCCGGTAGTCAATTCGATAGAGCGGGTCCATGGCGTGATTCGGGGGCGTGGTTCAACTCGTGCGACAGTGTGTCAGCGCGCCGTCGCGTCGAAAGTCTCCGAGGCGAGGCTGATGTTGGGCGGCACCGCGTCGTCGACCGCCTGCACGGTATAGACATACCGCACACCTGGCAGAGCCGTGTTGTCCCGGTAAGTGCTCTCACGCACCGCCTCGGCCGTAAGCGGCAGCAGTGTCTCACCTGGCGCGACACCACGCAAGACCAGGTATCCAACCAGATCCTCCTCCTCGTTCGGTTCCCAGCTCAGACTGACCGCGCCTTCGCTGCCGACCGCGTTCAATCCGGTCGGCGCCGCCGGGGCAAAGGTATCCAGGAACGTCACGCAGGTCGGCGCTGAGAAGGCGCTGCGGATCTCGAGCTCCGACACGACGTCCAGCGTCACCACCGCGTAGCAGCGCTCGACCCCGAATTCCACCCGCTTGTCCGGATAGGTCGGGGCGGCCAGCGGAAGCAAGTGGAGCGGCCGGGGCATGACGAGCGGCCCCTCGGCCGCCTCTACGATCTCGAACAGTTCATACCGCGAGGCCTGCGGCCACTCGACGATCGGCGTCGATGGGAGTGGAGGCGGAAGCGGCGGCGGTGGCGGTGGGGTCACGGAGACCGGCTCCGGGACGATCGGCAGCGTGCCGGGTGGGGCGGGCGGCGCACCGACCACAGGGGCACCGGCGGCCGGCGCGCCAGGTATCCCGGCTGGCGGCGACGCAGCGGCAGGAGCGGTCACCGGAGCGGATTGGATCGTCGCCCCGACGCCCGACCCCGCGCCGGGCGCCGCCGTGATCTGAACACTGCGACGTACCCCGACAGGCAACTCCCAGACGACCGTCGCGACCTCCTCGTCGTAGGTCACGACGGGTGTCGGCGGCGCGTATGGCGGCGTTACGAGCGGCACCGCGATACGCATGACCGGCTCAGATTCGTGTCCCTCGCTCGACACCCCGACCACGGCATACCGGCGCTCCAGTGGACCCGGTAACGGCGGCGTCATGAGGGGAACCTTGACTGGCTTCTGCGGCCCGTCATCCTCTTTCTCCCTCTCCTCCTCCCGTTCGCGCTCGCGACGCTCTTCGTCCCATGGGTCAACCGGAACCAGCAGAGCCGCCGTGATCATTTCAGAGAACGCGACCGGGAATCCCTGCCGGGGACGAAGGTCTGGAGCCGGATCGACCGACTCCTCGGCCGCCGTCGCCGGCGGTGGCGCCACCTCGGTCGACGTCACCAGGGTGGCCTCTTCCTGAAATTCTTCAAGCTCCAGCCTCCGGTCGGCGGGAATGTGGGGTTGGACCGTCATCGCGTAGATGTCGACCCGCTCCAGATCCGCCGGCTGGGTCCCGTCTTGATTCTGGGTCGGCAACGAGAAACCGACCCAGACCTCGTCGTCTATCCGTTGGATCACCAGATCGGTCATCAGCGACGGCACCCGAACAAACGGCGCCAGGGGTGGGCCCTTCTTACCGCAGCCGAGCGGCGCCAGCATGGTGAGACCGATGACAAACAGCGTCGTGGAACGGCGGGACAGAATCACAGGATGTAACGGGAGAGGTCTTCGTCGCTAACGATATCGGCCAGCATGTCGTCGACGTACGCCGCGTCGATCCGGATCGTCTTTTCATCGAGGTCTGGTGCGTTGAACGAAATCTCGTCCAGCAACTTTTCCATGATGGTGTGGAGACGACGGGCGCCAATGTTCTCTGACCGCTCGTTGACCAGGGTGGCGAATTCGGCCAGCCGATTCACCGCATCGGGTTCGAACGTCAGCGTGACCTCCTCTGTCGCGAGCAGCGCCGTGTACTGTTTCACGAGAGAGCCGCGCGGCTCGGTCAAGATCCGCACAAAGTCTCCCGTCTCCAGCGCGTCCAGTTCCACGCGGATCGGAAAACGGCCTTGCAGCTCCGGGATGAGATCGGACGGTTTGGCGACGTGAAACGCGCCGGCCGCGATGAACAGAATGTGGTCGGTGCGGACCATGCCGTGTTTGGTGTTCACGGTGGTGCCCTCGACGATCGGGAGAATGTCGCGCTGCACGCCTTCGCGGCTCACGTCCGGGCCCTGACCTCCCTCTCTACCCGTCACCTTGTCGATTTCGTCAATAAAGATAATACCGGCCTGTTCAACGCGCTCCACCGCATCTTTCCGGACACTGTCGACATCCACCAGTTTCTGCTCTTCCTCCGACACCAGATGGTCGAGCGCCTCCGGCACCTTGACCCGGCGTTTACGCGATCGTCCCTGAAAGAGACCCGGCAACATGTCCTTGACGTTGATGTCGATCTCCTCGACCGAGTTGCCGGAGACCACCTCGAATGATGGGAACCCCTTCTGGGGCACGTCGACATCGACCTCACGTTCGTCCAGCCGCCCCTCGGCCAGTTGCGTCCGCAACCGAGCGCGGGTGCGCTGATGGTGATCACTCGCGGGTCCTAAATCGTTGTCCTTGACGGAAGGCGGCAACGGAGGCAGCAACAGGTCGAGCAGACGCGCTTCCGCGTTCTCGCGGGCCTTCAAGCGCACCTCGACAAGCCGTTCCTCCCGCAGCATCTCCACGGCGAGCTCGACCAGGTCACGCACCATTGACTCGACGTCGCGCCCGACATAGCCGACCTCGGTGAACTTCGAGGCTTCCACCTTGATGAACGGCGACTGCGCCAGGCGCGCGAGCCGACGGGCGATCTCGGTCTTGCCGACGCCGGTAGGTCCGATCATGAGGATGTTTTTCGGCGCCACCTCTTCCGCCAGTTCCGGCGAGAGTTGCTGGCGCCGCATCCGGTTCCGCAGCGCGATGGCCACCGCCCGCTTCGCCTTCGCCTGCGAGATGACGTATTTGTCGAGCTCGGCCACGATTTCACGTGGCGTCAGGGCTTCGATGGAGGGCTCGGCCTGGCCGGCCGCGAGCGAGGACCCGATCGCGTCGGTCGACTCCGGAAGATAGATGGGCATCGCGGGTGGCGGAACGCGGGCTTAGTCGGAAAGGCGAGCCGCTGGGCTGGCCACGTCGATCCGTCTGCTACAAGGACTCGATCGTGACACTGGCGTTCGTGTAAATGCAAATGGACGCGGCGATCCCCATGGCCTGCTCGGCGACCGCCCTGGCATCGAGCTCAGTATGCCGCGCCAGTGCTTTCGCGGCCGACAACGCGTAGGCGCCACCGGAACCGATGGCCGCGATTCCATCGTCCGGCTCGATCAGGTCGCCCGTGCCCGACAGGAGAAACGTCGAGTCGGCATCCATGACCAGTAGCATCGCTTCGAGTCGACGGAGTAGGCGGTCAGTCCGCCAGTCCTTCGCCAGTTCGACCGCCGAGCGTTCGAGGTTGCCGCGATACTGTTCGAGCTTCGACTCGAACCGGGAGCACAACGCGAACGAGTCAGCGGCGGAGCCGGCGA
>PAUN01000013.1 GCA_002712885.1 Acidobacteriota bacterium
CGGTCATTGACGCGGCAGGGGTCCCCTTCTCAGCGATTCCGGTCGACCACCGGACCGCGCTCAGAGAACGGTGGGGCGGTTGGTATGTCACCGGCGACACCGGGGAAGGTCCGCACGTCGGGAACACCGTGGCCACCACCGCGATCAACCCGACCCTCGAGATCGATCCGGCGAACCTGAACCTCCCCTCGGTCGAGGACCGGATCGATAGCGCGCGATATCTCACCCCCTACAGCGACGCGGCAGCGCTCATGGTGCTGGAGCATCAGACGCACATGACGAACCTGCTCACGCGCACGGGGTGGGAATTCCGCGCTGCGGCGCACGAAGGGCGTGCCACCGGGGACGACGGGGCCGCGAGCGCCCTCGACCCAGCGCTGGCCGAGACGGTCGACGCGCTCGTCGACTACATGGTGTTCGTCGACGAAGCGCCACTGGACGACGCCGTTCAGGGTTCAGCCGGATTCGAAGCGGTGTTCGAGAAGCGCGGTCCGTTCGACTCCCAAGGCCGGACACTCCGGTCGCTCGACCTCACCACACGGCTGTTCCGATACCCGTGCAGCTACATGATCTACACCGCCGCATTCGACGCGCTACCGGCGGCGGCGCAGCACGCAGTGTACGAACGGCTGTGGCAGGTGCTCAGCGGTGCGGAACCGGCCGCGCGTCTTCTCCTCGACGACCGGCAGGCGATTGTGGAGATCCTGCGAGAGACCAAGCCTGGGTTGCCTTCGTATTTCGAGCCGCCCGTGCGATAGACGGCGGCCAATGCTACTCCTGCAGACTTCCCTTAACAGATTAGGAGACATGGCTTATTCTCCTTATGTATTTAGGAGAACGTCATGACGCGACGCGCCGATCTGTTGCCGGGAACTCTCGATGTGCTCGTGTTGAAGGCTGTCTCGCTGGGACCGCTCCATGGATACGGCGTCTTGCTGCGGATCGAACAGATGACCCAAGGGGCGCTTCTCGTGGAGCAAGGCGCGCTGTATCCCGCCCTCTACCGTCTCGAGCAACAGGGCCTGCTGGATACCGAGTGGGGTGTCTCGGACAACAACCGTCGCGCCAAGTTCTACAGCCTGACCGCCGCCGGGCGCGGCCGGTTGAAGGACGGCACGGCAAGCTGGAACCGATTGGCCGAGGCCATGGCGATCGCCTTGCGGGCCCAGTCGAGTGAGATCTGAAGGTCGAAGCCGCGGCTATCAGCCTGTGGCGAGGTCGCCACGCCGGGTCGACACCGTGGAGACGCTACGTACACGATTCGCTCGGCTCAGCGTCAACCGACGCCCACCCGGACGCCGCTAGGCGCGAGGCATCGACGCCAGCCGATATCCAGCGATAGCTTCGGGCAGGTCTGAAGTGCCGCCGTGATCGGCCACGATCGCGGCCCCTGCGTCTACTCCAGACACCAACGCCGTCCCGGTGGACGCGATTGACGGAAAGGTGCGGTAGTTGCCAGCGCAGTACACGTTTGCGAGCACTGCATCGCGGAGCGGAGGATTCTCGTAGCCTCGGTGAAAGACCGGTGCATACATCCCAAGTCGGTTGACCTGTGTCCAGACCGGCTTGAGCTCGAAACCGAACACGCGATGAAAGTCAGCCCGATAGCCAGCGAGAATCTCGTCGTCGCTCTGGTGGAAGAACGCGTCATGCCGGTTGGGGACGTGCGTCATGATGTTGAGGCAGGTATCTCCCGGCGCCCCGATCGTCGGGTTGAGCGCGTTCAGCATGAACATGCCGCTCGCGGTGCAGTCCAGCGAGGCCAGGTTCATCCANTAGAACGTNGGCGTCACNCGCTGCTTCGTNNCAANNATCGCNGAGACCACCGCNGTGTAGCGCACGTGGTCGAGATCCGNCCGAGCATCNGTCAACAGCCGTTGATAGACCTCGGTCGGGACCGTGCTGATGACGAGGTCCGCCTCGAGGCTCTCGCCGTCGTCCAGGTCGACGCGGGTGACCCGGTCGTCCTGGATGACAAGGTGACGGGCCGATGTCCCCAGCCGCACCTGAACGGACGCGTCGTCGAGCAGACGAGTGACCCCATCGCACAGCACCTTGGTCCAGTTGCCCCCAGGGATGTAGCCCAGCGGCGCCGACCCCTCCCGGAAATGGAGACGCGCCCCGAGCCAGGCCCCGCTGACGTCTTCGCACGGTCGGTTGAACTTGAGCCGCGTCAACGGATCGAAAATCGCTCGCCGGACNCCNGGNCCGCCCCAGGTGTCCACCAACTCGGCCGCACTCCGTTCGTNCCAGTCCGCCCAGTCGGACTTGCCGAAGCAGCGCAGCATCAACCTGACGAAGCGGAGCTTGTCGGCGAGACTCATCGGAAAGCGAAGGAAATCGACCGGGTGCGCCAGGTCGAACATACGGCCCTTCAGCTGGAACAGCATCGAGATCTTGCGCCAGCGCACGTCGGGCAGCGCCCCGNTCCGATCCAGAAAAAAGAGTAGACCCCGGTCGCGATGCAGAATGTGGTGGTAGGCCAACGGATAGAAATGCCCATCGGTCTCGAACGTGCCGGCCAGACCACCCAGTTCTGAGCCCCGCTCGACGATGGTGACGCGATCCCAGCCGGCCTGAGCCAGGGCATAGGCCGCGGCCATCCCGGACAGCCCTCCGCCGAGGACGATCACCCGAGGAGTCGCCATCACGTACGCGTGTCGGTGCCGGACCCGGCGACACCGGTCCAGCCGGCACGCCATTGGGGACCATACACGCCATGCGCGCGAATGCGTTTCCAGTGGCGCTCGGCCTTCAAGGCGGTCCATACGCGGTAGTAGAGCTTCGCCCCGATCAGACAGACCCGAAAGATGGGGGTATCGAAAAAGAGCCNCTTGAGCGCGGACCTGCGTAGCAGATTCTCGATGGACGAGACCGNGTTGTGGGCAGCCGGCCGAAAGGGCACCACGNTCGCTTCCGGCACCAGGCCACGAACGTCGATTCTGGCCCGATCGTCCGTCCCGATGCCCCGTTCGGCGCACCGGCGAAGGTGCGGCACGGTCGCCGGGTCGATGCCCATGGAAATCGCCTGGATCGTGTCGAGCGCCACCGGGTCGGTGGAACACAGGATCCGGTCCGCGACCCGCGGGGAACCGGACTTCGGGCCGTTACCTTCGAGACCGACCGTGCCATCCATCACCGACAGGACCGGCCGTACGACCTGATTCAGATCGGCCAGCGCGTCAGTCAGCACCAAGTGATACTCATGCCGCATCTTGTTCAGGCATCCCCATTGATTCTTGAGGGCCCCGGTGATCCCGGTCTTGGCGTGGGTCTTCATGACCGGCACCGTGACGAGCAGCGTGTCGCGCAAGATCNGTGGCACCTCCACCTCCCGCAACACGACGTTGTCCGGCACTGTCACGGCGACGATGGGAACACGCTCCATGTTGACCCACTCNACACCGGTCCGGCGACAGACCGCTGCCATTCCGCTCCGCTGAAATGCCGACTCCACGTCTTCCAGCACCTGGTCCGCTTCGACCATATAGATGGTGCCNACGTGGTCCCGCAACTCGAGAATGAGCGACTCGGCCACGAGGGGCGAGGTGATCGAACCGGGAATAAACAGATCCCACCCCAGGTTCACCTTTAGCGAGATGTCCGCCCCGCGAGGAATCGCCTGACGCCAGTCCACCGCGTCGAGGGCGCGACGAATCGCCCCCCGCACGTCNTCGGCCACTGGCTCCAGGGCCACGACAGACCGGCTGGNCTCCGGCTTGGATTCGGTGAGCATCGCTTAGACGGGGTCTACACCCCGAACCCTACGCGGCCACTTGCGTGGGCGGGTCAGGACCCCGCCCGGATGGCCTCTCCGGGCGCCACGCCGTCGACGAGAGTCTCGTCCCGCACGACGAAGGTCCCGGACACCAGCACGTGCACGATCCCCTCAGAATACCGGTCCGGCGCGTCGTAGGTAGCCCGATCGACCACCCGGTCCGGGTCGAAGAGCGTTAGGTCCGCATCGGCACCGACCTGCACTCGCCCTTTGGACGCCATCCCGGGGGCGATGGCCTCCAGCCGCTGGGCCGGCATCAGTGTCATCTTGCGCACACCGTCCATCAACGGCAGCACGCCGCGCTCGCGCACGTAGTGTCCGAGAATCCGGGCGAAGGTNCCGGCGCCGCGCGGATGGGCCCGGCCTTCGGNAAACGGAATGCCNTCGCTGGCGGCGATGACGTCCGGCTGACTGACGATCCACTCGTTCGTTGCCTCGGAGCGCCCGTGGGTAATGACCCAGCCCCCCTGCTCCCGATAGGTCCGAAACGTCGCCTCCGTGAGCCGCTCGCCGGTGTCGACCCATTGCAGGCGGTCGTACGCCTCGGGTGACCGGCCAACAACCCAGCTATCGAACAACGCGGACTCGATACGACTGGCACTGGCGGTGTAGGGATACGCCTCAGTGGTGACGTCAACACCGCGGGCCCGAGCGCCGCGAATCAGGTCGAGCGCCGCAGGCGCCGCGGTACCGGCGCTACTGTTCATGTGCACGATATGCAGGGACACGCCAGTGCCGGCCGCATTGGCCACCGCTTCCTGAAACGGCGCGAGCGNGCCGCCGGCGGTAAACGCCGCGGCGGACCGGAGATGGATGAAGACCGGGGCGTCCCGATCCGCCGCCACGGAGAACAGATGCCACAACTCTTCGTGGCTGGCGCCCGGCGTATAGCTGATACCAAACCCGAAGCCCAACCCGCCCTGGTCGAGACCATCGGCCATCAGGCGACTCATCTGGCCGAGCTCGTACTCCGGAGCAGGATCATACAAGTACGCGTCTGCCTGCGCGGCGCTCCCGAGCGAGAAGGTATCCTCACCGTTGCTTTGCGCGACCAATACGCCGAACGCTTCCCGGCGGGCCCTCTGATGGCTGACCGACGCTCCGAAATTGATCAAGGCCCGNCCTTCCCGTCCGGCGTACCACTGGTCAACCGGGTAGACACCGATTTCCAACTCGAGCGCCGTGGTNACGCCGTCGCGCGCTTGATAGCGACTGCTCTCTGGGTCCTGCCCGTGTGCATGGAGGTCGATGAAACCCGGCGCGATCACCAGGCCTGACGCGTCGAGGACTTCGGTCGCCTTGAGACGGCGCTCGCCGTCCTCGCTCACGGCCACGATTTCGCCGTCGCGGATCGCCACCTGACGGACGGCGTCCAGGCCGCTTTCCGGATCCATGACCCGACCGCCGGTGATCAGCAGATCGACCACTTCGACGTCGACGCTGGGCGGGGCGCCACATGCCGACAACAGCCACACCATGAACAGTGCGACCCAACTCCGCATGCGACGCACCAAGATCATCACCATAGACCGAGCACCTTCCACCACAGCATCCCCACCGGCAGCCAGATCGCCAGATTGAGCACCGACGCGTAGAACCCGACCCGCCACCAATCCCGCAGGCTGACATACCCCTCGATGAAGATCACCGGCGAGGTCGTNGTGCCATAGTGGGTCAAGCCGGCCGTCAGATTATTGATGAACACCAGGCTGTACACCACCACCGGCGCCGGGGCCCCGAGACTGACCAACAGTACGAGAAACGGTGGATACATCGCCAGCGCGTGCGCGGTCGTGCTCGCGAAGAAATAGTGCGCGTAGAAGTACACCACCAATGTCGCGATGAACACAACGACCCAGGACGTGCCGGGGAACCAGGACCCGAACCACTCGGCGAACAGTATGGTGACCCCGGTGTCGTTGAGCACCCCGCCCATCATCAACAGGCCGCCATACCAGATGAACACGTCCCACGCCGACTTCTCGGCGAGGGCGCTCTCCCAGCTCAATGCCTGCGACAGAAACAGTACGGCGATGCCGAGAAACGCCACCAGCGTCGGCGAGAGCCAGGACACCCACGCCGAGACCACCCAGAGCGCGATGACCGCGACAAAGACAATCGCGACCGTCGCTTCCCGCCCTCTGATGGGGCCAAGCTGGGTCAATTGCTCGCGCGCGAACTCGGCCGCGACCGGGGTCTCCTTCANCTCCGGCGTTATCACGCGGTACACCAGATACGGCACCGCGATGCTGGACACTACGCCCGGGGCCAGTCCGGCGACGAACCAACTCGTCCACGTGAGCGTGATCCCGGCGTATTGCGCCGCCAGGTCGCCCAATAGCAGGTTGGCGGCGCTGCTGTAGTAGAACATCGCCGACGAGATGACACTGCCCTGATACAGGCAGCTCATCAGGAAGGCGCCCAGGATGCCCGACGACGCACCGGGATGTGACTTATAGAGACCGCTGATGCCGCGAGCGATCGGAAACACGATACTGGCCGACCGCGCCGTGATCGACGGCACGCCGGTGGCCAGCGTCAAGTCCGTCAGATGCAACGCGTACCCGAGCCCGAGCGCGGTACCACCGATGGCGCGGACGAACCGGAGCGCGATGCGCCGGGCCAACCCACAGTCGCGCAAGGCCCGCGACATCAGCATGGCGATGAGCACCATCCAGACGGTCGGGACGGAGTATCCACTCAGCGCCCGGTCCATCGGGAGCCCGCCGAGAACCAGCATCGCGACCAGACCGACCAGGACCACTTGTGAACCCGGCATCGGCTGCAGCATCAGTCCGCCGATGGTGGCGAAGAACACCCCGACCCGTCGCCAGTTCTGGGGGTCGACCCCCTCGGGCGGNGGCACGAGGTGCGCGATGATGCAATAGATGGCGACGAGCGCCAGGAGCCGGTAGGGCTTGATGGACGCGCTCGGCGTGTCGCTCGATCCGTCGGTCATGGCGACGGGCGAAGTCTTAGGAGACGCGCTCCAGCACGACGGCCAGTCCTTGACCGACACCAATACACAGTGTCACGAGCGCGTAGCGGCCTTGCACGCGTTGGAGTTGACGCATGGCAGTCAAGGTCAGCCGGGCGCCGGACGCCCCCAGGGGGTGCCCGACCGCGATCGCCCCGCCGTTGGGGTTCACGCGACTATCGTCCTGGTCGACTTCCATCAGCTTCAGACAGCCGAGCACTTGCGTCGCGAACGCTTCGTTGATCTCGATGACGTCCATGTCGGCCAAGGAGAGCCCGGCCCGGTCGAGCGCCTTCTTCGACGCCGGCACCGGCCCCAGCCCCATGACACGCGGCTCCACGCCGGCCGCGGCCGCCGAGGCGACGCGAGCCACCGGCGTCGCACCGACCCGCTCACCGGCCGCTCGGCTCCCGACGATGAGCGCGGCCGCGCCGTCGTTGATGCCAGATGCGTTCCCGGCGGTCACCACGCCACCCTCGAACAACGGGCGGAGCGTCGCCAATTTCTCAGCCGAGGCCGAGGGCCGTGGATGCTCGTCGGCGGCGACGACCACCGTCTCTCCTCGTTTGCGCCCTGGCGCGGTCACGGGATCCAGCTCGTCCTTGTAGAAGCACGCCGCCTTTGCCGTCGCGAATCGCNGCTGTGAGGCCAGCGCGAATCGGTCNCTGTCATCCCGGCTGATACCCAGGTCGGCGGCGATGTGGTCGGCCGTCTGCGGCATCGCATGGTCGCCATACTCGGCGGTGGTGCGTGGATTGGAAAACCTCGAGCCGAGCGTGGTGTCGAATACGGTCACCTGACGACCAAACGCCCGTTCCGACTTGGCCATCACGAACGGGGCGCGACTCATGCTCTCGACGCCACCGGCGATGAACAGGTCGCCCTGGTCGCAGGCCACCGCGCGTGACGCGTCGACCACGGCGGCCAGACCACTCGCGCACAGGCGGTTGACGGTGATCCCGGCGACCTCGACCGGAAGACCAGCGAGCAATCCGGCCCGCCGAGCCACGTTGCGACAATCCTCACCAGCTTGGTTCGTGCATCCGGCGATCACGTCTTCGACCTGATTGCCTTGGAACGGACTCCGCGCCATCAACGTGCGAATCGTGCCGGCNAGCAGATCGTCGGCGCGCATGCCGGCGAGGCCTCCGGCGTGGCGGCCGAACGGCGTGCGTATTCCGTCGTAGATAAATGCATCGGTCATGGGTGGCTACTTTGTGNTCACAGGTCAAGCAACGCNGCGNCGCGCGCGAGCGGGCACAAGTATACCCGGGGCTCTGGACGCGTTCAGGGAGCCTGACACTGGAAGTTCTCCTCGTCGTCCGTCGACCCCGAACCGGTGAACACGGCGACCTGGGGNAACGCGCACACCGGCCGGGTCAGGACGGGCGCCGTCTCCTCCTCCGCACCTCGCTTCGCGGCCACAAGCCGAAGCGGTGGTTCGCCCTCCTCGACCCACGCGGCAATCGCGGTCAGCCAGTCGACCTGGTCCGGCCCAGGTCCCCCGCCACAGTGCAAGACCCCGGGCAGCATGAACAGCCGGGCATACTCCCGCGCAGATGGGTCGCCGGCGATGACCTCCTCGTAGTAGTCGATGGTACCCAGCGCGGTCAGCGCGGGGTCGGACCACCCAGTCCACAGNATGAGCTTCCCCCCCGCGTCACGAAACGGGCCCAGGTCGGATTCGGTGGCATCGAGCAGGGTCGCGGTCTCGGCGACATCGTCGGCCCAGGTCGAGAAGTCGTAGTGCGTGTAATCCCAGTCCGGATCATCAAACACGAAGTACTTATAGAGCTCGGTGCCGAAGCCATAGTGCAAGTTGGGGGCGCCACGGTCTCCGGTGGCNCCGNCAATCCACCGATCCCAGCCACCGGGGTCGTTCTCGCCGCCGAGCGGGAAGCCGGGAAAGATCTGCTCGCCGTTGCTCGTCGGCCCGGCGTAAATAGTCTGGATGGCGGCCAACTGGTCGGACGTGACGCAGTCGGGGCCAGGCGCGTCGGCTGCGCAGCGCGGCAGCGACTCCGGTGTGAAGTGACAGCGACGTGGGTCGGTGAGGACGCCGTCCGCCACCCCGTCCAGATGGTCGCAAGCGTCTCGGATGGAGGCGTCGAGCAGCGCGCGATTCTCCGACGTGATCACCGGGGCGGACAGGTCCGACGCATCAGGGAAGATCGCCTGCTGGTTTTGCACGAACCCGGCCGTGAAGGCGGTCCAGTGATACGCCGGCGCACCAGCGACAATGCCGTCGAAGTCGTCCGGGTAGCGCTGCGACTCCATCATGCCCTGGCCGCCGCCCCGGGAACAGCCGACGAAATAAGCGTACTCCTCCTCGCGGTCGTAGTAGTACCGGATGATCGAGCGTGCGGCTTCCGCCGTCAGGTGCACGGCCCGATGCCCGAAGTTGACCCGCCGTGTCTCGTTGTTGAGGGCCCAAACCGCTTCGACGCCCGCCCCCACATGCCCGGTATCGGTGCCAACCGTGGCGTATCCGCGCTCCAGCGCACCGGGACCGCCGCCGTAGGCCAACGCCGAGTTCTGCACGCTGCCGACGTATCCGCCGCCACCGCCCATCATGAAGCGGCCGTTCCACGCGTCCGGGAGCAGCAGCTCGAAGTTGATCTCGTCGTCAATCAGGCCCTGGACCCGGCAGTGCGGGACCGCGTCACCGTCCGCGACCTGGCTCGCACTGACGATGCTGAAATCGATCAACATCATCGCCGCGAGATCGGTGCATTGCGCGCCCGCCACCCGTGCAGGAACACCGGCACCGGCACACGCCCATCCTGTCAGAGCCATCGTCGCGGCCATCCCGGCGGTCTGGGCGGTGCGGTACCAGGCGGGTGTCGTGATCCGTCTCGGACTCATGGTCGCCACTCCCTGTCAACTTCGCCGAATATCATGTGTCCAGCACGATACACGACCTGACCGGTATAATCCGGCTCCGACATGCCACTGCACGGTCTCACTGTCATCGATCTCACTCGGGTCTTGGCCGGCCCCTACTGCGCCATGATGCTGGGCGACATGGGAGCCGAGGTGCTCAAGATAGAGGAGCCCACACACGGCGACGATACGCGGGCCTGGGCCCCGTTTCAGGACGGCGTCAGCTCGTTCTTCCTCGGCATGAACCGCAGNAAGAAGAGTGTCACGCTGGATCTCAAGACGCCCGAGGGCGCCGAAGCCCTGCGCCGGCTCATCGGCACGGCCGACGTCCTGATCGAGAACTTCCGGCCTGGGAGCCTGAAGAAGCTCGGCTTCGACTACGACAGTGTGCGGGAGATGAACCCGCGTCTGGTGTTCTGTTCGATTACCGGGTACGGCCAGCAGGGCCCGAAGCGCGCGCTCCCCGGCTACGATGCCGTCGTCCAGGCCGAGTCCGGCCTCATGCACGTCACTGGTCACACCGATGGACCGCCCACGCGGGTCGGTGTGGCCATCACTGACTATCTGGCCGGGTTGTATGCCATGAACGGCATTCTCCTGGCGCTCCGCAATCGCGATGAGACCGGACTGGGCCAGCACGTGGACATCGCGCTGCTCGACGCCATGACCACGGCGCTGGCGCTGCCGGCGAACGTGTTATTCGCCACGGGACAGGAGTTGGGACGGGAGGGGAATGACCATCACATGCTGACCCCGTACGAAACGGTGGAGGTCAGTGACGGTCTGGTCATGGTGGCGGTCGGCAACCAGCGCCTGTGGCACCAGTTCTGCCGGGCCATCGGTCAGCCACAGCTCGACACCGATCCTCGGTTCGTCACGAACACCGAGCGGATGCGCCATCGCGACGGGCTCAAGTCGGTGCTGGATGTATGCCTTGGAGGCCTGACACGCGGCCAACTCATTGAACGGCTGCGCGCACACGCGGTGCCGTGCGGTGAAGTCCGAACGCTGGCCGAGGCGTTGGAGGACCCGCAGATCGCAGCCCGTGAGATGGTNGTCGAACTCGCGCACCCCCAACTGGGCCAGATTCGGTCGCTCGGAAACCCGATCAAGCTGTCGCGCACCCCGCCGGTGCTCGACCGTCCGCCACCGTCGCTGGGTCAGCACACGGCGGAGGTCCTCGACGCACTCGGTCTCGCCACCACCACGGGTGCCGCCACCGGCGACGATGGGGACGGGGGCGGGAGTACGGTCGGGCGGGGACAGCCGGATGGCCCCACCGGACAGGTGTCGGGGTGATGATGGCGCGGACTCGACAGCCGGCAACAGGCACCATGGTCCACGGGCTTGCGGTGTGGGGGGTGCTGGGGCTTTTCGTGGGCACACCGCACGCGCAAGACGAGGAACAGTTCCGGGGACGTCTCTCGGTGTTGCCCGTCGACTTCGCGACGGCGCCCACGATGTCTGGTTCGGGCGAAGCTCACGCCACATTCGCGGACAGCATGCTCGTTGTGACCGGACGATTCGAGGGTCTGAGTTCGCGAGCGACCGTGGCGCATCTTCACCGTGCGCCCCCAGCACGACGGGGCCCCGTCGCCTTCACCCTCGAGGTCACGTCTGGTATCAGCGGCACAGTCGGCGGCACGTTCGAGCTGAACCCCGCAGAAACCCGCACGCTGCGCGAGAGTGGCTATTACGTGCAGATTCACACCGAAACGAACGACGCTGGCGAGATCCGCGGGTGGTTGATGCCGAGGTGACCATGATGCGCATGGGGCACACGACGCCCCGGCGACGGCTCGCGATTGTGGCTGTCTGTCTCCTCTGCCTGGGCGCAGCCGCGCAGTCCAGTCAGCGGGCGCTGGCGTCCTATACGACCACCCAGGCCGAAGCGGGCGCGCAGACGTATCAAGACGTCTGCGCCTCCTGTCACAAGTCTGACCTGGCCGGCGCCTCGGACACGCCGCCGCTGGCCGGCGACACGTTCCTCGGCATGTGGGGCGGCCGCGCGGCCACCGAGCTCTTCGACTACGTGAACGCGGCCATGCCACCCGCCGGGCGAAAGCCGGACGCGGATGCCTTGATGGACGTTGTCGCCTATATTCTGCGAAAAAACAAAATGCCGTCCGGGTCCTCTCGGCTCGACGCCACCGCTCCGGGGATCATCGCCCCCGCGCCAGGCGCACGGTGATTCGTCGCCCGAGTTCGGCGCCCCGCCATCGCTCGGACCGGGGCGACCGTTGCTTTCCACACCGGCCGCCACTACCATTGCACCCTTTGTTCACTCGGNGTGACGCGACATAGATGTCCGGGCGAATGCCGCGGACAACGTTCGTGACGGACTCTCAGAGAGGCCCGTCACCTCTCGAACTACTCTGCTCTGATGATGTACGATCGGCTGCGCCTGTGTGCGCTCGCAGCGATCATCCTGGCCNCAGGATGCTCCAATGACCCTCCGACCGCACCGACTCCGGTCCCGACGCCAGGCGCCCCGGTGTCGGCGCTCATGTCCTGTCCCGCCTCGGTGCAACGCCAGTCGTTGGACGCCCTACCGGTCAACATCACCTGGAGCATGGCGACGGTCGCCGGCATCCCGGTGGACAAGGGCTCCTGCGCCCCCGTGTCCGGCACGTCGTTCCCGATCGGCACGTCAACCGTCACCTGCACCGCGGACTTGCCGGAGTTCGCAGAGTCATGCTCTTTTTCGATCACCATCGCCCCGCCGGACGAGAAGCTGCGTTTTACTCGTTTCATGGCATTCGGCGACAGTATTACCGAAGGATTCGTCGGCGCCAGCTTCCTCCCCGCCGGGGTCTCGCCGCGCGACATCTCCGCGATGCTACGCACCGGCGCTCGCACCATACCGGGTATCTCGCGGGCGGTCGAGCCACTGAATTCGTATCCGGCGAAGCTCCAGAACATGCTCACTCCGGCGTATCCGACCCAGCAATTCGTCGTGGCAAATGAAGGTCGGTCTGGAGAACGCGNGCTGCAGGGCGTCTCGCGCATCAATTCGTCGCTGCTGGCGACTCGGCCCGATGTGGTGATGCTGTTCGAGGGCTTCAATGACATCGACCTCGCGATCTTGAATCAAACCCTGGGGGACACATCGAACGTCAGCATCACCCCCATCGCCGCCGCGCTTCGCACCATGGTGCTCACCGCGCAGGGGCTCGGCGTGGAGGTCCTGCTCGCCACGCTCACTCCGGTGACCGAGTCGCGTGAAGAGTCGGACCCGGGCACCCGCGCCGCAGTCCTCGCCCTGAATGCAGAAATCCGCCTCATGGCGAGTCAACTCGGTCTGGGCGATGTCATCGATCTGTACGCGGCGCTCGACGGCGTACCAGGCACCATCGGCGCCGACGGATTCCATCCGACAGCGGCCGGATACCGCCGCATGGCGGAGCTGTTCTTCGCCGAAATCGTCGCCCGATACGACATCACGCCACGGGCGGCCGCCTTCCGCGGACCCCCCTAAGGACCTTACTGGACCGGGGTCCCGGGGACACGCGTCTGGCAGACGGACGCCGTCTGTCCTATGATGGCTGTGCGAGGTCGGCAGGGTCTCTATGACGGACCGCGGGGCAGCTGGCGCGTCGCAGCTGCCTAGCAGGAGTAGTGCACTGTGACACCAGCCTCACCGTTCCGCCCAAGTGGTCAATACTTCGNGCCGCTGCTTGGCGTCATCGCCGTCGCCATCGTGGCCGGCCTCGCATCGTTCTACATACTCGGCCGGCAGGATGCGCCNGCAGACCCGGAGCCGGTCGTCGAGGCTCCCGCATTCTCCGCGACCCCTCGACCCGCCGATGAGCCGCCTCCCCCGGTTCCGTTACCACCGCTCGCCGAGAGCGATGCCTTGGTGCGCGACCTCGTCTCCGCGCTCACCTCGCACTCGGCGGTGGCGGCCTGGCTAATTCCGGACCAGCTCGTGCGGCTGTTCGTGCTCGCGGTGGAGAACCTGGCCAACGGCAACAATCCGTCGGCCCGGCTCACGCCGCTCCGACCAACCCAGCGGTTCCAGACGAGGGGCGACGTNTCACAACCGTCTATCGACCCGGCCAGCTACGCACGCTACAACACGCATGCCGAGATCGTCGCCTCGATCGACCCGGTCGGCGCCGCCTCGCTCTACCGTCGACTCTATCCCTTGATTACCGAGGCCTACGCCGAGCTNGGNCACCCGGATGGTGGATTCGACGACACCTTGCGTCGCGCGCTGGAGAATCTGCTCCGAACGCCAGTCCTCGAACGCGATGTGACCCTGGTACCCCGGGCCGCCTTCTTCGAGTTCGCCGACCCCGAACTGGAGGCGCTGTTGCCCGTCCAGAAGCAGTTCTTGGGTATGGGCCCGCGCAACGTGCGCGCCGTACAGGCCAGTGTCCGCGACATCGCGCGCGAGCTCGGGGTCGCCCCGTCCGGCCTGCCGACGCCCGTGGTCGTCCGATAAGGCCGGTGGTGACTCGTGGAACTCCGCGTCAAGCGTCTGACTCCGTCCGCCACGGTCCCCAAGCGCGCCCACCCAGGCGATGCCGGACTGGATCTGTGTGCGGACGTCGACGTCGACATGGCCCCCGGGGACACCTGCCTGGTCAGCACCGGCCTGTCGCTCGAACTCCCACCCGGCACTGAGGCCCAAGTACGCCCTCGGAGCGGGTTGGCGTTGAAATACAGCGTGACCGTGCTCAACACCCCTGGGACCATCGACGAAGGCTACCGCGGAGAGGTAGGCATTATTCTCATCAACCACGGCCGTACGGTCTTCGAGGTCCGACGGGGGATGAAGGTGGCGCAGCTCGTCCTGCAGCCGACGGTCGCGGTCGACGTGACCGAGACCCAGACGCTGTCCGAGACCCACCGCGGCGAGGGCGGATTCGGCTCGACGGGCACATAAACCGCGGCGCCAGAGCCCCNGNCCCGACTGCCGTTGCGCGCCGTTGCGCGGAACGACACGCCTCGNCACCTTGCCGGCCAANCCAGTCCGCGACGAGTGATAAGGTGAGAAACGACATGACGACGAACCGGCCGTTGCGCGTCGCGTTGTGTCAGTGCAATCTCCCCGTTGGCGACATCGACGGGAATCTGCACCGTATCAGCNGCCTGATCGACCAGGCGTGCGCACGGGGTGCGGACCTGACGGTGTTTCCGGAGCTCTCGGTTACTGGTTATCCACCCGAGGACCTGCTGCTCAACCCCCGTTTCGCTGCCGCGGCCGCGGCAGGTGTCCAGGATCTCGCGCGCTCGGTCANGGAGACGGTGGTTCTGGTCGGACTCCCGGACCTCACGGACGATCTCTACAACGCGGCGGCGGTGCTCGCCGACGGCGCGGTCGCGGCGACCTATCGGAAGCATTTCCTCCCGAACTACGGGGTCTTTGACGAACAGCGCTACTTCGCTCGTGGCACGGATGGTCTTGTGATTGACGTCGGTGACGGGAGCGGCGCGCGCAGCGTTCGGGTCGGCGTCACGATTTGCGAAGACCTGTGGTACCCGGGGGGACCAGGCCAGTGGGCCGCGACCGAGGGCGGCGCCGAACTGGTGGTGAACCTGTCTGGTTCTCCGTATCACCGTGGGAAGGGCGTCGAGCGAGAACGGATGCTGGCCCAGCGCGCCGCCGACTATGGATGTTTCATTGCGTTCTGCAACGCCATTGGAGGCCAGGACGAGTTGGTGTTCGATGGCCACAGTCTGGTGCTGGACCCAACCGGCGCAGTGCTGGCGCGTGGGCGCCAGTTCGAAGAAGACGTGCTGCTGGTGGCGATCGACGCGGTCAGTGCGTCGCGGCGGCGTCTGCACGACCCCCGATGGCGACAACCGACGGACGTCGGCCGTCAGCGGCTCCGCTCGGTCGCGGTGTCGGCCACGGCGCGCCCCGCGGGCCCGGTCGACTCGACCGACGGGGCAATCCGGCCCATCCTCGACGAGGAGGCCGAGGTCTATCGCGCGCTGACCCTCGGCACTGCGGACTATTTCCGGAAGAACGGATTTCGGCACGCCGTGCTCGGACTCTCGGGTGGCATCGACTCGGCCCTCGCTTTGACCGTGGCCGCGGACGCGCTCGGTCCTGACGCGGTGACCGCAGTCTCCATGCCGTCGCGTTTCACGGCCGACATGAATCAGGAAGACGGTCGCGACCTCGCGGCGCGGCTCGGGGTGGCACTGCTGGAATTCCCGATCGCCGACCTGACGACCGCCTACGATAAGGCGCTGGCCGGCCCGTTCGCCGACACCGACCCCGGCGTGGCCGAAGAGAACCTGCAGGCCCGTATTCGCGGTAACCTGCTCATGGCGCTGTCGAACAAGTTCGGGTGGCTGGTCCTGACCACGGGAAACAAGAGCGAGATGAGCGTCGGCTACGCGACGCTCTACGGCGACATGGCCGGCGGATTCGCCGTGCTCAAGGACGTCCTGAAAACCTGGGTCTATCGACTGTCCCGGTGGCGCAATCGCGACCGCGAGGTGATTCCGGTTCGAATCATCCAGAAAGCGCCGACCGCGGAACTGCGTGCGGACCAACTCGACAGCGACAGCCTGCCCCCCTATGACACGCTCGACGCGGTGCTCGAGGCGTATGTCGAAGAGGACCGAAGCCCCGACGACGTGACGCGACTCGGCTTCGACGCGGCCCTGGTCGCGCGCATCGTGACCATGGTCGATCGGGCCGAATACAAGCGTCGCCAGGCGCCGCCCGGTATCCGAATCTCGGCCCGGGCCTTCGGTCGAGATCGACGGCTCCCGATCACCAACGGTTATCGCCCTCGCTAGCCCGCATTATTCATGAACCCACGGCTGCAACGACGATTCTTCGCCGTTTCGCTTCGCGCGTTCATGAACAATGCGGNCAGTGTCCTACCTAGCCGCGGTAGCGACCCTTCCCGGGTGTCGTCATACCGAATCGGAGGAAGAGATGAATGTGCTACTGACCGGTGCCACCGGCTTCNTCGGCTCCAGACTGCAGACTCGACTCGCCTCGTCGGGTCACCACGTCACGGTCGTGAGCCGCCGTGGCCCCGGNGCCGTGAGCTGGGACCCGGGCGAGATCCGGGCCGCGGTCGGTGGCAATGACGCTGTCATTCATCTGGCCGGCGAGAATCTGTTCGGGCGGCGATGGAGCNCGACGCAGAAAGCACGACTGGTGTCGAGCCGGGTGGAGACGACGCGCACGCTCGCGCAGGCGGTCGCCGACACCGGGTGCCACGTGTTCATCACGGCCTCAGCCATCGGCTACTACGGCACCAGCGAGGAGCGTCGGTTCGTCGTCGGCGACGAACCTGGACACGACTTCCTGGCCGATCTGTGCGTCGACTGGGAGGCCGCCAGGCAGGCGGCTCTCGACGCGGCGGGCGTCCGCACAGCGACGATTCGCATCGGCGTCGTGCAGGGTCTGGGAGACGGAGCGTTGCAGAAGATGCTGCTCCCCTTCAAGCTGGGCGTCGGCGGACCGATGGGNCATGGACGCCAGTGGGTCTCGTGGATCCACCTGGACGACCTGTTGGCGATGTTTCTGTGGGTGTTGGAAAACGACGAGGCGGGTGGCGAATACAACGGGACCGCACCCTGTCCGGTCGTCAACGCGGAACTGGCTCGCACGCTGGGCCGGGTCCTGCACCGGCCGGCGGTTATCCCGATGCCTAGTATCGTGCTGCGCCTGGCGCTGGGAGAAGTGGCGGACGTGGTCTTGGATGGACAGCATGTCACCCCGACCCGCGCCCTCGCCTCCGGGTTCACCTTCCGGTTCCCGGAGCTCGAACCTGCGCTGCGCGCGCTCTTACTGTGACGGGCCTACGCCCCGAGTGCCCCACTCCACCGTCTCGGGGCGCGCATTGTCGCGCGCCCCGGACCTAGTGACGCACGTGGCGGGGGCTTTCTTCACCCGACGCCGTCGGGTCATAATGCGGGCGATACGCGATTGTTGATACTCCCGATGTTCTTGGAGGTAGTCATGACGTGGTCCGACTTCCGTACGCGGAAGCTGCTCACGGCGGTGGCGGTGGGCGCCGCCGTGGTAGTGCTCGTTCCGATCTCTGCGGTCCGCGGGGCGGTGGAAAACACGCTGCCGATGGCGAGTCCGGAAGAGGTCGGCATNTCTTCCGAACGCCTGCAGCGGGTCAGCGCCCTGATGAAGCGGAATATCGACGACGACCTCCTCGCGGGCACGGTCAGTCTCATCGCCCGCCACGGCAAAGTGGCGCATCTCGAGGCGCAGGGCTTCGCCCACGAGGAGACTGGCGTCGCGATGACACCGGACAACCTGTTCACGATCATGTCGATGACGAAACCGATCGTGACCGTCGGACTGATGATGCTCTACGAAGAAGGACATTTCCGACTCGACGACCCGGTCTCGAAATGGCTTCCGACCTACGCGGACAAGAGCGTGCGACGGACGGTCGGCGGGCGGGTGGTTACCGAACCAGCGGCGCGACCGGTGACCGTTCGCCACGTGCTGAGTCACCAGTCGGGGCTCAGTATCCGGCCACCAGCAGGACGCGGAGGCCAACGCTCGGAACGTCCNGCCACGCTGTCCGAGGCAGTCGACGCGGCTGCAGACGTGCCGCTGGCCTTTCACCCGGGTGACGAATGGCAGTACGGGGCCTCGACTGACTACGTAGCGATTCTCCTGGAGAAGATCTCCGGAATGAGCCTCGACGACTACCTCCGCGAGCGCATCTTCGAGCCGCTGGGGATGCTCGACACGCACTACAACATTCCCGAATCGAAGGTCGACCGAGTCGCAGCGGTGTATCGGCCGACCGGTCCCACGAACACCATCGAGCTCTTCCGAGCGCCGGCGTTTCGCGAGCCAACGCGGTACTTCAGCGGACAGGCGGGGCTGAGCTCGACCGCCGCGGACTATTTCCGCTTCCACCAGATGATGCTCAACGGCGGGGAACTGGATGGGGTGCGGCTGCTGAGCCCGCGCACCGTCAACCTGATGATCAGTAACCACGCGGGCGACAACCTAGTGTATGTGCGTGGTCCGGGCTACGGTTTCGGGCTGGGCTACGGCATCGTGATGGACCCCGGCCGGGCCACCGATCACCTCTCGCCTGGCAGCTTCTTGTGGGGCGGGGCCTGGGGCACGGTGGCNTGGGTCGACCCGGCTGAGGACATGCTGGGCATTCTGATGATGCAGATCACGTCCTACGGGCATCTCAGCGTGCGACAGGACTTCTCGACCGTCGCGTCGCAGGCGATCATCGAGACACATCGTCACAACGCCCCGACGGTGATGGGGTATGAGAGTCGGTACTAACGGCTAGGCTTCAGGACGGACTCAAGCCCGNGNCGCGCGACAATGCGCACTCNGCGGCGGNGGCGTGGGGCGCAGTGCATCANTAGCCTGCGTGGCACACAAGTCTTGATCAGGATCACTCCGGGGTCCCCACGGAGCCGTCGCGTGGGGTTCTGGGCGCAGCCCCGTCTGATCACTCAATTGCCGCCATGCGGCCCTTCAGCATCTTCCGGACGAAGGCGGCGAGACGCTGGTCCGCCGGCTCCACGCGGTCGCCGAACCNCTCCCGCATCCGGTCCACGATATCCGCCAATGACGTGCGTCCGTCGCACGCTTTCCAGATGAGCGAGCCGATTTCGTCGAGCCGGATCCGATAGTGCGGCTCCCCGAACTGCCGCGCGGCCCAGCGGCCGAACCGGCTCGGACCCAGACTTGGACGCAGCAACACACAGCGCCCGCCATCTTCCTGCCACTCCAGTAGACGCCGANGCCGGACAGTGCCGAAGTCAAGGCCCCCGGTCATCACCCGGTCGGCGGCTGCATGGTGCTGTCGGTGTCGCTGACGCTCAGTGGCAGATTGACCANCATGTAGTAGAGCACCACGAACACGAGGGCCCCGAGCAACGCGCTCTCGGCAATGCGCGGCAACACCTGGTCGGCACCGAAGGCNCTCCCTCCAAGCACGACGAAGGCCAAGAGCACCGCCATCAGCGCTTCCCCGGCGATGAACCCGGAAGACAGCAGGACGCCGGCATTGGTGGCACGCGTGACCTGCGCCGCATCCGCCCCGCGGGCCGCGAGCGACTTCGACAGCATCCACGCCATCAGTCCGCCCACGAAAATGGCCGAGGTTGACCCGAACGGCAGATACATACCGACAGCGATGAGCATGGGCGACGGCGAGTTGATCAGAATGAGCCCCAGCGCCAGAAACATTCCAGTTACGACCAGCGGCCAGGCCATGTCGCCACCGACGATGCCTTGCGCCATTAGAGCCATGAGGCCAGCCTGCGGCGCCGGCAGCTCGGCACTCCCGATTCCGTAGACCCGGTCCATGGCGATCATCGGCCAGATCAGGACCATCGCCGCGATGACAACACCAATGATCTCGGCCAGCTCCATTTTCCATGGCGTCCCGCCGAGAATGTGCCCCACTTTCAGGTCCTGCAACATATCTCCCGCAATGCCGGCGGCGCAACACACAATCCCGGCCACGCCAAGCACCCCGAGGATCCCATCCGGTCCAGTAATTCCCATCCCAACCATCAGCAACGCCGCGATGAGGAGAGTGCTGAGCGTCAGCCCGCTGATCGGATTGTTCGAGCTGCCGAGCAGCCCGACGAGATAACCGGCGACCGCTGAGAACAGAAACCCAAGAATCATCATCACGACGGTCAGCACCAGCGCGCCAGGGAGACTCTGACTGAAGAACCAGTAGAGACCGGCGACCGGTACGGACATCGCCATGATGCCGAATCCGACCTTGGCGAAGTCGAGGTCGAGGTTCTGGCGGGTCACCGAACCGCTGTCACTCCTGGCATTCTTGATGTCGGCAAACGCGCGGCCGATCCCTTCGACAAGCGCCGTGCGGAGTTTGAACAGCGTGTAGAAAGCGGCGACGATCATGGTGCCCACTGCCAGCGGGCGCACCTGCTTGAGCCAGATTTCCGTACTGAGGCTGATGAGCGCCGTTGTATCGGTCGCCTCTGCCGCCAGCGACGGGTTCAAGAACATCCCGAGCGGCACGAGCAGTAGCCACCCCATCACAGCGCCGGCGAACAACGTTGATGAGATGGCCGGGCCCACGATGAAGCCGACCCCAACCAGCGCCGGCGACGCCGCCGGCGATTGCATGATGAACCCACCGACGTAGCTCACCTGCTGGCCGAGCATCTCAATGCTGGAGCGGCCCAGATTGACGAACGTTGTGGCCGAGCTCGACACGATCTGGACCCCGTTCGAGTTCTTGACCAACTCCCACAGCGCGGCGAGACCCATCGCCTGGAAGACATGCTTCGCGCCGGTCTGACCGCCCTGGCCCGCCTTGACGAGCTCGGCCGCGGCGACGCTCTCGGGGAACGGCAGGTCTGCCTCGACCACCATCGTACGGCGGAGCACAATGATGAAGAGGACGCCCAGCAAGCCCCCGACGAGCATGATGGCGGTGCTCTCCCAGTAGCGCAACTCGTCCCACACACCACTGATGACGAACGCCGGAATCGTGAAGATGGCACCGGCGACCAGCGCCTCGCCGACCGAGGCGGTGGTGCGCGAAATATTCTCTTCCAACACCGAACCACCCAGAGCCCGAAGCGCCGCCATCGCCACGACTGCGGCGGGAAACGTCGCCGCCACGGTCAGCCCGGCCCGCATGCCCAGGTAGGCATTGGCAGCTCCGAGCACGATCGCCATGAGTACGCCCAGGGCGACCGCCCGGAATGTCAGCTCCGGCAGATCGGTGTCTTCGGGCACGAACGGCGTGAACCGTGATTGTGGGGTGTCGGGTGTGCTCATCTCTGGGTTGTCTCCTNGGCAACCCACCTCGGTGTCACAGGTTGTCACCGCGAACGGGCTGCCCGTCTTTATAAGCGCTTCCGGTGCCGGACGCAACCCGCCGCCTTGTCACGCCGCGAACCCGGGTGGTACGCTCGCGAGAGACTCCGCACGCCTGTCCAGAGTCTCCCCCCCGGTCAGTCGGTCGCCACGAGGACAGCATCGGAGATCTAACAACGCATCGCATGACCTCGACACCGAACGCACGCTTCAACCAGGCACCAGCGCCGGCCGGCGTGGCCANGTCCTCGATCCACTTAATCCGGGACATCTACGCCGAACGGCAGGCCGAGGGACACCCGGCGCTCTCGTTCGAGTTCTTCCCGCCGAAAACCCCGAAAGGGGACGTCGCGTTGTTCGAACGGACGCTTCCGGCCCTGCAGACGTTGAGACCGGACTTCTACTCGGTGACCTACGGGGCCGGCGGAAGCACGCGGGACAAGACGCTGGCGATCGTGGATAGGATCCAACGCGAGCACGGCGCCACGACGATGGCGCACCTCACCTGCATCAGCACCTCACGCTCGGAGATTGAACGCTATTTGTTCGAGGCACGAACCAAGGGCATCAAGAACATTCTGGCGTTGCGCGGCGATCCGCCGCTCGAGACCGGATCCGAACGGTTCGACCGTGGGTTCGAATACTCGTATCAGNTGGTCGAGTTCATCANGCAGATGGGCGACTTCTCCATCGGCACCGCCGGATTCCCCGAGAGCCACATCGCCTGCACCGAAGGCCGGCATGTCGACTGGCAACGTCTCAAGGCGAAAATCGACCGGGGAGCGGATTTCGTACTGACGCAACTGTTCTTTGACAACGACGATTACTTCGCGTTCCGTGACTATCTGGTCGACACGCTCGGGGTCAGCGTGCCGATCACGCCGGGNATCCTTCCCATTCTGAACNCNGGGCAGATCAAGCGNTTNACCGCGCTNTGCGGCGCGACACTTCCGGCGGCACTGGCGACGAAACTCGAGAGTTATGGCGACGATGCCGACGCGGTCGCAAACTTCGGCATCGAACTCGCGACACGTCAGTGCGAGGCGCTGCTCGCCGGGGGCGCCCCGGGGCTGCACTTCTACTCCCTCAACAAACCGCACGCCGCCACCGAGATCGTCAGGAACCTCGGCCTACGGGACTAGCAGGTCGTAATAAGTCGGGGCTGCGTCCAGAACCCCCCGGCGNCCACTGCGAAGCCCCCCCCAGCGCCCCACTCCGTGGTCGCGGGAAGTGCATTGTCGCGCGCCCTGCGTAGCCCAGGTGCCGCAGCCAACCCTAACTTCGCTCGATCCACTCGACGAACTTGGAACCATTGGCGACGTCGACAATCATCACCCGTGTCACCCGCGCNTTCTCGTGAGTCAGCGCCTTGGTGGCGTCACGCGCCTCCTCGACCGTTGCGTACTTCATGGACGTAATCGGGGAATTCACCGCTCCCCCCCGTACGGTCGGAATCAACTTGAACATGATCGATGCTTTCCCGGTGCTCGGTCGGTAAGGCGCTCGCGCCGGCCGCGCGAGCAAGCGGTCCTGATCATNCCGCTTCCGCTCGATGCGGTCCCGCNGAGGCCTGAGGCCCCGCTGGGATTCACCTACCGTCCGACCCGACCGGCCATTGTTGGCGGCCAAGGTCCGTGCCCACCGCGAGTTGCAGCACCTCGCCGTAGCTGGCGATGCCGCTGGCCACCCGATTCGCTCGCAGGTATTGATCATTGAGTCGGCGCGCATTNCGTCGNACCACCGGGATGGTTCGATTCAACCGGGCGCGGACGGCGGCGAAGTCGGCGACCGGTCCCGGCCCAACGGTTTCCCAGAGACCGGGCTGACGGTCGGGCGGTAGGGCCGCCACCAAACGGGGCACCAGGAACGACCAGCCGGAATACCGCATCCGCTCATCACCTTCCAGGCAGGTCACCCACGCCACAAAGTTGGCTTCGGCNTCGTGCGCGAAACCAGCGACATGGGCCCACTCGTGCGCAGTCACGAATGGTCGCTCGAATGGCAACACGCCGTCATTCACCAGCACCTGCAGAAAGAAGGGATCGACCATCCCATCTATTCCTGCGCGTCGAAAATACGGGGTCAGGAGTGACCGCTGCGGCGCCAGACCGGACATCACGGAAGAGACCCCAAGCTGCCGTTGTGTCCGCTCGAAGGCCTGTCCCAGGCTACTCGGTAGGTCCGACAGCTGCGGCCAGGTCGCGTGTTCAGACTCGTCGTAGGCGCGATTGAGTTCCCGGATGGCCGATGCCGCCAGCGCCTCAATCTCGCCCGCGTTCACGCGGGTGTCCGAGTAGCCCAGCCTGGTCGCGAGCGCCTCACGGCGATAGTTCAAGCCCCACGTGGCTAGAAACGTCAGATACAGGGCGGCCGCAAACACGACCGTCAGGCCGGACAGCCTCGCGAGCTCGCGAACCCTCCTACCGCGCGGAACTCGGATCATGCGAACGGCCCACCACGCCGAGATGACCAGCACGCCGCCACCCAGCAACAGGTCGAACAGCGCCACGTCAACGTGTCGCGTGACAGATGTAACTAGTTGACGAATAAGTGGATAGAGACGGATCGCGTATACCGATTCCACGAACGGGCGTGGCAGCGGCAAGAGCGCCAGCGCCAGCGCGCTAACTACCAACGCGACCCGAACCGCGAGAACCACGGAACCTGCCTGCTTTGCCGACTGTCGCGTGGTCGAGGGGCCCATCGTTTGGCTGATTGAGACCGGCGGTGCTCGGACGTGTCATCATCATACGTCGCCCCGCCTCATCTCCGACTAAACGGCCTTGGCGCGATGCTTTACGACAATTCAACGGAGCCGACGGGACCTCGGGGCCCGGTCGCGTCAGAATCCATCCAGAATGCCGGTCTCCACTCGGGTGATAAACTGGCAAAATGGGCGACGACGACAATTTGAAGTGGGGACGGTCGACCGTTGACACGGTCTGTCCCCTCGACTGCCCCGACGCGTGCAGCCTGGCCGTGACGGTCGAGAAGGGCAAGGTCCTCAGGATCGACGGCTCACACGCCCACGACGCCACCAACGGATACATCTGCGCCAAGGTTCGACGGTTCAGCGAACGGGTGTATGGAGAGGCCCGCATCCCGTATCCGCTGGTCCGCGACGGTGGGCGGGACGGTGAGTTCCGTAAAGCCAGCTGGGACGACGCCCTCGACCTGATTGCGTCGCGCATGGAAGCGATCCGAGACGAATGGGGCGCCGAAGCGATTCTCCCCTTCTCCTACGGCGGGTCGAATGGCCTGCTGACCCAGGACACCACTGACGCACGGCTGTTTCGCCAGTTCGGCACCTCACGCCTAGCCCGCACCGTCTGCGCCATGCCGACGAGCACGGCCAACCAAGCGCTCTACGGGAAGATGCCGGGGGTCACCTACTCAGACTATCGGTACGCGCGACTCATCATCGTGTGGGGCGCCAACCCTTCCAGCTCCGGGGTCCACCTCATCCCGCACATCAAGGCGGCCCAGGCGGCGGGTGCCGCGCTGGTAGTGATCGACCCGCGGCGAACCAATTTGGCCCGACAGGCCGACATTCATCTCGCCGTCAAGCCCGGCACCGACGTCGTGGTGGCATTGGCGATCCATCGATTTCTCTTCAAGCAGGGACTGGCCGACCAGGAGTTCCTGGACGAGCACGCAAACGGAGCGGCCCAACTACGCGAACGTGCCTCCGAATGGACGATTGACCACGCGGCGAGTGTGGCGGGCCTCGACCCCGAACTGCTCGAGAACGTCGCTGAAATGTATGCCGATATCTCTCCCGCTGTCATTCGGTGCGGATGGGGCCTGGAACGCAATCGGAACGGCGGCAACGCGGCCCTCGCGGTCCTGGCGCTGCCCACGGTCGCCGGGAAGTTCGGCGTACGCGGCGGCGGATACTCGATGAGTAACAGCGGTGCCTGGAGGCACTCGCCCGAAGACTGGATCGGTGTGCCGGAGCCGGACACCCGCCTGGTCAACATGAACCACCTGGGGCGAGCGCTCCTGGACTATCGCGACCCGCCCGTTCAAATGCTGTTTGTCTACAACTGCAATCCGGCGGTCACCATGCCGAACCAGAACAAGGTATTGGAGGGGCTGGCCCGCCAGGATCTCTTCACCGTCGTGTTCGACCAGGTGATGACCGACACGGCGGCCCTGGCCGATGTCGTGCTGCCCGCCACCACGTTTCTCGAGTCGTACGACATCGTGACCAGCTACGGCCTCAGCACGATGCAACTCGCCAAGCCCGCGATTGACGCGGTTGGTGAGGCGCGGCCCAACGTCGAGGTCTTCGCCGAGTTGGCGAACCGGCTGGGCTTGGCCGCGAGCGGGGAACACGGCACCGACGTGGAGACCCTGCTCGCCGTCACCGGGACGATGCCGGACGAGGTCGGCCGCGATCTCATGGGTGCCGGCATCGTGACCGACCCGGCCGGTGGCGCACCCATTCAGTTCGTCGATGTGTCGCCCCGCACACCGGACGGCAAGGTGCAGCTGTTTCCGGAAGCGCTGGACCACCAGACCCCGTCCGGATTGTATCGATACCAAGAACACCCGGCCACCGACGAGTACCCCCTGAGCCTGATCTCGCCGGCTACCGAGAAGACGATCAATTCGTCGCTCGGTGAGCTGCGCCGCGGCCCGGCGAGCCTCCACATGCATCCAGACGACGCAGAACCGCGCGGTCTATCGACCGGCGACACCGTCCGCATGTTCAACCCGTTGGGGGAAGTGCACAGCCCACTGAGACTCAACCCCGATATGCGCCGCGGCACGGTGGGCCTGCCGAAGGGGCTGTGGCGAATGAGCACGCTCAACGGCTCGACCGCCAACGCGCTGGTCTCGGACGACCTGACCGACATCGGGGGCGGGGCGGTGTTCAACGACGTGCGGGTGGAAGTGGCTCGAGTCGTGACCGTCAGCCTCGACGCCGAAGACGTGTCGAAGTGGTCCGCGGGATCGGGCGACGGGGTGCATTAGGGGGGGCTTCGCGCCGCCCCCTCGCGCAGTGTCGCGCGTCTTTGATGCGTGCCGCGCGGTGACTTGGTCGTCGATGCTCCAGCTCAGACTTCGTTCGGTATCTCGCGCCCGGTGGGGGCCACGGCGTGGTCCGGGTGCACCAGCTCGAACGGAAGACCGCTCGGAATCCGCAGCGCCGGCACCACGGCCACCACGGAGACGGCGGCCGCCAGCCAGAAGGCGCGATGAATGCCGTGGACCATGTCTGCCGCCACCGGATCGCCCGCGTCTTGCACGGCGGCGGCGATCACGGCGCCGAGGAGGGCCACCCCGACCGCACCACCAATGCTCCGAGTGAACTGCCCGAAAGACGTGGCCACCCCCAGGTGACGTCGGGCCACGACGTTCTGCATCGCCAGGACCAGCGAGAGCATCGTCATGCCCAGGCCCATTCCCATGAGCGACAGGTCCGCGCGTAGCAGCCACACCGAACTCTCCGCCCCAACCTGCGTGAGCCCGCCGAACGCGACGGCGATACAGACCAGTCCGCTCAACACGAGCGGCCGGTATCCAATCCGCAAGACAGCTCGTCCCGTAATCATCGACGTCACGACCCACCCGAGAATCAGCGGCGTCAACGCACGCCCGGCCTCGACGGCGCTGCCGCCCAACCCTTCCTGCACGAACAGCGGCACGTAGGTAATCGCGCCAAACATTCCAACACCGACCAGCAACCCGGTACCGGCGATGGCCGCCACCATCCGGTCCGCCAGCAGGTCGACCGGCACCATCGGCTCCGCTGCGCGACGCTCGACTCTGACCAGTGCTACCCCGCACACGACCGCGCCGAGGTAGGCGGGCCACAACCACACGACCTGTCCGCCCCCGGCATCAAGACCACTACGACTCAACGCGAGAATGAGCAGTGTCACTGACATCATCAACAAGGCGGCGCCGGCGTAGTCCACGGCATATCGTTGCCCCGCCGGTCTGTCGTGCAGGGAGGCCGCGACAGCCACCGCGGTCGCGACGCCGAAAGGGATATTCAGGTAGAACACCCAGCGCCAAGAGAACAACGTGGTGATATAGCCACCGGTGACCGGGCCGACGATCGAGGCTACGCCCCACACGCCGCTCAGCAAGCCCTGCATCCGCCCGCGCTCCTCGAGCGTATACAGGTCTGCCAGGACGCTCATCCCAAGCGGCAACAGCCCGCCGGCACCGAACCCCTGCAGAGCCCGGAACAGGATGAGCTGCGGCATGGTCTCAGCGGCACCCGACAGCGCCGACCCCACCAGAAACAGACCGACGCTCCAGAGATAGAACCGGCGCCGCCCATACAGGTCCGAGAGTTTTCCCCACAGCGGAATCGACACCGTCGAGGTCAGCAGGTACGCGGAAAAGACCCAGCTGTAGAGCGAGAGTCCGCCAAGTTGGTCGGCCACCGTCGGCATGGCGGCCGCGACCACGGTTGTCTCGATTGCGGCCAAGAAGCTCCCTCCCAGCACGCCGGCGGTCGCCACCACCCGCCGGGTCCCCGCGATTCGCTCCTCCATCACCGCGTGTCCCGTCGCATGTTACGATTCCTCGATTTCAGCAGATACCAACCAATCATCATGAGCGAACCGACGACGCCCCGCACCGTGAAGTGCGTAAAGTTCCAGAAAGAGCTTCCGGCCCTCGATGCCCCCACGTGGCCGGGCGAACTGGGTCAGCGCATTTACGAGAACGTCTCCGCCGAGGCATGGAAGCTCTGGGAAGAGCGGATGAAGATGATACTCAACGAGTATCGCCTGATGCCGTGGCAGAAAGAGGCCCAGGATCTGGTGGCGAAACACATGGAGGATTTCTTCTTCGGCGAAGGGTCGGCCCTCCCACCAGACTACGTCCCCGAACAAGGCAAAGCCTAGGTTTTCCCGTCGAGGCCGCCGTCTGGACTGCGTTGCTTCGTCGCTCACAGCCCGCCGGGCTGGAGCGTCGCTTTGACGGGGTTGCGCCTTCGTCCGGGTTCACACGACCGGGATGGACTTGTCGATGACGACGTCCAACAGGTCGTGCGCCTGTCGCAGGGCGCGGACGGCATCGGCCGGATTTTCGGCGCGCGCGAAAATAAACCCCAGATAGCTGGCTCCCTCCGGCAGCGGCTCTAAACGCTGGTCCGGCTTTGCGGTCACCACCAGATCCACGACTCCCGGGACGGCTGTGGCGACCGACGTCCCCTTCACCTGGCGGTAGACGCCCGCGCGCGGAATAGGAATCATCATCACCGCCGACGCCTCAGGCAGGAGGCGATAGCCTCGCACCGGCTCTCCCAAGGCGTGGCGCAGGAGCAACTCTTCGAGCGATACCACCCGGTCGCCCCGCCGGCTAAACTTGAGTGCCCGTGCGCACAGCCCGCCGATGGGCCGCGCCGCGATCTCGAGCACGAACACGCCGTGCTCATTGACGCGACACTCGGCGTGCACGGGCCCGTGGTGCAATCCCAGCGCGCGCGCCGCCTCCGTCACCGCCCCGACGATCCGGTCGCAAGTGGCGTCCGGTTGGGCGGATGGTGTCACATAAATCGTCTCCTCGAAAAACGGGCCCTCAAGGGGATCCGGCTTATCGAACAGAGCCAGTACGTGGAGTACACCGTTCTCCATCACGCCTTCGAGCGCGTACTCGCGGCCAGGAATGAACGTCTCCACCACAAGCTGCGCGTCCGACGGGTCGCGACGTTGGCGCACCTCACTACGCGCGAGCAATCGACACACGCGAAACACCGCGGCCCGAAGCTCGCTCGGACTGTTCGCCCGGATGACGCCGCGGCTGCCAGACAGCGCCAGCGGCTTCACCACACATGGAAACGCGATGTCATCGGGGAGCGCCTCCAGGTTCGTGCCCACCCTCAGCGCCCGAAACGGAGGACATGGCAAACCGGCCGCCTGCAGCCGCCGCCGCGTGTCGAGCTTGTTGCCGCAGACCCGGACCCCTCCTGGAGGGTGCCCCGGCACGCCGAGCGCCACTGCAGCCAACGCTGCGAGTACCGCTGGCCGATCACCGACCGCCAGCACCCCGTCGACCGGTGTGCGGCGAGCCATCTCTCCGATGGCGGCCACGGACCGTGGCTCATCATGAAAACGCACCGGCACGGCGTCATCCCGCCAAGGGTTGTCGAGTTGGTAGCAGCGATCCGTCGCAAAGACCAGGTCGACGCCCACGTCCGAGGCGGCCTTACCGAAGGCTCGGGTCTGATACCCGGTCGTGGTGGCGATCACGAGCACTCGAGGCATGACTCACCCACCGCAGGGACACACGCCATCCGTCCCCACTCCAGCCGCCGCGTTCTCATACCAGAGCCACCTGCTCGGCGGACGGCTCCGCTCAGCAGTACCACGGTTCGTTCAGATAGGGCACGGCCGCTCGGTCCCGAGCGTCAGACACACGTCGTGGCGTCGCAACCCCAAGACGGTCAGCGGTCAGCGCCAGAAGTTGGTCAAAGAGCTCTGACCGAGAGGAGGTGAGCCCCCGCCCCACGACCGCGGCCACGGCCTCCTGCAATCGGTCGACCGCCGGGTCGACATGCACCCACGGGTACACGAGGAGTCGCTCGTCGAACGGACCGAGACTCGCGCCCAAGGCGTCTCGCTCGAGCTCGAGCAGGCGCGAACCCTCTTGAATCAACAGCCGTAGCGTCAACTGGATCGGAGCCACGTGCTCGACCAGTTGGAGCGCGTCAATCGTCCGTAACAGCTCGAAGTATCCACGCAGCGTGACCCACGGCGTGAACGGGATGAACGTCGGCGTCAACGGCAGTCCGATCGTGCGGCACTGCTCGACTACCGCTTCAAAGTCGGCCCGGGTATGCCCCTTCACCAATCGCGCCAGCACGACGTCGTCCACCGATTCGACCGCCGTCACGACAAACTGGCAACCAGTGTCGCGCAACAAGGTCAGACGGTCCCGATGGCGTTTGAGGTGTTCCACCTTGATAGTGACGTCATAGCTAACACCGGGAAATTCACAGGCAAGGGCCTCGACAATGGCGACCGCATGACCGACACCGTTGAAGAAGTCCGGGTCTCCGAACGTGATATGTCGCGCCCCCGCCTCGACCTGCGTCCGAATGTCGGCGAGCACGACCTCGCGGGGGACCACCCGGAACCGACCACCATACACCGGGACCACCGGACAGTGCCGGCACAGATGTTTGCACCCGCGGCTGGCTTCCGTGTACCCCACGACCCGACGCCCCGTCGGTGTCTGCAACGAGGCGTAGCGCTCGAGTGGCGGCAGACCGCCGCGCTCCGGCACCCGGAACCGCAACCGTGGCAATGACCCGGTTGCCGGCTGGAGTGGAGCGCCGGACGCCACGGCCAGCAGCGCCTGCTCGAACTCGCCGCCCAGCACGTGGTCCACGCCGAGGTCGCGCAGCATCCGCTCGTTGGGCGGCGCGTAGAGCCCGTAGCAGCACAAACGGGCCTTGGGCGCCAACGCGCGTACACGTCGGATCACCGGCACCGCCAGACGCGTCGCGGTATGCATCGGCAGATGAAAGGCGACCAGATCGCTCTCAAACGCCTCCGGCTCAAAGGGCTCACGGGACAGATCGAGTGTGG
>PAUN01000014.1 GCA_002712885.1 Acidobacteriota bacterium
GCTCTTCCGATCTTTTCGGCGGAGTCGCAAGCTCGAGGACCGTCTGATGACCGACGTGCGCGGCAAGGCCGAGCAGGCTTTGGCCGCGCCGGGGATCGCCGCGCAGGTTGTCGCGGTCTCGTCACGGCTGAGCGTTAGCGCCCTGGCCAGCTCGGCCCAGGGTGCACGACCGGTGCAGGTCCAGGCCGTCGACCCGGTGGCCGAGGCCCGATTCAGCACGCTCGACGACCAGCTGGTCGAGGGCCGATATCTGGAGCCGGATGATCGGCTGGCCGCCTACATCGGCGTCGGTCTCGCCTCGAGCCTCGACCTGCGGCTGGGCTCACGCCTGGTGGTGCAGGCGCAGGACGCAGACAAGGAAATCGCCGCGCAGTTGCTCCGGGTCGTCGGCATCTTTCGAAACGGCGTCCCGGAAGTAGACCAATCGGTGGTCCACATCCCACTCCAAACGGCTGGCGAGTGGCTCGGGTCTGAGCATGACGTCACCAACGTCGGCGTGGTGCTGAAGGACAGCACGGCGGTCGCTCCGGTCTCGGCGCATTTGGAGCAAGCGCTGGCCGACCCGATCGGGCGCGGAGACGCGCGCGTGATGGGGTGGCGCGAAGCGAACCCCGCGCTGGCCGCGGCGATTGCCATCGACAGCTTCGGGAACTATCTGGTCTTCGGCATTCTGTTCATCATCATCGCGTTTGGCATCGTGAACACCGTGTTGATGTCGGTGCTGCACCGCTACCGCGAGTTCGGGGTGCTGCAGGCCCTCGGCCTGACTCCGGGGCGAACCGGGACGATCGTGCTGGTCGAGGGTCTCACCCTGACCGCCGTCAGTGGTTTCGTCGGGGTCACCCTCGGGTACCTGGCCACCTGGTATTTCTTCGGTGATGGTCTCGACATGGCCGCCCTGATGGGGGAGGACATGACCTTCTCGGGTGTGGTCATCGACCCGGTCATGGTGCCGCAGTTCTACCTCGTTCGAGTGGGGCAAATTCTGGCGTTTATTCTCGCGATCGGCGCCGTGGCGTCGGTCTACCCGGCCCTCAGAGCGGCGAGAATCGACATCGCCGAATCGATGAAGTTCGAGCGGTAGCAATGACCCAGTCCGATACCCCGGCGGTGCGCACCGAAGGCGTCTGGAAGATCTTCCAGCAAGAGGCCGAAGAGGTGCAGGCGGTTCGCGATGTCAGCCTGACCGTCGAGGCCGGCGAATTCACGGCGCTGGCCGGGCCCTCCGGCTCGGGCAAGACGACGCTGCTGAACGTGATCGGTGGCCTCACACGACCGACCCGCGGCAGGGTGTGGGTGGCCGGGCAGGATGTCACCGACATGTCCAACCAGGAGCTCGCTCAGCTGCGACTCGAACAGGTTGGGTTCATCTTTCAGGCCTACAACCTGCTGCCGGTGCTGACCGCGATGGAGAACGCGGAGTTTCCGATGCTGCTGCAAGGTATTGCGGCTGACGAGCGCGCGGCGCGGATCGGGGAACTGTTCGCGCGTACCGGCATGGCGGGACTCGAGGACCGGCGCCCCGGCAAGCTCTCGGGGGGACAGCAGCAGCGCGTGGCCGTGGTCCGCGCGGTGGCGAGTCGCCCGGCCCTGGTGCTTGCCGATGAGCCGACCGCGAATCTCGATTCCGCCTCGAGCGAGGCGCTGCTCGACGTGATGGCGGAGCTGAATCGTGACCTTGGGGTCACATTCGTGTTCGCGACCCATGACTCGCGGGTCATGAAGCGGTCGCGCCGACTGGTGCAGATGGTCGACGGCCGCATCGATTCCGACGAGACCCGCGGGTGACCGGTGGGACCCCGCACCAGGCGCTCGTCGGCGCCTGCCTGCTGCTTCTGGTCGCCACACCGGCTCGCGCCCAGCCGAGTTGGTTGACCGGCTATCTCCAGACCGTGCCGCTGTTCAGCGGCGCGACCGACTTCGCCGATAGCAGCCTGACGGAGTTCAGCCGGTTTCGCCTCTCGTCCAGACCGGTGCTCGGCCCCCTGTCGTTCGAAGTCGCATACGAGCATGCCTTGACTCTGCGACAACGTGACTCGAGTGCGGGCTTCGGTCTCGGTGCGGTGCCCAGCGGTGGCGAGCGGCTCGACCTGGAGTGGACCATCCTGGACGAAGAGCACGTCGGATGGCGGCATCGGTTCGACCGACTCAACGTGGCCGTCAGCCCGACCCGTGCCACGCAGATCAGTGCCGGACGGCAGGCGGTCTCCTGGGGGACCACGCTGTTCTTGACGCCGGCTGACCCGTTCTTACCGTTCAGCCCGGCCGACCCGTTTCGTCAGTTCCGTGGCGGCGTCGACGCCGCCCGCGTGCGACTCTATCCGAGTCCGCTGAGCCAGATCGATCTCGTGGTGCGTCCCAGTCAGACCGCGGCCGGCGACGAGGTCACCGCGCTGGGACGAGGGCTGGCCACCTGGCACAACTGGGAGCTGTCTGGCTGGGCCGGCTCACTCTACGGCGATGTGACCGGCGCGTTCGGCGCAGCCGGCGGGCTCGGATCCTGGGCCGTGCGGAGCGAAGGCACGCTCCGTCAGATCGATGGCGCGGTGGTCTTCCGCGGTGCGATCGGACTCGACCGTCTTCTGCAGGTGGGGGGGCGAGACCTGTCGGTTGGCGTCGAATATCAGCGCGACAACCTGGCCGCGGCCAACCCCGGCGAGTATCTCCGGGTCGTGCTCTCAGAGCCGTTTCGACGCGGGGAGTTTCAGGTGCTCGGTCGAGACGAGACCGTCGTCTTTACTACCTTCCAGTTGCATCCGCTGGTGGGGCTGAGCGGGCTCTGGCTCTGGAATCTGAACGACCGGAGCGCGCTGCTCGCGCCCAGCGTGTCCTATTCGGCCGGTGACGAGGTGTCGGTGAGTGGCGGGGTGTATGTCGGGGTCGGCGAGAGCGCGGTGACTCCGGATCGGCCGTTGGCGTCAGAGTATGGGCAGTCGGGCACCACCGGCTACGCGTCGATTAGCTGGTTTTTCTAGCGGCGGATGTCGAGAGAGCGCATGAAGATTGCCACCTGGAATATCAACGGCCTGCGGGCCCGGATCGATTTCGTGCTCCACTGGTTGCGAACCCGCGAACCGGACGTGGTCGGTCTCCAGGAGCTCAAGCTGACGGACGAGGAATTTCCGGTCGACCAGTTTCGGGCGGCCGGCTACCATGCGGAGTGGTTCGGGCAGAAGAGTTGGAATGGGGTGGCTATTCTCTCGCGCGAGCCGGCCACCCTCGTGCGACGAGGCCTTCCCGGTGAGGAGGGGCTCGGATCACGCCTGATCACGGCGAGGGTCGGCGACCTCTCCTTTACCACCGTGTACTGTCCGAACGGCAAGTCCACCGACCATGACGACTTCCCGCGCAAGCTGGCCTGGTTCGAGAGCCTGCACCGACTGCTCCAGACCGAGCACGACCCGGAGAGGCCCACCGTGCTCTGTGGCGACTTCAACATCGTGCCGGCGCCCATCGACACCTGGGACGAGAACGCGCTGACCGGACAGATCTTTCACACCGCGGCCGAGCGCGAGCGCTTGCAACGTGTGCTGGGGTGGGGCTTCACCGATCTGTTCCGGCACCATCTGCCCGACGCCAGGTTGTTTTCCTGGTGGGACTATCGGGCGGGCGCTTTTCACCGGAACCATGGTCTCCGTATCGACCTGCTGCTCGGCACGGCGACCGTCACCCGCCGTCTGCATCATGTTGAAGTCGACCGGGACTATCGCAAGAAGAAGGACGGCCTGACCGCGTCGGACCACGCACCGGTCATCGTCGAACTCGACTGAGCGTGCGCAGGCCGCGGCCAGTTCGCCCTCTTGCTTATCGTTCCGGCAGCGCAAACACAAAGAGGTTGTTCCCGCTGCTCGGTCTGAGCTCCGGCGTCATCGCGCTCCATCGCGACGCGTTGCCACCCGTGCCGGTCCCCGCCACGACATACTGTCGTCCATCGACGGCATAGACCACCGGGAACCCGCTCACCGGCGATCCGAGGTTGATCTCCCACAGCACGTCGCCCGTTTCGTCATCGAGGGCGCGAAACCGACCGTTGATATCGCCCACGAAAACGAGACCCCCTCCGGTGGCTACTAGCGACATCGTGGCCGCACGTTGCTCGTAGGTCCACGCCGTGGCACCGGTCTCGGCCGAGATGGCCCACACCGCGCCGAGCTGGTCCGTTCCCGGAGCCAACTCGTTCCTCATGGCGAGGCTGTAGAGCGAGGTGCCGCCATCGTCGAGGGGCGTCATTCGCGCGCAGGCGTTCCGCAGCGGCATATACATCGTGTTGGTCCGCGGGCTGTAGGCGCCCGCCTCCCAATCCTTGCCGCCCATGGCGGTGGGGCAAGTCAAGACCTCCTGTCCGAACCCGCCGAACACCACCTCCGAGTTCTCCGAGACTGCACCGGTCGCGCCGTCGATGTGGGTGATGACATTCTGCGCTACGGTGGGGGTTGCCCAGAGAAACTCGCCGGTGGCGCGGTCGAGGGTGTACACCACGCCGGTCTTTCCGGGGATGCCGGTCATCACGCGGCGTGCCTCACCCGGTTGGAGCCGCGGGTTGATCCAGCTCACGACGGCCGGGTCCGGCCGGACGGCGGTGTCGACGAGGAGACGCTCGAAGGGATGGTCGAGATCCCAGTGGTCATTGAGGTGCTGGTAGTACCAGACGATCTCGCCGGTGTCGGCATCCAGTGCCAGGGTGGAGTTGTGATACAGGTGCTTGTTGTTGACCCCACCCACGAGAAATTTCGGCGCCGGCGAGGTTACCGACGTGCCGATGTAGAGCAGGTTCAAGTCCGGGTCGTAGCTCGGCGCCATCCAGGTCCCGACGTGTCGGCGGTCCGCGTCCGGCACTCCGCCCCATGTCTCGTCGCCGGGCTCGCCCGGTCTGGGAATGGTGCGCCGTCGCCAGATTTCTGCTCCGGTCTTCGCGTCGTGCGCAGTGATGACACAGGCATCCGGTCCGGCGCTAGGCATGCAACTGCGTCCCGAAATAACCTTGCCGTTCGCGATGATCGGTCCCGTGCTCTGGTTCGCCGGATGCACCTGGTAGTCGAGAATCTCCGTTTCCCACACCAGGTCTCCGGTCTGCGCATCCAGCGCGAACACATACTCGTCGACGCTGGTGTCGATGATCAGATTGTCGTAGATGGCGAGGTTGCGATTGGTCGTGCAGACGCCCGGGATCAAGCGCTCGCACACGTCCTCCGGCAACGACCGGCGATATTCCCAGATCAGGTCGCCGCTGACCGCGTCGATCGCCTGGATGACGTCGCTCGGATTCGGCATGTAGATCACGCCGTCATACACGAGTGGGGTGCCCTGCTGTCGACCAGGGGCGCTCAGCGCTCGCGTCCAGACCAGACGCAGGTCTCCCACGTTGCTGCGATCAATCTGGTCGAGCGGGCTATACCCCCAGCCATCGAGGGTGCGGCGCCACATCGGCCAGTCATCATCCGATGGCGCCTGCAGCATCGCGTCGGTCACCGGGACAAATACATCCGAAGATTGGGCCCGGACGACGGACGGCATCGCGGTATACACGGTCAAGAGAAGGCCGGCTGTCACTCGACGTTGCCACATATCTGCTCCGTTCTGCCTCGCTGGCACGAAGGCCCTGGGGGCCTCGCCGCGGCGCCCATCACATGCGCAAGAACACGACCGAGCGCCCTACCCGGCATCGAGCCGCCGGACGCGGCTGAGGATGATCCGGATGGTCTCACGGATCGGGGCCGCGGCGGGCGTCGTCCGCCATGCTGTGACGTACGCGTGTTGCGTCGCTGCGGGTTGACCGTCAATAATCGCGCACGGGCTGCTAGGAGGCCATCATGTCGTGCATCGGACGGACAGGACTCTTGCTGGTTGCGCTCGGGGTGGTATCCCTCGGCGTGGCGGCGCAGCCCCTTGCCACGCCATATCGTTGGGTCGAGCCCTGGCCACAGCTTCCGATGAGCATGAACGCCGGCGCGTTCGGAGAGACCATCGGCGTGGATCGAGATCCGGACGGGAACATCTGGGTCCTCCATCGGTGCTTCGGAACCGTACCAGCCGGAGCCGCCACCTGCGTTGGCCGTGACGAGGACCCGCCNATNCTGAAGTTCNCNCCGGGCGGCGAGCTNCTGGACAGTTGGGGCGAGGGCGACTTNGCGCATCCGCACGGNTTTCACATCGATCCCGANGGCAACATCTGGGCGACNGACGCCAATGGGAGTGANACGGTGCTCGGCNTGTCCGCCGGGGGNCGCGGGCAGCAGGTNTTCAAGTACAGCCCNACCGGNGAGCGGTTGTTGACGCTCGGCCAGGCGGGGGTCGCGGGANNCGGNCCCGATACCTTCGANCGNCCGACCGANGTGGCNGTCNCGGCCAATGGGGACATCTTCGTNACGGATGGCCACGGGACCAACAATCGNGTGGTGAAATTCGNNNGNGATGGCNGCTTCNTCACCACCTGGGGACAGACCGGCGCGGGGCCCGGTGAATTCAATCAACCCCACACNATCGCCCTGGATTCGGCTGGGCGCGTGTTTGTCGGNGACCGATCGAACAGCCGGGTGCAGGTCTTCGAGCCGGACGGCACCTTCGTCGTGGCATGGACNCAGTTTGGTCGGCCCAGCGGNATGTTCATCGACGAGGATGACCGGCTCTACGTGACGGACTCGACGTCGAACTCGAGAAACAACCCGGGCTGGAAGCGGGGCATCTACATTGGCAGCGCGAAAGACGGTGTGGTGACCGCGTTCATTCCGGACCCCGATCTGGCCGAGCAAGAGCAGAATCGCATTTCTGGNGCGTCGGGGATCACGGCGGATCGGCAGGGCAGCGTGTATGCCGCCGACGTTGGCCCGCACCGAGTACGGAAGTANGTGACGCCGTAGAAACCGAGGACGGCCTCGTCTCCTNCCCACCCAACGGGGCGAGGCGACGACGGCTCATCATGTCAGGAAGAAAGATGCCGAAATGTGTGTATGGCACCCTCGCGCTGGTCTTGTTGGTGGGAGGGCCGGTGTTCGCCCAGCCGTTTCCTCCAGGCTACGTCGATCCGGCGCCGCTTCTGGCCGCTGTTGCGGCCGAGATCGGTGAAGCCAATCTGACGTGCATCACCTACTCCGGCACCGGCTATAGTGGCGCCGTCGGCCAGACATTCGAGAACGCGGTCAACATCGACTGGCCGCGTGTCGATTCGATGGCCAACTATACCCGCACCATCAACTGGGACGCGGGCACGAGCAAGGAGACGTTCGACCGGACGCCGGGTCTGAATCCCGCGTCGTGGAAGTACGGCATGGGCTGGACCGGCGGGACGCCGACCCAGCAGGCCACCAGGCAAACCCACATCGTCAATGGCGAGTTCGCCTGGCACCAGGACGGCGACGGCCCTCCGGTGGCGGTCCCGCCCGAGTTGGCGGAGGTGTACCAGTTGGAGATGTGGATGAATCCGCACGGGTTTCTCAAAGCCGCTCGTCTCCCCGGGGCCAATCCTGTGGCGCTGTGGCGTTGGGAGCAGATCGAGAAGGGTCGCGATGGCAACGTGGTGAGTCCAGAGAAAATGTATGTGGNNGCGATTACNATGCTCGGGAANTATCGGNTCGANGCGNCGATNAACCCGCAGAACCAGATTCAACGGATCAAGACGACGGTGAACATCCCCGCGCTGGGCGACTTCAACATCGAGCACGAGTCGACCAATCAAGCCACGTTTGGGAACGTGAAATGGCCTACCGCCTGGCACTCGCACCAGGGATGGGACGACAACTGGCAGTTCTACCGGGAGAGCACCGGTCACAACGCCTACGGCGGGACGTTCGCGACCGTACAGCCGAACGTGTGTGACGACGCGGCTCCGGTGCCACCGTCAGTGGTCCAGGCCACCTTCCCGACGGACGTCGCGGTCGAAGAAATGGCCGACGGTGTCTATCTGCTCGGCGGCGGTCCGGCCAACAGCTACATGGTGGAGTTCGACGACTTTGTCGCCGTGTTCGAGGCGCCCGTCGATGAAACACGCAGTTTGGCCGTCATCGAGGCGGTTGCGCGACTCGCTCCCAACAAGCCGATTCGCTGGCTGATCAGCTCTCACCCCCACTTCGATCACATCGGAGGACTGCGCACCTACCTCCACATCGGGTCGACCATCGTGACCCACCAGCAGAACCTCGAGTTCCTGAACAGCGATGTGTTGAGTTACGAGCCGAGGACCGTCAAGCCCGACATTGTGTCGAAGTGGCCGCCGACCGAACTGGCCGAGGGCTACAACTACGAGGCGATTCAGGAGAACTACGTCATTGCGGACGATTCGCGGATCTTGCGCGTGTACTACGTGCAGCCATTGCAGCACGTGACCGGCATGTTGATGGCGTACCTACCGGCCGAGGGCATCGTGTTTCAGGCGGACCTGTTCGACACCCACGAGCCGCCCCGACGAGCGCAGTTGCCGGCGATGCGCAGCCTGTCGAATCAGGTGCGGCGCATGAATCTGGAGGTGGAGACGCTCGCGCCCGTCCACGGACGGCCGGTTCCGTGGAGCGACTTTGTGGCCGCCCTGAACGCGTTGTCGAGCGCGAACTGAATTCGAGAGCCGCGACGAAAGGACACCCTCAATGCCCAACGGAAGATTGCTGAGTTTCGTGTGTGTAGTGTGTTTCGCGACCGCATGTGCATCGGGACCCGCATCCGAGGCGCCGGTTGAGGCAGCGGACGACGGGGACGTGATGCAGCCGGCACCGGGCGTCGATATTGACCGAGCCACCGCGGTCGGGCAGGTCGTGGACACCCAGGGGTTGGAAGGGTGGTATCCCCATGAGGGGAGCCTGATGAAGTACCGCGTTGCCATCCGGTTCGGGCAGGAGCCGAGCACCATGCCGGACGGATGGAACTTCGGGCGGGTGTCATCGGTGGCCACGGATTCCAATAATCAGGTGTTCGTGTTTCACCGTGGCGAGACCGCCGATCCCATCATCGTGTTCGACGCCGAGGGCAACTACCTGCGTTCGTTCGGCCGCGGTCTGTTCGGTAACGAACACGGGTTGCGTATCGATCGTCACGACAACGTTTGGGTCACGGACAACGGCGACCATCAGGTGATGAAGTTCAGCAACGACGGCGAGCTGCTGATGACCTTGGGCGTCAAGGGGCAGGCCGGCACCACAGACGACACGTTCGATCGTCCAGCCGACATCGCGTTTGGTCCGAACGACGAGCTCTATGTTGCCGATGGCTACGGGAACAACCGGGTCGTCAAGTACGACGCGGACGGACAGTTCGTCCGCGCCTGGGGCACACCTGGCACCGCGCCGGGAGAGTTCGACCTCGTGCACTCGGTGGCCGTGGATTCGACGGGGCGTGTGTACGTCAGCGATCGCGAGAACAACCGGATTCAAATTTTTGACGGAGACGGTGAGTTCTTACATATGTGGACGCATCTGGGAGCCACCCAGAACATCTTCATCACACCAGATGACCAGGTGTGGGTCATCACCCACCGCGACAACATCGAGAACATCACATACGACACCCTCGCCGGGCGCATCATGCGAGTCGACATGGAGACAGGAGAGATTCTCGGTGCGATGGAGAGTCCAGGTCACTGGATCGACGTGAGCGACACCGGAGAGATCTTTATCGGCAGTCTTACCGGAAACGTCTTCAGGTGGTACGACGGGCCTTGGCAAGGCATGTGACCTGGTGCGCGGCTAGTCAGACCCCACGGCGACGCCCCACAATGCGGTCGGTGCCCTGAAGTATCCCGACCCGAGCCACCCCCCAGGTCGAGGGTCCAGAGCAGCCGTAGCCGGCAGGGCCTTGTCCCTGGCCGACGTGACCGGGGTAGTCCGGGTTCGATGGGTGGGGGGCCGCCGCCGACATCGACGGCGACGTCGATCTGGGCGTTTTCGAAGGGTGCCAGGTTCGCCTCTTTCGCAACGATGGGCTTCCCCGGCTCGACAACTGCAGTGTGCGCCTTCGGCTGCGGGGCACGCGGTCCGATACCTGGGCGCCGAGGCCACCGTGACGCTCCTTCTCGAGGGATGCGCGTTGGTCCGTCAGCTCTCCCTGGAACACGGGACGACCAGCCAGTCCGAGCCGATTCTTCATTTCGGAGTCGGTGAAGCCAAGGGACCCTTTACCGCCGGGGTCCGCTGCCCGTCTGGCGCCGTGAGCACAATGCGCTCGAATTGGGCTCCCACGCCATCGAGGAGCCGGGCCTTCGGTGAGGGTTCTGGCCAGGCGGTCGACGATGTGGTCAGCCGACTCGCGTGGTGTAAGAAATCGACGTGATAGTGCACTCAAGAGAGGCATTCCGCACTATCATTGGCGTACGGTCAGTGCGGTCTTCGTGGGCCGTTGACCGACTTGAGGGTTATGCTCGCAGGGGCGGTTGGCGTGACAGCGACGGAAGAGGTTTATGTGCCGATCCAAATGATCTGGAGGCGCGCAAGGTGGTGAGACCCCGTTCGACGGTCGGAGTTCTGTTGGTCCTCGTCGCGGCGATGGCGGCGGCGTCCAGTCGACCGCAGGTCGCTCTCGCACAGGAGTCGGCGCCGGAGGTTGACGTCACCGCTTCGTCGACTCGGAAGGTGCTCGACCAGTTCTGCGTGCGTTGTCACAACGATCGGACCCTGGTGGCGGGGCTGGCGCTCGACACGAAGGACCTGACCGACGTGAGCGCCGAGGCCGAGGCGTGGGAGCGGGTCATCGTCAAGCTGCGTGCGCAGACCATGCCGCCCGCAGGCAGCCCACGGCCCGACCAGGCCACGTATCGTGCCGCGGCCTCGTGGCTGGAGGCGGAGATCGACGCGGTGTCCCTGACCAGTCCGGACCCCGGGCGCGGCGAGACGTTTCATCGTCTCAATCGGGCGGAGTATCACGCGGCCGTTCGTGATCTCCTCGCGGTCGACGTCGATGTCGCCTCGCTGCTGCCAGCCGACAACACCTATGAGCATGGCTTCGACAACAACGGGGAGATGCTCTCGATCTCACCAGACCTGGTGTCGCGCTATCTGTCGGCCGCACGAAAAATCAGCCGGCTCGCTGTGGGGACTCCGCCGGTAGGACCGGCCGTGGCCACGTATCGCATACATCCAGGGCTGTTGCAGGATGACCGGCAGGGCGACCGGCTGTCGTTCGGCTCCCGCGGAGGCATTGCGGTCCGCCACTACTTTCCGGTGGATGGCGAGTACACGGTCAAGGTGCGCCTGCACCGGAACTTCTCGGACTACATCATCGGGTTTTCGACGCCTCAGGAGCTCGACGTGCGTGTCGACGGTGAGTTCGTCAAGCGGTTCTCGGTAGGCGACGCCGACGCCGTCGGGCAAATGGCGCCACTGAGCTTTTCCGGCAATATCGCGGGGGATCCGGACTGGGAGTACTACATGAACACGGGGGATGCCGGGCTGGAAGTCCGCTTCCCCGCCAAAGCCGGCCTGCGAACCGTGGGCGTCTCGTTCGTGAGGCGGTTGTCTGAGACAGAGGGTGTGTTGCAGCCACGCAACCGTGGCTACGGGCGCTTCGTTGACGAACGGTATGACGAAAACCCCGGGGTCGAGCAGGTCGCGATCGGTGGTCCGTACACCGTCGAGGGCCCGGGTGACACCCCGAGTCGTCGAGAGATCTTTGTCTGCGCACCTGCGGCGGCCGATGACGAGAAGTCCTGCGCCGGTCGCATTCTTGCCAGGCTCGCCCGACGGGCGTATCGCCGGCCGGTCACCGATCCGGAAGTCGCAATCCTGATGGACTTCTACGAGTCCGGACGGCGCGACGGTGACTTCGACGCGGGGATCCAGTTCGCGCTCGAGCGGATGCTGGTTGATCCAGATTTTCTCTTTCGGATCGAGCGTGATCCAGCCGATATCGCGCCTGATACACCGTATCGTCTGAGCGGCCTGGAGCTGGCGTCTCGTTTGTCCTTCTTTCTGTGGAGCAGTATCCCGGACGATGAGCTGCTGGACGCCGCCATCAGTGGGCGGCTGACGGACCCGGTCGTGTTGGAGCAGCAGACGCGGCGACTCCTTTCGCATCCCAGGTCCAGCGCCCTGGTCGATAACTTCGTCAGCCAATGGCTGCGGTTGCGGAACCTCGAGTCCCAACAGCGTGAGTCGGCTGACTATCCCGAATTCGACGAGAATTTGCGAAATGCCTTTCGGCGCGAAACCGAGCTATTCGTCGGGAGCACGATCCGGGACGACCGGAGCCTCTTCGAATTGCTCAGCGCGAACTACACCTTCGTGAACGAACGACTCGCCAGGCACTACGGTATCGGCGGGGTCTACGGCGACCGTTTCCGGCGCGTGACGCTGGGTGAGAATCACCCACGAGGTGGCTTGCTCGGGCACGGTGGTCTGTTGATGGTGACGTCACACCCCAACCGCACGTCGCCGGTGTTGCGCGGCAAGTGGCTACTCGAAAGCATGCTCGGCGCGCCGCCGCCGGAGCCGCCGCCCAACGTGCCGGGATTGCCGGATCGCGGTGAAGGCGGGGCCCCCGCCTCGGTCCGTGAGCGCCTCGAACAGCATCGCGCCAATCCGGTCTGTGCGAGTTGTCACGCCCCGATGGATCCCCTTGGCTTCGCACTCGAGAACTTTGATGCGATTGGGAGCTGGCGTGCCCTGAGTGAGGCTGGCCTTCCGATCGACTCGTCCGGGACGATGCCCAGCGGGGTCGAATTCGAAGGCCCGGCGGGGTTGCGGACGGTCTTGCTCAGTCGTGACGAGGAGTTCGCGGGCGCGGTGACCGAGAAGCTGCTCGCCTACGCGGTAGGGCGGGGGCTCGAATACTACGACCGCCCGAGCGTCCGCCAGATCCTGCGAGCCTCGGCTCCCGATGAGTACCGCTGGTCGTCCATCATCTTGGGCATCGTCAAGAGTGAACCGTTTCAAGGGCGTCGCTCACGTTCGGACGATGCCTCACTGACCGCCTCGCGAGCACCGGCCGGTCGTTGAGTGTCACTGACTACAGACGCGGACCCCACCATGATCATCACCAAAATGTCGTTGCCACGACGGACTGTCCTACGCGGCTTGGGGGCGGCGGTGGCGTTGCCGCTGCTGGACGCCATGGTTCCCGCGGCGTCGGCGCTGTCGCGCACGGCCGCCAATCCCCCGCGTCGCTTCGGGGTAGTGTATGTGCCCAACGGCATCGCCATGGAGCACTGGACGCCAACGCAGGAGGGACGCGGGTTCGACCTCACGCCGATTCTGCAGCCGCTGGCACCGTTCCGGGACCAGATGACCGTGGTGTCTGGCCTCAGGGGCTACTGGACACCGGCCCACGCCGGGGCGTCGACGACCTTTCTGACCGGCGCGGCCGGGGTGGCCGGCGAGACGGCTCCCGTGGCTGACATCTCGATGGATCAGATCCTGGCCAGGGAGTACGGCCAGGAGACCGAGCTGGCCTCACTACAGCTGGCCATCGACAGTCGGGCCAATGCCGGTCAATGCAGCGGCGGTCACAGCTGCGTCTATACCAACACGATTTGTTGGCGGAGTCAGACGACGCCGCTACCGATGGAGAACAACCCTCGCGTGGTGTTCGAGCAGATGTTTGGCGATAGCGGGAGCACCGATCCGGCGATACGCCTGGCCCGCATGCAGCGCGACCGGTCGATCCTCGACTCGGTGACCGAGAAGGTCTCGGACCTCAGACGCGAGATTGGACAGGCGGACAGCCTGAAGATCGATGAGTATCTCGACGGGGTGCGGGACATCGAGCGACGGATTCAGCGAGCCGAGGAGCAGCCGAGCTTCGACGTGCCGGAGCTGGAGCAGCCTGAAGGCATTCCGGCCACTTTCGCCGAGCATGTGGAGTTGATGTTCGACCTGCAGTTGCTCGCCCATCAGACCGACCTGACGCGTGTGAGCACCTTCATGCTGGGACGTGAGGTGAGTTCGCGGACGTACACCGAAATCGGGATCCCGGACGCGCATCATCCGCTCTCGCACCACGAGTACGATCCAGAGCGCATCGCGATGATGGCCAAGATCAACGCGTATCACGCCGGGTTGTTCGCCGACTATCTGGCCAAGCTCCGAGCGACGCCGGACGGCGACGGGTCGCTGCTCGACAGCATGATGATCCTCTACGGGTGCGGCATGTCCGACAGCAATGCCCACAGCCCGCTCAACCTGCCGGTCCTGTTATTGGGTGGCTGCGGGGGGCAACTCGAGGGCGGCCGGCATCTCAAGTACGAGGGCGATCCGCTGATGCCCAACCTGCTGGTGACCCTCACCGAGAAGTTGGGTGTGCCGGTCGAGCGACTCGGGAAGAGTGACGGCACGCTCAGCGTCGAACCTTTGACCGGCGTCTAGGTTTTCCGACGAGGCGCCAGCCTGGACGGCGTTGCTGTGTCGGCCACCCCCGCCCGAACGGGCGGGGCGGATGCCTGCCTGCTCCCTTCTTGTGCCTTGCCAGACAGACGCCTCGTCAGAAAAACCCCAGCACCATCCAAGTGCCCTGGCATCGTAGCCGCGGGTCTTGTGAGACCCGCCTCTATATTTCCGCACCGAGACGGCGTAGCAGCTCTACGGTGGCGTTGTCCTCAGCGTCTCCCCGGCCGGCCGCCATCGTCAAGGGTGTCTGACCTTCCTCGTTGTACGCGTTCAGGTTTGCCCCGCTGTCCGCCAGGAATTGGACCACCGTGTCGAGTCGTCTCGATGCGGCGGTATGCAGGGCGGTGTTGCCGGCGTCGTCCACGGCGTTGACGTCCACGCCGACCTCGACTGCTACCCGGACCGACTCCAGTACGAGGCGTTCGTTCTCGACCCGGTTCGGCGTCAGTCCCGGTTCCGTTCGTCGGCGGGCGCTGGTGGCCGCCATCAGCGATGTCGTGCCGCCCGGCATGACGACCCGCTGGTTCGCGCCCCGGTCGGCGAGCACACGCATGATCCGGGGCTCCGAGAACTGCGCGGCCAGCCAGAACGCAGTCGCGCCGACGACATCGTGCTCCAGCACGTAGTCGGGGCTGTTACGCCGTCCCGGACTGCCGGTCACCACGAGTGCGTTCGGGCTTGCGCCCCCGGCCAAGAGCGCGGTCACCAGGGCTTCGTCGCCGCGGAGGGTGGCGGCGTGCAACGCGCTGTAGCCGGCCTCGGCCGCGTCTGGGTCCGCGCCGTGCTCGAGCAGGTAGGTCGCGAGCGCCGTGTGGCCACCATGGGCCGCCACGACCAGCGCGCTGGTGCCCGATGGCGCCGTGTCATTCACGTCGCCACCAGCCGCCACCAGGTATGTTGCCGCGTCCAGATCGCCCTGTCTGGCGGCGAACAGCATCGGTGTATATCCGCCCTGCACGATGTCGATCACCCCGACCGGGTTGAAGCCCGCGGTCCGAGTGTGGATTCGCCTCGGCAACGGATTCGATCGTGCGTGAACGTCTGCTCCGAGGTCGACCAGCGTCGCCACGACGTCCGGGTGTTGCTGCGCCACGGCCCACATCAGCGCCGTCTGCCCCCGCGACTGCTCCTGAGCGTCGAGGTTCGCTCCGCGGGCCGCTAGCAGGCCAACCGCTTCGGCTGACCCGGACCGTGCCGCGGTCATCAGCACCGTCTCGCCAGAGGGCAGCGAGTGATTCGCGTCGGCTCCCGCCGTCAGTAGGACCTCGACCATGTCCGCGCTGCCATTGAGGCAGGCCAGCCAGAGGGGCGTGACGCCAAAGTCGTTCACCGGATCGACGACCGCGCCCGATCGGATCAGCGCTGTCGCCATCGACGTAGCGTCAAAGTGAGCGGCCCAGTGCAGCGCTGTTGCGCCATCTGCCTGCGGCACATTCGCATCGACACCTTGGGCCAGCAGGGCGTCCACGCCAGCCGCGTCCGCCACGCTGGCCGCGTCGAGTATCCGCGTATCCGGTGGTGCGTCCTGCGCACCCGCGGCGAGGCTGGCGATGGCCAGCAGCGCCGTGACCCATCCGCCGATATGTCGTCCATGCACGGGCTTCGTCCTCCGACCCTCCACTACGACCGAGATTCTTCGTGTCGAGAGTGCCTGCACCGACGTCTGACGTCAAGCTCGGATCTGCGGAGCGAGGCTACGGAACGAGGCCTTCGAGGCGCACCAGTGTCATGACTGGCTCGCCAGCCTCTCGTGATGCGTCGAGGTGTATGTCGAGTTCCGCGACCCAGTCATTGAGTCCCTCCAGGTCTATGAGCATCTGTTCGACGCGCCACATCGTCCCGTCGTCGGAGGGGTGGACGTGGGTGTGGCGGAGGTTCCGGGCCTCCGGGTCGAGCCGCAGATTCCGGTGTTCGACGCGGAACGCGTCGCGGGCGACGGTCAGACGCTCGGGCGTCCACTGCGCCCCAAAGCCGTCGACGCCAGAGTCGAGCACCTTGAGCGCGGCCTCGTCGGTGCCGAACGACCAGGCCCGCAGGAAGGTGAAGACCTGCGTCCGGATGGCTGCGGTGAAGCGCCGAGCATCGTGTGTGATGTCAGGAGCGGGCTCTTGCCCGCTGGGCTCTGGCTCGATCTCGGCTAACCCTGGGGCTTGGTAGCCAGGATCCCGCATCCGTTCCCACTCCTCCAGTAGGCTGGAATCCACCTGCCGGACCATGTCGCGGAGGTACAGCTCGATGTCGACCACGGCGTTGGACTTCATACCGTCTGGCACGGTCTGGCGGAGGACCTTGTAGACGCTCGTGAGATGACGCAAGAGCAGTCCCTCGACACGCTCGAGGCCGTAGTCCTGCACGTAGTCAGAGAACGACCGGAACCCTTCGAACATCTCGCGCGCGATCGACTTCGGTCGAATGTTCTCGGCCCCTACCCAGGGGTGCCGGTCGGCGAAGGCGTTGAAGGTGGCGTAGACGAAATCGGCTTGTGGTTTGGGGTGCTCCAGTTTGTCGAGCTCGGCCATCCGTTGGTCGTAGTCCAGTCCTTCCGCTTTCATCGCCGCGACGGCCTGCCCCTTGAGGTGGTCGAGCTGGCGGCGCAGGATGGCGCCGGGATTCTCGAGGATGCTCTCGACCAGCGTCAGTAGATTCAGGGCGTAGTCCTCCGAGTCCGGGTCCAGCAGCGGGATGGTCTCGTGCAAGTACAGCGAGAGGGTCTGGTCCATCGAGAAGTCTGCCTGGAGATCGACATTGACGCGCACCCGCGTGCCCGCGTCAGTCCGGGGAATGACTTCGATGATGTCTCGGGTCACGAGGGACCGGAAGAGCTGCCATCCGCGTCGCACATGCGCCGCTTTCGCGGCGACCGGCTCGTGGCTGTCGCGAATGAGCTGTCGCATCGCCTGGCATCCGTCGCTTGGCCGAGAGAGGACGTTGAGGAGCATCCCGTGCGACACACTGAAGCGCGAGACGAGTCGCTCGGGGGAGGCGGCGATCAGGCGCTCGAATGTCTGGTGGTCCCAGTTGGCGAAGTTGTGACGGGGTGGTTGGCGCTTCACGGACTTCTTGCCGGTCTTCGCCTTGTTCTGCAGCTTCAGGTTCTCGATCGCGTGCACGGGCGCCTGAGCGACGACAAAGCCCAGGTCGTCGAACCCCTTCCTGCCGGCTCTGCCGGCGATCTGGTGAAAATCCCGCGCGGAGAGCACCGCTGTCTTCTCACCATCAAACTTACACAGTCGACTGAAGAGCACTGTGCGAATTGGCACATTGATGCCGACGCCCAGGGTGTCGGTGCCACAGATGACTTTCAGCAATCCCCGCTGGGCGAGTCGCTCGACCAGCATGCGGTATTTGGGCAGCAGTCCAGCATGGTGGATACCGATACCGTGGCGCAGCCACTTGCGTACTCGCGTGCCATACGGGCTCGAGAAACGCACGCCCTCGATCGCCGCGCCGACCGCATTCTTGGCCTCACGACTCGCCACCTTGAGGCTGGTGAAGCTCTGCGCGCTCTCGGCGGCGTCTTTCTGCGTGAAGTGGACGACATACACGGGGACCTTGTCCGCGTCAGCGAGCGCCTGGACCGCTTCAGGCAGCGCGGTCTCGGAGTAGGCGTATTCCAGTGGCACCGGTCGATCCGACGACTTCACCGTGACCGTGGGCCGGTGGTTTCTTTGGGTGAGCGCTTCTTCGAAGAACGTGACGTCGCCGAGGGTGGCGGACATCAAGAGGAAGCGGGCCTGAGGCAGCGTCAACAGCGGCACCTGCCAGGCTCCGCCCCGGTCCCGGTCGGCGTACCAATGAAACTCGTCCATCACGACATCGTCCACGTTCGCGTTCTCGCCGTCGCGGAGCGCGATGTTGGCGAGGATCTCCGCGGTACAGCACAAGACGGGCGCGTCTCGATTCACGGTCGCGTCTCCGGTGGCGAGACCCACGTGCTCGGCCCCAAGCTCGCGGCACAGGGCCATCCACTTCTCGTTGACCAGGGCCTTGATGGGACAGGTGTAGACCGAGCGCCTTCCCGCGGCCAGCGACGCGAAGTGAAGCGCGGAAGCCGCGAGGGACTTGCCGGACCCGGTTGGGGTGTTCAGAATGACGTTGTGCCCCTCGAAGACTGCGAGCACCGCATCCTCCTGCGAGGGGTAGAGAGTCAGTCCCTGGGCGTCCACGTACTCGAGGAAGCGCCCGAGGAGCGTGTCAGCGTCACTCGCCGTTTCGACGCCGGGGAGCAGATCAAAGAGGGGGCCAGCCATCGGCTATTGTCGTCCGGTTCGGGCATCGGCGGCCAGCGCGTCAACGTTCGATGCCGTAGACTCGGCCCGAGGAGAAGGGACGTTGGATGACACCGGGGAGGTGTTCCGGCAGATAGCGGTCGCGCTGGATGCCGGCATCGTGCGGACGAGTGGTGTCCACGGCGGCGATGTCGCAACCGCCGTCAGACTGGACCTTGACGATGGCCGGCGGGTCTTCGCCAAGACCAGTGCGTCGGTCCCCCCGCAGCACTTCACCACCGAGGCGGCCGGTCTCGCGTGCCTCCGACGGGCGACCGGTCTGGGCGTGCCCGAGGTCGTCGCCGTGTCGGACGAGCCGCCGTTCCTTGTGCTCGAGTGGATCGAGACGTCCGGCGCGGCTCCAGACACTGAGGCGGCGCTCGGTCGTGGATTGGCCGAGCTCCATCGAGCTGGCGCCACAAGCTTTGGACGGTCTGACCGCCGTCCGACCGGGAGCCGCGGGCTGCCGAACGATCCCTGTGAGACTTGGGCCGAGTTCTATGCCACGCAGCGTCTGTGGCCGCTGTCGCGTCTGGCCCGGGATACCCAGTCTCTGTCAGATCGAGCCATACGGGGCCTGAACACGGTCGCCGGACGATTGGGCGAACTGGGCGGTGACCCGGAGCCGCCAGCCTGCCTGCACGGCGACCTCTGGGGCGGCAACCGTCTGGTCGGCCTCGAGGGACGCAATTGGCTGATCGATCCGGCGGCACATGGCGGTCATCGCGAGTTCGACCTCGCCATGATGCGGCTCTTTGGTGGGTTCGGCGCCGAGGCGTTTGCCGCCTACGCGGAGGCGTTCGTCCTGGGCGAGGGGTGGCGAGAGCGCGTCGCCCTGCATCAGCTCGCGCCGCTCGTGGTCCATGCGGTGAAGTTCGGCGGCAGCTACTCGGCCGCCGTCGAGCGAGCCCTGTCCGACTACGTCTGAGAGGCCAGGCGATGGCGTCTCAGCACGCCTAGCGTGCTCCGCTCGAGGCCTCTCGGCGTTCCTCTGCGCGAGCGGCCGACAGGATGTTGGTCAGCCCGTAATTCCCCTCGTGACACGCGAACTCGAACATCGGGCCATCGGTGCGCGTCATCGGCACGGCCACCGTCCAGGGCTGCGCGAACGAGTCCGGGTCGTCGACGGTGTACTCATAGAGCAGGGTCGCGTCGTCAGTGCGGGTGAACCGCTCGATGACGCGCATCCCGTCACCAGAGCCCATGTAGTTGGTTCGGTCAGTGAAGTTAGTGGTCTCGACCACCAGTGTCTGCCCGTCCCAATGACCACGGGAGTCGCCGCGCAACTGCCGGATCCCGTCTGGCACGTGGTCCCGCCCATCCATTGGAATGACCCGCACTTCGTGCACCATCTCGTTGTGGAGCACGACCATCCCGGGCACCTGCAGAAGCATGAGGTTGTTGTTGTAGGCGCCGGGATTCATCGGCGGGCCGGCGTTGAAGCCGACGACACACCGCTCGGTGATACTCCGATCCTGAATACTGTCGGTGCGGGCGCGTTTCTCGGCTCGCACCCGTGCCCGCGCTTGGGCCTCCTCGGTCTGCGCGGGTATTCGCCCGTCCGGCGGATCGACGATCAGTGAAGTGCGGCGATCAGGGGTGAGCGCGGTGCCGTAGTCGAGCCAGAACTTGGCGTGGACGGTCGGCAGGGCATCGTAGTCGGCTCGGCTGTCTGTCTGGGCTTGCTCGTAGGCGGCGGCCTCTTCGGCCGTGAAGACGTCCTTGCCCTCAAGGTCACGTGGACGTTGCAGTGGAGTCATGGTGCGGTAGTCCCAGATCCCTTGCAGATCAGGGTCACCCGACGGCGTTCGCAACGCCGCCGATGGAGCCGTCGTTGTTTGGGCCAGCGACCCGGTTGGAACCGCGAGGACGGACAGAAGAATCAGATGGCGAGCCGGTGAGTTCATCGGTTCATCTCGTGCAGGCGGGCTGCGTCTCGACCGCCTGCAGGTTGTGGGCTTCGACGCTAGCGTGGGGGATCGGAGGCGTCGGCGCCGTCCCGCGGGGCACCGGTCCCAGAGGAGCCCATGAAGAGCGAGGTGCCGTCTGGGAAGGTGATATCTCGCCCGCTGCCGCGGCAAATCGGATCGCAGATCTTGTCCTTGCTCTGATACCCGCGAACCTGCACTTCAGTACCGACCGTCAGAATCGTCCGTGTGAGTCCCCGTCGGAGGAGCGTGTTCGGGGTGCCCGCCTCCAGCATCCACTCCTGCGTGGTGCCGTCCGCCCTCTCGTCCATCACGTGGATCCACGAGTGGGGGTTGATCCACTGCACCCGGGTCACTTTGCCCTGCACCTGAATCGGCAGGTTGGCGTCGAACTCGGCCGAAAAGGCATGGTGGCTCTGGACCACGGTCGTGGTGGCCAGGAGCGCAGCGACGACGAAGAAACCGATTGTCCTTGGCATGTTCCGACCTCTGCTACTTGTCATCAGGGTCCGGGTCGCTGTCCTGCACCGCCGCGGCGGCCCCTTGATACCAGGTCGCTAGCCACTGATCCTCACCGGTGCCTTCGGCTTCCTGAAGGCGGGCGCCACGCAACATCAACATCATGGCGAGGTTCCCCTCGTGACAGGCATATTCGAAAATCGAATCGTCGGTCCGGCGCATTTCCAGCGCGGTGGACCATTTCTCGGCGTAGGTCGCTGGATCGTCGACCGTGTACTCGTAGAGCAGTCCGTCCTCTGAGGCGCGGGTGAACCGTTCGGTGAGCACCAAGTCCTCCGTGGTGCCTCGAAACGCCGTGTCCGCGGTAAAGTTCTTGGTCGTCACGATCAGGGTGTCGCCGTCCCAGTGTCCACGGGAGTCGCCCTTCCACAAACGCATGTCGTCGGGAAGTGACGGTCCGTCTTCGAGCGGGACAATGCGATGGTCGTTGACCATCTCGGTCATGATCGCCACATGGTCCTCGGTCTGGAAGATCTCCATGATGTTGTTGTACGCGCCGGGGGCCATCGGTGGACCAGAGTTGAAGCCGGTGATGCATCGGACCGCCGAATTGCGATCGGCCGGGGTACGTGGCGGCCGCGCCCAGGTGGCATAGCGCTGGCGGGCCCGCTCGCGCGCGTTCTCGGTCATGGCCGGGAGCCGACCGTCGGGGGGATCGACGACCATGGAGGTTCGCATGGTGCCGCTCATCCTCGTCCCGGAGTCGATGAAGAACGAGTTGTAGCCGACATCGACGTCACCTTGGTTCTCGGTGTAGTCGCTGTTGGCGGCCCGCTCCTCCCGCGAAGTGCGAACGGCTTCTTCGAACGCCTCCACTTCGTCTGGGCTGAGAAACTCCTGGTCCTTGAACGCCTCGGGCCGTTCGAACGGCGTAATCGACCGGAAGTCCCAGGTGCCTCGCAGATCCGGAGCGCCCCAACTGGTTGTTGGCGCCTGACCCGCGGCCGGAAAGACAAGGACCGCGGCGGCGCACGTGCAGGCCGCGAGGGCGAGCACATTCCTGGTTCGTGCCGTCATGTCACTGTTCCTCTTCCGGCGACTCGTCTCGCCGATACCACTCCCCGAACATCGCCTCTTCGGCGAACGGGATGCACTTGAATTCCAGGAGTCGGGCGTTCGGCTCCAGCCGGCGATAGAGCGGCATGGACATCGTCCACGGCTCGGTAAAAACCTGGGGGTCTTCGAGAGTCACCTCATAGAGGAGCGAGTTCGGGCCGGTCGGCGTGTAGCGTTCCTCGACCACGAGTCCTTCGCCGTGGAAATTCCCCGAACTGTCGAACCACGTATCCGGCATCTGGCTGGTGACGTCGACGACAAGCGTCTCGCCTTCCCACCGGCCGAGCGAGTATCCCATCCACGACGGCAGATCGGCCTCGGTCCCAGGCCGGTCCATGCGCACGACGCGTGTCGACGATGTGAACTCGTAGGCGAACATCAGCGCGTCCGGGGTCTGGACGATCTGGAACGGGAACGGCATGTAGGTGGCGCGAGGGATGCCCGGCATGTAGCATTTGACGGCCGGATCGCGCTCGACCCAGTGCTGGCGGTTGTCGTCTCGCGTCTGCAACGCCTCCGGCGTGTAGGGGATCTTCCCGCCGTCAACGACACCCATCCCGGCCGGAATCGCCCCGACCGCGCCGAGCTCGACCATCGGGCCCATTCGCGCGGTGTGGCCCTCGAGGTCCCAATGGGCAGAGCCGATTGCCTGCCAGACGCCATTTAGGTCAGGATTGCCATCTGGCGTCCGAGCCGCCTGAAATGCGGATTCATCGGATTGGGCGCAGGCCGCGGCGGTCAGCAGGGTTGCCAGCGTCGCGGCGAGTGCTACCATGCGCCTCGGCGGCGTCACTCTCTGGAACACGTTAATCACCGGACAGAATATACATCGAACCGGATGTGCCTGGAGGCCTGGGGCGAGTCGATCCTCGACGGGGTGCCCATGACGGAGTCTTGTCCGTGGCGTGGGCAGCGTGACGAGTCGACGCCGATGACCGTCACGATCTGGACACCACGAGCAACACCGCGGTCACCACGATGGTGGAGCACCCCATCATCCAGAGCGAGAGCGTTTCGTCGCCGAGCAGGTACCCGAGCAGCAGTGCGATCACAGGATTGACATAGGCATAGGTTGCGGCCTTCCCGGGGGTCGACGCCTTAAGCAGCCACAGATAACTTCCGTAGGCGATGGAACCAAACACCGTGAGGTAGAGCCAGGCGCCCCAGGCGCCAGCGGGTACCCCGACCCAGTCCATCTGGCGAAACTCACCCGCCAGGGCCGAGAGCACGAGCAGCACACCACCGCCACCGAGCATTTGCATGCCTGACGAGAGTGCCTGCGACCTCGGTTGTTGCGCATGCCGCGAGCAGATCGACCCGCTCGCCCACAGGAAACTCGCCACGATGATCGTGCTCGCCCCCGCGAGATCGATCTGACGCGCACCGACCGCGGAGGGGGCGAGCAGCAGCGCCACGCCACCGAAACCGAGCAGGATCCCGACGGTGACTCGCTGAGGCGGGCGCCGCCCCATCGGCCTGAGCCAGTCGATCAACACGACCCAGAGCGGCACCAGGGCGACGAGTAAGGCGCCCAACCCGGACTGGACCGTCTGGAGCGCGTGGCTGACCAGGCCGTTGCCACCGGCCGCCATCAGCGCGCCGATACCGGCCGTGGTCGCCCAGTCGCGAACGGTGGGACGCTCGGCGTCGTGGGTCCAGGCCCAAGCCGTGAACGCGACGCCACCAAGGATGAACCGAACACCGGCCAGCAGGAACGGTGGGATCGCGGCCACGCCAAAGCGGGTGGCCAAATAGGTGGACCCCCAAATGAGGTACACGGCGGCGAACGCCAGGACCAGCGCCAGACGGGACGGACGACTCATGTGGCGAAGCGTACCAGCCGCCACCCTCGGCGTCGATCGTCGTCGCCGGTTACGGATCGACGCGGTACGCGCGTTCTACGTCCGCGACCTCCCGCACTCGGTCGGCTGCCGTCCACCCCAACTCGTCTCCCATCACCTGGGCGGCCGTGTCCAGCGCGACGGTGCCTGGATGGCCGTCTGAGCCGGCCTCGGTTCGGCGAAGCACCGCGTCCGAGAGGCGGACCGCCATCTCGTGCCGCGTCGCGTGCACGAGCTCGCCTTTCGTCACGGCGCACCGGTCCGACAGGGGAGCCGCCAGAGACCGGTCCTGTTCCAACGTTCGGGTGATCACGGCCTGCTTCGAGCCATAGGTGCGTGCGAGTCGACCACGCACTTCCGCCTGCACCGGGCTCGTCCGTTCGGCGACGGCATCTCGCAGAAAGACATCCCAATTCGGAATCGAGCCTCCGCCGATTGGCGTGGTCGCGGTTCTGCACGGTGGCGTCGTGCGGCCGAGAATGGAGCACGCGAGGTCGGTGGCCTGCTCTGCGGTGGCTCTGGCCGTCGTATATCGCACACCCAGCACGCTCATCAGCCCCGGCACGCCGTCCGCTCGATGGTCATGGACGAGACTTTCCTTGAGCAGGTCATGCCCGGCGTCGTCATCGGCGGGCAGGAGGCCGCGATGCACAAGGCGGACATCCGAACGCTGGAGCGCGGCGCCTGGAAATGCCGTCTTGACCTCTTGGAGGAACGTCGCAACATCTCGTTCACCGACGGGAGGCGAACCGCCCGGTCCGTCGAAGGGGTCGTGGCTCGTGCCGACGATGGATACGCCGCGCCACGGTGCCGCGAACAGGAATCGGGAACCGGCCATGCCGCCCACCGCGTGGTCGGTCGTGATCGAGCGAGTGACGAGATTCATCGCCTTCGAGAGTCCGGGGGGGCGTCCGGCCGTGAGCGCCGGAGGGAGGTCGGCCATCAATGTCCGGCTCCAGGGGCCGGCCGCGTTGACAACCAATGTGCCACGGACCTCGAACCGAGCGGCTCCAGCCCTGTCTTCGACCTGGACGCCGATGATGCGTTCAGCCTCGCGCACCCAGCCGGTCGCCTCGACGTAGTTTGCCGCCACCGCTCCGGCCTCGGCGGCCGATTGGATGAAAGAGAGCAGCACGCGGTCCGAGCTGTACATCTGACAGTCGTGCCAGACGATGCCGCCGGTGACGCCGGCCGGGTCGATGTGCGGACTCAGCGCAAGACAGTCGTCCCTGGACACCAGACGACTGCGTGGCAGGTGCTTCGAGGGGTCGGGCAGGTCGTTTCTGTCGTGGGCGACCAGATCGTAGAGACCGAACCCGGTCCGCATGACCACGGGGTTCTGGGTCAGTCCGCTATAGGTCGGCACCACGAACGGCAACGGGTGCACCAGATGTGGGGCGATGCGGGACAAGGCCCGCCGCTCTCGGACGAACAGACGCATCTCCGACGCATTGCCGCTTTGCAATGCCCGGACGCCGCCGTGGACAGTCTTGAGGCTGTTGGCGGAAGTCCCTCCACCAAAGTCACCCCGGTCAATGAGCGCCACCGCCAGTCCCCGCTGCGCCGCATCCCATGCCAGGGTGGCGCCGTAGATGCCTGCGCCGACGACCAGGAGATCAAACTGGGTATCGGCCAGCGCCCGCAAATCACGTGTCACCGTGCTGTATTGTACGCTGGCCGTTGCGAAGATCCGGGCGCGCGACGATGCGCGCCCCGCAGGCCCGGAGTGGGGCGACGGGGCCGCCGCGAGGGCCTGCGGGGGGGCTCGGGACGCAGCCCCGCCTGACCAGGGTCGGCGCCGCCGTCTGAAACGACATGACCAACGCCATTGCGGCTTACTGGAACGGGCGTATTCACGATCTGGAGATGACCGATGAACCAGTCGGCACGCTCCGTTTCTTTGATGCCCTCGACGACTATCGCTTCGACAAGCTGCGCTACTTGCCCAGGCTCGTCGACTTCGCCGGGTATCGTGGCAAGCGGCTGCTCGAGGTCGGCTGTGGGATCGGCACCGACCTGGTTCGATTCGCCCGCGGCGGGGCCCACGTGACCGGTGTCGACCTTGCGGAACAGTCGATCGCGCTCGCCCGGTCCAACTTCGAGCTGCATGGTCTGGGTGGACAGACTGATCTTCAGGTGGGTAACGGCGAAGCGCTGCCGTTCGACGATGAGAGCTTCGACGTGGTCTATGGGCACGGCGTCCTGCAGTACACACATGACGCGCGGCGCATGGTGCAGGAGTGCCGCCGCGTGCTCGCTCCTGGCGGTCAGGCGATTTTCATGGTGTACAACCGCGTATCCTGGCTGAACGCGATGTCGACCGTGCTGGGGGTTGGCCTCGAGCATGCCGACGCGCCGGTGCTGAAGAAATACTCGATTCCTGAGTTTCACCGCCTCCTGCAGGGGTTCACGGACATCCGCATCGTGCCGGAACGATTCCCAGTGAAGTCACGGTTACACAAGGGGTGGAAAGCCGCCGCTTTCAATGGCGTGTTCGTGGGGACCTTCAACGCGATTCCGCGCCCGCTCGTCCGACGGTTCGGCTGGCACCTGATGGCGTTCTGCCGCACGTGAGACAGGACACTAGTCTTCGAACAGGACCTGGGTGAGTTGGGCGGGCACGTCCGACAGTGGCGTGTCGCCCGCCGTGAGCCGGTTGCCGCTCAGGATGTAGGCCACGAGGTCGGCGGTCTCAGCTGGAGTCAGCGACCCGGGATCGTCCTGCGGCATTTCGACCCGAACCAGCTCGAACAGTTCGCCGAGCGCACGTCCTTGCCAGCGGTTCCGAAACGTGTGATCGCCGAGTAGCGCGGCTACTTCGGGGACGAATGCGGTCAACGCTCCATGGCAGGAGAGACACCGTTCCTGATAGAGCGCCGAGCCTCGCTCGGCTTGTGCTGGCGCATAGAGGGCGTCCTGGGCCAAGAGGGGCGCGCAGGCCAGCGCGATGACGGTGCCCGTCGCGACGAGAACCGCCGTCAGACCGGTCACGCGAGTGCGCATCGATCCCCGCTCCGGTTACGGTTCGAGGATCAAGGTCGCGTTCCGCTTTGGCACCTGGCCGCCGGTCTTGATTTGCGTCACCAGTTCCACATTTTCAATGTCGAGTACGGCGACGCTATTGTTGCCGGAGACGGAGATGTAGGCGTGACGGCTGTCCGGGGTCATGGTGACCCAGTTCGGCGAGTGTCCGACCCGGACGCCACCGACCAGTTCGAGGCCCGGCAGCGAATAGACATAGACGCTACTGTTCAAGCTGCTGTTGGCGACCAGGTAGCGGTTGTCCGGCGTGACGCCGATGCCATGGGCGGTGTTGCCGCCGTGACCCGGCGTCTGCTGGTCAGCCGGGACACTCGGATACTCGATTCGTCGGACCTCACGGCGGGTCTCGAAGTCGACCACGCCGAATCCGTTAACGTTGGAAAGCTGGGCGTAGATATGTCGGGTCGATCCGTCCGCATGGGTGTCGAACGTCATCGGGCGGATGCCGAGGTCGAAGTAGGTGGTCCAGATCGGCATGTCGGTCGCGGTGTCCACGACCGTGATATTGCGCGCGCCAATCATCCCTGCGACCGCATGCTTGCCGTCCGGTGTGACATAGGTGTTGTGGACGCCACCGTGGACGGAGATCGTCGCCGAGATCTCGTTTGTCTGCGCGTCGATGACCTGCAGCGCACCCGGAGACTGGGCGATCGCCACATACACCTTTCGGCCGTCCGGTGTGATGTCGATGTTGTTCGGTCGTCCCACCAGCTCAATCTTCTTGGTCACCTTCAGCGACGCCACATCCACGACATCCACTGTGTTGGATGACTCGTTGGCGACATAGATCGTGCGGCCGTCGGGCGACGGGGCGGCGCCGTGTGCGCGCTCGATCCCGGTGACCTCACCGACGACGGTGTTGGTCACCGGGTCGATGATGTGTACGTTGTCGCCGGCACTGTTGGTCTGGACGATCCGGACGGTGCCTTGGGCGGCCGCCACCGCCGGTAGTGCCAGCAGGGCCAACGCCGACACGGCTCCTACGAAATTCATTGTCATCGCCATCGTTCATGCTCCTGTCTTGGCACGTCCTACTGACCGGCTTGTCCCAGCACCCAGGCTTCCAGCGCCTGGAACCATGGGTCGTCCTGCGAAGCGAACTGCCGCCCGCCATTGTGAAACTCGTCCCCTCCCGCATCAGGCTCCAACGGGTGCATCAGCAGCCGACTGCCGCTAGGGTCGCCCGGCGTCACCAGTCGCGAGACCGCCTCGAAGTTGAGTCGAGACTGCTCGTCGCTCCAGTTCTCGGCACCCGCCGGCAGTTCTTCGAGGAACCCGACTCGTCCGCCCTCAGAGTGGCAGACGACGCAACGCGTAAAGCCGGCCTTCTTCGCCACAAAGATCGGCTCGACGTTCGTCTTGTAATAGTCGAAGTCCAGGGTGGGCTGCGGGAGCAGCAAGCTCAACACCAGGAGAAACATCGCAGGCCCCCTCGTTGGTGCGCCGTTATCCCCGGGCGGTTCGTCGCGCCGGGAGACCAGCGCCAGCATCGGTCTCGATGAGTCGAAGAATACCACTACAGCCGCGTGCGTGGCTGAACAACAACGCGGAGCGGTTCTTGGAGGCGCGGATGCCCCGCCCGAAAACCTCTAGTAGGTCGCTGAAAAGAGTCCGAGGGGGTTTTCTGACGAGGTGTCTGTCGTGCCAGGCGCGAGCGGCCAAGTCGGCTGTGACCCCGCTGAGCCGATGCCGCGACGTCCGTCATTTACGGACGCCTCGTCGGAAAACCTAGGTAGCCGACTGTGCCGCGGCGGTTACCCGCTGGTGCTTGCGCTTCTCGCGTGACGCGCGGGCGAGGAACTTCGCGTAGGGCACGACCTGTTTGATCGCTGCGACGTTCATCTGGCAGGGGCTCAGACAGGTCGGACACTCGTCGTTCTTGATGTGATCGCGGTGCGCCTGGCTTTCGGCGCTGAAGTAGATCTCGCCAGGGTCGGTGTCCCGTACGTTGCCGACGACCTCGCTGTTCTCACAGAAGAACATCCCGCCGTCCGGGTTCAGCATGATCCCCTGTGTTTGGAACGGACAGGGCGCCAGCCGGTGGTAGCCGTTGGCGATCATGTCGGCGTAGTGCATGTAGATGTAGTTTTGGCCGTCGAGCAGCGGGTCGATGCGGACCCGATCCAGGAAGAATTGCCGCATCTGCTCTTCTTCTTCACCGACCGGCTTGCACGTATCGGCGAGTTCGCTGTTGCCAAGCATCGGCTCTGTGAAGCGGACCATGTTGAACACGATGTCCAGATTCTCGCCTCGCGCCCATTCGAGGATGTTGTCCGCGTCGTCGAGGTTCTGCGAAAAGATCGTGGTCGAGATACCGAAGTTGAACGGATAGTCTTTTTGCAACGCCTGCATGGCGCGGATGGTCTGGTTCGCCTTGTCGAAGCCGTGCGGGACCTGCCGTACGTCGTTATGCATCTGCCCAACGCCGTCAATCGACACCCGGAAACTGAAGATGACGTCACGCTCGGCGCACAGCTTGACGATGTCGGTCAACATCGGGATGGCACGCTGCGGGGTCAAGCCGGTCGTATTCAGCCCGAACTTGCGCAGCCGCGGCAACTTGTCGAGCATGATGCGGCAAATGTCGACGAGGTCGTTGCGGGTGGTCGGCTCGCCACCCGAGACGTTGGCGTTTTCGATGTGGTGCCAGAAGGGCGAGCTGAAGGCGCGCTCGATCTCCTCGAGCGACATGTCGGACTTCCGGTCGCCCCGTTTCCAGTTGCTGCACATCTCGCATCGCGCGTCGCAGACGAACGTGCAGTGATAGATGAGGACCGTGGGGTGGATCGCCTTGAACTTCGCGATGGCCGCGTTGGCCAGATCACGAGGTGCGCTGATGGCGGCGCGAGCGAGATACTTGGCGGCGTAGACCTGTGCCATTAAACCCCTAATTTACTATCGTTTCGACCGGGCGTAAAGCCACGCTCCCGGGAGGTTGCCGGCGAGGCCGGTGAGTATGATCAGCGTTGTGAGCGCGAAGGACAGATCGTTCGGCACACCCTGCGGTCTGAGCAGCCACATGATCACGCCCTGCGGTGCCCCGACACCGGCCACCGACACTGGCAACAGCAGCATCAGCAAACCGACCGGCATGACCACTAGATAGTAGCCGAGTGTGACGTCGATCCCCAGGCCGAGACCAAGTAGATACGCCTGCACGACTCGAAGGAGCTGGACAATCACGGAGAGCACGAAGACACCGGCCAGGGTCGCGCGGCGACCCCGGTACCGAGACAGCGCGTCGGCCAACCCGACAAGCGCCACGGCGACACGCTTGTCATGCCAAGACGCGGGCAACAGTCGGCGAAGCAGCCGGTCCGCCCAGAACACACTGGCGCAGCCGGCGACGACGAGACCGGCCGCAGTCCAGACTATCCCGATCGGCAGCGCGTCGCGGACCGAACCCCAGAGCAGGGCGCCGATCACGGCCAGCACCGCTAGCGAGAGAATGCCAAACAACCGATCGATGGCGACGGATGCGACCGCCTCGCTGGTGTCGTCGGTCCGGCGCGACAAGGTGTATGCCCGAGCGGCGTCGCCACCGACACTGGCAGGGAGCGCGCTGCCGATGAAGGAACTGACAAGAAAGATCCACGCAACGGATTTGACCGCGACCTGTTGTCCGCTGCCGCGTAGCACCAGCAACCACCGACTGATCATTACGCTGCGGTCCACACCCACCAGCCCCAGTACCGCCAGGATTAGCAGCGTGTCGACCTGCGCGACCGCCGCCCAGGCGGCGGCCACGTCGATACCGGATATGAGATAGGCCAGAATGACCGCGCTGATCGTGCCGCGTAGCCAGACCGAGCGCCAGACCGGTGAGCCCACGACCTAGCAGCCCATGGTAGAAGTTCCGCGTCGCACCGAGAGCGGCGCTGGGCCGGCCGGGCACGCCGAGAAGCGGGAGCATACCGGCAGTATGTGACCGATGAACAACGCAGTTCGGCCGGATTCAGCGCCGGTCGAATGCAGCGGGACTTCTACCATGGGCTGCTAGGAGGTTGGCTTACGTGCCACGAAGGTGAGGGTCTCGAACAGGTTCTTGCGAATGCGGAATAGCAGGTCTTCGGTGCGAGTGTAGCGGCTCAGGGCGTCGAGGCCGGGCACATTGACGAGTATAGCCCCCGCCGCCAGGAGATCGCGTGAGAGCCCGGTGGCGACGCCGATACTGCGGACGACCCGTTCCACCTCGAACCCGCCGTCGTACAGGAGCTGCCTGACGCGACGTTCCGTGGTGACGAAGTTGTGTGTGTAGTCGACGTCCCAGAAGAACGTGCGCTCCTTCAGGTAGTCTGGGACGACGATGAAACAGACGCCGCCTGGCCGCAGCGCACGCAGTGATTCCGAGACAAACTCCCGCGCGGCGTCGATGCCGGACATGTGCTCCAAGACCTGATCGGCATAGACGACATCACAACTCGCGTCGTCAGCGACGAACGGTGGCGCCCAGGCCATGGTCACGTCAAGTCCCTTGGACCGCAACGCATCGACGAGCGTCTCGCTGGCTTCGAGGGCACGATACTGCCACCCGGCCGCTACCGCTCCGGCGGCCAGCGAGCCGGTGCCAGGCCCGATTTCGAGCATGTCCCCGGGTGGGGGGTACGCGTTTCGGAGGAGAGCCAGTCGTGAACGTTCGATGCGCCCACGCCTGGCACTCCCGAACGACGTGAGTCGCCGCTCGGAGAACCAGCGGTAGAAGGTGTCAGCCACGCCGACAGACTCTACTGCATATCCCGTCCACGTGACTATGGAGGGGGTTCGACGTCACGAACGCGGGTAGATCCAGCGTCTGACGGTGCCCTCGTCCACCTCGAAGCGGTAGGTGACGGTGCCGGCATTCCCGGTGACGGTGCCGTTGGCCACGGTCAGCGTCGGGCGGACCGTGGCGGTGGTCGTGTTGTTGATCGGGCTGGTCGGCGTCGGGGTGCCGATGACGACCGGGGGGTGCGGTGTGCTGAAGCTGGCGGTGGTCGACCACGGGCCTGTGATCTCGCCGTTCCGCGCCTGGGCCGAGACACGCACCCGCCAGTGGAATTCCTCCTCGTAGGGGAGGCCGCTCGGCGAGGTCGAGGTGCTGGCGCCCTGGGCCTGGGTCACGGTCAGCACCGCGGCCAGGTTTGTGAACCCGGGGTCGTTGGCCAGCTCGAAACGATATCGGATCGACTCGGCGGGGCCGGTGATCTCGGCGTGCTGCGCCACCAGGCTCGGGGTGTTGGTCGCGGTCGTGGCGCCGCTTGCGGGTGAACTGGGCGTGGGCGCGCCGATCACCACCGGGGTGAAGAGCTCGAACGACGCGGTGGCCGAGTACTCTCCGGTGTTGGCGCCGTCCAGCGCCCGGACACGCCAGTAGTAGGTGCGGTCCGGGTCGAGGGAGGATGGCAGCTGAATGATCACCTGGCCAAACTCATTCGGTTCCACGCCGGTGATCTCGACCACGATCTGGGTGAATGCGGCGTCGGTGGCCACCTGGACTTCGTAGGTGAACGGGCGCACGCTGTTCGAGTCTGCGCTGGCGAAGATCAGAGTCAGGGGCTGCTCGGTAGTGGCGATGAGCAACGAATTGGTTGGCCCCACCGCGGCGGGTGCGGTAATCGTCACTCCGGCCAGCGGTCCCGCAATGCTCGGGCTCAACGGGTTGGAACTACGTTCGGCGTCGCATCCGGCCACGGTTATCGACATCGCCAGGCAGCCCGCGAGCGCATGCGGCGCCCGGAGATGCGCACGGGCGAGGGTCGTTCCCAGCATCGCGGTCATTTTTTACTATTTCGGTCGATAGGGGATCGCTCTCCAGTCTCGCGATCACTGGGGACGTTAAGGCCAGGGTTTCACGCAGATTGAAAGCAAGCCCGATGCCGTCGCTTGGACAGGTCAGGCGCCACTTTCATCGACCGTTCGCCACCGCCTCCGGTCGCGGGACCAAGCGGACTGACCAGGGGTCCGAGGTCGGCCGTAACTCCCTTTATTTCAGTAACAAAGGGAGATGACGGCGTTGACCACTCGCAGGTTCCGCCAGTATAATTTTGACCGAACAGGGTGCTGCATCGCCGCTGACAAGTCGGATCGGGTCCGTGTCCGGGACGACACCCAGGAACGTCCGTCTGGCAGGTCTGAGCCCCCACCCACGAAAAGTGAGTACCGCCCCCCGAATCTTGATGCTCGCTCCGGAGCCGTTTTTCGAGCCCCGGGGTACGCCGTTCAGCGAGTTCCACCGGATCAAAGCGCTCGTCGAGCTTGGCTACCAGATCGATCTGGTGACCTATCCGTTGGGGCAGGACGTCGATCTGCCGAATTTGCGCATCTACCGGTGCCCGCGGCCTCCATTCGTCACCCGGGTGGCGATCGGTCCCTCGTTCCTGAAAGTGCTGCTCGATCTGCTCCTTGCCGCCACCGCTATCCGACTCGCGAGACCTGGTCGTTACGCGGCGATTCACTCCCACGAGGAGGCCGGCGCGCTCGGGGTCTGGCTGGCGCGGCGTCTGGGAATTCCGCACCTGTACGACATGCACTCGAGTCTGCCGCAGCAGTTGGCGAACTTCAGCTACTCCCGGTCACGGCTCATTCGGCGATTCTTCGAGCGATCAGAACAGGCGATGATCGACGGTTCCCGCGTGGTCATCACCATCTGCCAGGCGTTGCAAGACACGGTCGCGGCGACCGGCGCCGGCGAGCGTGCGATTCTGATCGAGAATGTCATGGGAGGTGACGTCGACTCGGCGGCGGAGCCGATGCCGGTGCGAGCGCGGTGGGGTATCGCGACATCAGCGCCTCTCGTGTTGTACACCGGTACTTTCGAGCCGTATCAGGGACTCGACCTGCTATTTGCCGCCGCGGCCCGGTTGGCCGGGACGCATCCCGAGGCTCGGGTACTGGTGGTGGGCGGCGACCCTGACCAGGTCGCCACCGCGAAAGCGGCGGCCGAGCGAGCGGGCGTGCCGCTCGTGTTCACCGGGCGTCGGCCCGCGCACGAGATTCCGGCGTTTGTCGAGGCTTGCGACGTGTTGGCGTCGCCCCGTATCACCGGAACCAACACCCCGCTGAAGATCTACTCGTATCTGCGCTCTGGCCGGCCGATCGTGGCGACCGATCTGCGCACGCACACGCAAGTGCTGGAGCCGGGGACGGCGGTGCTCGTGGCCCCCGAGCCCGAGGCGTTCGCGGCGGCCCTGGGGCGGCTGCTCGATGAGCCCGACGAGCGTGAGCGAATCGCCGCCGCCGCCGCCGCTCTCGCCGCGCGCAAGTACAGCCGAGCCACCTATCTCTCACGCACGCGTGAGGCGTACGCACGGTTGCTCGGTCCCGCCGCGGCCGGGGTGCCGGCCCACAGCGCGGTCCCGAGCGATGTGACTGGAAACGTGGCGGCGTCGTGAGGGTGCTGGTCACCGGGGCCACCGGGTTCACCGGAGGGTGGTTGGCGCGACACCTCGGCCGGACCGGCGACGAGGTCCGCGCACTCGTCCGACCCGGGANTTGCGACGGTGAACCCGCGGNCCGGTTGGCCCAGGCCGGGATCGAGCTGGCGAGCGGCGATCTNCGAGACGCGGCATCGCTGGAGACAGCCTGCCAGGGGGTCGAGGTCGTCTATCACATCGCCGCCAGCTATCGTACGGCGGGCCAGCCGGCGTCGTCCTACCGTGAGGTCAATATCGAGGGAACCCGTCGGCTGCTCGAGGCCGCCACGGGGCGCGGTGTCCGGCGATTCGTGCATTGCAGTACCGGCGGCGTGCATGGNCACGTCGAGCGCCCCCCGGCCACGGAGGACGCCCCGCTCGCTCCGGGGGACATCTATCAGGACACCAAGCTGGAAGGCGAACGGGTGGCGCGTTCGNCCGGAGAGGCCGGGGGGATCGAGGTGGTGGTGGCGCGGCCGATCGGTATCTACGGTCCCGGTGACACCCGGTTCTTGAAGCTGTTCCGTCTGGCTGGNGGCCGCGTGATGCTGGGGGCCGGAACCGTCTTCTATCATCTGACGTTCGTCGAGGATCTGGTCGAGGGGTTCCGCTTGTGCGGGACGGTGCCGGCGGCGGCTGGGNGGACGTATCTGTTGGCGGGACGCCGATACACCACGTTGAGGGAACTCGTCGCGCTCGTCGCNTCGGAACTCGGCACGCGTCCCCCGCGTCTGACCATCCCGGTGTGGCCGGTTTGGCTCGCCGCCGCGCTGTGTGAGCTGGTCTGCGTTCCTCTTCGGGTCGAGCCNCCNCTGTATCGGCGTCGCGTCGAATTTTTNACGAAGAGCCGCGCGTTCGATGCTTCCCGGGCTGGCCGAGAACTGGGGTTCGCGCCCCGGGTCGAGCTGGAAGAGGGGATTCATCGCACCGCCGTCTGGTACCGCGAACAGGGGATGCTGTAAGGCGCCCTGTCCAGCGTGGACACTGAACCGANCGCGATGCGAAAGCTCAACGTCGTCCAGATCTGTGACCACCTNGGGTGGACCGGGTCCCGTATGCACGGGGTCAAGCGACTGTTCGCGTGGATGATTCCGCGCTTCGACTCAAAGCGATTCAATGTGTCGCTCATCAGCCTGCGCCGTCAGGACGAATCAGAAGACAACCTCGAGCGGTTTGGCATCGACGTGACCTATCTGGGGCGTGGCAAGTTCGATCCGCGGACGCTGCCTGCGCTACTGCGTGTCTTGGAACAGAAACAGGCGGACATCCTCCACATGCATGGATACGGGGCGACGACGTTCGGACGGATCGCGGCCGCGTGGCGCCGCACGCCGACCGTGCTGCACGAACATGCCAATCTGACATCCACGCCCTGGTTCCAGCAGGTTGCGGATGAACTGCTGCTACCGTTTACCGACCTGGCGATTGCGGTGTCCCGCTCGACCGCCGACTTCGTGATCGCGGCCAGGCGTATTCCGCCAGACCTGACACGCGTGGTCTATCTGGGGGCTCCGGCCAGCGAATTCGGGCGGGTCCGGTCCGCCGATGAGGTTCGGGACGCCCGGGTGGCNCTTGGGGTGCCGGACGGTGTCTTCGCGGTCGGCACAGTGACGAGGCTGATGCCGTCGAAGGGGAATCAGTACCTGCTCGACGCCATTCCCAGGGTGCTGGCGGCCGAGCCGATGGCGCGTTTCTACATCGTCGGCGAAGGCGAGCTGCGAGGAGCGCTCGAAGCGCAGGCGCGGGCGCTCGGTGTCGGCGACAAGGTGCGGTTTGTCGGGTTCATGCGCGACGTGTCGTTGGCCTACGCCGCGCTCGACCTCGTGGTGTTCCCGTCCCTGTGGGAAGGGACGCCGTTGACCGCGTTCGAGGCGCTCTTGATGGGGCGCCCCGTGGTCGCGACCGATTGCGACGGGCTACTCGATATTCTGACGCCGGATGTCGACGCGCGGATTGTGCCCCGACGCGATGCGCCCGCCTTGGCGGAGGCCATTCTGNGCCTGCGACATGACGCGCCGGCGCGCGCCCGCCTTGGCCGTGCGGCGCGTGTCACCGGGGCGTCCTATGACATCGACCGATTCGTGCGCAAAATGGAACGCCTGTACGTGTTGATGCACGAAGTGTCCCGCAGGACCCACCGTGAAGGTGTCGCCAAAGCCGACCTCAGCTTCCTGGCGCGGGACGCGCACCCTGGGGACGTCGGGTCGNCCAGGACCACGGCGCACGATGACTGAGGGCCCGGATCCGAGCGTCGTGGAGGGACCGCCGCGGCGCGGGCCAGCCGGGGCGTTGCGCCGGGATCCCGGCCTGGCCGCCGCCCTCGTCGTGCTGATTGTGGGTTCGGTCGTGGCGCTGTCCGTCGATGTGCCGCGGACGCTGCGCGGCATCAAGGGGGACGAAGCCACCTACGTGGCGATGGCGCTCAGCCTGGCCCACGACGGCAACCTGGTCTACGAGAGCGAGGACGAAGAGCGATTCTTTTCGGTCTACAACGGAGGGCCGCAGGGCATCTACCTGAAGAAGGGCGTCCGGTCGTTCTTTGAGTTCGACGGTGTCTTCCCGTACCTCCATCGNGGCACCTATCCCGAGGGCCGCGACGACCGGCTGTTTTTCGGGAAGGCGTTCATCTCATCCGTGTTCGCGGCGCCGTTCGTGCTGCTCGCCGGGGTGAATGGGATCCTCTGGCTCAACGTCGTACTGCTGGCTGGCATCGTCTGGTGCGCCTATCGTTTTGTGGCGGCTCGGTCGCCGGCCGGCTCGGCGCTGGCGTACACNCTGGCGTTTGTCGGTGCTTCGATCGNCCCNCTGTACGTGGTGTGGCTGTCGGCTGAGGTGTTCAACCTGTCGGTGGTGTTTTTCGCCTACTTCCTGTGGTTCTACAAGGACGTGGCCGCGGCGCCGACCACGCGGGTCGAGAGGTGGCTTCACAGCCCGAGCAGCGACATCGTGGCGGCGGTGCTGCTCGGGTTGGCGGTGTTCTCCAAATTCATGCCCGCCGCGCTCGTGGTGCCGCCGGTGCTTCATCTGTGGAGCCAGCGCCGGCTGCGGCACGGCCTGGTGGTGGGATGTCTGGCCGCCGCGGTGTCATGGGCCGCGTTCGGTGTGAATNCCGCCATTACGGGTGAGTTGAACTATCAAGGCGGACTCGACCGGAAATATGTGGCGGGCGAGTTTCCGTTCGAGCCGGGGGCTGAATGGGACGACCTCGGTGTCGACGTCTTCACGAACACGGTGGTCGTCGAAGAGTCAGAAGGGTGGGTCGCGAACTTCCGGCTCCTTCCACGTAACCTCTGGTATTTCCTCGTTGGGAGACACTTCGGGTTTGTCCCGTTCTTTTTCCCAGGNGTAGTAGCGGTGGTGCTGCTCCTGCGCGCGCGTCGCGAGGCGCGCGCCTGGCAGTGGGCGACCCTCGGCACCGCCGTGTTCGTAGCGGCATTTCTCGCGGTCTGGATGCCGTATACGTGGTCAGGCGGTGGCGGACCAAGTGGCAATCGGTACTACCTGACCGTCTACGCGCTGTTTCTCTTTCTGACCCCGCCCCTTCGGGGAGTGACTCCTGCCATCGCCGCGTGCGTTGGAGGCTGGGTGTTCGTCGGGCAGATCCTGGTCAATCCGTTCGTTTCGGCCAAGGAGCCGTATCTGGCACCCGAACGAGGGCTGCTCCGCCTGCTGCCGGTCGAATTGACGATGGTGCGCGACTTGCCGATCGCCCTGGATCAGCCCCGAGCTCGCGTGTTGCACGGCAACAACCCGAGGGTGCAGCTGTATTTTCTGGACCACAACGCGTCGCTACCGGAGCCGCCGGGGATCTGGATCTATGGGGACCGNCGAGCCGACATCATCGTCAGGCATTCCGACGCGCTGGAGACGATCACGGTGACCGCCGAGTCGCCAGTGTCTGTCGACCTGTCGATTGACATCGGTGGCCGCGACGGGCGCATCGCGCTCGAGCCTGGCGTCCCGGGGTCGGTCACAATCGAGCCTCGTGGGGTGAACTCTCGCAACAGCTGGGCGTATCTGATGCAGGTGACGGTGACCGGCGGTTTCGTCCCGAAGCTGGTCGAGGTCGACTCGGAGGATGGTCGGTACCTCGGTGCCGCGATCACGCTGATGGCAACGCCTGCGACCGCGCCGTGATGGAGATGAANCGGTGTTGACGCCGCGGTGGCCGCATCGGGCCAACTTGGGACAGGGCGCCGTGTCGGTGCTCGAGCGGAAAGGGGTGTCTGCGTTTCGCTATCGCGTCGGCGACCCGGCGGATTACGTCTTCACCGTCGATATCTACGGATACCGCGACCACGCGCATCCGCATCGCCATGTGGGCTGGTGGCGTTTTGAGTTACCGGCCGGCCAGGGTGACGCCCAGATTCATCTGGACTTCGATCCGGTGCGCCAAGAGTCGGTCAGCATTTCGGTGAACGGCGAGACGCTGACACGCGTCGACTCCTGGCACAACCCCGACTATTGTTTTGATCCCCTGGGGGACCTGCAACTGGTGTTTCGGGACCGCGAGGGTGAGATCCGACGCAGCGAGACCACCTTGTTGAAGTTCTTCGACCGCGACATCATTCGCGGCTTCTATGACCGCCAGTACGCGAGTGAGGGTTACACCCCGCCCGACGATCAGCCGTTTCTCTGGCTCTTGCACGAATACAAGAAGGGCCGGCTCCGACGTCTCTTCGACAAACACATTCCGGCCGGCGGGCTGGCCCTGGATGTCGGCTGCGGGCGTTCGCTCTTTTCTGAGATCGACGCGGACTTTCCATTCAAGGTGGTGGCCGGCGATCTGGAGTACGTCGGGGTCCGGACCCGGGCGGGCGAGGTGCCCGAGCAACTGTGGGCGGTGTTCGACGCCGACCGGCTCCCGTTCGCCGACCAACAGTTCGATGCCCTGTTTGCCGGCGAGATCATCGAGCACATGCCCGACGTCGGCGTCACCCTGACCGAGTGGCGACGCGTGCTGAAGCCNGGCGGGGTCGTCATCGTCACCACGCCAAATCGGGAGCGTCTACTGGCGGTGGCNGACCGGCGCGAGCGTCCCTATAGCGAAGACCACCTGAGCGAGTTGTCGTANCGCGAGCTNTCGGGACCGCTGCTGCGTGACGCCGGCCTGACGTTCGTCGAGCAGTCGTGCCTGTATCTGGAGCTCTGGCTGACCGATCTGTGGTCAAACGACCCGACAGACGACCATCTACAGACCCACGGGAACCGGACGTCGAATGTGTGGCTGATGAAGCGGCTCTTTGGGTGGGGACGGTTCCTGCCGTGGCTCTCACTCGGCATGATCATTGTGGGGCGCAGAAAGTGACCGGATGGCACGGGTAGCGGTCGTCACGTCGCATCCCCTGTTCGCCGAGGGCGGCCACCTCGTGATCGCCGCGGGGCTGGTGTCGGCGTTGCGCGAGGCGGGGCACCAGGCCACCGTGATCCGGACGCCGCAGAACCGGTTCGGTCGTCAGGGCGCCGCCTACCTGGCTACCTGGTTGACCGACGTCGGTCAGGCACACGATGGGCAGTCGGTCGACCATGTCGTCAGCTTCCGATTCCCGAGCTACGCCGTCCGACACCCGTCGCACGTCTGTTGGCTGAATCATCGGATGCGCGAGTACTACGACCAGTGGCCGACCTTCGTACGGACGCTGTCTACGCGCGCCCGCTTCAAGGAGGGGTTGCGCCGCCAACTCGTGCACGCGGCCGACACCTACCTGCTGAGGCGGAATGTGACGCGGGTGTTTGCGCAATCCGAAACGATTCAACGGCGGCTCGATCGATGGGGACGTATACCGTCCACCGTGTTGTATCCACCGGCGCGGACACGGGCCTATCGCTGCGATCGGTATGGCGACCACCTGTTTGTCGCTTGCCGTCTGTCACCGCTCAAACGCGTGGGCCTGGTGCTCGAGGCGTTGGCACAGCCGGTGGCGACCGGGATCCGATGTCTGATCGCCGGTGACGGCCCAGAGCGTGAGGCACTGGTGGCTCAGACACGGCGGTTGGGGCTCGAGGGCCGCGTCGAGTGGCTGGGCAGCATCACGGAGCAGGATCTCGTCGACCGGCTTGCCAATTGCCGGGCCGTCTGCTACCCGCCGAGCGCCGAAGACTACGGCCTGGTGACGCTGGAGGCGTTCGCCTCGGCGAAGGCGGTGATCACGTGCGCCGATAGTGGAGGTCCGGCGGAAATGGTTCGACCGGACGTGGACGGCCTCGTGGCCGATCCGACCGGCGAATCGCTGGCGCAGGCCATGCGCCGCATCATGGACGACCAGGCCCTGGCCGAGCGGCTGGGTGGGGCGGGCTGCACGCGCGCGGCGGACTATACCTGGGCGCGCACGATTCCGCGCCTGCTCGGCGGATAGGAACCAAGCCCTGAAGTGGGGCGGCACCGCCACCCCAGGCGCGCGACAATGCGCGCTCCGCAGCCGCGTCTAAGACTACACTCATACGATGGCATACGGCAGTGCGCTTGAGAAGAAGCTGGCCCGGAAGGCGACCCGGGCGATCGTCGACTTCGACATGATCGAAGACGGCGACCGGGTGATGGTCGGCTTGTCCGGCGGCAAGGACAGCTGGGCCCTGATGCAGGTGCTGGACGCGTTGCGGCGACGCGCCCCGATCGATTTTTCGCTCGTCGCCGTGAATGTAGACTCCGGCTACGTCGACTACAAGCACGAGACGATTGCTCGGACCTGCGAGGCGCGCGACTGGGAGTATCGGATTGAGCACACCAAGATCGGCGAGATCATCGACGAAAAGCTGGACGAGACCGCGACCCCGTGCTCGCTCTGCGCCCGGCTCCGGCGCGGCGTGTTGTATCGCATCGCGACCGACGTGGGAGCCACGAAAATTGCGCTTGGGCATCACGCCGACGACTTCATTGAGACGCTCCTGCTGAATCTGTTTTTCTCCGGGTCGCTCAAAGCGATGCCGGCCCGGTTGGTGTCTGATGATGGGCGGCACGTCGTCATTCGGCCGCTGGTGTATGTCAGCGAGGAGGAGGCGCGCGAGTATACCAAGCAGGCCGAGCTGCCGGTGATCGGCTGTTGCTGCCCGGTGTGTGGCGATTTGAGCCTGCAGCGGCAACGAATGAAGCGGTTACTGATCGACCTGGAACAGGAGCATCCCGGGGTTAAACAGTCGATGCTGAAGGCGCTGGGGAATGTCGGCGAACGCCATTTGCTCGACCGCCGCCTCAACCCGGTGGCAGAGCTCCGCAGAGCGGTCGCGCTGCGACCCGATGATACGGCATCAACGGCGGTGGTGTGAACCGGGGGCGCAGCCTCTCTGAATGCTATACGTATGCGAGCCGTGATCCAGCGGGTGACCTCCGCGACCGTGACTGTCGAGAACCGTCTGGTCGGTGCGATCGAACTCGGGCTGCTGGTCTACGTTGGGATCACCCACGCTGACGGCGCTGGTGAGACCGCCTACATGGCGAACAAGATCGTCGCGTTGCGCCTGTTCGCGGACGCGGACGGTCGTTTCAGCCGGTCCGTGCGCGAAGTCGGCGGTGCCGTGCTTCTGGTATCGCAGTTCACCCTGTACGGTGACTGCCGGCGTGGACGCCGTCCGTCGTTCGACAAGGCCGCCACGCCTGACGCGGCCAGGGCGGTGTACGAAAGACTTGCCGACGCGGTGCGCGAGCGTGGGGTGTCGGTGCGTCTCGGCGAGTTCCAGGCCCACATGACGGTCGCGTCGACCAACGACGGTCCGGTGACTCTGCTGCTCGACAGTAGCCGAGACTTCTGACACGGATGCCGCCGAGCCGCTCGGTGGTCGTGGCCCTCGTCTGGCGAGACCGTGCTGGCGACGGTGGCCGTGGTCTGGATCCGCGCGCAGGGCCTTGTCGTCCAGCTCGGGGACCCGGGAGTGGGCGTTGGACTCGGTCTCGGCGCGGCCGCCCTCTTCGCGGCGGTGCAGCTGGAGTTCGGCGTGATCGCGGCCAGCCTGCTCTTCGGACTGGCCCATGTCGGGGGCCGCGACTCACTGGTGTTTGGGGGCTGGGTCGTGGTCATGGGGTTCGGGTTGGTCGGTCTGGTCCACCTCGGTGGCGGGTTCCTGGCCCCGATCGTGGCACATATCGTCTACGATGCGGCGGNCATCGCCTATATCCACTGGGACGCGACAACGCGCCGCGAGAGCCCGGTGTAGGACCCTGTCNGTGGCATCGGTTGTGCCCAGATGTGGCTGGNGGGCGTGACGAANTCGGCTCAATTAGATAAGGCGTCATGCAGTGCGACGAGGCATGGACGAGGGGTAACCAGAGGCGTGACAATGACGAAACGACGGATATCGGCCAGGGCGGGTTGGGTGCTGGCGGGGTGTCTGATAGCAGTCCCTGCGGGCGCCCAGCAGCGGCCGCTCCTCACCGAAGACCCTGAGTCGATCGGAGATGGGCTCATTTTGCTGGAGGCTGGGTTCGACCACTCGTGGTCACACCCGTTCCCGGTGTCCGGGCTGGAGGGCAGCCTCCTGCGGGGGCCATTTGTGGGACTCAGCTTCGGACTCGGCCCGTCGGCCGAGGTCCAGATCGACGGCATTTCGACGAGCCGGTTGCTGATCAATGAACGGGTCGAGGCGCCGTTGTCGAAGATGCTCGAAGTGCCTGGCGACAGCACCCGGAGCTTTGACGATATCGTCATCGGGACCAAAGTGAAGATCGTGAGTGAGGTCGGCTGGCGTCCTGCCGTGGCGCTCCGTTTCGCCACCCGGCTGCCGAACGCGAGCAACGAGAGCGGTCTGGGACTCGACACGTTCGATTTCTTCCAGTCGCTGCTCGTCGGCAAGACGGTGCAGTCGGTCCGTATCGTTGGCAACGTTGGCGTGGCGATCCTCGGGGACCCGACCCGTGGCGACCGGCAGAACGATGTACTCACCTACGGTTTCTCGCTGGCCAGGGCGGTCGCGCCCGGGGCGGAGATCGTCGGCGAGATCAACGGTCGCGCGAGTACGCGGCGCGGCGAGGCGCCCCCTGGCACCGGCAGCAAAGGCCAGATGACGTTCGGAGTGCGTTACACCCGTAGCGCGGTACGGATCGACGGCGGGGTGTTTACTGGCTTCACGTCGCGAGATCCGAAGGTGGGGATCACCGGCGGGGTGACCTGGGTCTTCGCCAGCCCCTTACAGCCCTGAGGATCCATGGCCGGGCTGGGCACGATCAGGGGCCTGAGTGTCGGGACATGCCAATAGATATCGTGAAGGCGCACGCGTACGGGAATGATTTTCTCTTTGCGCCGATCGACCAGACCATCGAGGACCAGCGCTCCGGACTGGCCCGGTGTGTGTGTCATCGCCACACCGGAATCGGCGCGGACGGATTGGTGTTGTATGCGCCAAGCGCTGCCGGTGCGGAGATGACTCTATTCAACGCCGACGGTGGCGAGGCCGAGGTGTCAGGGAACGCGGTGCGCTGCTTGGCGGCGCTTGTGGCCCGGAGGCGGCCTGATCTACGTCATGTGGTCGTACAGACCGCGGCTGGCGCCATACCGTTGCGTCTCGTGGAGACGGTGGGGGCGCGGTTGACCTTTGAGGCGGTCATGCCCAGTCCGACCGGTATTCGCCGGCGGACGTTGGAGGCGGCGGGCGAGATGGTCGACGTGGTGGAGTTGTCGGTCGGGAACCCGCAGTGCATCGTGCTCGGCCGGCCCGACCTGCCCGTCAACGAGGCCCAGTTGCATCGACTGGGCCCGGCGCTGGCGACGCATTCTGCGTTTCCGANCGGATCGAACGTGGAACTGGTCGAGGTGGAGTCTCCGTCAAGAATTCGCATCTTGATCTGGGAGCGTGGGGTCGGTCCCACCGAGGCGTCCGGCACCGGCGCCTGTGCCAGCGCTGTCGCCGCGGCCGCGTATGGTGGNGCATCGCGCGATGTGGACGTCGTCTCACCCGGTGGCACGCAGCATGTCACCTGGACGGACGATGGCATCCTGCTGACCGGCTGGGCCGAGGTGGTCATGGTCGGCCGCTGGCACGGTTAGTGTCCTGTCTCACGTAGAGCGAGCAGGCCACAGACTGCCGTCCGCAGACGTTGCGGTCTCGTTTGCCCTTCAGCACTGCAGGTTCTTCGTACCCGGGCATCGTCCCGGCGNTTCACCANTGATTCCGGCTCTGTGTGCGGTTCTTGCAAGCGGTGTGCGTGACGCGCTTGCCCGACACGCCAGGGGGGAGTCGCCGGTATGNTACGATGNAGTCACTCGCTCCTCACGACCGACCCCNTGAAAAGCTCGACCGTCTCGGGCCGGCAGGTCTGGGTGACAATGAGCTGTTGGCTGTCATTCTGGTCCATGGCTTTCGGGCCGCGAGTGCGATCGACGTAGCGAACGACGTGCTCGATACGGTGCGCGGCGTCCAGGGGTTGACACGCCAGCCACAGGTCGATCTGCGTCGCCTCAAGGGGATCGGGGTGGCCAAGGCGTCGCAGATTCTGNCCGCCGTGGAACTGGGCNGTCGGACCCTCGTGCGGGCGCCGGAACGGCGTGAGCAACTGGGTGCGCCGCCCGACATCTGCTTCCGCGGTACGGGGCCCGGCCGGTCGAGCAGTTCGGCACCGTGCTCCTGGACACCAAGCACCGGGTTCTGAAGACGGCGATCTTGTCGGTAGGGACCCGCGACGCGAGTCTGGTGCACCCGCGGGAGGCGTTTCGTGAGGCGGCAGGGGGCGGCGCCGCCGCGGTCGTGCTGTTTCACAATCATCACTCCGGCGACTCGACCCCGAGCGCCGAGGATTTGATGCTGACGGCGAGATTGGTTGAAGCCGGGCGCGTCATGGGTATCGACGTCGTGGACCACCTCGTACTGGCCGACGCGAGATACTGTAGCTTCAAGGAGATGGGTCGGCTCTAGGGTCGACCAACGTTGATGGCTCGTGTGTTGTACCTCGACTGCTTTTCGGGCGCCTCCGGTGACATGCTGATTGGTGCGCTCCTCGACGCCGGTCTCCCGTTCGACCTGTTGCGGGGGGCCCTCGGCAGCCTGGCGATCGACGACGAATGCGCCGTGTCAGTTGAGCGCGTGAGTCGCTCGGGTGTGGGTGCCGCGCAGTTCATCGTGACGGAGACGGCCGCCGACGCCGGNAGCCATCGGCATCGACATCTCCCGGGCATCACCAAACTGGTGGACCGCTCGGCGCTGTCGGTGGACGCCAAGGCCCGGGCCAACCGACTGTTCCGGCGGTTGGCGGAGACCGAGGCGTCCATCCATCAGATGCCGGTCGAGAAGGTNCACCTNCACGAAGTGGGTGCGCTCGACTCGATCGTGGACATCGTCGGCGGGGTCTTCGGGCTCGAGTGGTTCGGGGCGGAGCGGATTGTCGCCTCGCCNCTGAACGTGGGCAGCGGCACGGTGGTGTGCGAGCACGGCACCCTACCGGTGCCGGCGCCGGCGACTGCCGCACTGATCAAAGGGGTCCCCGTGTATGCGGCTGGGTCGCCGGGGGAGAAGTTGACACCGACCGGAGCGTTGCTGGTCACGGAATTCGCCGACGAGTACGGCGTGATGCCGTCGATGCGGATCGAACGGATCGGCTACGGTGCCGGCAGTCGGGACCCGAAGGACTATCCCAACGTCTTACGGGTGTTGGTCGGAGACACCGACACGCCGAGCCTCTCGAATCGGATCACGGTCGTCGAATGCGAGATCGACGATATGAACCCGCAGATTTTCGGGGTNCTCATGGACCGCCTGTATGACGCCGGTGCAGTGGACGTGTTCTATACGGCGGTGCAGATGAAGAAGAACCGGCCAGGGACGCACGTCACCGTCTTGGTTCCGCCGGGTCGCCGAGAGGCTGTCTCGACCGCGCTGTTTCGCGACTCCACGACGATCGGGCTGCGCTACAGCGAGGTGGCCCGTGACACGTTGTCGCGAGAACTGGTGTCGGTGTCCACGCGATTCGGCGACGTGCGCTGCAAGGTGGCGCGGCGGGACGGGGCGGTGACCAACGTCGCGCCGGAGTTCGATGACTGCGTCCGGCTGGCGGACCAGCACGGCGTGCCGGTCAAGGATGTGCAGGCCGCCGGCATCCAGGCGTATCGGGAGTCATGATGTCGCGTTTCTACCTGACCACCGCGATCGACTATGTCAACAGCCGTCCCCACCTGGGGACCGCGTACGAAAAGATCGCGGCCGACGTGATTGCCCGATATCGGCGGCTCTGCGGCGTGCCGACCCATTTCGTCATGGGCAACGACGAGCANTCCCAGAACGTCTACCAANGCGCCAAAGAGCGGGGGCTCGAACCGCTCGCNTTCTGTGACCAGATGGAACAGGTGTTCCGCGAGGTCTGGGCCAAGCTCGACGTGTCGTTCGACGACTTCATCCGCACCACGGAAGACCGACACCGGGCCGCGGTCACCACCCTCGTGCAGCGGATTGCCGACGCGGGTGATCTGTACGAGGGGGACTACGAAGGCTGGTATTGCGTGTCCTGTGAGGCCTTCAAGCAGGACAAGGATCTGATCGACGGTGACTGTCCCGTCCACCAGACCCGACCGGCGTGGATCAAGGAAACGAATCATTTCTTCCGGTTGTCCAAGTATCGAGACCGGCTCCTGGAGCACTATGCGGCGAACCCGGGGTTCCTGCTGCCCGAGGTCCGCCGGAACGAGATGCTGCGGCTGCTGGAGCGCGGGCTCGACGACATCTCGGTGAGCCGGACCGGCCAGAGCTGGGGTATCCCGCTGCCGTTCGACGCCACGAGCGTGGTGTACGTCTGGTTCGATGCCCTGATCAATTACATCTCCGCGGTGGGGTATGGCACCAACGAGGAGCTGTTCAACGAGTGGTGGCCGGCCGATCTGCATATCGTCGGGAAAGACATCACGCGATTCCACGCGGTGGTGTGGCCGGCCATGCTGATGAGCGCCGGGGTCGCGTTGCCCCGATGCATCTTCGGGCACGGGTGGGTGCTCCAGCAGGGCGAGAAGATGAGCAAGTCGCTCGGCACCAGCGTTGACCCACTCGAGGCGGTCGACCGGCTTGGACCGGACCCGTTGCGGCTGTATCTGGTCAAGGAGATCGCGTTTGGCCAGGACGGTGACTTTGCCTGGGAACGCTTTGAGGAACGATACAACGTCGACCTTGCGAACAACCTCGGCAATCTTGTGAGCCGCGTGGCGGCGATGGTGCACAAGTATCGGGACGGGCGGGNGGCGCCGACCCCCGGCGCAGTGCCCCAACTGGCCGANCGCGCGGCCGACGTGGTGCGGCGCTATCGGCTGACGATGGACGACCACCAACTGCATGTGGCGATGGCGCTCGCGTTCGAACTTGTCGACACCACCAACGAGTTCATTACCCGGTCTGAACCATGGCGACTGGCGAAGGACCCGGAGCGGGCGGCCGAACTGGATCAGGCGTTGTTCGAGATGGTCGAGGCGTTGCGCATCGCGGCCATCCTCCTGTCGCCGACTATGCCGGCGTCGTCGGCGGAGATCCTGCGCCGGGTCGGGGAGTCCCGACCGATAGGCGAGTTGCGCTTCGAGCGTGACACCGCGTGGTCAGCAGTCGAACGGACAATTCACACGGGGCCGCCGTTGTGGCCCCGTCTTGACACGAGCGGGCCGGCCCCGAGGTGGGGCGAGGCCGCAGAAGGAACGGAGCAGAGGATGACGGACGAGACGAGACCCGCGCCCCAGACGGAGACGACAGCGGCGGTGGAGACATCCGCGCCGGCAGGGACCAGCGCGCCGGACGCTCCGGGGGCGCCGCCACCGGTGATCGACGACGCAGCCGCGCCCGACGCGGCGCAGGCGCCCGAGGAGCCGCGACTGTCGTTCGATGACTTCATGAAATTAACGCTGCGGGTCGCCACGGTCGTCGCGGCCGAACCGATTCCGAAGTCGAAGAAACTGCTGAAGGTAACGGTCGATCTAGGCACCGAGCAGCGCACGGTGGTGGCCGGGATCGCGCGGGCCTATGCGCCTGACGCACTGGTCGGACGGACGGTGGTGGTCGTGGCCAATCTGGAGAAGGCGAAGTTGATGGGCGTCGAGTCGAACGGCATGATCCTGGCGGCCACCGATCCGGNCATGAATCCGGTGTTGTTGACGCTGGATGNTCCGGAGAAGGCCCCTCCCGGTTCGCGGGTCCGGTAGGCGACGTTCGGGCCGGGATGGGACNCGAGCGCATCGTGATTGACTCTCATTGTCATCTGGCCGATGAGGTCTTCGCGGCCACCCTCGACGCGGTCGTCGACCGGGCCCGCGAGGCCGGCGTCGCAGGNGCCCTGTGCATTCTCGACGCTACCAACGACGCGGAAGCGGCGCGCTCGGNACGTGTGGCGTCGCTCTGGCCCGAGGTACGGTTCGCGGTGGGTGTGCATCCCCATCAGGCCGGTTTTTTTATCGAGCGACTGGACGAAGTCGAGTCCCACGTGCGCGCGGCGGTGGCGGCACGGCCGGATACCTGCGCCATCGGTGAGATCGGGCTCGACTATCACTACGGTCTTGCCCCCCGCGAGGTCCAGCGGGAGGTGTTCCGTCATCAGATCCGGGTCGCATCGGAGTTGGATCACCCGATCGTGATACATACGCGGGAAGCGGATGACGACACCTTCGCGATCTTGACCGAGGAGCGGATCCCGGGAGTGACCGGCGTGTTTCACTGTTTTACGGGGGACGCCACGACGGCCCGACGGGTCGTCGACCTTGGATTTCACGTGTCGTTCTCGGGCATCGTGACGTTCCGGAGTGCCGACTCGATACGGGAGGCAGCCGCCGTGGTGCCGGACGACCGGCTGCTGGTCGAAACCGACGCGCCCTATCTGGCTCCCGTTCCGCATCGCGGGAAACAGAACGAGCCGGCCTGGGTTACTGAGGTCGCCGATGTCGTGGCCGAGGTCCGGGGGGTGACACCCGCCGAGCTACGGGCGAGCACGACGGCGGTCTACCAGGCACTGTTTCGTCCAGGTCCGGCTAAAGGGTTGTAATAATTGACACTTGGCTCGCAAGTGTGCTGAGATCCCGAACGCGAGAAACCACTTTGTCGAGAACCTCCGCCCCACCCGACCTCGCTCAAATTTTTGAGCCCATCCGCGACGATCTGGAGTCGGTAGAGCGGCAATTTGCCAATCACATCGAGTCTCGGGTCGAGCTGATTCCGGAGATCGGTCGCTACATCCAAAAGAGCGGAGGCAAGCGAGTCAGGCCGGCCGTGCTGCTGATGTGCGCCCGAATCGGCGGCTACCGGGGGGAGGCGGCCACGTTGTACGCCTCGGTCGTGGAGTTCATCCACACGGCCACGCTCGTGCACGACGACATGATCGACGATGCCGGCGTCCGCCGCGGCCGGGAGGCGGTCCACTCACGGTGGGGCAATGACATTACCGTGTTGCTCGGCGACTACCTGTACATCAAGTCGATGGGTATGGCGTTGACGGTCGATTCGCTGGAACTGGTGCGACTGCTGTGTGATGTCACGCTCCGCATGATCGAGGGCGAACTCTATCAGCTCACCAAGACGGGCGTGGTGAATCTGACGGAAGAAGAGCATCTCGAGATCATCCGTCGAAAGACGGCCTACCTGTTCGGCGGCTGTGCGCAGATCGGGGCCATTCTGGGTGACCTGCCGGCGCAGCAGCAGCTCGCGTTGCGTGATTACGGCTTCAATTTGGGCATCGCGTTTCAACTCGTGGACGACCTGCTCGATTACACCGCTGACGAAGAAGTGCTCGGGAAGCCGGTGGGCGGAGATGTTCGCGAGGGCAAGATGACCTTGCCCGCCATCTACCTGCTGCAGCAGGACAGCGGACGCGCTCGCACGCTGCTCAAGGACATGGTGCAGGACAGGGCGTTCTCGCCAGCAGCGTGGACCGAGCTGNGCGAGTTGCTGACCAAGCACGGCGTGCTCGAGAAGGCATACGAGCGAGCCGTCGCGTTCGCGGAGGCGGCCAAACGGCAGCTCGCNGGCTTCGAGCTGACACCGGAAGTTGACGCCTTGATGGCGTTGCCTGATTACGTGCTGTCGCGCGATCGCTAGCGCGCGCCGGAATCGCGAACCACGGGACGCCGCCAGGCGGGCGCCTAGCTCGAAAACCTATCCCGGTGCCCACGACCGATCGGATCGCTCGAGACCTCACTGAGTTACGGGCCGCAATTCGTCACCACGAGGAGCGGTACTACGTACTGGATGATCCAGAGATCTCAGACACGGAGTTTGACCAGCTGCTGCACCGATTGACCGCGCTCGAAGCCGACCATCCAGAATTGGTTACGCCGGATTCCCCAACTCAGCGAGTGGCCGGCCGCCCCGTCGACGGGTTCGATACGGTCCGGCACGATGTGCCGATGCTCAGCCTGGACAACGCCTACGACGAGGCGGAGCTGACGGCATTTGATGAGCGTGTTCGGAAGGGACTGGAACTCGAGGCTGACGCGCCGATCGCCTACGTCGCCGAGCTCAAATTCGACGGACTGAGCATTGCCCTGCACTATCGGGACGGGTTGCTTCGGCGAGGCGTGACGCGCGGAGACGGTGTGCGTGGCGAAGACGTCACGTCCAACGTGCGGGCCATTCGCAGCATCCCGCTTCGTCTGAAGGTCGCGGTGCCCGGCGACATTGAGGTGCGCGGTGAGATCTTTCTGCCCCGGGCGTCGTTCGACCGGATGAATGCCGCTCGCCTGGAGGCGGGTGACCCGCCATTCGCTAATCCCCGCAACGCGGCGGCCGGCACCATGCGCACGCTGGACCCGGCGCTGGTCGAGCGACGCGGGCTCGGAGCCTATTTGTATCAACTGATCGAACCGGGAATTGGATCAGGAGCAGCATCGCTCGCTGACGAGCGGGTTGCGAAACCAGAGGACTCGAGCGCCGAGGTCGGCCGCACTGTCCACAACCACGGTCTGGCGGCGTTACCGGGACATGCCGCGGTGCTGGAGCAGCTCGTCGCTTGGGGGTTGCCAGTGGATCGGCACTGGCGTCGCTGCTGTGGGATCGGCGAGGCAGTCGACTACTGCCGCACCTGGGCCGACCAGCGACAGGCGCTTCCGTTCGGGATCGACGGAGTGGTGATCAAAGTCGACCGGCTGGTCGACCGGGTGCGATTGGGTCAGACCGCGAAGTTCCCGCGGTGGGCGATGGCGTTCAAGTTTCCGGCCGAGCAGGCGACCACACGGTTGCTGCAGATCGAAGTCAACGTGGGACGCACCGGAGCTGTGACCCCGTACGCGGTGCTCGAGCCGGTGCAGCTGGCGGGCACCACCGTGCGACTGGCCACATTGCACAATGCGGAGGATGTCGCCCGCAAGGATGTCCGGGCCGGCGACTACGTCCTCGTGGAAAAGGGCGGCGACATCATTCCGAAAGTGGTGAAGCCGATACTTGGACGGCGTCCCACCGGCGACGACGAGCCCAAGCCGTTCGTGATGCCCGCGGCTTGCCCGGCCTGCGACACCATGCTGGAGCGAGGCGACGCCCAGGTGGTGTGGCGATGTCCGAACAACCACTGTCCCGCCAAGGTCCGTCGAGGCTTGCAGCATTTCGCGGGACGCCGTGCGATGAACATCGAAGGATTGGGGGAATCGCTGATCAACCAGCTGGTCGACCGGGAATTGGTGGCCGACGCGGCCGACCTGTTTGGCCTGACCAGCGACACCCTGGCGGCACTCGAGCGCATGGGGACGAAGTCGGCGGCCAACCTCACCGCGGAAATCGAAGCCAGCAAGGGACGCGGTTTTGCCCGGGTACTGTTCGGTCTGGGCGTCAGGCATGTCGGCGAAGGCGCGGCTGAGTTGCTGTCCGGTCGCTTTGGCGGGCTGTCGGGGTTGTTGGCGGCGTCAGTCGACGAGATGGAAGCGGTCGACGGCGTCGGACCGATTGTGGCCACGTCCGTCCGCAGTTTCCTCGACGCCCCCCGGAACCAAGCGTTGCTGCGCAGACTGGAGGATGCTGGCGTCCTGATGCTGGCTGATCGGGACGAGCCGGTCGACGCGCCGGAGCAGACGCTGACGGGGCAAACCTTCGTCATCACTGGCACCTTGATCACCATGCCACGCGAGGCGGCCAGGCGCGCCATCGAGGCCCGTGGAGGGAAGGTGACCGGGTCGGTCAGCGCCAAGACGCGTGGTTTGGTGGTCGGCGCCGACCCGGGTTCGAAATTGGCCAAGGCGGAGGCGCTCGGGGTGCCGACGCTCGACGAGGCGGCGTTTCGGAAACTGATAGGACCCAGACCAGAATAGCTGGCACACCTATCCAGGTCGGGTCCATATAATGGCTGAAGAGCAATGAACGAGCGGATTCTGGTGGTCGACGACGACGAGGGCGTGCGCGAGGCAATCAAGATGACCCTCGAGTACGACGGCTACAAGTGTCTGTTTGCTCGCAGCGGGCAGGAAGGGCTCGACCGGGTGGCTACCGACAGTCCGGAACTGGTCCTGCTGGATGTCAAGATGCCTGGGATGGACGGGCTGGAAGTGCTGCGTCGCATGAGGAAGCGGGGCGATGTGGCGCCGGTCATTGTCATCTCAGGTCACGGGACGATCAGCACGGCAGTAGAAGCCACCAAACAGGGCGCGTTCACCTTCCTCGAGAAAGGATTCGAAGGTGACGTCCTCAAGCTGAACATCCGGAACGCGCTGGAACAGCACCGGCTGAAGGCCGAGGTGCGCTCGTATCGCGAGCTGGCCGAGATTCGCCATGAAATGGTCGGGGATGGTCCCGCACTCCAGAAGGTGACTGACTCGATCGCACGAGCGGCCCCGACGAACAGTACGGTGTTGATCCAGGGCGAGAGCGGCGTGGGCAAAGAACTGGTGGCTCGCGCCATTCACCGAAACAGTCGCCGGGGCCGCGAGCGATTCATTCAGGTGAACTGCGCGGCGCTCCCTGAGGAGTTGATCGAGTCGGAGCTGTTCGGGCATGAACGGGGCGCCTTCACCGGCGCCACACAGAAGCAGATCGGCAAGTTCGAGCAGGCGGATCGCGGCACCATCTTCCTCGACGAGGTCGGCGACATGAGCTTGCGGACCCAGGCCAAGGTGCTTCGCGTGTTGCAGGAGGGTGAAGTTGAGCGGTTGGGATCGGCGCGCACCATCAAGGTGGATGCGCGGGTCATCGCCGCCACCAACAAGGACCTGGAAAAGGCGATCAACAACGAGACGTTTCGCGAGGATCTGTACTTCCGGCTCAGAGTCATCCCGATTCGGGTGCCGCCGTTACGTGATCGGAACGACGACATTCCGCGGCTCGTCGAGCATTTCGCCGACCTGTTCTGTCGTGAGAACAACTTTCGACCAAAGCGTTTCACGCCGGGCGCCGTCGAGTTGATGACACACGAACGCTGGCGCGGAAACATCCGCGAACTGCGCAATACCGTGGAGCGGTTGATGGTCATGACCGCGGGCGAGACGATTGACGTCGCGGAGATCACCGGCGTGCTGCGGAGCGGGCCTGGCAGCGGCGCCACCGAGCCAGTCGCCCATCGCGCCTCGACCTTGCGCGAATTCAAAGAGGTGGCCGAACGGGCGTTCCTCGTTGAGAACTTGCGCGAGCACGGCTGGAACATTTCGAAGACCGCGGAACTCATCGATACGCCCCGGAGTAACCTATACAAGAAGCTTGAGCAGTACCAGATCTCGCAGGAGCAGGACGGCTAGATCGGACGACGCGCCGCCGTCCGGGGGCACGGTCGGCGTTTCCTGGCGAGGCGTCCGTCTGGCCAGGCGCGAGGAGTGAGCAGCCGGACTGGCTGTGCCCGAGTAGGAACGCCGCTAGACGGACGCCTCGCCAGGCAACCGGGTCTTTGACAATCCGCCGTAGAGGGACAGACGACCGCCGCGTGTCCCGTCACCTGGTGACGTGGCACGGGGAGGAAAGTCCGAACTCCAGAGGGCAGTGCGCCGGGTAATCCCCGGTCAGGGCGACCTGAAGGAAAGTGGCACAGAAAACATACCGCCCGCATTCGCTTGCTGCGCAAGCTTCGGCGGGCAGGCCCTTCGGGGCTTGTCCCGCCAGAGCCCGCAGGGCGACGGTGGGTAAGGGTGAAAAGGTGCGGTAAGAGCGCACCGCGTTTACCGCAAGGTGAATGGCAGGCTAAACCCCGCACGGAGCAAGACCAAATAGGGAGGCGCCAGAGGGCGGCCCGTCCGAAGCCTCCGGGTAGGTTGCTTGATCCCGCCAGTGATGGCGGGGCTAGAGGAATGGTCGTCGCCTGATGAGCCGCCTCGGGCGGGGAGTCGGGTACAGAATTCGGCTTATCGTCCCTCTGCGGCGGATCCTTAAGTAGATGGGGCTCTGCCCCAAACCCCGGCGCCCCGCTCCGCCTGTCTCGCGGGCGCGCAGGTGCGCGCCGTTGTTCTATTCGCACTGTCTGCATCGCTGGGACGTGTGCCCGAGAAAGGGACGGAAATGATGCGTCGTGGACTCATCGGGATGTGCGGGCTGGCGCTGGTCTTGGTCGCTGGGGGCCTGGCGGCGCAAAGTCGTTCCGGGACAGGTGGGGCGGAGGAGTCGCTCAGTGTCGAGGACTACACGCCGCGGTCTACGCTCGTCGTCCCGGAGCATCCGGTTCCGCGCGCGAAGTTTCCAGTCGTCGACGTGCACAGCCATCATCGGCCCGGCGTCTCTGGCACGCGCTGGGAGACGATCATCGGTGAGATGGACGAACTCAATCTGCAGGTGCTGGTGAATCTGAGCGGCGGGTCCGGCGAGACGTTGTCGCGAAGNGTCGAGGCGATTGCGAGCAGCGCCCATCCGGACCGGATGGTCTTCTTCGCGAACCTGAATTTCGGCCGCGGTGTGACCCCCGGGTTCGGCCAGCGGGCGGCGGCTCAGCTCGAACGCGACGTGGCCGCGGGGGCCGTCGGCCTCAAGCTGTTCAAGAACTTCGGGATCAATGTGCGTGATGGGCAGGGGCAGCGGGTGAGGGTCGACGACCCGGAACTGGACCCCGTATGGGAGATGTGCGCGCGGCTCGACGTTCCGGTGCTCATCCACACCGGCGAGCCGAGCGAGTTCTACCAGCCGGTCGACCGGCACAACGAGCGATGGCTCGAGCTGATCCTCCGTCCGGGGCGTCGCATGCCATCCGACCAGTATCCAAGTTTCGAGACCATGATGGAGGAGCGCGACCGGATGTTCATGCGGCACCCGAACACCCGCTTCATTGCGGCCCACATGGGGTGGCACGCCAACGACCTGGGTCGCCTTGGTGCCATGCTCGACCGGATGCCCAATGTCGTGGTCGGAACGGGCGCGATCTTGTACGAGCTGGGACGACAGCCGCGAGCCGCGCGCGCCTTTTTCGAGGCGTATTCCGACCGAGTGCTGTTCGGCAAGGACTCGTATGCGCCGGATGAGTTCCCGTATTATTGGCGGACGTTCGAAACGAACGACGAGTACTTCGACTACTACCGGCGGTATCACGCCTTCTGGAAGATGTATGGCTTGGGGTTGTCGGACGAGNTCCTCCGCCAGATCTACTACGAGAACGCGCTCCGCGTGGTACCGGGGATTCCACGCGATGGTTTCCCTAGTGTCCTTCGCCGTCAACCGGGATAAAGCGCCCGGCGGATGCGGCGGGGCTTTCACCGCNGGCTGCTTGCCATTGGCACACACTANACATGGCTATCTATCTGGTGACCGGCGGGGCGGGATTCATCGGGTCACACGTGTGCGAAGAACTGGTATCGCGGGGCGAACAGGTGCGCGTCGTCGACGACCTGACGACCGGGCGGCGGGAGAACCTGGCCCATCTCGACGGCGTGGCGCTGATCATCGGCGACCTCACGGACCCCGAGGTGGCCGACCGGGCCTCCACCGGGGTCGACTATGTCGTCCACTTGGCTGCGATCCCATCGGTGCCTGGGTCAATCAAGGACCCCTTGGGATCCAATCATGCCAATGTCACCGGTACCTTGAGTCTGCTGGTCGCCGCCCGCAGTCAAGGAGTAAAACGTGTGGTCTTTGCCAGCTCGTCGTCCGTCTACGGCGATACCGCCCATCTGCCGAAGCGCGAAGACATGCTGCCCGACCCGCTGTCTCCTTACGCCCTGCAGAAGCTCACGGGTGAGCGCTATCTGAAGTTGTTCTACGACCTGCACGGGCTGGAGACGGTGTCGGTGCGGTACTTCAACGTGTTTGGACCACGGCAGCACCCGGCGTCGTCGTACTCCGGAGTCATCTCGCTGTTTGCGCGATGTCTTGTGGAGGACCGGCCTCCCACGATCTACGGNGACGGCGAGCAGACCCGAGATTTTACGTATGTGCGGAACGTCGTCGACGGCACCCTGCGGGCCTGTGTGGTACCCAATGCCGTGGGTCAGGTCATCAATGTTTCCTGNGGCGNGCGAGTGTCACTCAACACCGTGTTTCACACCATGCGTGCCATGAGTGACAGCACGGTCGTTCCCGAATACACCGACCCCCGGGTTGGCGATGTCAGAGACTCGCAAGGCGACATCACACGAGCCCGCGAGCTGCTTCAGTACGAGCCGGCCGTGTTCCTTGAAGAGGGTCTCGAAGCTACCATGGCCTGGTGTCGAGCCCAACCCTNCCAACCGACGGNCTGATTCGACGACGGCGAGAGCCGCCCCGTGGCCGGTCTGAAACGGTAGGTCAGTCCGCCGAAGTGACAGGTCCAGGCCGAACGACCAGCGTGTTGGCTCGGATGGCCTCGACCGTCACGGCGTGACCCGACTCGATGGTGACGTCCACGTCGACCGGCTCCGCCTGCCAGAGTTCACCGCGCACCCGGACGTAGCCGCGCGGAGTCAACGGTTCGACCGTGACTCCAACCANCCCGATCATCCGATCGATCGCCCGGCGCGAGTTCGGTTCGTATGCGGTGCGCAGCCACGGATACAATGCCGCGTCCTTCAGCACCCAGGCAATGAGCAGCGCGGCGGCACCCCATCCGGGCAGCCGTGTCCATCGATACAGGCCAAACACAATCCCAATCGCGAGCAGCAAGCCTGGGATCTGATACAGCGCGTATCGTCGAAGTGTCGCTCCGGATGTTTGATTGTCTGGCACCAACGACGATCTTACCTCCGTGATGATAGACCCAGGGTTCCGTCCACATCGCTGGAATACTGGGTGGCCGGGNCGCGCCCAGCTTGGCAAGCGTCGGCTTGGGGAAGACCGCTCGGNGCGNGGCACTCGAGATCCCGGCGTGGGGTCTGAGCGCAGCCCCGTCTAAGAACTAGAGAGGCTCGGCTGAGGCCGTGGCCCAGGCTCGCCAGCGGTCGTGACGGTGCTCTACGGCCAGATCCATCCCGAAGCAGCCGGTCAGACGCGCGCTGGTCAGCACGTCGGCGATCGGGCCTGCCGCGTGGATCCGGCCGTTTGCCAGTAGCAACGCGTGCGTGAAGCCGGGCGGAATTTCATCGACATGGTGGGTGACGACGATGAGGGGCGGGGCGCTCGTGTCCTGAGCAAGCTGGGTCAGAGTCTGGATGAGCTGTTCGCGACCAGCCAGATCGAGTCCAGCGGTCGGTTCGTCGAGGACCAGCAGTCCCGGGTCGGTCATCAGGGCGCGTGCGAGCAACACACGCTGGCGCTCACCCGTGGACAACGTTCCGAAGCGTTGGTTGGCCTGTGCGAGACAGCCGACGCGGGCGAGGCAGGCGCGTGCCTGTTCCCAGTCGGCATCATCATAGGTGTTCCACCAGTGGGCCAGGGCTGCATGTTTCCCGGCCATCGCAATCTGCTCGGCGGTCAGTTTCGGCTGCACCATTTCCGCCAGTGGCGCGCTCGTGACCCCGATGCGTCGGCGCAACGCGCGCACGTCGACGCGTCCCAGTTCCCCGCCCAGCACCCGTACCGACCCCCGGGAGGGGTGCTGATAGAGGGTCACGATCTGGCACAACGAACTCTTGCCGCTGCCGTTGGGCCCCAGCACCACCCATCGTTCGTCCGCCCGCACCTGCCAGTCGATACTGTNGAGAATGGTGGTGCCGTCGCGCACGAACCGGACCCCGGACATAGTGAGGGCGGCGGTCGNTTCTGTTGGTGTGACCACGGTGTGTGTGCCGTGCAGGCGCGGGCGTCTGGGGTTAACCGGGTTCCGGAGCCAGTCCCGCACGTCGCAGCTCGGGCGCATCGTGGGTCGAGGCGTCCCATCCCGCTCCTAGGCCACCCAGGGCCAGGCTCTGGAGCGGTGCGAACGTCTCTGAGTCGATGGTGAGATACCGCTCAGTGTCGCGGGCGATGTGTTTCCGCGGCGGGGTGAGCTGGACGCCGATTCTGTGGGTGTCGCTTCGTGCGCCCTCCAACTGTTCGCCGAGGAAGGACCGGCGTTGTGACGCTTCCGACCGTCGGATTTCCGCGAACGGGCGGTCAGGGACCGCGTCCTGGTCGGTGTCGTCGACGTGCCCGGCATCAACCAACCCGATCTTGGCACAACGAGTGACCGCCGCTTGGGCGGGCTGGACGCCGCTGGGGCCGGAACCGATCACGATGACATCGAAGTCAGCGGTGGCCGTGGCGTTTACGGTCGGCGACGGAACGTCGTAGCGAACCAGCTCTTCGCTGCGGTCCAGGCCATGAACCCGGGGACGACCAGCGCCAAGCCCGCTATGACGAGCAATGCGGGGAAGGGCTCTTGGTGATTGGTTGGAACTCGGCCCAATGGCAGGGTCGGTTTCCCGGTGGGTCATCGCCAGGATGGTCCGTTCGCGCGCGGACGGTGAGGTTGCCACGGGCCGTTTAGTCGTCCTTGATGGCCGTGATCAGGTCGAGTACCGCCTTCTTTCCGTCCGCGAACAGCATGACGGTGTTGTCAGCGGCAAACAACGGGTTCGGGATGCCCGCGAATCCAGGAGACAGGCTCCGCTTGATCACNACGACGGTGCGCGACTTGTCGACGTCGAGAATCGGCATTCCGGCGATGGGGCTGGACGGGTCGGTCCGAGCCACGGGATTGACGATGTCGTTGGCCCCGATGATGACGGTCACGTCGGTCTGTTCGAACGACGGGTTGATGTCGTCCATTTCCCGCAGCTTGTCGTAGTCCACGTTGGCTTCGGCTAGCAGCACGTTCATGTGCCCCGGCATCCGGCCTGCCACCGGGTGTATCGCGAACTCGACCTCGGTCCCCTTCGATTCCAGCAGGTTCGCCAGGTCACGAACCTGGTGTTGCGCCTGGGCGACGGCCATCCCGTATCCCGGCACGATGACGACGCGCCGGGCCCCGTCGAACAGCATCGCCACTTCTTCGGGTGACGTGGTCTTCACCCGGCCTGCGTAGACTTCGTCGGCGCCTTGCACCGGGCCGCTGTCCGGTCCGATGGCACCCAGCAGCACGTTCATCAGCGACCGGTTCATCGCCTTGCACATGATCCGGGTGAGAATGAGCCCCGACGCGCCGACAAACGCGCCGGTGATGATCAGGATGTTGTTGTTCAAGACGAACCCGGTTGACGCGGCCGCCAACCCTGAATAGGAGTTGAGCAGCGCGATCGCCACCGGCATGTCCGCTCCGCCGATCGGGATCGTGAGCAGGACGCCGAGCACTGAGCCGACCACGACTAGAAGCCCGTACGAGGTCAGCTGATTCGGGTCCGCGACAATCCAGGCTCCCAGCCCCACGGCAGCGACGGCCAGNATGACGTTCAACGCCTGCTGGGCTGGAAAGTGTACGGGGTTGTCGGGCAGCATCAGGCCCTGCAGTTTGTCAAAGGCGACCAGGCTGCCCCAGAACGTCACGGAGCCGATGATGCCGGAGGCCACCGTGGCGACCACGGTCTGTGTGCCTGGGTCTGCCGTGTCTGCCAGGACCGCGCCGGCAATGAGCGCCGACGCGCCGCCGCCAAAAGCGTTCAGCAATGCCACCATCTGTGGCATCGCAGTCATCTGGATTCTGAGCGCCAGGGTGGCACCGATTGTGGCCCCCAACAGCACTCCGACCACGATCAATCCCAGCCCCTGGGGCCCGGATCCAAATACCTGCCGGTCGGCCAGGGTGGCGACCACGGCCAGTAGCATGCCGGTGGCGCCGAGAAGATTTCCGCGGACCGCGGTGCGCGGGTGCGTCAATCCCTTGATGCCGAAAATGAACAGGACCGACGCCAGCAGATAGGTGAAGTCGATGAAGACGGATATCACGACGGGCCTTAGTCCTTTTTCTTGAACATGGCCACCATACGATGGGTGACCAGGAACCCGCCAACTACATTGATGGTGGCCAACACCAGGGCCAGGAATCCGAGAATGGTGGGGAGGGTGCCCCCGGCGGCCACTGACAACAGGGCCCCGATGATGGTGATGCCGGACACGGCGTTACTCCCCGACATCAGCGGTGTGTGAAGGAGCGGCGGTACCTTCGTGATGATCTCAACGCCGACAAACACTGCGAGCATGAAGATGGTTAACAGCGGCAGAAACGTGTCCATCGTCTCGTCAGTCCTTGTCCTTAGTCCTCGGTCTCAGACAGCAGCTCGCGCACGCGGGGATGCACCACGTCGCCGCCGTGCGAGACCAATGTGCCCTGGGTGATTTCGTCCGACAGATCGAGTTGCAGTTTCCCGTCGGTGACCAGGTGCAGCAACAGCGCGGACAAATTCTTGGCGTACATCTGGCTCGCGTGGTACGGCACGGTCGCGGGCAAGTTCGTGGGACCCAGAATGGTGACCCCGTGGGCCACCACGGTCTCGTCCGGTCGNGAGGGCTCGACGTTTCCGCCCCGCTCGGCCGCCAGNTCGACCACGACCGCGCCGGGACTCATGCCGGCCACCATCTCGNCGGTGATCAGCACCGGCGCCGGGCGACCCGGAATCAGCGCTGTTGTGATCACGACGTCGCTGGCGGCCACGACCCGGCTCATCATCTCGCGCTGTCGCGCGTAGAACGTCTCGTTCTGGGCTTTGGCGTAGCCCCCCGTGTCCTCAGAGGTGTCGGTGTCGAGAGGGAGATCCACGAACGTGGCGCCCAGACTCTCTACCTGTTCCTGCACCGCCGGTCGTACGTCATAGGCTTCGACTTGGGCACCCAGACGACGGGCGCTGGCAATGGCCTGAAGGCCCGCCACGCCAGCCCCGACTACGAATACGTGCGCGGGAGTAATGGTGCCGGCCGCGGTCATCATCATCGGAAACATCCGGGGTAGTGTCTCGGCGGCCATGAGCACCGCCTTGTATCCGGCGATGGTGGCCATCGAAGACAGCGCGTCCATGCTCTGCGCGCGCGTGATTCTGGGTATCAGCTCCATCGAGAATGCGGTGACGCCTCGGGCAGCGAGGTCGCGCGCCGCCTGCGGCTCGCCAAGGGGTTCGGAGAAGCCGATGACGATCTGTCCCGCACGCAGCTGCGCAAGGTCGTCCCGTCCGTGCACCAGGTTTGCGCCAAGCGCCCGGACGGCCAGAATCGCCTCTGCTTCCGCGAACACCTGAGCACGGTCTGTCGCGAGGCGGGCGCCCTTGTCTACGTAGGCGTCGTCGGGGAATCCAGCCGCGCGGCCGGCGCCGGCTTCGACCAGGACATCGAGCCCCGCTTGTGTGAGCGCCGGGACGGTGGACGGTATGGTCGCGACGCGCCGTTCGCCCGGAAGGGTCTCTGCTGGGATGCCGACGATCATGGATTTTNGAGAACCGTGCCCTGGAGGAAGGGGCTACACCCTTCCATTGTTGCTCGGAACGGCGCGATCGTACCACAAGCGGGGCGTGCCGGCAGGAGGTCGACGGGGTGGACAACGGGCGCGGAGGCAGGTACGATAACAGCGCNTAGCGATCAGGCGTCTGGACCGCAGTNTCTGCGTGCCGACGAGNTGTTGTTCTGAGGGGTTTTTGGAGGTCATGGGATGAGAAACGCCAGACTTGGTGCGCTGCTCTTCACGCTCGCGGCGGTCGTTGTCATGACCGTTCCGACCCTGGCATCGGCGGAGGTGCCCGACAGCCCGACGTTCCACAAGGACATCGAGCCGATCTTGCAGCGGTCCTGTCAGGTCTGCCACCGACCCAACAACATGGCGCCGATGTCGCTGATGAACTATCAGGAGACGAGGCCCTGGGCGCGGTCGATTCGGACCAAGGTCGAGGCGCGCGAGATGCCACCGTGGCATGTGGATCCCAAGGTGGGAGTCCAGGAGTTCAAGAACGATCGGTCCCTCACCGATGACGAGATCGCCACCATCGGTGTGTGGGTTGATGCGGGCGCGCCTCGTGGCAACGCCGCTGACGCGCCTGCCCCGGCGGAGTTTCAGGAATTCGGTGCCTGGACGATTGAGCCGGACCTGGTCGTGAAGTCTCCGCCGCACACGGTGCCGGCCGAGGCGGGAGACTGGTGGGGTGACTACATCGTCCCGTCGGGGCTTGAGAATGATCGGTACATCCAGGCAATACAGACCAAGGCCGGCGATCTGCGGGTCGTGCATCACGCCTTGACCTACGCTGTGACCGACCCCGAGGCACCACTGGCCGACAGTTCNAGCGATGCGTTTCTGAATGAGTACGCGGTCGGCAAGAATGCCGATATTTATCCGGACGGCACCGGGCGTCTGTTCGAAGCNGACTCGCGGGTGCGGTTCAGCTTCCACTACCACTCGGTGGGCGAAGAAGTCACGGACCAGACTGAGTTGGGCTTGGTGCTCTACCCGGAGGACTACGAGCCGGATCACATCCTCTACTCACGTCAGCTTGGCCAGGCCGGTGAGCTCGACATTCCGGCCGGCCAGGTCACCCGGCACGACGGCTATCAGAAGATGTATCTGCCCGGGAAGCTCACGGCGTTCCAGCCGCACATGCATTTCCTGGGCACGCGNCAGTGTGTCGAGATGATCTACCCGAACGGCTCGACCGAGATGGTCAATTGCGCCAACTTCGACTTCAACTGGCACATCGTCTACAACTACCAGGANGACGTTGCGCCGGTGTATCCGGCTGGGACCACGATGCACGTGATCAGTTACCACGACAACACGTCGGGGAATCGCGGTAACCACGATGCGAAGAACTGGACCGGCGGCGGGAGCCGGACCGTCGACGAGATGGCGTTTGCGTGGCTGAGCTGGCACGACCTCACCGAAGAAGAGTACGCGGCTGAGCTAGAAATCCGGAAAGCCAACACTGACAACGACGAGTAGGACCGCGTATTAACGCGGTTGTCGTCGAGCAAGACATGCCCTCTGAGGGAGCCGAGTCGGTTCCCTCAGGGGGTTTTTCGCAGGGGAAGAGACGGAAGGTGACTATGACGGTTCTTGGCCGGNNGACCCAGCACGCGACCATTCTTGGCGGGGCCGCCATCATANTGGCGGTGAGCGGCGGGGCTCCGGCCACGGCGCAGATCAACTCCCGCGATGTGCCCATCGCGACGCAGCCGCAACAGCGATTCTCCCGAGGTCAAGACGTTCAACCGATCTTCGAGGGATGGACGCCCAGGGACGACGGCGGGTACACGTTCCATTTTGGGTACTTGAACCGCAACTACGCTGAGCGGCCGAATGTGCCGGTGGGGGAAGCCAATTTCTTCTCGCCCGGTGAACCAGACCGCGGTCAGCCGACGTATTTCTACCCCCGTATCAATCGATACCAGTTCGAGGTCGTGGTGCCGTCCAGCTTTCCGCAGGACGGAGAACTGGTGTGGGAATTGACCACCCACGGCAGCACGCAGTACGCCTACGGTTGGCTTCAGGCCGAGTGGGAGATCGACGTGAATACGATCACGTCGAACAACCGCACGGGCTTCGGGCGCGGTGTGGACCAACTCTATGGCAACGGCTGGCCATCGGTGAGCGTGGAGGCCAGCCGGTCGTCGGTCGAGGTCGGCCAACCGGTGACCCTCACCGCTCGGATGACAGACGATGACCTGCCGAATCCGGTAGACGAACCTGACCCGGACGCGCCGCCACGGCGTCGGGACCCCACGCTGGTTGCGCCCGATGACGCCCCGGAAATTCCTGACAACATCCCCCAGTACACGAAGCCGGGCCCGAAACGCAATCATCTGTCGGTGCGTTGGCTCGTCTTTCGAGGTGGCGCTGACGCGACGTTCGAGCCCTACGGATATCACGAGTGGGAGGAGGGTATGCCGGGCGATGGCTGGACATCGGGAACATTCGAGTCCACCGTCACGTTCGACGAGCCCGGCACGTACACGCTGCGTGCGTTCGCTAGCGACGCGATGCTCATCGTGCACGGCAACGTCACCATTACCGTCACCGAGTAGGGAAAGGGGGCGCGCCGGCCCCCCCTTCCGCCATCCTCGCCGGGTCCTCGCGCCCGGGCTGCCGCCTGTCGCGGTCGCGCATCAGCAATGTCTAGCCCTGTACTGACCATTCGAGCCGTGCGAACGCGTGCGGTTGCTGCGCCGCTCGCGCGTCCGCTACGCACCGCCTCAGGCACGATTCCCGAATCGCCGCTGCTCCTGATCGATGTGCTGTCGGAGCAGGGGGCGACCGGCCGGGCCTACGTCTTCGCGTACACCACGTTGACGCTGCGCGCGCTGAAAGCCTTCCTCGACGATGTGGCCGAGGCGGTGGCGGGACGGCCGGCGCATCCCGCCGTGATGTATGACCATCTGGTTCAGCGGTTTCGCCTCATGGGNCGCCAGGGACTGGTCGGCATGGCGCTGTCTGGCCTCGACATGGCGCTCTGGGATATGCAGGGCCGGGTCCTGGGCCGAGGGGTGGTCGAGTTGCTCGGCGGGCAAGCTGTACCGGTTCCGGCCTACGACAGTTTCGGGGTCGTCGACCCGGTGGCGGACGGCGATGCGTTGCGTGGCAGCGTAGAGCAGGGCTTCGGTGCCATCAAGATCAAGATCGGGGTGGGTGACCTGACCTGGGATCTCACGAATGTCGCCGCCGTGCGGGCCATTATCGGTCCAGATGTGCGTCTGATGGTTGACTACAACCAGTCGCTGAGCGCGCCCGAAGCCATCCGACGTATCGAGGCGCTGGCGCGATTCGACCTGGCCTGGGTAGAGGAGCCGGTGCCGGCGGAGGACCTGGCTGGACACGCGCGCGTGCGGGCGGCCTCCCGTGTCCCGATCCAGACCGGCGAGAANTGGTGGTTCGAACACGACATGGCTCATGCCTTGGCCGCTGGCGCGTGCGACTGTTGTATGCCCGATCTGATGAAAATCGGTGGGGTGACGGGCTGGATGCGTGCGATGGGCCAAGCCGCGGCGGCCTCGGTGCCGATTTCGAGTCACCTGTTCACCGAAGCTAGCGCCCACGTGCTTCCCGTAACCCCCNGCGCGCAGTATCTGGAGTATCTGGATCTGGCTGGCGCGGTGCTCTCCGCGCCCCCGGTGCCGGTCGATGGCACGGTCACAGCCCAAGGACCTGGGCTCGGTATGGAGTGGGATGAAGCCGCGGTCGCCCGCTACGCCTACTAGCAGCCCGTGGTGAAAGCCCTGCTGCATTCCCCACCCTGGGGGACTAGTCCCGCCGTCCGCCGGTCCCGCNCGGTGTCTCAGCTGAGCCAGAGGCGCGCGCGGCTAGAAACACGGCAATCAGCAGGCTGGTGGCTCCAATCGGGGCCAGGACGATCCCGAGGCCAGGGTCGCCGCCATAGACACGCAGTCCCCCCGCGAAGAATCCCCCAGGCAGCAGCACGGTGGCGCCGATGAGGCACCAGGAGATCCGGGCCCGTCCCAGCGCATCGAGGCTCGGGAGAGACGGCAGGGACAGCGCGAACGCGATATGGACCAGGCCCAGCAACGCCCCGTGGGCGTGGGCCAGGGTCCACATGAGACGTCGCGTCTCGTTCTGCACATCCAGATAGACGCCCACCTTGAAGCCGTGCAGCAGCTCCAGCCCAAGACCGAGCAGGAGAAAACCGAGCATCGACCACCAGCCAAAACGAAGATGTCGTCGGGTGTAGTTCATGGCTGGCGTCACTACTCCCTGAGAAACAATCCGCGTCGATCGCGTTGATCGAAGAGTCGGCGCATCGTNTCAATTCGCGGCAGCCCGTCGCGGTCGACGAGTAGCTCGGGCTCACGTCGTTGTCGGGAGCGTGGATCAGCCCGCCATGCCTGCATCAAGCGGACAGCGATGTCGGTGCGTTCCGCTTCGGGCGCGACGAAGTCGTACGAGAGGGTCGCGTAGCCGGGCAGACTGCGGAGCGATCGCGCCGCGATGAATCGGACGGCTTCATACGGGTCGCCCAACGCTTCGGCCAGATAGGGTGTCATCCAGCTCGTTCCAGACGTGCCCTGGGCCGGGCTCCACCCCATCGCCTGAGCGGTGATCGCACGGAGACCCGCATCGCCCCGCAGGAGCCACAGCGGTCCGGCCGCCACGCGTCGGTCGTCGTCGTCCAGCGCCGGTGCCGGTGTGCCATACCATTCGTCGAGACGGTCGGCGGTCCAGGCNACGGTCTTGTCCAGGTGACAGAGATTGCACGCGTTCGGACGCCCCAGTGTCACCGACTCGGTGGCGGACGGGCTGCTCACGGTGTGGCTCCGAATCGTCTNGAGGAGGCCGTAGCTCGTGTAAGGCATGTGGCAGTTGTAGCAACGGCTCCCAGTCGAGTCGGCCCCGTGCCGCGTGTGCGCCGTGACCTGGTCGGCCATCGGTTCATGGCACTGGAGGCACGCTTGGTCTCCTTGCGCGTCGGTCGNCACCTGGTGGGTGTNCGCCCAGTCCGCAACGGACCGGGTATCCTCCCCCGGCTTGTGCATCTCGTGGCAGGAGAAGCAGCTCAAGGTGCGGTCGGGGTGGGTGGCTTGGCTGAAGCACGGGGACTCGAGGAGCCCGTTGTACTCGCGCCCGGACACGCGAATCATGCCATCCGGCCAGAACGACCCTCTCACAAAGTCCGGGTCGGTCTCAATGAATGCGGTCATCGCTGGCGACGTGCGATCGACGGTGGGTTGGGCGACGAATCGGGTGTCGCGCAGCTCGTCCCCCGGGCGATACGGCAACCCGGCCGCGTTCGCGATCCGTTCGTCGGCCTGGTCGTAGAATTCCCACACGCTGTGGCATTGCCCGCACACCTGCGACGAGCGTTGCGGATCGAGCCGGGTCGGGAGGACGATGGTCGGGTCGCCGGTCCGCTCGCCGTCTTGTGGCTGGTNAAGGTGGAAACCATAGCGCCGGAGGGGGTTGCGATTCGCCTCAANGTGCGCCTGGCCGGGTCCATGGCAGGATTCGCACCCGATGCCGAACTCAGCCACCGTGGTGTCGATGGTCTGCNAGCCGAACGGCTCTGACCGATACGGGGTGTCAAAGGCGGTCTTGCCCTGGGTGGTGTGACACGCGATACAGATGGCATTCCAGTGGCCGTCGAGCATGGCCAGTGACTGTCCCGGCGGATGTAGCACCACCGCGCTGCGCGGCACCCATTGCTGTTCGGAGAGCAGATACGCGGCCGGCAGAATGTTCAACCCCCGGTCGTGGCCAGTGGCATACCAGTAGATGTTCTGATGATGAGANCCGGTGATCATCACCACTTGGCGCTTGATGCGAGGGCGGGCGTCGGCGGCGCCTTCCCATCCGGGNTCATTGAACTCGGCCCAGAACTCATCGCCTTGGCGGCTCAACACCATCGGCTCACCATGCGTGTCCTCGACCCGCACCGCGTCGAAGTCAGCGCGCACGGTATCGGGTGTGGCCACCTGCGTCATCGTGCGATGAAACGAGCCATGCCAGCTTTCGTACTCAGCCGGATGACACGCCTGGCACGCCTCTGAGGAGACATACCCGTCAGCGTCAACCTCGATGGGGCGGTTGGTGATCTGGGACTCGGGGACCGCGGGGGCGAAGGACAGGACGGCCGTCAGTCCCAAGGCGCCGGAGGCACACAGGAGCAGCAGGATAGGGAGGTGGGGCCGGAGGCCATCGGCGGAAGTCTCACGGGCGGGGCCAGACGGCGGCTCCGGTCGACGTCCGCGTCGGGCGGTCATGTCGTAGAAGACGGGAAGGAACGTGACCGGGCGCGCTGGGGCGCCCGGTCACGAATGACGGTGATGCTAGTTGCCCGCGAAGCAGTAGAAATAGCCGTTCCCACCGGTCGCCTGGAGGTTGCCCTGGCTGCAGCCACGCGAGCCGTGCGCCGAATTCCAGGAGGCCGGGTTCGCCCCGCCACCGGTCCGGTCGAAGTGCCCGACCAGCGCGCTTCCGGCGCCGTCCGCGTTCGACGTCCAGTTGCTGCAGGTGCTGTCGTCGCTGCCGCCCACCGCGGTCCCGTCGAGATACGTCCCGGTCAGAATGTCGTGCATGTTCGGGTCGTCGCCGCGCCCGTTCGTCATCCCACCGTTTTCGTTCAGCACGCTTTCTTTCGTCAGCAGGTTCTCGAAGTGCAATTGGTCCAGGTTGTTGGCCACCACGTCACCAGCCACGTTCTGCCACGGACCAGCGCCGATACGGTCACGTGCATTGACGCCGCCCGAACCGGTCGTGCTCAGGTACGCGCGCCATGTCTTGCTTCCGGCCCCCACCGCCGCTGCAAGCGTCTGGCAATGGGCGTCCGCTCCGGTCAGCCCGCCCAGATTGGCGCCGTCGCCGGAGCCCACGCTGGTGAGGAAGAAGGTCATATCGGCCGCCTGCGCGAACGCCGGCGAGACACTCAGCCCAGAGATCAGCGCGGCGGCGCCGACAAGCTGCAAAATTCTCATAGTCGTGCTCCTTGGTCGTAGTCCCCCAAGCCGGACCGGCTCGGAGGCCAAATTCAGTCGTGAGCACGATTATAGCGCGATGCGTGGNTCGGACGGGCATCGAGATGAGGACTGCGCGATTGCCAGAACGGACTCCGCCGCCGGCTTGCGTATACTGTTGCTCTGCCGCCTTGGGCAGGGGGCAATGGAGACTGTAATCCTATGACATCACCACGTAGAGGGATCGCCGGGTGGGTCGTGCCGAACCTTGGCGTGGTCTTGCTGTGCCTGACCCCGGCTGCTTGTGCGCCGGTCTTGGGACAGACCGCTGGCGAATTAATGCGGCAGGCCGAGCGGGATTTTCTGGCGGGGCGGGTCGAGGAGTCGCTGGTCGGTTTTGATCAGGTGGCTCGCGAGCGGCCCGACGTGGCGCCGCAGTTATGGCAGCGGGGCATCGCGCTGTACTACGCCGGCCGCTACGTTGAGTGCCGACAACAGTTCGAGTCGCATCGTCTGGTCAACCCCGCTGACGTTGAAAACGCGACCTGGCATTTTCTCTGTGTGGCCGAGGCCGAGGGCCCGGAGGCGGCTCTGGCCGCGCTGCTGCCGGTCGGGAGGGACGGACGCACGCCGATGCCAGAAATCTATGAGATGTTCGCCGGGCGGTTGACGCAGCAGCAGGTANTGGANGCAGCCGGCGGCGATCCCCGGGGGCAGTTCTACGCCCACCTGTATCTTGCGCTGTATCAGGAAGCGCTCGGCCAGTCTGATGCGGCTCGTGACTCGATCATGCTCGCGGCCGACAGCCGATTCGCTGCTGCCGGCGGGTACATGCACGGGGTCGCGGTGGTGCATCGGGACCAACGTGGCNGGTAGCCGGCGGCGCGGAACACGGCCGTCGCGAGAGGTATGTAGCCGGCGATCTTCAGNCCGCCCAGGGTGGGGCGAAANNCCCGCGGCCACACGCGTCAGCGCAACCGCCGTATCCGGTGCGCCTCGCTGTCGCCCACATACAAGCCACCCTCTGCGTCAACGAACACACCGTGAGGCCGGTTGAGACGGCAGCGACGTGGGTCGGGCTCCGGCCCATCACCGCGTGTTCCGTCCCCCAGCACGGTGTCGNTGGTGCCGCTNGCAATGTCCACCAGCCGGATGACGTGGTTCTCGGTATCGGCGACGTACAGGGATCCATCCCGATAGGCCAGNCCCTTGGGTCCGCCCAGGGTCGCTTCGGCCGCCGGTCCGCCGTCTCCCGTATGGCCTGGTTCGCCAGTGCCCGCCACATGATGCAGGGTTTCGTCATCGAGGTCGATACGGTAAATCGCGTTCCCTTCGCGCAACGCGAGATACAAATTTCCGTCCGGGTCGAGCGCCATCGCCCGTGGTCCGTTGAGCGGGGTACCGGCCAGCGGCGCGCCGTCCGGTGTCGGTTCGCGCTCACCGGTGCCGGCCCAGGTCTGGATGACCCCCGTGTCGGNGTCCACTCGNCGGATNCGGTGGTTCCCGATGTCGCAGATAAGCAGTCGTCCCTGCGGATCGAANGCGATGCTGTGGGGTTGGCGGAGTTGGGCCGCGGTGGCCGGTCCGCCGTCGCCCGAGAATCCAGCCACCCCGGTGCCGGCCACGGTCGAGATAATGCCGGTACCGGCATCGACCCGCCGGACCGCGTGACTGTCCCGTTCGACGATGTAGAGGTGGCCGTCAGGATCGAACTGGATCTCATGCGGCATGTTCAGGGCGGCATTCGTGGCCGGCCCGCCGTCGCCGTCGTAGCCCCGCTCGCCGCGTCCGGCGATGGTGGTGGTGCGGCCGGTCGCAAGGTCGAGTCTCCGAATCCGCTGGTTGTCGAGGTCGCAGAAATACAGGGCGCCATCTGGCCCGATGACCACGCCGTACGGGTTTGACACCTGTGTGTCCGAGAATCCGGCTTCGCCGTTGCCGATGACCGTGGTCACCGTGGCCGCACCAAGTGGTGGCGCGTAGCACAGGATGGCGGCCGCCAGGATGAGCCAGGGAGTCGTTCCCGGCGTGCCGCCTNGTCTGGTGGTCCGGGTCGTTCGGTGTCTCAACATGCACATGGGTTTCTTCACTCCAGCGCTCTACAACGCGTCGCGGATGGCGCGTGCGCTGGCTTCGAGGTCGAGCGCGTCGTTGATGCGGTCCATCCCGCGGAGGACGAGCGCGTACTCTTGGAGCACCGNCAACAGTTGGTCCTGGTCGNGTTCACGCTGGTTACGCGTGAGGGCTAGCACCTCACGGTAGAGCGGCTCGGCGTCGCCATAGTGTCCCCGCTGCAGATACAACCCCGCTAGCGCGGTGCGGATGACGAGCACGTCTGAATGGTCGGGGCCGAGTTCCCAATCGAGCGTGTTCAGTGCGCGCTGGAACAGGGGCTCCGCCTCCTCGTCCCGGTCGAGCACGGCGTAGAACAACGCAAGGTCGGCGACGAAACGCGCGACGCGGGACGACTCGGGCCCGTCGATCCGTTCGAGGAGGGCCAGTGCCTCCAGATACAACGGTTCTGCCTCAGGGTCGCGGGCCTGCGCATGGTAGAAATCCGCGAGATTGCCCAGCGTGATGGCGAGCCGCGGATCGGACGGCTCGAATTCGAGCGCGATCTGTTCGGCGGCCACAAACCACGTCTCGGCTGCTTCGTAGTCCTGATCTTGATAGGCGAACGCGGCGGCCTCCATGTACTGTTCCCAGCTCTGGGTCTGGCAGGCGACCGTGCAGACGAGGACCGTCAGGATGACGAGGNGCCCTCCGTAACGAGTGNCCGGTCTGCGGAACCCAAGGGTGGTAGTCATGGATGTGCGGCTGCGGGCCGACACTCGGTACGGAGCGCGTCGCTGCTCGGAACGCGTCACATCGGGTGTGGATGAGTGCTGTCGCAGACATCCGATTATAGCCCGCGTGGCGCGCGCTGTCAGACGTGCATGTCGCGGCGCATCGGACCCGACGTTCGAGGCTTTCCCGGCGTGCGACCCAGGTATAGACTGCGACGAACGGCCCGGGGACCGACGTCGGGATCCAGGTGAAGGGGGTGAGGATGTTGAGTATTACGACCGACGAGTTGCGGGACGAGGTTGGGCTGCATTGGAACTGGTTGGAGGAAAAGCCGGATCCCGGCGTCGTGGTGTCCGAACGCATGGAGTTCGTCTACGCCAACGCACCGGCCCGGGCCCTTGTGTCGCCCGAGNGGTTTGGCAAGCACTGTTCCGGNTTCCTTCCGGGCGTGGACCGGANATGAGCTTTTCATTGTCAGAAGATCACCTCAGTCACCGAGGCGACCGAGGTCGTCTACTGCGAGGGGACCGTCTGCTCGCATGGTTCGGNTTGCGAGGTGTTCGGTGTGGGGNTGAACCCGCTGGGCACCGGCCGGGAAGTTCGCGGCCGGGCGATGATGATGCGTGGCAAGAGCNTCATCACGCCTGGGCTGGATTTCGAGGCCCGATTGGTGCGCGACGCCGAGGTAATGCGGGACCGCATCGTCGCCAGGGGAGCATGACCATGGCGTGGCGGTTCGTCGGAGCAACGGTGGTCGCGCTGCTGAGCGCAAGCAGCGGGGCTGTGGCACAGTCCGGTGAGTGGCGGGCGTACAGCGCGGATCTCGCCGGTAGCAAATACTCGTCGCTCGACCAGATCACGGCGGGCAACGCCGGCGAGTTGCGTATCGTGTGGCGTCAGTCGACCATACCCGACGCCATCCGGCAGGGGAGCGACATCCGTCCTCCCGCGGTCGTGCAAAACACCCCGCTGATGGCCGACGGTCGGCTGTATGTGAGTACCGGCCTTGGCACGGTGGCCGCACTCGATGCGGCCACCGGCGAGGTCGCATGGTTCGACCCGCTACCGGATGGCGTGACGAGTCGCGGCGGCGCCAGCCGTGGCGTCGCGTATTGGGACGACCCGGAGAGCGACGATGCTCGCGTCATCGCGGTGATCGGCTCGACGCTCGTGGCCCTGAACGCGCGCACTGGCGCCCGGTATCCCGACTTCGGGACCGGTGGTGAGGTGGACCTGACTCAGGGCTACGATACGCGCCCCGTCACCGCGTTCCGCTGGCGGTCGGCCCCGTTGGTCGTCAACGGCGTGGTGATCGTCGGATCCTACGGAACCGATTTCACCAACGATACCCAGCCGGCCCGCAAGGAGATGCCGCCGGGCGACGTCCGCGGTTTCGACGTGCGCACCGGCACGCAGCTCTGGATCTTCCATACCGTGCCGCAGGAGGGGGAGGTCGGCAACGAGACCTGGTTGACCAGTCCGAGCGAGGACCGGGCGTCGTGGGAGTACACCGGCAACACGAATATGTGGGCCTGGCCAAGCGGTGACGAGGACCTCGGCCTGGTCTACCTGCCGCTGTCGACACCGACCAACGACTACTACGGCGGGCACCGACCTGGCAANAANCTGTTCGCCGAGAGTCTAGTGTGCCTCGACGCGCGCACCGGCGAGTTGGTCTGGCACTTTCAGGCGGTGCATCACGGCGTNTGGGACTATGACTTCCCGGCGGCCCCGAATCTGGTCGACATCACCGTCGATGGTCGTGACATCAAGGCGGTGGCGCTTGTCAGCAAGCAAGGCTTCACCTACGTGTTCGACCGGGCCACCGGCGAACCGGTGTGGCCGATCGAAGAGCGGGCGGTACCCGCCGGAAATGTCCCGGGCGAATGGTACGCGCCCACGCAGCCGTTTCCGACCAAGCCACCGCCGTTCGAGCATCAAGGCGTGCTGGTGGACGATCTCATCGACTTCACCCCAGAGCTGCGTCGTGAGGCGGAAGAGATCCTGGCCGGATATGTCTCGGGGCCGCTGTTCACGCCCCCGACCATCATTGACGAGCGGCCGGGAGGTACACGCGGGACGATTCAGTCGCCTGGACTCGTGGGGGGCGCTGACTGGAACGGGGCGGCGGTCGACCCGGAGACCGGCATGCTCTACGTGCCGACCGCGCGCACCCCGGCCGTGGTTGGACTGACGCCGTCTGAACACCCACGGTCGAACGTCGATTTCGTGATGCGTGCCCTCGACATGGCCATCGGACCACAAGGCTTGCCGCTGCTGAAGCCGCCGTACGGGAGCCTGGTGGCGATCGACCTCAACGAGGGGGAGATCCGGTGGCGCGTGCCGAATGGTGATGGTCCCCGCGACCACCCCGCTCTACGCGATCTCGATCTCCCGCCGTTGGGACAGTCCGGCCGCGTCTCACCGCTGGTCACCCGCAGTCTGATCTTTCTCGGCCAGGGAGTGGACCGCGGCATGGTGTTTCTGCCCGAGGGGGTCGGCGGCAAGTCGCTTCGCGCCTACGACAAAGAGACCGGTGCCGTGGTCGCCGAGGTGGCACTGCCGGGCGGGACGAGCGCTGCCCCGATCACCTATATGGCGGGTGGCAAGCAGCACATCGTAGTGACCGTCGGGTGGACGGACATGGAAAGCGAGTGGGTGGCCCTCGCGCTGCCGTGACGCCGCCACACGCCCACAGGCGGGATGCCCCGCTGGCGACTTATGTTGCGACTCACGGTTACAGGACACTAGCAACTGGCAACCCATCGCGGGTGGGCCCCGAGTGACGACAGGAGACAGACGATGACCAGAGGTAAAGCGGCGGTGCTCGGCGGCGTGGGAATCGGGGTCGTCGCCGCCGTGCTGGTGGCAGCGCCGGAGCTGACCGCGAGGCAGTCGGCCGTGGCTATCGACAACGACGACATCGGGGGCGTGGTGACCGGGCCGAACGGTCCCGAGGCCGGGGTCTGGGTGATTGCCGAGACCACAGACCTGCCCACCCGGTTTAACCGCACGGTCGTGACGGATGACCAGGGACGCTACGTGGTGCCGGATTTGCCTGAGGCCACCTACGACGTCTGGGTCCGCGGGTATGGCCTGGTTGACTCGGCGAAACAGCAAGCGTCACCGGGGGCGCGAATGGACATGACCGCGGTGGTGGCGCCCGATGCTCAGGCCGCTGCGCAGTATTTCCCCGCCGGCTACTGGTACTCGCTGCTCGAGGCGCCCGGTCCGGAGGAGTTTCCCGGCACCGGGCCTGAGGGCAACGGCATCTCGGCAAGTATCTCCGACCAGGCCACCTGGCTCCGGGGGCTGAAGTCTGGTGGGTGTACCGCGTGCCACGCGTTGGGTAACAAGGCCACCCGCGAAGTGCCGCCACAGCTCGGAGAATTCGACTCACTGGTCAACGCCTGGGACCGACGTATCCAGTCGGGTCAAGCGGGCGGCAGCATGAGTGGTGCTCTCGATCGCATGGGCCGTCGTCGCGCGCTCGAGATGTATGCCGACTGGACCGGCCGCATCATGGCGGGCGAGCTGCCTCCTACCCCTCCCCGGCCGCGCGGCGTCGAGCGCAATGTCGTGATTACCCAGTGGGACTGGGCCGACCAGCACGCCTATCTCCACGACGAGGTGTCCACCGACAAGCGCAATCCCACGGTCAACGCGAACGGACCCATTTACGGCGCGCTCGAAGCGAGCGCCGACTATGTGCCGGTGCTGGACCCGGTCCGGAACGAGACGAGGCAGATTCCGGTCCCGGTTCGCGACCCCAACACGCCGCTGGCGGCTGGCCCGCCGCTCGCTCCCTCGCCCTACTGGGGGGACGAGGCGATCTGGGATAGTCAGACGAATATCCACAACCCGATGCTTGACCAAGACGGGCGTGTCTGGCTGACCTCCCGGGTCCGGGGACCGGACAACCCGCCGGATTGCCTCGAAGGTTCGGATCACCCCTCGGCTCAGGTCTTTCCAAACGCCCGGGCTGGGCGCCATCTGGCGGTGTACGACCCGGCCGACGGAGAGATGACGCTCATCGGCACCTGTTTCAGCACCCACCACCTGATTTTCGCGGAAGACGAGGACAACACGCTGTGGACGAGCGGCGGTGGGCAGGTGATCGGCTGGCTGAATACCGCGGTGTTCCTGGAGACCGGGGATGAGATGCAGGCGCAGGGTTGGAGTCCGCTGGTCCTTGACTCGAACGGGAACGGCCGCCGTGATGCGTACACTGAGCCGGGCGAGTCGAGCGACTCCGCCAAGGACACCCGGATCAGGTCAGGCTTCTACGGCGTGTCCGTCGACCCGAACGACGGGTCCGTGTGGGGGTCGTCGCTGGGGATGCCAGGGGCCCTGCTCCGGTTCGTACCCGGCGACAATCCATCGTCCACCGGCCTCACCGAGATCTACGAAGTGCCGTGGGAGAACCCGCGGGCCGCGGTGCAGGGGTACTCGCCGCGTGGCATGGACATCGATCGCAACGGTGTGGTGTGGACGCCTCTGGCCAGTGGTCACTTGGCGAGCTTCGATCGTGGCGCGTGCACCGGCCCGCTCAACGGGCCGACCGCTACCGGCCAGCACTGTCCCGAAGGGTGGACGCTCTACGAGGAGCCGCTTCCGAAGATGAAGGGGATCACCGAGTCCGGTAGCTCCGAAGGCAGCTACTACGCCTGGGTGGATCAGTTCGACACCTCCGGGCTGGGAGCCAACACGCCCATTAGCACCGGCAACGCGTCCGAGGGCCTGCTGGCGTTGCGAAACGGCGAGTGGGTGGTGCTGCGCGTGCCGTATCCGCTCGGGTTCTACACCAAGTGGATGGACGGTCGGATCGACGATCCGGATGCTGGTTGGAAAGGGAAAGGACTGTGGGCCACCTGGAGCACACGGGCCCCGTTCCACGCCGAAACTGGCAAGGGCACGTCGAGCAAAGTCGTGAAGTTCCAGATGCGGCCTGATTCGCTGGCCAAGTAGCCGTTCACCCTGCGGGCTGGGGCGGCACCTGTTCCAGGACATAAGCAGGAAAAAAAGGTTGCGGGGGTGGTTTTCGGGCGAGGCGTTCGTCTGGCCAGGCGCGAGGAGGGAGCAGCCAGGCGGACGCCTCGCTCGTCGCTCCGCTACTGGAGGCAGGACCAGGATGGCGAGTGGATGATGGCCGGAGGATGTGGGCGCAGGGTGACGTCACCGTAGTTCGACGCTACCGGACGCCGACTGAGGCGTCATCCCTGTCCGCGCGATGATCGGCGCAGCGTCGGGCGATGCGAGGTACGCGATCAGGCGTGTCGCCGCCCCCGGGGCTGCCGCCTGCGTCGTCACTCCGGCCGAGAACATCGTGACTTTCTGCACGGCGTCGGGGATCGGCCCGACGTAGGTGATGCCCTCGATTGGGAGCAGTTCGCTGACCTGCTGGAAGCCGAGAGCCGCGTCACCGCGCGCGACCACCGCCCCCACCCTCTCTCCGACGACCCTGGTACTCTTCACGGCCATTTGTTCCGCGATCCCAAGACGTGGAAAGAGCACGGTCGACAGATATGTGCCGCTGGCGCTGGCCGAATAGGCCACCGAATCCGCACGCAACAGCGTTCTCGTGAAGGCGTCCACCGTGCTGATGTCCGGTGTGACGGTGTCGTCGGGAACCGCCATCCCGACCTGTGACGCCGCCAGGTCGACCCGGCTGTCTGCGACGACGAGTCCGGTAGAGGCTAGCAGGTCGAGGCCCTCGCGGGCCAGGATGACCACGTCTGCCGCCTCTCCGCGGTTCAACCGGCTGGGGATCGAGGACGGTGCGCCACCCATCGACGCGCCATACACCGTGGCGAGTGCTATCCCCGTCTGTTTCGAGAAGTCCGCCGACAGCGCCACGTAGGCTGCCGTGAAGCCGCCCGAGCTCATCACGTCGAGTCGAACGTTCGACTGCGACGGCGCCGCCAGCAAGGCGGCGCCGACCAGCAGTCCCGCGAGCGAAACGGACGAAACGGTTCTGGCGACCATGCGCGGTCGATTATGTCTCGCCTCGCGGGGATTGCACCGTCAAAGGGGACCGTCTTCGGGGTACACTCGGCCTGTCTTGTGGCCCGAGGGCGCTTCGACCCGGTTGGTCCGGCGGTCCTGAGGGGGCCCGTGTTACGACGAATGCCCACAGTGGCCTGGGAGAGTGGTGATGAACACGTCGACACCGAAATGGCTCGCGTTGGTTGCCATCACGGCGATGGCCGTGACGGTCGGGCTCCGCGGCGCCGCGGCCGATTTGCCGGAGATGGATGGTGTCCCGACCGCGACCGCGGAGACGGTTGGGATGTCGTCCGAGCGTCTCGAGCAGATCGACCGCGTCATGCAGGCGTATATCGATCGAAACGAAACCGCGGGGGTCGTGACGCTTGTGGCGCGAAAGGGCAAGGTGGTGCATTTCTCGGCGCTGGGTGAGCGAGATGCCGAGAGCGGCGCGCCGATGACGCACGACAGCATCTTTCGTATCGCGTCGATGACGAAGCCGATCGCGTCAGTAGCGCTGATGATGATGTACGAGGAGGGGCGCTTCCAACTGCGCGACCCGATCTCGAAGTGGCTCCCGGAATTTGCCGACATGCGGGTAGCCATTCCCTCACCCCCGCAAGAGCGAGTGACTGGGCGATACAAGACCGTGCCGGCCGCGACCCAGATCACGGTGCAGCAGCTGTTGACCCACACGGCCGGACTCCCGAACAGCTACCGGGGCATCACCCAGCCGGAGTTTCAGCGGATGTCCGCCCAAACCACACCGGGCGACACCGTCGGCGACATGGTGAAACGACTGGCCGCATTGCCGCTCAACTTCCAGCCGGGTGAGCATTGGGAATATGGGCGGGCCACCGACGTCGTCGGCCGATTGGTCGAGGTGATGTCAGGGCAGACGCTCGATGAGTTCTTCAAAGAGCGGATCTTCGCGCCGCTCAACATGACCGACACCCACTTCTTTCTGCCGGAGTCGAAGCTGGACCGCTTCACGGCGCTGTATGGACCGGATGCGAACGGCCAGATCACGCTGTCGGAGGCCCCGACCGCGGCCAGCCGCTATGTGGCCGAGCCGCACACCTACTTCAGCGGCGCTGGCGGCCTGGTCTCGACCGCGCGTGACTACTTCCGATTCCAGCAGATGATGCTGAACGGCGGCGAACTGGAGGGCACTCGGCTGCTGAGCCGGAAGACGGTCGAGATGATGACCGCCAACCACACTGGCGACAAGGGCATCTGGCTGGCGGGTCCCGGCTACGGCTTCGGGCTGGGCTACGCCATCGTGACCGATCTCGGTCCAGCCGCGACCCCTCGTTCGGAACGGTCCTTCTACTGGAGTGGTGCCTTCGGCACCATCTTCTGGGTGGACCCGATCGAAGAGGTCATCGGCATCGTCATGCAGCAACTGCGGCCCTACACCCACATCAACGTCCGGCCTGACATGGCGTCGATGACCTATCAGGCGATTATCGATTAGTCCCCTGGAAATTCCTTCTCCGACTGCGCCACACCGAATTGGCTTCAGGGCGCTGCCAGTGACGCCGAGATGATCTCCTCGTCGTTTCTCGCGATGATGTGCTTGTTCGCGTAGGCTGGGTGCGACCAGTTCACGTAGGTGAGTTCGCGCCGGTTGCCTGGGCGCGAGGTCGGTTTCAGCAATGACGTCCGGCTGATCTCCTCGTATCCCTCGGGCGAGAGCTTCGCGATGATCAAGTCGCCACGGTCATTGTTGATGAACACCCGGTCTTCGTGCTTCACCAGGAAGGCGCTCGTCCAGCGGGCGCGTTCGCCGGTCGCTTCCTGGGTCTCCCACACCCGTTCGCCGGTCGCGGCCACGAGGCATCTGAGTTGGCCGTAGCTGCCGAATCCGTAGATGTAGTCGCCTTCGATAATCGGCGTGCCGATCACGGCGTGCAGGCCATCGGTCAGAATCTCGCTGTGGCTGTCGCCGCGCCAGCGCATCTCGGCGTCGGGCCGGTCGTTGTCCAGTCCCAACATCATCGGCCCGTCGTAGAACGTGGTGACGAACAGGTCGCTGCCGCGTCGCACCGGGGTCGCGACGGTCATGTCGTAGCCGACTTCGAACGGTTGTTCCCAGTAGACCTCGCCGGTCGCCGGGTCGAGTGACGAGACGGCCAGTGGGTGCCAGATGACGAGCTGTCGAACCCCACCGGCTTCGATGATGACCGGCTGCGCCACGCCGGCGCCCGCCTCGACCGAGGAGAGCGCGCGCCACACTTCGGCCCCGGTCGTGCGGTCAAACGCCACCACCTTGGCGTCAGGGGTGCCGCCGACGAGTGTGATGACTCGCTCGCCGTCCACAATCGGGGCGCTGGCGAAGCCCCATTGCGGAATCTCCGCCCCGAAGTCTTCGACAAAATCGATACGCCACAGCACCTCGCCGGTGTCGACCTTCAGCGCGGTCATGATCCCGCTGGCGCCGACGGCGTAGACTTGGTCGCCGTCCACGGTAGGGGTGGCACGAGGGCCCTCGTCCCACGACACGCCCAGATAGCTGGCCTCCCAGCTCTGGGTCCAGACAATCTCCCCCGTTTCCTCGTCCAGGCAGAGGATGCGCTCGGTGCCGTCGAGCCCCCGGGCGCGCTCGAAGTCGGTGATGAAGATGCGTCCGTCGGACACCGACGGGCCGGAGAATCCATGATGAATCGGCGTGCGCCACCGCACGTCGAGCCCCGCCTCCGGGAAGGTCTCGAGGATGCCGGTTTCGGTCCAGACACCGACGCGTCCTTCGCCACGGAACTCGGGCCAGTCGTTGGCCAACGGCGCCGCGACGCCAAGGAGTACGAGCAGCACGGCGGCCGGGGCGGTTCGGGTCATGTGCGCGGAAGTGTTCATGTTTGCGTCTCTCAGCCGCGGTGACGGTCTGGCGATCACTCGCCTAGGGCGCGTCCAATTCGTCGTAGATCGCCTGCACGTTGGCGGCGGCGCGGTCCATGGTGTGGTCGGGATAGCGGGTGCGCAGGTCCAGCGCGGTGACGGCTTCGTCGACCGTGTGCCCGGCCGCCTTCGAGGCCCGTACGGCGTCGAGGAAGTCGCGGTTGAATCGCGCGTACTCTTTCAGGTCGTCCCAGGTGATCCACCCCCGCATCGGGCTTCCGGGCGGCGGGGGGATATGTCCGGGAATCACGCGTCGCACACCGTCGATCGACGCCACGATCCGGTCGAGGGTCTCGGGATAGGCGATGCCGCTCCCGCCGTTTTTCACGTCGATGTAGGGGGTGCCCATGAACGCAAACAGGTCACCCAGGTGCGCCATCCCCAACGCCGGAAAGACCACGACGATGTCGCCGTCGGTATGCCCGGCGCCGAAGTGATAGAGGTCGATCTGGTCGCGTCCTTCGAACAGCGTCATCGTGTCGCCCACCGTGCGATCCGGCAATCCGACCGCACCCGCCCCCGCGAAGATCTCCATGTCGCGCATTCGCGTGGTGGCATTCTCGTGGGCGATGATCTGGACGGTGGCGGGGAAGTCGGCATTGCCGCCCACGTGGTCGCCGTGTGTGTGGGTGTTGATGATGGTAGAGATCGGCTGGTCGGTGATCAGGCGCATGGTCTCGAGAATCGACTGGCCCCAACCGCCGAGCTTGGTGTCGACCAACACCACCCCGTCGTTTTCCGTGACGAGCGCGGCGGTGTGCCCACCGCCGCCGCTGATGACATACAGGTTCTCGCGGACGTCCATCGACTGGATCGCCACCGTCCGGTCGTCTTGCGCCGTGCCGCCGGTGACCGCGACAGAGAGCAAGGCGGAGGTCGTCAAGCCGCCGAGGGCAATCGCTCGTAGCACGTGAAACCGTCCTTTCCGGGATACCCCCGGCCGCGAGGGGGGCTTCAAATCATTACTGCCGCGGGTGACCCGCGTAGCGCCCGCGGGGTTCGGGGCGCAGCTCCGTCTACCGAAAGATATGCTTGGGAATCTTGCCGGTCACCAGTTGCGTGAAGTCGACCGCCTCTGCGACATGAAAATCCACGGCGATGCTGGCCAGCGACACTGCCTTGGTCGGGGTCAGACCCTTCTCCGCGACCAGAAACGCGACCACTTCATCGACCGCCTTCTGCAGCGCACGGTCGAGATCGAGGTCGATTCCCATCATGATGTAGTGCGTATCGTTCTCCGCCCGGGGGCCGGATATCGACCGGTCCGTGTGCAGCACGAACCGGAATCGGCCTGACAGGGATTGCTCGATGGCGGTGCCGCTGACCTCACCGTCCCCTTGCGCCGAGTGAGGGTCGCCGACGTAAAACAGCGCCTCGGGATGCAGGACGGGCAGATACAGGGTGCTCCCCACCGTGAGTTCCTTGACGTCCATGTTGCCACCAAAGGCGCCCGGCGGACGGGAGGACTGCACGCCGGGGATGTCGACGCCGGGCTCGCCTAGGACCGGGGTGGGCGCCACGGCCATGATGCCCATGAAGGGTGCCAGCGGCACGTGGATGTCGTCCGAGAACAGCGCCACTTCGCGGCCGTCGACCATGCCGGTGTGGATGACATGCCGCGTGGTCTCAATCTCGTCGCGTACGGCGTCGCTCGGGCGAGACCCGGGGTAACCCGATCCAAAGACACCGGCAGATGATCCGGTGTTGTTGATGCCGAACGGGGCTCGCGTGGTCAATTCAAGGATCTGGATTTCGAGCACGTCGCCAGGTTCGGCTCCGGCGATAGCGATCGGACCGGTAATGACGTGGCCGCTTCGCCCCTCGCGCGGTCGCCCGTCCCGCGACGCCCAGAAGTCGATCACGTCCGGGAGGATGTCTTCGGGAGCGACCCCCAAGTCGCGGAGCAATGTAGCCGGATGCTCGCGCTGGGTCGAGCCAGCGTGGCTTAGCGTGTCCACCCGCACCGTGTCACCTGATGCGATCGTCAACAGCGGTGGCTTGTCGAGTGGAAACCAGCCCCAACTCAACATCTCCGGGCGCGACGGCACGTAGTGGTCGGCCGGCTGAGCCACCGCGGACCCGCAGAGCATCAACGTACCGGTGACAGCGACCTTCACCAATACACATCGTCTTGACATGTTGATCACGCTCGCCATGTTCACTTCCGCACACTGACACGAGAAGCAGTAATGCGCGCTAGAATACCGCTAAATAATTCGAGACACACGGCCTGCGGCGATTTTAAGGAGTTCACGATGACCAGACGATTGACGGTGCCCCTGGTGGCGCTGGCCCTGCTGCCTGCGGCCACGGCCGCGGCTCAGGACAACTGGCCGCAGTTCCGAGGGGAAGCGGCTGGGGTGGTCGCTGACAATCCGGCGCTGCCGGTCACGTGGGGGTCGGACGAGAATATCGCCTGGGAAATCGAGATGCCGGGCCGAGGCTGGGCGTCTCCGATCGTATGGGGAGATCACGTCTTCGTGCTGACGTCGACGGCGGTCACCGGACCGGAAGTGACGATTCAGCCGATCGAGAACTACCGCGCCCGTTCACTCGGCGGGGCGATGACCGCCGCCTATGTGACCACACAAACCGAGCCGCTCCGGTGGGTGCTCTATGACATCGACTTCGCGACGGGCGAGGTGCAGTGGGAACACACGCTGCACGAATCCATTCCGTCGTTGCCCACGCACCAGAAGAGCACCTTTGCGTCCGAGACACCGGTGACGGACGGCGAGCGGGTCTACATCTACATGGCCGACATCGGGCTGTACGCGGTGGACTTCACTGGCGCGCTGGTCTGGTCGGTGGAGTTCGACTGGCTGGCGCGGCGCGAATGGGGCGCCGCGTCCTCCCCCGTGTTGCACGATGGTCGCCTCTACGTGGTCAACGACAGCGAAGAAGAGTCGTGGGTCGCGGCGTTCGACGCGGCCACGGGCGACCAGTTGTGGAAGACCGAGCGGGACGAAGGGGCGAACTGGTCGACACCGTTCGTCTGGGAGAACGACGTTCGGACCGAGCTTGTGACCACTGGTCGCAATGCGGTGCGGTCCTACGGGCTCGACGGCGAACTGTTGTGGCAGTTGAGCGGTATGTCGACCCTGGTAATCCCGACGCCCTTCTCGGACCGCGGCCTGCTGTATATCAATTCGGGGTACGTAGCCGATGAAACTCGCCCGGTGTATGCGATTCGTTCCGGCGCCAGCGGTGACATTACGCTGCCGGAGGGCTCGACCAGTAACGACTATATCGTCTGGTCACATCCGCAGCTCGGGTCCTACAACCCCTCGTCACTCGTCTACGGCGATGTGCACTACACCTTGCTCGATCGGGGCATCATGATGGCCTATGACGCGCGGACCGGGCAGGAAGTCTATCCGCGGAAGCGGATCACGGCAGGAACCTTGTTCACCGCCTCGCCGTGGGCCTACAACGACAAGATTTTCGTGCTGAGCGAGGATGGCGACACGTTCGTCATCCAGGCGGGCCCGGAGTTCGCGGTTCTTGGTCGGAACTCGCTGGACGAGATGACGCTCTCGACCCCGGCGGTGGCCCGTGGCAGTCTCATCATTCGGACGGCGACGAAGCTGTATCGGATTGCGGAGGGTGGCAGTTAATGTTGGGCACTGGGCACAGGAGAGAAGAAACGATGGCGTATCAGCGACGTGGTAACGAAGCCTTGGCCTGGACGCGACGCGCCTTTTTGGGTGCCGCTTTCGCGAGCAGCGCCGCCGCACCGGCCTGGGCACGGCAGCAGGCGCCACAGGTGCCGCCTTACGAGCCACGCGACTGGTCCGGTCAGAGTCCACTGCCATATCCGGATCCGGACCTCATCGCGCTGGACCGGCGGTTTGGTCGGTACATCCTTTTCAACACGCCGATCAAGCGGTTGCACATTGGCACGATGTGGGCGGAGGGGCCGGCCTGGAACGGGTCCGGACAGTATTTGGTCTGGAGTGACATTCCGAACAACGTGCAGCACCGCTGGATTCAGGAAGACGGCCGGGTCACCGTGTTCCGCCGCCCATCGGGACACAGCAACGGCAACACGTTCGATCGTGAAGGGCGCCAGCTCTCCTGCGAACATGGCGGTCGCAGAGTCGCCCGATACGAGCACAACGGTGATGTCACGACCATCGCCGAACGATTTGACGGTAAGCGCTTGAATTCGCCGAACGATGCGGTCGTTGCCCCCGACGGCGGCATCTGGTTCACGGATCCGCCGTACGGGATACGTGGAGACTATGAGGGATTCCGGGCTGAGTCGGAAACACCGCCGGCGGTGTACCGGGTGGACCCACAGACCGGTCAGGTGGCCCTGGTCACTGACGAGCCGGCGGGGCCGAATGGTCTCTGCTTCTCACCGGACTACAGACGACTGTATGTCGCCGACACTGGGTCAGGACGTGAGATCCGGGTGTTCGACGTCGACGGGCCCCGGCTCACAAACGGCCGCACCTTCGTCGAACTCCGCGCGCCGGGGACCGGCGCCCTAGTCGCGGCCGACGGCATCCGGTGCGACGTCGACGGTAACGTCTGGGCCGGAGCGGGCGACGGGGTGCTGGTGACGGCGCCCGACGGCGACATGATCGGCGCCATCCGCCTGCCGGAGCGCTGTGCGAACCTCTGCTTCGGCGGTACCCGGCGTAACCGCCTATTCATGTGCGCCAGTCAGTCGCTCTACTCGGTCTATGTCGGCGTGCTAGGCGCCGGTATCGCCTAGGTTTCCTGGCGAGGCGTCCGTCTGGACGGCGTTGCTTCGTCGGGCGCTCCGACCGGGCGCGGCGGCCGCCTGGCTGGGGTGATTATTCAGACGGGATTGCGCCCCGAACCCCACGCGTCGGCTCCGCGGGGACCCCGAGTGCCCCACTCCGCCGCCGCACGGCGGCGCACCCGGGAGGTGGAGTCGCGGCTGAGGAGGGGCCCTAATGACAGTGACTCGCATAAGACGAATGTATCGAATGACGCGACGGCACCGATGGCTGCGGCGCATTGTCGTGATGGTTGTGGCGCTCGGCTTGGCAGCCGGGACGGCGGCGGAAGGACAGCCAGGAAACGAAGACGAGGGTGACGACGAGTTCGTCCGTACGCTTGTGGGCCGGCTGGATCTCCGGCAATACAAGGCGACGATCAAGGGGCTGACCGAATTCGGCGACCGGCGCCAGGGCACCGCACGGAATCGTGACGCCGTGGACTGGATCGAGTCGCGACTGCAGGCGGTCGGGTGCACGAATACCGAGCGTATCGTGTATACCTTCGATCCGGCGCCGCGTCAGCAGGGTGCACGTGGGATTGGTGGGACACGCCCGCAACTGAATCCCACCGGCTCGACCACCACCGGCGGCGCCGTGGGACGAAACGGCTCAGGGCCCGGGGGGAGTTCGATCTTCGGCTACCGGCGGCGTACTGGCGTCGTGCGAGACCCGCTGGCGCAGCCGGACGAGACGCTCCGCGCTTTGAACCTGGAAGAGCCGACCAACGGCGAGCGTTCCGAGGTGTTCTGCACGAAGGTCGGCACGACCCATCCAGATGAGATGTACATCATTGGGGCCCATATGGACGGTCACGGATTCGGCGAGGCGGCCAACGATGACGGGTCGGGCACGGCCATCGTCCTGGAGCTGGCCCGTATCTTCAGCGGCTCCGATGTTCAGACCGCACGGTCGATACGCTTCGCGCTCTGGAACAACGAAGAGACTGGCCTCAACGGCAGCACCGCCTACGTGGAGCAACGGCGCGAGCGGCAGGGGCTGGAGGACCCGACGGGGTCCGGTCGGTACCCCGAGCCGCGGTGGCTCGGTATGATCCAGCACGACATGATGTTGTTCGACCATGGCGCGCCTGGTCCCGACGGCGTGGTCAGCCGCGACCAGCGGCGTGAGGCCGATGTGAACATCGAGTTCCAGTCAAACTCCGACCTCGTGGCCGAATCTCGCGACTTGGCCTTTCTCTTCAAGTCGGCCAATGACGCCTTCGCCACGGACTACCCGGCCACGGTTGGTCCCCACATGACCAACACCGATTCGACACCATTCATGAATGTCACGCCCTCTATCAGCCTCCGCGAGAACGAGCGCGGCATGCACATCGGGGCGGGCTGGGACCCCCACTGGCACCAACCGACCGACCTCTACACTACGTTCACCGACGATGACTTCCGCCTGGGGCTCAATGCGGCGCAGACCACCCTAGCCGCCATCGCGCAGCTGGTCGACGCGGTGGTCGCCGGACGCTGAGCCCACTGACCGGTTGTCCGATTCATTGTGGTCGGTGTGCTACGCGACGACACCTGGGTCTACGGACCCGGGTGCGCCGGTTGGGCGTCACCCGCCCGCCACCGGTACGGCCGGCGCCCGGTGCCCATACATCCCTTCAATCGCGAAGATCAGCAGGGCGGCCCATATCAGGCCCCGGTTCTCACGAAACGTCGACCGTCGTGGTGTGCATCGGCTGCGGAAGGGTCCTGGTCGTCACGGGGTCTCGGCCGTGACGCAGACGGCCTGATGTGTCAGGCGTCGGGCGGATGGGTCACGAATCGCCGACGACCACTCTGGCGCATACAGCGGGGAGTTGGTGACCCACAGCCGATTGGGTTCGCCGAAATTACGATCGGCGCTCCAGAGTGTCAGTCCCCACGGATATCGTGTCGGATCGAGCCGCTGGAGGATCGAGTCGAGCTCTGGTTGCGTAGGGAGGCGCCAGGTGGAGCTGGCGCCCAGGGCCAGTCCCTGGCAGTATGAATTTGCGTCGGTCCACAGGAACCCGTCCAGGCCTTGACTCGGTCTGCCGGTCGTGGTCCAACGCAGTCCGAGCTGCCGGTCGAGGAGGGTGCCGTCGCCCAGGTCCGGGAACGGATCGCCGGTGTCCGCCTCGGCCGCGTCCCGCGTCGGTATTGGCTCGATGCCGGTTGCCTCGGCCAGGAGGGCGCCGGTGTTCGAGGGTGGCAGGACCGGTTCCCGTTGGCCGTCGGCGGCGCCTCCGACCGCGACCCGGCTCGGCTCGGAGGTCGGGCTTGTCGGTGCACGTGTGGGTGCTTCCTCTGGCGGGGCGGTCGCTTCCGTGGCGTCCGGGCTCGTCGCGGCCTGCGCATCACCCCTGGGTGGTGTGGGGCGAGGGTCGACCGTTGAGCTCGGGCGGTTGTCCGGTTCCAGTGGCGCCACGGCGGTCGAACGCGGCTGGTTCGCGTCAGCGCCCGGTGCCTCGGCCACTGGGGACAAGGTGGCGGAACGACCGGTTGCGGTTCCAGACTCGTTCGCGGGGAGACCGAACCACAGCACGGCGAGAATGACCAAGACCGCCGCCGCCAGCGCGACGGCGCGCGAGCGGCCGGGCGACCTAGTTTGGGTGGAGGGTGACGACGCGCGGTTCGGCACCGTGGCCGACCCGACGTCGTCGGTGCCCGACGTGGGCGACGTGGCATCCGTCGGCAGCGGTGGGACGTCGCCAACCAGGACCGTGGTCTCGCTATCTGGCTTACCGGCGTCGGCGGTCGCCACGGCTGAGATCCGAGCGACCATGTCGGCGGCGGAACCGAAGCGTTCGGCCGGCTCTTTGTGCATGGCGCGCAAGATCATGCGCTCCAGCACGTCGGGGATGCTTGGGTTCACCTCGCTGGGAAGCGGCAATGGATCGCGGATGTGTTTGACCACGACCGCAAGCGGCGTCTCCGCGTCAAAGGGGACCCGCCCGGTGGCCATTTCATAGAGCACGACCCCGAGTGAGTAGAGATCGCTGCGGCCATCGATCGCATTGCCCATGCCCTGCTCGGGCGACATGTACTTGGGTGTGCCGACGAGTGCGCCGGTCGCGGTGAGCGTGTCCGCACCCTCCAGGATCTTGGCGATGCCGAAGTCGGCGAGCAGACAGTTGCCGCGTTCATCGAGCAGGATGTTGCTGGGCTTGACGTCGCGGTGCACGAGTCCGCGCGCATGCGCGCAATCGAGGGCGTCGCCCACCTGCGAGACCACGCGTCGGATCTGCTCGAGTGGCAGCGGATGCCCGTCAATCACGGCCGCGAGCGTGCCGGTCTTGATGAACGGCATCACGATGTAGGTGAAGCCATCCGACTCGCCGTAGTCGTGGACCGGAAGAATGTGCGGGTGTTGCAGACTGGCGAGAATCTTGGCTTCCTGCTCGAAGCGTGCCAGGAACTCGCGGTCCTGGGCGAGATGACGGGGAAGCACCTTCAGCGCGACATGTCGGTCGACGGCCGGTTGGTAGGCCTTGTACACGGAGGCCATGCCGCCCGCCCCGAGTGGTGCCACGATACGATAGGGTCCGAAGGATCGTCCTGACAGATCTTCCATCACTCAGGTTCAGGATCGAGAACGCCATCATCTAGCGGTCGTCCCATACGGTAGGCTGACCCGAACGGAATTACAATATCCATACCGGACGGGGGAGACTGGCGTGGGGTTTGCGTCCGTGCGGGTGGTATGGCTGGTGCGCGCCAAGCCCAGCGTGTGCCCGCGTCGACGTCATCATATCCTTGGAGTGTGACCATGCGTACAGAATACCGGTTGACATATCTGTCGGCGATTCTCGGTCTCGCCGTGTGGTTGCTGACACCTGCTATCGGGTTGGCTCAACCCCGCGTCGCGGTCATGAATTTCGAGAACAACAGCACGTGGCGGTACTGGGGCGACAATCTTGGTGCGGCCGCCGCTGACGAACTGGTGACACAGCTGCTCAAAACCGGGTCGTACAGGATGATTGAGCGTTCACAGCTGGCGGCCGTCCTAGCCGAGCAGGATCTAGGTGCGAGCGGCGCGGTCGACGCATCGGCCGCGGCCAATATCGGTCGGTTGCTGGGAGCCCAGCTCATCTTGACCGGATCGATCACGCAGTTTTCCATCGAGACCGTCTCGGTCGGGTTCCGCGGCCTGGGAGGATCCAGGTCCAAGGCGGAAACCATCCTCGATGTGCGGCTGGTCGACACGACCACCGGCGAAATCCTGATGGCCGAGAGCGGCGAGGGGGAGAAGACCTGGGGCGGCGGATTTTTTCGGTCAGCCAACGTGGAGCGTGATTTTGATGCCGGAGTCGCACAAGAAGCGCTCCGTCCGGCCATTGAGCAGGTCACCGAGACGCTGGCTCGTCAAGCCGACCGGTTTGCGGACCTTGAGCCGGTTGAGCCACCGGCGCCAGTGGCCCAGATCGTCGGCGCCAACGACGGGTCCTTCTACATCAACCAGGGCGAGAATCTCGGGGTCGCGGTAGGACAGCGTTTCGAAGTGGTCCGCGTCATCGATGAAATCAAGGATGCGAACGGGGTTGTGCTCGATCGAATCACCGACACCGTCGGTGTGCTCGAGGTGACTCGCGTATTGTCGCAGTCCGCGATCTGCACGGTGGTCGAGGGAGAAGCGACTGAAGGGGACACGATTCAACCGCTGTAGCGGGCGGAGTACACAAGCGTCATACCGCTTACGAGATAGGGGCCGCGGCCGTGCGCGTTGGCGACGGTGTCAATAGACGCGGAGGTCATCAATCCAAATGGTACCGTCGGTGCCAGGGCGTAGCGCCCCGGTGTCGACGAGGAAGACAATGGCCTGGGTCTCGGCGAGGTCGAGCGTGCCGTCTACGTCATCGATGACGTTGCGCAGACGCTCGAACGGAACGGTGACGTCCCGCCATTCGGTGGAGGACCGGACCGAGGCCTGCCAGGTGTTGGCGCCTTCCGGCTCTGTCGGATTGAGGTCACGGACCTGGACCCAGAACCGATACGGGACGTCGCTTCGCACAGAGAACACCAGGCCGTTACGACCGGACAGGTCTCGTGGTACGTAGCTTCCCAACGACGCGAACGGGGATGGATGGTCGGTCGTGGGGACGCCAAGCTGGAAGGCGATGCGCGCGGCGGATGAACCATTGGGGCCGGTACCTGGGTCAATGAACCGCGGGTCGAGCGTGGTCGAGGGGTCGGACACCGCCGTGAACGGCGAGGCGGAGTCGAACCGCTCGAGCTCGGCTGTCGCGCCAACCACCACCGGTCCGGGGAGCGCGGCGGCGGCGCGGCGTCGCGCGCGGTCCGCTTGGGTCAAGACGTAGATCGGATTGGAGACGATCCAGGGCATGTCCCATCCGCTGACATGGGCCTCCACTCGATAAACGCCAGGCTCCTGAACTTGTGCATCGATGGCGTGTTCACCGGACGTGACGACGACGCCGTCGTGGAACAGGGTCAGCCGGGCGGTCGCGGGGAGCGCCCCCCCGGCTCGCATACGAATCGGGCCGGCGACTGGGAGCTCATCGCCCATCGTCCATTGTTCGCCGGTGCGCTCAGCGAGAAAGAAAAACCGATCGGCCGGCGCCAACGCCCCGATGCCCACGTAGAGTCGGCCGCGGGCCAGCGCGGCCACAAGCGCGGCGGTGTCCTGGGTGGCGTTGCCGCTGAATGGGCGCTCCAACAGGACATAGTTCTGGGCAATCCGGAACACCGACTCATAGGTGGGGAAGGGCAGCTCCGGCCACGACGTGGGGCGGAGCGTGCCGTGGGCGTCAGCCCCAGTGATGCCGGTGGCCTGTCGCCGAGACAACAGTTCATCCCACCGGTCGAGCGTGGCTGGGCGGCGCAGGAGACGCAGCAACGCGTAGTCGGTGTTAAGGGGATAGCGTGCGAAGGTGCCGAACCGTTCGAACCAGCCGGCGGCGCGCAACTGTGAGTCGCCATTGAGTATCTCGACGCCCCAGTTCCCGGGCAGATCCCAGTCCCTCCACATGAGGTCCTCGCGCGCGCTGTCCGGATGCGCCGCGAAGCTCACACTGCCCAGCTCCGCCAGGTCGAGCAGCGCGTCCCGGGCATCGCCCGAGAACCGGTAAGTCAATGGAGGCAGCCCGACGGCGAGGAGATGGCCGCCGCGGTTCGAGATCTCGGTGCCGACCACGGTGAGCACTCCCGTCCGACCGTATCCCTCGCTGGACTTGCCGGCCAGCGAGTTGTGGTCCGTCACGATCACAAAGTCGAGCCCCGCCGCCTCGGCGGCCGCCTCGACCTCGGCCATCTGCCCACTGCCATCAGAGTGAGTGGTGTGCACGTGCGCGACGCCGGAGACACGTACGAACGAGTCGGGCACGTCGGCGTCGACCACCCCCAGAGCGCGCCACATCACGACGCGCCAGACCAGAACCGAGACGAGAAGCAGGGCGAGGGCCCCGACCGCACCGAGGACTGCCTTCCGGGACTTTCGCGTCATGCTCGCGGTACCCCCGGATCCGTGTAGTCAGATGTCGGACGGGTAGATGACGACGGTACGCGTAGCTGCAGGAGGGCGAGATCCTGCGGCGGATTCCCCCTGGCACCGCGGGTGACGTGCTCGCGCAGCCGGAAGCGCGGCTCGAGGTGACGACGGAGGTAGTCTGCCGAGCAGAAGACGGCGCACCGGTTGCTTCCGGCCGAGTCACCATCGCGTACGACGAGTTGACCGGCGTGGAACCGGGCTTGCTCCGGGTCTGACAACGTGTCCAGATACGTCGCACCGTACGTGGAGATGATCAGATGTCCGCTGGGCCGCAGGACGCGCGCCAGTTCGGCTAACCATCGGCTCTGGAGCGGCTCCGGCAGATGGGTGAACACAAAGAGGGCGTAGATTAGATCAAAACGCGCATCGGTGTAGGGCAACGGTGGCTCGAGTCCGTTGGTTTCGAATTGCGCAAAGGACAGTCGGCGTCGGCACCAGTCGATGAAAACGGGGTTGTAGTCACACCCGTGGATTTCCGCCGGGAGGTCCGTCCAGCGTCGGATGATGCGGCCGCCTCCGCACCAGAAGTTGAGAACCGCGCCGACCTCAGAGAGCGAGACGCTGTTGCGTTCCAGAACTCGCCGGGCCGCGTAGAGCAGGCCCAGCCGCCCGAGCACCACCTTCACGACCCCTCTCATGGAAGAGGCGCCGAGTCCCTAACGCGTGGTCTTGAGCGGGCCGAAGGCAGTTGCCAGCCACAGCGCCACGGCTAGGAACGCGGTGCAGGCGCCCACCGCCTTGTACACCGTGGCGTCGGGCGCGTAGTCCATATACAGGTAATACGGCAGGACAACGATATCGAGGAAGATGGCCACCAGGAAGAACGTCAGCGTGAGTTTCCCGGCCGGTCCCAACTCTTGTGTGTTTGTCATGAAGTTCTCACCGAAAGAGAGACTAGTCTCTTAGGTCCGCGGCGCGCTGTCAACGGGGCGCTCGTGTACACTCGGGCCACTGTTCATCGAGCTGTCCAGGAAGGAGACACCGCATGCGAAACGTGGTGGTGAGTGTGGTAGTCGTTGTGGCCGCTTTCGTGCTGGGTCGTGCGTCGGCCCAGGATGTCCAGCCGTCCTGTCCCGGGTGTCAGGTCACCCATATCCCCGCGACCGAGGTCGACCGGTACGCGGCGCTGGGCCGTGCCCAGGGGCTCGTCGACCAGCAGGTACGGTCGGTCGACATCGGGCGCGCGCAAGTGCAGATTGCCATGGCCTATCGAGGGGCGCTCGACGAGCCTCGGCCGAGGTCGGTCGCCTCGCACGACCTGGTCACCGAGGTCTACGTGGTCCTGAGTGGCTCGGGTACCAACCGCACTGGTCCCGATTTGGTGGACCCGCAACGGCGCCCGACGGACAATCGCGCCGTGCAGTTCCTGAATGGTCCTGGCAACAATTCGACTGACATCAGGAACCCGCAGACCCACGAACTGCAGGCGGGTGACGTGTTCGTCATCCCGGCCGGCACCGGGCATCAGTTCACGAAGATCGACGACCACATCAGCTATCTGATGGTGCGCATCGATCCGGACAAGGTCGTACCGCTCATGGACCAGACGGCGTCTGAGGCATACCTGGCCGAGCGGACCCAGTAAGGGAAAGGAGACTCATGCGGTACGCAGGACGCTGTCAGGTGGTGGCGCTTGGCTTGGCGCTGGCTGGGCTCCCGGTCGCCGTGGTCGCGCAGACGGTATCGGACGGCACCGAGCAGGGCGAATGGCCGGTCTATCACGGCAATCTCGCGCAGCAACACTATTCGCCGCTCGACCAGATCACGGCCGGCAACTTCGACGAGCTCGAGGTGGCCTGGACGTTCAAGACCGACAACCTCGGCACACGCCCCGAGTACAAGTTGGTGGGAACACCGCTCATGGTTGGCGGGCGTCTGTTTGCGAGCGGCGGGTCGCGTCGTTCGGTCGTGGCGCTGGATGCCGCGACAGGCGAGCTGCTGTGGGTGCACTCCGAGCGTGAGGGCGCGCGTGGCGCCGCTTCGCCGCGACAGTTGTCGGGACGTGGGGTGGCGTATTGGAGCGGGGCTGTGGAGCCGGCGCCGTCCAGGATTTTCTACATCACGCCCGGGTTCCGCCTGGTTGCTCTCGATGCGACCACAGGACAGCGGGTACCCGATTTCGGTGACGGCGGGTGGATCGATCTAAAATCCGCCGCGGTGTATGGCGACGAGGTGCCGATCGATCCGGTCACCGGCGAGATTGGGTTGCACGCGACCCCGACCGTCGCTCGTGACGTCGTGATCGTCGGGTCGTCGATGCGTGAGGGCCATACGCCCAAGACACACAACAACACCAAGGGACTGGTGCAGGCCTTCGACACGCGCACCGGTGAGCGCCGCTGGACATTTCACACGATTCCGCGCCCAGGAGAGTTTGGGCACGAGACTTGGGAAGACGGGTCGTGGGAGGTGACCGGGAACGTCGGTGTCTGGAACCAGATTGCGGCCGATGAGGAACTCGGTCTGGTGTATCTACCGGTGGAGACGCCCACCTCCGACTTTTACGGCGGGCACCGCCCGGGCGACAACCTCTTTGCGGAGAGTCTGGTGGCGCTCGATCTCGAGACCGGCGAACGTCGCTGGCACTTCCAGTTGGTGCACCACCCTATCTGGAACATGGATATCTCGACGGCGCCGATCCTCGAGGACATCACCGTGGATGGCCGGGTCATCAAGGCGGTATCGATCATGGGCAAGCAGGTCATGGTCTATACGTTCGATCGGGAGACCGGCGAACCGGTGTGGCCGATTGAAGAGCGCCCTGTGCCCCAGTCGGACGTGCCGGGCGAGCAGACCAGTCCGACCCAGCCGTTTCCGACCAAGCCGCCGCCCTACGACCACCAGGGCGTCACCACCGAGGGGCTGATTGATTTCACGCCCGAGCTTCGGGATGAGGCCGAGCGTCTGCTCCGACGCTACCAGACGGGCCCCATATTCACCCCGCCGGTTGTCAGCGATCTCGATGGGGCGGTCACCTCCTTCCGGTCGTCCGGTGGGACCAACTGGCCGGGGGGCGCCTTCGACCCGGAGACCCAAATTCTGTATGCGCCGTCCTACACATCTATGGTGACGATCGGTCTGCTCCCTCCGCCGAATTCAGATTTTTCAGACATTCGCTACGTGCGTGGCAACGTGCTGAGCGGCATTCGATTTATCCCGACCGGCGGCGACACGTCAGGTGCAGATACGCCCGAGCGACGACGGATCGAAGTGTTTGGCGGAACCGGGGCCCGCACGGCGACCCCCAACCCGCAAGGTCTGCCGTTCCTCAGGCCGCCGTACGGGAAGTTGACCGCCATCGACATGAGCCGAGGTGAGATCCTGTGGCAAGTCGCCCACGGTGACACGCCAGACCGGATCAAGCGTCATCCCGCCCTGGCGGGACTGGACCTCCCGCGAACGGGACAGAGCGGCGCGGTAGGCGCGTTGGTAACGAAAACGCTGGTCATCATGGGCGATCCGATGGTAACCACGACCTCGTCTGGCGCGCGCGGGGCGATGCTTCGTGCCTATGACAAAGCGACGGGGGCGGAGGTCGGTGCCGTCTATATGCCGGCGCAGCAAAGCGGGTCGCCCATGACATACATGGTGGATGGCACGCAGTACATCGTCGTCGCCGTCAGCGGTGGCGTCTATTCGGGTGAGTATCGGGCGTATCGTGTGCCCGCCAACTAGCGGCCGGACGCGTGCACCCACCGGCCGCCGACCGCGACGCGCCTGATGGGGTGGGTAGCGCAGGCGTCTCAAACTGGCTAGAATGACGGTGCTTAGCCCGTCCGGCGGCGCCCGTTCCTGGCGGTCGTCGTGGCGAGGACATGCGAGATGTCCAGCGCGTGACGCGCGACCGCCTGCGAACGCAAGAATTCGGTAAGGAGAATCGACGAATGCGTCAACAACTGGTGACGACATCCTGCCTGGCAGTGGCCGTCTTGGCCGGCGGCCTCCTGTCGTCCACCCCGGCTGCGGGGCAGACATCCGATGGCAACTGGACGCTGCCGCGTACGCCGGATGGCCATCCGGACCTGCAGGGGGTCTGGGCGAACAACAATGCCACGCCGCTCGAGCGGCCGGAGGTGTGGTCCGACAAGGCGACGCTGTCCGAGGAAGAGCTGGCGGCGCTCCAAGTCGCGGCGCAAACCGCCGTCGGCGATGGTGACGCGTTGTTCGGCGACCAGCTCGTGCTCGCGGCCATCGAGGGCATCGAAGCGACGTCGTACGACCCGACGACGGGCAACTACAATCAGTTCTGGATTGCCGAGCGCGACTTCACGAATCAGACGTCGCTCGTCGTTGACCCGCCAGACGGTCGCATTCCGGACGTCACGCCGGAGGCGCGTGAGCGCAGGCGGGAGGCCGCGGCCTATCGTCGCGATCACCCGGCCGACACGTATACCGACCGGCCCTTGCCGGAGCGGTGTGTCAGCTACGGAGTGCCACGGCTCGGTGCCGGCTACAACAGTTACTACCAGATGTTTCAGAGCGCGAACCACGTGGTGTTCATGAACGAAATGATCCACGACGCGCGGGTGATCCCACTCACCGGCCAGTCCCATGCCCCCGACGCGGTGCGGCAGCTGCACGGTGATTCGCGGGGCCGGTGGGAGGGTGACACCCTGGTGGTGGAGACCACGAACTATTCGTCGGACGCGACGTTTCGCGGGTCATCCGATGGTTTACACATGGTAGAGCGATTCACGCTGGCCGGGCCGAGGACGCTCAACTACGAAGTTACGCTGACCGACCCGACCGTCTGGACCAGGCCGTGGACGGTCTTGATTCCCCTGATGCGAAGTGACGAACCGATGTTCGAGTATGCCTGTCACGAGGGCAATATAGGCATGGACGGCATCCTAGCCGGACATCGGGCCGAGGAGCGCGAGGCCGCGTCGAAGTAGGCGTCGTCGCGGGCCGGGGCTCCGCTCGGGGCTTGCCCGCGTCTTCTCGCGCACGAGCGCACTCATGAAGATTCCCGCCACGGTCCTCGGGGTCGGCGTGCTGGTGTGTATATCCGGGTCCGCGCTCGCAGGTCAGCGAGACGGGGACCACGGCGCAGCGGTTGCGCGTCTGACTGCCAGACCCGAAATCATCCAGGCTCTGGACCTGGCCCGAGACTTGGAGGCCGGGGCCGAGTCAGATCTCATCGAGCTGACAGAGATCCCGGCGCCGCCGTTCGGAGAGGCGGCCCGCGCTGCTCGTTTTGCCGAGATGCTGCAGGTGGCTGGCCTACCCGAGGTGTCGATCGACGACGTCGGCAATGTCATTGCGCGCAGGGCTGGGTTGGGCGCCGGGGAAACGGTTGCGATTGTGGCCCACCTCGACACCGTGTTTCCGGCGGGGACGGACGTGACGGTGACGCGCCGCGGCGAGCGTCTGTATGCGCCTGGCATCGGGGACGATACCCGCGGCCTGGTATTGCTGCTCAATGTGGCCCGGATTCTGGAGCGTGCTGACATTCGGACGGTCGCGGACATCCTGTTCGTCGGTAGCGTCGGCGAAGAGGGTCTTGGGGACCTGCGCGGTGTCCGGCATCTGCTGCGGCGGGGCGGCCCCCGGGTCGATCGTGTGATCGCAATCGACGGCGGCAGCGACCGTCGGGTCGTGAACCAGGCTCTGGGGTCGCGCCGCTATCGAGTGACGCTGACGGGGCCCGGCGGCCATTCGTGGGGCGACTTCGGCCTCGCCAACCCGGCCCACGCGCTCGGGCGCGTGACCTACTACTTCGACGAGGCGGCGGCCGTGGTCGTCAACACAGGGTCGCCGGCAAGCTACAACGTCGGACGGATCGGAGGCGGGACGTCCGTCAACGCGGTGCCGCACGAGAGTTGGGCGGAGATCGACATGCGGTCGACTGACCCGAACCAGGTCGACCGATTGGAGGGCGCGTTGCGGGACGCGGTGACCCGGGCGCTCGACGAGCAAAACCGTGCTCGAGATCGCGGCGAGTTGCTCGAAGCCGACTTCGAATTGATCGGGGATCGTCCGTCCGGAACGGTGGCGCCGGAGACCCCGTTGGTGCAGCAGGCGCTCGCGGTGACCCGGTTTCTCGGCTTGGCGCCGCAGCTGGCTGCGGCGTCGACCGACGCGAATATTCCCATAGCCGACGATCTGCCCGCGATCACCTTGGGACGGGGCGGGACCGGGGGTGGCGCCCACGCCCTCACGGAGTGGTGGGCGCCCCGTGATGCGCACATCGCTGTGCAGCGGGCATTGCTGGTTCTGGTCGCCTCTGCCGGGCTCGCCGATTAGTGCTCCGGCCGGACGCGTCGCGCGCGAGCCCGTATACTGAGGGGATGCGGAATGTCCAGTCTGTCGTGTCGTGGGGGCTGGCGGGTGCGGTCGTCTTGGCGCTCTCCGCGACCCCGGGCGCCCGCCAGCCGGCCGTGGCGCGCAGCGCGATCGTCTTTGTCGGCGACGGAGTCGACGATCACCAACTGACGATCGCGCGAAACTACCTTCTGGGCGCGGGCGGTGGATTCAGCTTTGAGTACTTTCCATATCGGGCGGGGGCTCGGGTGCTGACCGTGCTCGAGTCCGATCCGGGTATTCCGGAGTACGTGGGCGATTCGGCAAGTGGTGGCACCGCGATCGCGGCCGGGGTCGTGACCAGCCGCGGGCGGATCGCGACTCGGGCCGGGAATGGGCAGGCGGTGCCCACGATGCTCGAGTTGGCTGCCGCGGCCGGCAAGTGGACCGGTATCGTTACGACCTCGAGCGTGACGGACGCGACGCCAGCCAGCTTCGTCGCGCATATTAATCGCCGGTTCTGCCAGGGGCCTGGCGATATGGCGCCCACGCTGACGGACCCGCGTTGCCCGGAGGCCTTGAAAACGAACGGTGGATTGGGCTCGATTGCTGAGCAAATCGCCACCTCGGACGTCGACCTGTTGCTGGGCGGTGGGTATCGCCACTTTGATCAACTGGACGAGTCGGGGGTGTCTGTGTTGCGGCGCGCGCGGGACACCGGGTACCGCATCGTCCGCGACACGGCGGGGCTGGATGCCATCGAGGGCTCGCCTGGCAAGCTGATCGGCCTGTTCGGCGACGACACGTTACCGGTCGAGTGGGTTGGAGAAGCCGGTGGGCGCGCCAGGCCGGTCCGATTCGAGGCTGGCGGGGCAGTCATTGCCCCCCAGCCGTTTCGGTGCGTCGACAACCCGGCGTTCGGGAGTCGACCGACGCTCGAGGCGATGACCACGTTCGCCCTGGAGCGTCTGGGGTCCGCACCCGGTGGTTTTGTCCTGATGGTCGAGAGCGCGTCCATCGATAAACAGGCGCATCAGGGACGGCCGTGCGGGCAGATTGGTGAGACGCGGGCGTTGGATCAGGCCGTCCGCGTCGCGGCGGCGTTTCAGGAGCAGTATCCAGATACGCTCATTCTGGTGTCTTCGGACCACGGCCACGCAGCCCAGATCGTTCCCTGGCCCAGTCTGTTTGCCTCCCGTCCCGAGCCGCAGTATCCACCGGGGAAGGTGGCGCGCGTCCGGACGCTGGAAGGGGGCGTGATGACCATCTCGTATGGCACGAATGAGAACTATCTGGAGGAGCACACCGGGACCCAGGTGCCGGTGTTTGCGCGAGGGCCCGGCGGCGAGACAGTGCGGGGCCTTATGCGCCAGTCCGACCTGTTCGGTGTCGTCCGGCGGGCTCTGGGGCTCTGATCACAATGCATGTGAAACGGTTTGAGGGCGAGGCTCGTCTCGTCCAATGCGAGGAGCGTGCATGTGGGGAGCATGCAGGCCGTCATGACAGCGCCCAGCCACGCCACAGGCTGGATGCACCGGCGGCTAGGACACGGATGTGGCTGCGGTCTTCACGTTGAATGCGTCGCGCCGAGGCGGAAAGCGAGAACAAGGGTTAATGAGACGGCAGGGTGTTGTGCTGGCGAGTCTAATATGCGCAGTCCTCACGTGCGGAGCCGCGTCCAATTCGTGGGGCGCGTCTGGTGAAGACAACGCACAACCAGCGGACGACGGTCCGGCGGGGCTGCGGGTGTTCCTGGACTGCGGGCGCGACTGCGATCGCGACTACCTGCGCCGGGAGATCACGTTCGTCAACTACGTTCGGGATCGACGAGACGCCGAGGTCCACGTGCTGGTGACGGACGAGAGAAGCGGCGGCGGGACGCAATACACGCTCGACTTCATCGGCCTCGAACAGTTCGCGGGGAACGACGTCAGGCACACCTACTCCGAGAGCCGGACCGACACCGACGATGAGACCCGCGTGGGTATCGCCCAGGTGCTGCGGGTTGGATTCTTGCATTACATCATCGAGACCCCGCTGGCCACCGAGATCGAGATCGGGACGGCGCGGCAGGGCAATGGAGCGCGGTCGGTGATGGTCCAACCAGATGACGATCCGTGGAATTTCTGGGTCTACCGGCTTTCGAGCAACATTCGCGTGTCGGGCGAGGACACCCGTACCAGCCGGAACTTCAACGGGTCGGCGTCGGCCAACCGCACCACGGAAGACTGGATCATCCGGACCGAAGTCGATGGCTCGTACAACGAGTCAGTGACCGCGTTGAGCAGCGGCGATTTCACCAACATCAGCACCAGGTACAATGTCGATGGGCAGGTGGTGAAAAGCCTCGGCGAGCACTGGGGTGCGTCGATCGCCGGGCGCGCGGGCGCATCGACCTTTCTCAATCAGGACCTCAGGCTGCGGGTGCAGCCCGGCATCGAATACAACGTGTTTCCGTACTCCGAGTCATCGCGGCGCAGTCTGACGTTCTCCTACCAGGCCGGGGTCGAGTCGTTCAAGTACGAAGAAGAAACCCTGTTCGGCAAGCTCGAAGAGACCGTGCCGGCGCAGCAGGTCCAAGCCACCCTCGATGTCGAGCAGCCGTGGGGCGACGGCCGTATCCGGATGAACTACAACAGCTTGTTGAACGACCTCGACACCCACAGCGCTTCCGTGTCCGGCAATCTCTCCTTTCGGGTGGCCAGAGGGTTGTCATTGAACGTCAGCGCCAGTACGTCGCTGGTGCGCGATCAGATCTACCTGCCGGCGGAAGACCTGTCGGACGAAGAGATCCTGCTCCAGCGGCGTCAATTAGCCACCGATTCCCGCTACCGGGTCTCGTTCGGTTTTAGTTACACCTTCGGGTCGATCTTCAACAACGTCGTGAACCCCAGGTTCTAGACGCGGCGAAGTACGATGCCGCGGATCTACGTCCTGCACGAGAATGACGAGTGGGTGACACCACTGCGCGACGCCTTTCGCGCGCGTGGGTTGCCGTTTATCGAGTGGTTTCTCGCTACGGGCATCGTGGATCTGGACACGATGCCACCCGATGGTGTGTTCTACAACCGGATGAGCGCATCGTCCCATACCCGGGGACATCGCTACGGGCCGGAATACGCGGCCGCCGTGCTGTCCTGGCTCGAGCGACACGGTCGACGGATATTGAACGGCCCCTTGGCGCTCACCCTCGAAGTGAGCAAGGTCGCGCAGTACGCCGCGTTGGAAGCGGGGGGGGTGCGCACGCCCCGCACGATCGCGGCCGTCGGGCGTGACGAGATCATCAGGGCCGCTCGAGGTCTACCGCTGCCGTTCATCACCAAGCACAATCGGGCCGGCAAGGGACTGGGGGTGCGTCTGTTCCGCGACTACGATGCGCTGGTGCGGTATGTCGAGAGCAATGCGTTCGAGCCATCGATCGACGGGATCACGCTGCTGCAGGAGTACATCGATGCCCCGGAGCCGTGTATCACGCGCGTGGAGTTTGTCGGCGGTCGCTTCCTGTACGCGGTGCGTGTCGATACCAGCCAGGGGTTCGAGCTGTGCCCCGCCGACGCGTGTCGGGTCAGTGCGGACAACGACGATTTCTGTCCAGCCGGGGATGCGGCCGACTCGCTGTTCAGGATTCTCGAAGGATTCGAGCACCCGCTCGTGGAGCGCTACGCAACGGTCTTGGCCGCCAACGACATTCACATTGCCGGGGTCGAGTTCATTGACGACCGGGACGGCGTATCGTACACCTACGACATCAACACCAATACCAACTACAACAGTGAAGCCGAGGCGCTGGCGGGGTGCTCAGGCATGGGTGCCATTGCGGAGTACCTCGGGCGCGAATTGGAGAAGGTGAGGCCGAGCTGATGGTGCGAATCAGGTTGATCTAGATGGCCGACATAGGTAACTGGCGACGGCAGCCGCAAGGGACGTGGCTCCGGAAGGCGCTCTTTCAGGTCCATCTGTGGACGGGTCTCGGCGTTGGCCTCTACGTCGTCGTGATCAGTCTCACCGGCAGTGTCCTGGTCTACCGCAGCGAGCTGCGCCAGCGCTTCGATCCCCAGCCCCGAACGGTCTCCGTGGCGGGGACCCGGCTGAGTCCAGACGCGTTGATCGCCGCGACCCGCCAGGTGTTCCCCGAGGCCGAGATCGAGGTGTGGACCGAGCCCGACGACCCGGCGCTGGCGGTGACGATGTCGGTCGAGGACAGGGGCAGCGGGCGCGACCTGTTGCTGTTCGACCCCTACACCGGTGCGTACCTGGGCAACTCGCTGCCGGTCGGCTGGCGGCTCACGACTTGGACCCTGGACCTCCACGACAACCTGCTCGGGGGCGATACGGGGCGTACCGTGAACGGTGTCGGCGCGTTGCTATTGGCGGTGTTGTCGCTGACCGGTCTGGTCATCTGGTGGCCCGGTATCGACGGGTGGCGCCGGGCCCTGGTGGTCGACTGGCGCGCGAACTGGCGTCGCGTGAACTGGAGCGTGCACAGTGCATTCGGGTTCTGGACGATGCTGTTCATTTTCATGTGGGCGTTTACCGGCATCTACCTGGCATTCCCGGAACCGTTTGCGGCCGTCGTCGACTATCTGGAACCATTCGAGGAGGACAATTTCGATCCCCGCACCGGCGATCAGATCCTCTACTGGTTCTCCTACATGCATTTTGGCCGGTTTAGCGGGGTCACGAAGGTGACCTGGGCGACCATCGGACTGGTGCCGCCAGTCATGTTCGTGACCGGCGCTGTCATGTGGTGGAACCGCGTGGTCCGCCCGTGGCTGGCGAGCCGCTAGTGGTGTTTCCGTCGACGCAGTGGCGTCGGTTGACCGTGCCAACCGGTATAGAATCATCGGATCAGCACGCGCGCCGGTCGATCGGCGTGGAGGAGAGACACATGAGCACGATGGGTATCCGCAACAGACCTTGGCCGGAACGACGCCGGCAGTCAACCGTGTGCCAGCTGCTGCTTACGCTCGTCGGTGGCACCCTGGCGATGATGGCCACCATGGCAACGCCGGCATTCGCGCAGGTGAGCGTGGACCCGGCCGACGTGCCTGACCTTACCGGGGTCTGGGACGGCGGTTTCCAGGCCAGGCCAGTCAATGGCCCGAACATGCCCTGGGTGCCGGGAGAGAATTTTCCCGTGCTGAACGAGCGGGGTCTGGCTCATCAGGCCGTGTTCGACGAGGCGATTGCTCCGAAGTATGACTGTGTGCCGTCGGCCTCCCCGGCGCTCCAGTACGACCCCTACATGATGGAAGTGACGCAGTGGCCGGACCGCGTGCTCGTCCGCTACGAAAAGGACGATCAGATACGCACGTTCTGGCTCGATGGTCGGGAGACGCCGTCCAACGATTTCACCGTGCAGGGATTCTCGTCCGGTCGTTACGAGGATGGCGCGCTGCTCGTCGAGACCACGAAGTTCACATTTGACGTGGCGGGCTTTGACGACTACAACGGGATTCCTTCGTCACAGCAGAAGAAAGTCACCGAGCGGTACTGGCGCGAGGGCGAAGAGTTGCGAATGACGCTGACGGTTGAAGATCCGATGTTCCTGCGGGAACCAGTGTCCTACACGACACGGTGGCTCCCGGGACCCGAGGGGTACAAGCTACAGGCCTACAATTGCGATCCGTTCGAGGCGGGGCATCCGCGAAAGTTCCTGGTGCCGAAGTATCGCTAGATGGACCGTGGGTTGGGCGTTAGGGAAGCCAAGGAGGAGGTTGTGAAGACTCTGTTGTGGGTATCGGGCGTGGTGCTGGTGGGCACGGTGTTGGTGACGAGCGTGGGCGCGCATCACGCGAGCGGGCCGTTCTACGATCCGGAGAAGAGTGTCGAGGCGGTCGGCACCGTGACGAAGTTCGTGTTTCGGAATCCGCATTCGTTCGTCTATGTCGATGCGGTGAACGCGGATGGTTCGACGACGGCGTGGGAGATCGAAATGGGTGCCTCGGTCTCGATGAGCCGGCGCGGCTGGACCCCGGACACCATCAAGGCCGGTGATCAGATCAAAGTGGTGGGCCAACCGTCACGCGCGCCCGGCACCTTCGGGATGTGCTGTGCCGAGTTGACTAGGCCGGACGGCAGCCCTCTGCGCCCCTAGGTTTCCCGCCGAGGTGCCAGTCTGGACGGCGTTGCTTCCTCGGTCACAGCCCGCCTGCCTGCTCCCTCGTCGCGCCTAGCCAGCTGGGCGGCGCGCTCCGAAAACCGCGCCAGGACACTAGCGGCATCGAGCATCGGGAGGGCCCGTCCGCTGCCCGTCGCTTCGGTCTACGGAGATGGCTCTCCCGCCGTCTCGAGCGCTCGGCTTCCCAGGTCACTCGGATACCAGAATCGAGAGTGGCAGTTCTCGCATGCCACATCCAGCCGGTCGCCGCCTTCCAGCAGCGCGTCCACGTCGCGGGCCCTGACTGCGTCCAGCATCACGACGCCGGCGTCGTGCAGGGCTCTGGCTGATCGTCGCCAGGCGTCCGGGTTGTCCGCGATACGCGCTGCGATCTCGTCCGGCTCCAGGTCGATCCCCGGCAACTCCGACACCGATGCGGCGTCAGCGACCGGTCGGTTCTCCATCTGCAGAAGGTTCCCGGCCTCCAACAGGAGCACCGCGTGCCGCTCCAGTGCGAGCCACTCGTCGTCCGTCTCGGGGCGTTGTTCTTCGAGTCCATCGGGGGTCGAGGTAATGACGACGGCGTCCCACATGGCGTCAGCTGGTGGGTCGACCATCCAGCGCATCAATTCTTCGATCGTCGCGGTCGGTTGGAAGTCCTGGTCCGGCCCGGCCGTCGGCGCCGGCGAGGGTCTGGTGCACGCCGCGACACACAGGGTTGAGACCGCAATCAGACGCAGGCCGGTGCCAAGCTGGTGGCCCCTGCGTGTGCAAACATCGAACCTTGACAATATCGCGATCCTCAAATGGGTCCCCGCCGGTACGCTCGATGGGCGAAAGCAGTGCGGTGAACGGCGGTATCGCGGTGCATGCTCTGGATACTACGGACAGCGGTAGGTGTTCTCCAATGCGCGCAGGACCAGTTCCGAATCCTCGTCCGGCAATGCGATCGGGTTCTTCTCCAGATATTGAACCACCACCCAGACGGCCTGGGCGATCGTGGCGCGCGGGGGCAGACAGACACGGTCCGGCATGAGCGCCTGGGCCATGTCGACGACGCCGTGCACCAGACCGGCGCAGTAGCCCATGCCGAACGGATTCCGTGCGAAGGTTTCCTCGCGGCCGGCACCGGTCCGTCCGAGGTATTCGAAATACAGCCGGCAGGTCTGGACGAGTTGCGTGCCGGATCCGGCAGTGGTCTGGCTGGCTTGGCCGGTGTCGCCGGGGTGCGCGGTGGCGACAAACAAGAGAAGGAGCAGTAGCCCCACGCGCTTCATGGCCTGGTCCTGAAACGGGCGTCCGGCCAGCGTAAGTGACGGGCCCGCACGGCTTCAAGTATAGCGGTTCCTCACAGTCACCCGTAGCCGCGGCTCTTTAGATCCGCCCTGTCGCCCGGATTCCATATAATCGCGCAGTGCAGACCCTCTGCCTGGTAGCCGGAGGCTCCTCGATGCTTCTGGGCCTCCTCTGCATGATACTGATGGCTCGACTCTTCCAGCACGAACGAATCGTATTCGGGGTGACGAATTAAGGACTGCGCTATGCCTGTGAATCTGTGTTCCATCCGCTGTGGCGGCGCGACGGTGGCGTGCATCAGGCCGGTCGCGTGGAGCCTGGCGGCCGTAGTCCTGGCGAGCGCGGTGGCCAGCGCGCAGACAGCAACCCGGCTCAGCTTCACCGAGGAGCAGGCCGAGGAGGGGAGCGTTGCCTATGCCGAGCGGTGCGCGTCGTGTCATGGCGAGACCCTTGACGACGGCGAGGTGGCACCGCCACTCAAGGGCGCCGATTTCCGCGAACGGTGGCGGGCCGAGACGCCCGAAGCGCTGTTCAACCTGACCGCGGACACGATGCCGCAGGATCAGCCGGGCGTGCTCGACGAGGCGACCTACGCGGCGGTGGTGGCGTTCATGTATCGGGAGAACGGGTCGGCGGCCGGCTCAGACCCGCTGCCGGACGATCCCGCCCGGCTGGCTGGACTCGCACCGCCGCGGTGGCCCCGCGGACAGGGAGGGGGGCTGGCCCCGGGGGCGGCGCTGCCGCCATACCCGATGGCGTCCAATCCGCTTGTCGGCCTGCGCCCCGTCACCGACGCCATGCTCGAGCGTCCGAGCCCGGACGACTGGTTGTTGTGGCGCCGTACCTACGACGCGTACGGGTTCAGCCCACTCGATCAGATTACTCGATCCAACGTCGACGACCTGCGCGTGGCCTGGAGTTGGTCGTTGCCGCCGGGGCCCAACGAGTCCACGCCGATTGTCCACGACGGGGTGCTGTTCATCCACGGCTACGGGGACGAAGTGCAGGCGCTGGATGGGGCGACCGGCGATCTCCTGTGGCAGTACTCGCGGCGACTGCCACGCGGGACGGCCCCGAGCGTGAAGCGCGGAATGTCGCTCTACGGCGAGCGGCTGTATGTGCCGACGTCTGATGCGCACATCGTGGCGCTCGAGGCACGCACCGGCCGAGTCGTCTGGGACAAGCCGGCGGCCGACCGTGAGGACGGCTACCGCATGACCGGTGGCACCCTGGTGGCGAGGGGCAAAGTGATCGTCGGCACCACCGGGCGCGTGGGTGGCGGCAATTACATCGTCGCGCTCGATGCCGAGACAGGCGACGTGGCCTGGCGTTTCGCCACCATCGCCCAGCCCAATGCCCCGGGTGGCAACAGTTGGAATGGGTTGCCCGTCGAAGAGCGGAACGGAGGTTCCGTCTGGATACCGGGGAGCTACGATCCGGTCAACAACCTCGCGTTCTTCGCGCCCGGCAACACCTACGACACGGGGCCGTTGCGGGATCCCGTCTCTACCCCCGGGGTGACGAACGACGCGTTGTATCTCGACACCACCCTGGCCCTAAACCCCGATACCGGTGAGCTCGTCTGGCACTTTCAGCATCAAGCCAACGGACAGTGGGATCTCGACTGGGCCTTCGAACGACAGATCGTAGACCTCACCGTGGGCGGGGAGGTCAAGCGGCTGGTGGTCACGACCGGTAAACAGGCCATCTTCGACTTTCTGGATGCGGCCACCGGCGCCTATGTGTCGTCGATCGACCTGGGCCTACAAAACCTGGTGACCGCCATCGACCCGGTCACCGGCGCCAAGACGACCGACCCGACGCTCTTACCCGGTGATGGCCAGACCAAGATGGTCTGTCCCCATGTGAGCGGTGGGCGCGGGTGGATGCCCACCTCCTACGATGCGCGCACCAAGGTCGTCTACGTGCCGATGGTCGAAGCCTGCATGGATCTCGTGCCGGTGCCGGACGGTGAACGGGGCAGCCTATCGAGCGGTGTGCGATGGACGGTGCGGCCGCGACCGGAGAGTGATGGAAACTACGGTCGGTTGGAGGCGGTCAATCTGGAGACCGGCGAGTCCACCTGGATCGCACGCCAACGCGCCCCCCAGACCACCGGCACGCTGGTTACCGCCGGCGGACTCGTCTTCGCGGGCGCCCTGGATCGCCGCATCGCCGCCTACGACGCCGGCACAGGGGAGCCGTTGTGGCAGACCCGGCTGAATGAAGTGCCGAGTGCGGCGCCTATCACCTATGGCGCCAACGGCCGGCAATATGTCGCGGTCATCGTCGGGAGTGGCGGGTACCAGTCCGGCAGCTATGGGGTGATGGTGCCGGAGATCAAGAATCCGCCGGACCGTGGCGCCGCCCTCTGGGTCTTCGAGCTGAAGTAGCGTGCCTGGCCGTGTGGGCCCGGGTGCACGCCTCGCTGCTTCCCTCGCTGCGACATCTCCCTGCTCGCCGCGTGGCGTCTGCGCCAGCAGCTATCACCGCCGCCGCACCCTGTGCGGAAGACGTCCCGCGGACGTAAAGATGGGGAAAGTTGAACGGACGTAGATACGAATATTTGGATACGGTCCATGTATTCCACCTCTTTTAATGGCGGCTCTCTTGTGAGACCCAATAGATAGGCCCTCCTTTGCGTACCCGTTCGTCCAGCCAGCAGGTACACGGTTTGCATAAGTAACCCTCGAACATGTGTTTTGCTAGGTGTTTATTCACTGGAGGTGGATGGATGAAGTTCGGGAAGTTTCTCTTAGTCGCGCTCGGGGTGCTCGTTCTGATCCCCGCCGCGGCGTCAGCTCAGAGCCAATTTGCTGGCAACGTTTCGGATGACACCGGGGGCGCGTTGCCCGGCGTTACCGTGACGGCCGCCAGTGAAGCACTCATCGAAGGCCAGCGTATTGCCGTCACTGACGGCACGGGCCAGTACCAAATGATCGATCTTCGTCCCGGCACCTACACGCTAACCTACGATCTTCCCGGGTTCGGCACGCAGGTTCGCAATGAGGTCAATCTGCCGTCAGACGTCACGATCACGATTGACGTCATTCTAGCGGTCGGCTCGGTCGAAGAGACCATCACGGTATCGGGTCAATCGCCGGTCGTCGACATTCAGCAGGCCGAGCGCGTTGAGGTGCTCACGGCCGAGACGCTCGATGCGATCCCGACCGGCGGCAGCCTGTATTCGTTCGGCACCTTGGTGCCGGGCATCCGCACGAGCCTGCCGGACATTGGCGGCGCGCGGGCCATGGAGCAGGTGCTGGTGTATGGCAACGGCGCCGGCGGCGTC
>PAUN01000015.1 GCA_002712885.1 Acidobacteriota bacterium
ACCATCTCTGGGCCGCGCTCGGTGGCTGTGATGCCACTAACACACTGGGTGGCGAGGTTCCTGGCGGATGAGGCGAGAATCGCGATGGATTCCAGCAGGTTGTGTGCGGCGACGGGCATCATGACGTTGATCTCGAAGTTACCCGACTGGCCGGCGACAGCGATAGCTGCATCGTTGCCGATCACATGGGCTGCCACCTGGCACACAGACTCGGGTATGACCGGATTGATCTTGCCGGGCATGATGGAGCTGCCTGGCTGCACCTCGGGAAGATTGATCTCACCGATTCCTCCCCGCGGTCCTGAACCGAGCCATCGGAGGTCGTTGGCAATCTTCATGAGGCTGACGGCGATGGTTTTCAGGCTGCCACTGCACTCCACGATAGCGTCCAGGGTGCTCTGCGCCTGGAAGTGGTTGTCCGTTTCGTAGAGGGGGGTTCCGATCATTTCCGTAATTCTGGCGCAAACCCTTAGGGCGAACTCAGGGTGCGTGTTGACACCGGTTCCTACGGCGGTACCTCCCAGTGCGACCTCGGAGAGACCATTACCGGTGTAGCGAAGCCGTTTGATCGCGCGCTCTACCTGGCCTGCGTACCCCTTGAACTCCTGGCCCAGCCTGATCGGGGTGGCGTCCTGAAGGTGAGTTCTACCGGTCTTCACGACATCCATGAACTCCTCGGCCTTGGCCTCGAACTCGGACTGCAGGAGCGCAAGGGCAGGAGTCAGGTCGCTGGCGAGACCGCTCAAGGCCGCGACATGGATCGCTGTCGGAATCACGTCATTGGAGGACTGACCGAGGTTCACGTGGTCGTTGGGGTGGACCGGTGTGCGTGAGCCGAGCTCGCCGCCCAGGATCTTGATGGCCTTGTTGGATATGATCTCATTGGCGTTCATATTTGTGGACGTGCCAGAGCCGGTCTGGAAAATGTCGAGCACGAACTGGTCGTCGAGCTTGCCATCGACCACAGCTTGAGCTGCTTCAACGATGGCGTCGGCGAGGTCTGGGTCGAGGAGATTCAGTTCTACGTTGGCCTGGGCGGCCGCCATCTTGATCTGGCCCATGGCGCGGATGAAGGATCGGGGGAATCTGAGATTACTGATTGGGAAGTTCTGAACGGCCCGTTGCGTCTGGGCGCCGTAGTAGGCGTCCGCAGGAACGGGAAGCACGCCCATAGAGTCACTTTCTATTCGCTCAGATTTGCTCGATTCCAAAATATCACCTCTCTCTGGACTATGGCCTCATACAAGGTCGTCGGGTTACCGAAAATTATCGGTATGGCAAGATGCTCCGGGCCCACGACATGAGCGACCTGCCTCCCTGCGGCTCGGGCCCCAGGGTCGGCGCCAGGAACTCTACTACTCTTTCAGCTACTGCAATCTCGTGGCCCGCAAGTGTGTGGTCCGCATCTGGGATATCTGCAAATTCTACTGGGGGCTTCATGGCGTCCATCTCCGCCTGGAGCTCCACCGATGGTGCGACTTTGTCGAGGCGGCCCACCACAAATAGCTTTGGACGCTCGTCGCGCACGATTGGTGATCTTCGAACGGTCGAGAGTGGCGGTGCTATGGCCACCATACTGCGGACCGACTTCATGCGGCCGATGGCCCCGAGTAAGACGCCAGCTCCGAAAGAGTAACCAGCCACGGCGATCCGTCTCTTGTCTACGCCTGGCAGAGACCCAAGCATGCTGATGGCGGCACGCAGGTCGTCTTCCTCCTTGTCGCCGTTGGCAAACTCTCCCTGACTTTCGCCAACGCCTCGGAAATCGAATCTCAAGGTGGCGATGTCGCTACGGACAAGCGCATGGCAGATGGCCGTTACCACCGGGTTCTCCATGTCTCCGCCGAGCACGGGATGAGGGTGGCAGACGACAACTCCCGGGAATGGGCCGCCCGTGGTATCTGGCACGGCGAAAATCCCGTCGAGGGAGAGTCGCCCGCTGGTATAAAAGCCGACTCTGGATTGACGCATTCCCGATCCTACCGCTATCAGGAGCACGGGGCGCCGCCGCATCCGACGCTCGTGGGTCGGGACCGGGACGTTTGTGGACGTGCCGAAGCGATGTCTCGTCATCCCACATGGTAGGTGACACTATGGCATTTTACAAGGCTGATTGCTAGAATTGTGCGGCTTCCACCGAACCGCACATCAACAAATCACTCCAGGAGAATACGATGCGAGAAGTGGACTTTCGCTCTGATACCAAGACCCGCCCCAACGCAGCAATGCGCAAGGCGATGGCCGAGGCCGAGGTAGGCGACGACATTGCGGGCGAGGATCCGTCCGTCAACCGGCTGGAGGCCATGGCGGCCGAGAGGCTCGGCAAAGAGGCGGCCGTCTATGTGACCTCTGGCACCCAGGGAAATCTGGTGGCGCTCCTAGCCCACTGCCAGCGGGGCGACGAGGTGATACTTGGAGACAAGTCCCACATCGTTAAGGGAGAGGGCGGAGGGCCGATGGTGCTCGGCGGCATTGTGATAACGACCCTGCCGGTCGACAACCGCGGCATGCTCGACCCGGACCAGGTTGACTCTGCGGTCCACACGGACGGCACGAACTACCCGCGCACCAGGCTCGTCGCCCTTGAGAACACCCACAATGCCTCAGGTGGGGTGCCGCTGACCCCGGAGGACATGAAGTCGGTGGCCGACGTCGCCCACGGACACGGCCTCCCGGTCCACGTCGACGGCGCAAGGCTGTTCAATGCGTCGGTGGCCCTGGAGACCCCTGTCGCGGAGCTGGTCAAGGACATCGATTCGGTAACCTTCTGCCTCTCGAAGGGACTCGGTGCGCCGGTGGGTTCGGTACTGTGCGGCAGCAACGAGTTCATAGACGAGGCGCGGCGCTGGCGCAGGATGTTGGGCTCGGGCATGAGGCAGGCTGGGGTAATTGCTGCAGCGGGAATCGTGGCGCTCGATACGATGGTGGACCGATTGGCGGAGGACCACTCAAACGCCCGCAGACTGTCGACTGGCCTCGCTGAGATACCTGGTATCGCCATCGATCCCGACGCGCTGCCGACCAACCTGATCTTCTTCACGATGAAGTACAGTAATCACGATGAGATAGCCCGCAGGATAATCGATCAAGGCGTACTACTGGGCGCCCGGGGCGGCGGCTACTGCCGCATGGCAACCCACGCCGACATTACCGGCGACGATGTAGAGTATGCTCTCGACGTAATCAACTCCACCATTACGGAGTACGGGAAGAATTGAGGCTCGAGTCGGGTCCCTCTACCGTCCGACGGGAGGAGGACTGAGGTGCGGGTATCTTGGACTGCCTGGTTGCCCCATCCACCTTTACCGCTCGCCCCACCAGCGCTTTAGGCGCTCGGCTATTTGGGCTTCGTAGCCGTGGTCGGTGGGGTCGTAGTAGCGGCGGCCTTTCAGGCTCTCGGGTAGGTTTTGCATGGGAGTGAAACTGCCCTCGTGATCGTGGGCGTACTTGTAGCCCTCGCCGTAACCCTCGTCTTTCATCAGGTTCGTCACCGCGTTGCGTAGGTGCTTGGGGACTGGGTCGTTGGGGGAGCGTTGTACATCCTCGATGGCCTTGTTGATGGCCATGTAGGACGCGTTGCTCTTGGGCGCGGTAGCCAGGTACACGGTGGCCTCGGCTAGGAGGATACGGCCCTCTGGCATGCCTATCAGGTGCACCGCCTGCTGCGCCGCCACCGCCATGGTTAGCGCGCGCGGGTCCGCCATCCCGACGTCCTCTGCCGCGAGTATGACCAGTCGCCGTGTGATGAACAGCGGGTCCTCGCCCGCCTCGATCATACGAGCCAGATAGTAGATTGCCGCGTCTGGATCCGAGCCGCGCATCGACTTGATGAAGGCCGAGATCGTGTCGTAATGCTGGTCACCAGCCTTGTCGTAGAGGTGGAATCGTTGCGTGGCGTCCTCGATTGTTTGGGCCGTGATATCGCGCGTCCCGTCCTCGTCCGGGTCGGTGGCCAGGACCGCCATCTCAAGGGCGTTCAGGACGGTGCGAGCGTCGCCGTTGCTGATCTCGACCAGCCCCCCCATCGTCTCGTCGTCCATCTGCGGCGATAGCCTCCCCAGACCGCGCTCATTGTCTTGTAAGGCGCTGCGCACAATGCCGGTGAGATGCTCGTTCGAGAGGGGCTGAAGCGTAAACACCCGTGAGCGCGAGAGCAGCGGCGAGTTGACTTCGAACGACGGATTTTCAGTGGTCGCGCCAATTAGGATGACAGTGCCGGATTCGACGTGGGGCAATATCACATCCTGCTGTGCCTTATTGAAGCGGTGCAGCTCGTCGATGAATAGGATCGTGCGCTGCCTTTGCATGCCCAGGCGATCGCGGGCCTCCTTGACTATGCGGCGCAGGTCCGCGACGCCGGAGGCCACGGCACTCACAGGGCTGAAGTAGCTGCGAGTCATGGTGGCAATAAGATTTGCCAATGTCGTCTTGCCGCTGCCAGGCGGACCCCACAATACCATGGACGGTATCTGGTCGGCCTCTATGCTCTTGCGCAGGGCGCGCCCTGGTCCGACCAGGTGCTCCTGACCGGCGTACTCATCGAAGTTGCGCGGGCGCATCCTGGCCGCCAGCGGCGCCTCACGCCGCATCTGGCTATCGGCGCTGTGTTCGAAGAGTGTCATGGGGATTTACCGCAGAGAGCGCATAGATAGGATTATGGGGAAGTTAAGAATTGAGAGTGTGGGAGACCGTCTTTAGTAGGGCGTCTTCCTGTCCGGGCAGGACGGTACGTGGGTCTAGCAGCACGCTGTCGTCCTCGATCCGGCCGAGTACCGGGTTGGCGCCGCTCCGCAGCCTTTGTGCATGGGCGTCGGGTCCACCCGTGCGACCGGTTGAGCCCAGGCGCACGAGCCTGCTGTTGAGGACCTCGCCTGGGAGGCTGCCGCCACCGATGGTCGATAGTCCGTCCACAACGTCGCAGCCTTGCCCGATGGACTCGGCCCAACGGTCTGCCGTGGACCCAATGTCGGAGGTCGTACGCGAGATCATCCGCCAGACGGGTATCTCGCTGGTTGCTTCTTCCTTTATGTAATGCATCAGGGTGGCGCTGAGGGCGGATATGCCAGCTTTGTCGATTCGAACCGCCCTTGCCAAGGGATGGTTCGACACGTCACTCACGAGAGCTTCGTCCCCGATGATGATGCCCGCCTGCGGGCCGCCCAGGAGCTTGTCGCCGGAGAAAAATGCCAGAGACACGCCTGCAGCCATGCTCTCTTGAGGCATCGGTTCGTGGGCAAGCCCGAAGTCGGCGGTGTCCAGGAGGCAGCCGCTCCCCAGATCATGCATTACCGGAACGTTTCGTTCTGCGCCCAGCCGAACAAGTTCTTGGAGGTCGGGCGAATGGGTGAAGCCTGATACCAGGAAGTTACTACTGTGAACGGAGAGTATCGCGCCGGTATTCTCGGTGATCGCGTTGGCATAGTCGCGGGTGTAGGTGCGGTTGGTCGTACCGACCTCGACCAGCGTAGCGCCAGACTGTAGGAGTACGTCAGGAATGCGGAATCCGCCGCCTATTTCGACCGCCTCGCCGCGAGAGACAATCACCTCTTTGCCGGCGGCGACTGCGGCGAGTCCCAGCAGCATGGCAGAGGCGTTATTGTTGACCGCCATAGCCGCTGCAGCGCCCGTTACCTCGCAGACGAGCCGGGAGAGGTGCGCCTGCCGGGAGCCGCGCTTACCCGTTTCCATGTTCAACTCGAGGTCATTGTAACCCGCGGACGTGCGCTCGGCTGCATCCAGGGCGGCACGGCTGAGCGGAGCTCGCCCCAGGTTCGTGTGGAGGATCACGCCTGTGGCGTTGATGACGCCTCCGGGCCATTCCCTCCACCGATCCGAGGTGCGTCGTTCGATGGCTGCGGTGATCTCGGCGAGGGTAGGTACGGGGCCACCAATGCCGATAACCTCGCGGCAGGCGGCCATTTCGGCACGGACTAGGTTTGTCACGGCCCGTCGAGAGTACCGTTTAATCAGCCGCACGATTCGCTCATCGGAGAGGACTCGGTCGACGCTTGGCAGATCCCTGAGCCTGGTGGACACGGACTACTCCTTCGAGGGTGATCGGGCCCATTATACAGCGCCGGAGCGGTTACGTTCTTTCCGGTGCGCTATTGACCCCTGCAGACGGGCGTTGCTATCATGTCAAAGATTTTCGCGACTGGAATGGTGTATTTGAAAGTAGTAGGGCTGACAGGTGGAATCGGGGCCGGGAAGACCGAAACGGCCGACATCCTGAGGAAGCTGGGGGCAGAGGTTCTCAGTGCGGACCATCTGGCCCACGAGACCTACCTGCCCGGAACTGCTGGCTGGAGTGAAATCGTTGAAGAGTTTGGTCAGCAGGTCCTGACATCTGGCGGGGAGATCGACAGAAATACTCTGGGCTCGATGGTGTTCCAGAACCTCTCCAAACGCGAACGCCTCAATGCCATCGTCCATCCTCGCACGCGCGAGTTGATCGCAGAGCGTCTGCGGTGGCTACGCGATGAGGGTTGCAGGGTCGCCATTGTCGAGGTAGCGCTCCTGGTTGAGGCCATTCGTATGGATGTTGCCTGGACCAAGCTAATCGACGAAATATGGGTCGTTGCCGCGCCGGAAAACACAGTCGTCGATCGGGCAGTGAGCCGCGGAGGGCTGGATGACGAGGCGGTAAAGGCCCGGGTCCAGGCACAGGCCACCGACGACGAGAGGCGCGAGATCGCCGACGTTGTGATAGAGAATGGCGGGAACCTTGAGCTTCTCACGAAGCGAGTCCAGAATCTGTGGTGTGAGCGACTGGCGACCTGATCCTGATTCGCTACCATCGTGTATATAGCGACTACAATCTGAAAAAACGAAAAGCGGGTCCAGCGGGACAAATGAAGCGCGCGGAGGCTCCTTTTGAGGCCAGCGCAGCGCTAGGAGCCAGTAGCATNACCACATGACCACACCTACCAANACCCTATACCGCAGCTACATTATCGAAGAGTACCATCTGACAGAAGAGCCGTACTATGTACCCGTGGGCGACGAGGTAGAACTGTTCGAAGCAGCCTACGAGCAGAAGATACCGGTGCTCTTCAAGGGGCCGACCGGCTGTGGCAAGACCCGATTNGTCGAGTACATGTCGTACCGTTTGGGACAGCCGCTGACCAGGGTGAAGCAGCGGTCCAACGATGGGTCCGTCTCCGCGGACGAGAGCCTGAACATCCCCCTGGTCACGATAGCGTGCCACGAGGACCTGACCGCAAGCGATNTGGTTGGGCGCTACCTGCTCCAGGGTGATAGCACCATCTGGATCGATGGTCCCCTAACCAGGGCGGTCAAGGCTGGAGGTATCTGCTACCTCGACGAGATTGTGGAGGCCCGCAAGGACACCACGGTACTGATCCATCCCCTCACCGACCACCGTCGCATCCTGCCGGTGGAGAAGCGCGGCGAGTTGCTGGAGGCGGCAGAAGGCTTCCTNCTGGTGNTGTCCTACAACCCTGGGTACCAGAGTGCGCTCAAGGACCTGAAGCACAGTACCCGGCAGAGGTTCGTTGCTCTCGAGTTCGACTCTCCGCCCGCCGAAATAGAGGCCCAGATAATCGAGCACGAGGGCGGCGTAGATACGAAGACGGCGGTCCAGCTAGCCAAGCTTGGCGAGAAGGTCCGCAATCTCAGAGAACACGGCCTGGCTGAGGGTGCCAGCACNCGGCTTTTGATCTATGCCGCCAAACTGATCTCCCAGGGCATCAGCCCCAGGCGAGCTTGCCAGGTGGCCATCAACTGGGCGGTGACCGACGACAAGTCGATCCACGGAAGCATCGAAGAGGTCATCGCCTCTATTTTCGAGTAGCGGAATAGGCTTGCGGGCAGTGCGTGTGCCGTCCAGAGCAACGACAGTTTCCTCCTCACGGAGAATCTTCCTCCCCTTGGTGCTCGGATTTATGATATTCCGGAGCAGACTTNTAGNNNGTNTACNGCTCTCGGTGCGAGCGTAGATGCTCGACTCTCCGATGGCCGCTGTGCGTGAGGCTCTCTCCGTTGTGGACCGACAAGTCGTCTCCGACCCCTCTCTTATCCAGGCCTCCGTCATGGTATTGCTGTACCTTAGAGACGGGGAGTACCACATCCTTCTCAACAAGCGCAGCGACTTGGTCGAAGACCACAAGGGCGAGATGGCGTTTCCGGGTGGCAGAATGGAGCCCACAGACGCATCGCCTGAGGAAGCAGCGCTGCGAGAGACCTTCGAGGAGATGGGAGTGCGTCCAGAGGACGTGGGTGTGCTCGGGCCGCTCGGCGGAGTGACGACCCCCTCCGGATACTTCGTAAACCCATTTGTTGGCACGATACCTGGTGCCTACCACTTTACGTGGAGCGCCAGCGAGGTAGCCGAGGTCGTCGAGGTGCCCCTTTCGACACTCGTCGAAGAGGGGACCGTGCCGATGGAGGTATCGTTTGGCGACGGCCGTACAAGGGAATTTGATGTCTACCTGTACGAAGGGCATGTTATATTTGGAGCCACTGCTAGGATCCTTGGCGACCTGTTGANGGTTCTAGAGCGAGTTCCAGACGAGGAGGCCCCGTGGAGGAGCGGACGAAGTTGACTGGCGAGCGCATTCGCNCGGCCCTTGGAAAGTACCCGAAGGCCGTATCCCTTCAATTTGACGAGTCGTGGGAGCGCCTGTCTTACGAACTGGACGGAGAGCAACTAGAACGCTGGGCTGAGATCGGGCTGCAGCTTGCCGATCAGACGGTGCGGTCCTGGGAGGCTGCCAACCAGTACTTTCGTGTGAGCCCCAAAGTAGTTGGCGTTATGCCATTCAACTACTTNCTCCGCTGGATGGAATGCGGGCGCGACCTGTGTACAGAGGCCCCGAGCCTCGCGGCGTCCTACTTCCAGGCCAGCCCTGGCGCGATGGGTCGCCTTCGGTCACGCCATATCGTCACCTGGGCAGATATGGGGCGAAGCCTATATAAGGGGACATGGAAGTCTAGTACGCTGGCCTGTAAGTTCTTTGAGGCCAGTCCCGATCTGCTTTCCAGTCTCACGGTTCCTGAACTGGAACAGTTCGTCACGTTCCTCGATGGGCTGTCGCGGCGTTCCTACGATATGGCAGTCGAGGTTCTGGCCCTGGGCAAGAAGGTGTTCTCGCTCCTTGGTGACGATAAGGGCATGCTCATTGCCTTCGGATCTTCGATGGCCGACACGAGTTGGCGTAGTGTCAAGGGCCTTTTCGACGCCGCGAGCCGGTCTCTGCCAAACATTCGACCCGAGCAGCGCCTGCGATTCCTGGAACTGGCCCGTGGACTCCACCGCGCCGAACTCCAGAACGTGCCCGCAGCCATGGTGGACATGTCCGACGCACTAGGTCGGGTAGATGCGGAACACCACTCAGCAATTTTGGGACTGGCCGAGTCGATGCTGAGCGCCTCCCCGGCCGCGGTGCCTGAATTCGTCAAGAGCAGCCCCGGAGTCCTGGAACGGGTAACCCTGGGGCAATTGGAGGGTTGGCACCGCGTGGGCATGGGTATCCTGGCGGACAATGGCGACGGCGGCCTCGCATACTTCAGGGTCGAGTCGTCGCGGTCGCTTCGGGTCCTCGAATCGCTGTCATCCAGTGTCGAGTTCGCGCGCATTAAGGACTTGATGGAGATGTACTGCCGGGCATTGGCAGGAGCAGACGTTGCACTCGCCGAGTCCGAAGATCTGACCGAGAAAAATATCGGTTGGGTGTCAAAAGAGGCGCCCACCACCGAGGGCACGACCGTGTTTGTGCCATCCATGTCAGACCGCTATTCGACCAAGCCTGAGAATTTTTCGCTGTTCAAGGTCATCTCGACGCACCAGGTCGCACACCTGGAGTTCGGGAGTTTTGAGTTCGAGTATGACAGGCCGTCTACCCTGTTCGAGGACTTGAGGCCCAAATTGGCGGAACAGCCCAAGACGATGTCCATGGCAGAAATAGTCGCTGAGAGTGAAGGCTCCGCTGAGCGTGGCTGGATCACCGACATGCAGAGGTTCTTCGATATCTTCGAGGACCGACGTCTGGCACTCGACATCTTTACTGTCGTCGAGGATTCGAGGCTAGACACTAGAGTGATGATAGAGTACCCGGGCATCAAAACGGGCTATCTTACGGTGCAGCGGGATGCAGTTCAGGGCCGTCCGCAGGTGAAGTCGTTGCCTGCTCGAGAGGCACTGGTCGAGTTCTTCGTGAGGGTCAGCCTGGGCCAGATGAAAGGCCTGCCGGTGCCCTCCGGTCACAAGGACGCCGCGACCAAAATAGCGAACATAGCCAGACGTGCTCAGGTCTTCGGGGCCCTCGTTGAGGATTCGGCCGAGGCCACGCTGCGGGTGTATGCCATTGTCTCCAAGGTTCCGAACGAGCAGGTTCCCGACGATGATTGGGAGAATCTGGACCTGCCAGATGAGGTTGAGTCGGGTGAGGAAGAATCGGACGAAGGAGCTGTTGAGCAACTCACCCAGGGTTCCGGTGATGGCGAATCCGGAGACGAAGAGGAGTACACGCCCAGCGAAGATGTGGACTACCGGGGCGACTTCAAGCCCGAGTTGGTCCAGATGCTGACCCAGCTTCGTATGCAAGAGGGCGACCAGGGCGCCGAGGCTGGGTCCGAGGCGATCACCCAAGAGATGGTCGAGGAGATGCTCCAGTCCAGCGCGGAAGTGGACACGCCCGACACCGACGGGGCCGGGCAAGAGTCGATGGGGGCGTTCGCGGACAATCTTCTAAAAGAGGCTGGACTTGGCCAGCCTCAGACCCCCGGTATGGGCCAGGGCTCCCTCGGCCATGTCAACGATGAAGGCGGTCCGCTCGACGCGGCCGAGCCCCAGACGTTCGTCTACGACGAATGGGATTTCCGCGCAGCTGACTACAAGCCGGACTGGTGCATCGTTCGACAGAAGACTATGGCCGAGGGAGACGCCGCATACTTCGGCGAGACGTTGCACAACTACGGGCCTCTGGCAAGCCAGATACGGCGTCAGTTCGAGCTGCTTGTGCCTGAGTCATTCCGTAAGGTACGCAGGCTCGAGGATGGCGAGGAGATAGACATCGACGACGTGATCGAGGCGGTGATCGACGCCCGCACCGGGTCCGGGTCTAACGACAAGATTTACTGGAGGCGCAACAAGGTCCAGCGCGATGTCGCTGTGGTGTTCCTGCTGGACACGAGCGCCTCTACGGCGGAGGCCATCGAGGAGTCTAAGAAGGTTGCCGACGACTGGGAAGCTCCCGAGGATCCGGTAGAGTACATGGTGTGGTTACGTGGACGTCGTGGCGAAGGCATGCGCCGGTCATACAAACGGATCATCGACCTTGAGAAGGAGGCGGTGGTCCTGCTGATTCATGCCTTGGAGACCACCGGAGATCTCTACGGGATCTACGGATTTTCGGGTTATGGCCGCGAGAACGTGGAGTTCTATACCGTCAAGGAGATCGATGAGGCGATGTCGGAGCGTGTGCAAAGGCGAATTGACCGCATAGCGCCCTTGCATGCCACCAGAATGGGACCGGCCATTCGCCATGCCACGATGAAACTGGAGGCCCAGGACGCGCGGACCAAGCTGTTGTTCCTCATCAGCGACGGTCGGCCCCAGGATAGAGGATACAGCCGCGAAGGAGTCGAGAAGGAGTACGCGGTTCACGACACCAAGATGGCTCTTGACGAGGCGAAAGAGAAGAATATCAACGCCTTCTGCCTGACGGTCGACAAGAATGGTCACGACTACCTCAAGACCATGACCGAGGACATGGGCTACGAGGTTCTGGATGACATTTACGAACTGCCCCAGCGCCTGCTATACCTCTATCACCGCCTGACAATCTAATCGTCGCTGCGCGTGGTGCTGCGCACGCTTTGTGGGGCTGGGCTCGGTCTGCCCGTGTGGCATTCTATTGTCTGGCCCCCGGCAACGGTGTTACGCTTGTTCCTCGAACCTCGCGCGGACTGGATTGGCGCCGCGTTTCTCAAGCTAATATTGATAGTGAGGCATCTCCTTTGCACCTGGTTGTTGACGGATACGGCGCAGACACGGTGAAGCTGCAGGATGAAAAACTGATCCGTACGTTCCTCGACGAGTACCCGGACGCCATCGGCATGACGAAGATGATTGCGCCCCAGGTCTACACCTACCACGGGCCGGTTGCCGAGGATTGGGGCGTGTCGGGTTTCGTGCTCATCGCCGAAAGCCACATCAGCATCCACACCTTCCCCGATCGGGGCTACGTAAACATCGACATATTCTCCTGCAAGGACTTCAATACGGACGAAGCGCTGGAGGACGTCAAGACGACCTTCGGGTTGCCGGAGGTCAAGGTGTGGCGGATGGACCGTGGGACCGAGTACTCCACACCTTCCGAGGCCCACACCGGGATGGTTCGGGAGCGCTCGTCGATTGTTTCAAGTGGCGGACCTACCGATGGGTGAGGCGGACAAAACTCCGCGCCACTGGGACACATTCCTCGACTCTCCCCACGACGCCCGGAGCCTCGAAGATGCCGGCGTCATCCTCCTTCCAGTGCCATACGACAGCACCACCTCGTACCGCGCCGGCTCGCGCTATGGACCGAAGGCGATCATCACCGCCTCAAGGCAGCTCGAAAACTACGATATAGAGCTGGATCGCGACATTTCCGAGGTCGGGATCTACACAGCCGCCGAGGTGGAGGCCGACGTCAGCGGTCCCGAGGCCATGGTGGGACGTATCGAACATGTGGTACGGCCCCTCGCCGAGACGGGCAAACTCGTGGGCCTGCTAGGCGGCGAGCACACGGTCACCATAGGTGCTGTGAGGGCGTTTCATGAGGTGTACGCAGATCTGTCGGTACTGTACCTAGATGCCCACGCCGACCTCCGAGATCAGTACATGGGTAGCCCCTGGAGCCACGCCTGTGTCGCTAGGCGGGTTGCGGAGTCGACTCCGCTGGTGGAGGTGGGAGTACGTAGCATGAGTGCCGAGGAGCGCGTGTTCGCCGATAACAAGCCGGTGCCTATCTGGTACTGGCCCGCAGCAGTTGGCGACGTCCGAGACATCGCCAACTGGGCATTGGAAGGCCTGTCGGAGAACGTTTATGTAAGCGTTGACCTCGACGTGCTGGACCCGTCGCTGATGGCTGCGGTGGGCACCCCGGAGCCGGGTGGCATGGGCTGGTCAGACGTGACTGCTCTGCTAAGGGCTGTGGCAGGGTCGCGCCGCATTGTAGGCTTCGACATCACCGAGTTGAGCCCGCCGGAGGGCCCCGAGGCCTGCGCCTTCACCGCGTCCAAACTTGCATACAAACTAATCGGTTATACGACGGAGGGCGGGGCTACCTAATGTAGTCGCGCCAATAGATTGACCGCCGTTCGGTCCCCGACTAGAATGTAGATCAGGCCATCGCACAAGGCGCAGCCTGTTTTGACATGCCCCAGTGGCGCAACGGTAGCGCAGCCGATTTGTAATCGGCAGGTTAGTGGGTTCGAGTCCCCTCTGGGGCTGTCGCCTCCACCACATGACAAAGGGCCTCCCAATTACCCGGGAGGCCCTTTTGTTTGTTCTAAAATCCCGCTTTGCTAACTGTTTGCTAACCGGACATCGCCTGAGCGAAGGGTTCACGGACTGGTCTGGTGAGTGCCGCAGCGATTCCACGCGTCAAGGCAGCCCGACCAGGTATTTTCGGCCCTTCTGGAGAGGGTCGGCGGGGTCGAGTTCGTGGCTCGGCCCAGAGCGACGGCCTCTACGGTTCCGCCTGGCCTGTATGAGGGCTAGCCAGTCCCTGGCGGTCCCGGTGCGCCTGTGCTACTTCGTGCACTTGATGGTAATGAGCATGACGGGATGACGAAAAATGAATCCACTGGTGTCGGTAATCACCCCTTCACACAATGAAATCACCCGTATGCTCGAAATTATTAGAAACGTTATAGCCAATAGCACGAACGTCGAGGTGATCATCGACGACGACGGCTCGACCGATTTCAACGGCGAGTGGGCCACAGAGGTCTTCCGCGGTGGAACCCGAGGGCCAGCGCGGCAGGCGGGTGCTCCAAGGAT
>PAUN01000016.1 GCA_002712885.1 Acidobacteriota bacterium
ATTCGCGTACGGGGCCGTGGAGTGGCCCACGGACGGCATCACGGTGCGGCAGGCGGCGGGGGAGCTGCGCAGCTTATCGGTGATCAGTCGTCGAGGGACACAGCCGTGTTCTTTCGATAACTTCCGGAAGAAGCGGAGGGCCGCCCGCCGGTCACGCCGCGACTGTAGAAAAATGTTGCTCGTGTCGCCGTTTTCGTCGACGGCACGCCACAGATACTGCGGCCGCCCCTCGATCTTGATGAACACCTCATTCAGATACCAGGTGTCGCCCATGCGGCCGCGCCGACGCTGTAACCGATGCGCGTAGTCGAGCCCGAACGTCCGACACCACTGCCGAATCGCCTCGTACGTCACGGTGACACCCCGTTCGGCGAGGAGATCTTCGATATCTCTGACACTCAGGTCGAAGCGATGGTAGAGCCGGACCGCGTGGCTGATGATTTCAGACGGGAATCGGTATCCGCGGTAACTGGGCAGCGGGCTTGTCATCGGTCGACTCTGTCTCCCGTCGCGTCAACTGGACAATGCCGGGTCACGGGGTGAAATGGAGGGTGCGCATGGCTTGCATGGTCCTTGGAGCGATGGCATAAGCGAGAGATGAATCATCTATCCAGTGAGACTGAGGGCTTCTGGCTGCGCATTATCTACATCGTGTCGGTCCTCGTCACCGCCGCGGTCGCTTTTCTCATCCTGGGACCGCGTCCTCACGGCGTGGAGTCCGCGCTGGACGTCTCGGTTCTGCCGAGGGTCAATGCGACCTTGAATGGCGTGACGACGGTCTTATTGGTCGTGGCGTTCGTCTTCATTCGACAGCGTCGAATCGAGTGGCATCGCAACACGATGCTCCTGGCCTTCGGCACGTCGATGCTCTTCCTCATCAGCTACGTGATCTACCATTGGTTCAAGGCGGGGCCGAAGGCCTACGAGGGCGAATTCTCCGAGGTCTATTTCTTCATCCTGATCAGTCACATCCTCCTCGCCGTGGCGATCATGCCCCTCGCGTTGCTCACTCTGTTTCGGGGATGGACGATGGATGTGGAGAAGCATCGGAAGATCGCGACGCTCACGCTCCCCCTGTGGCTCTACGTGTCCGTGACCGGGGTCGTGATCTTCTGGATGCTCTACTAAGCGTTCGTCTCTGTCCCTTCCAGAGTCCATTGTGCGTCGCGTTCAGGGCGTCAGGCGGGGCTCGGAGGTGGCGTCGAGGGGGCGCTAATGTCGTCTATCGTCCCGGTCAGGTTGGTGGACGACGCCCATACCGGTTCACATCCCGTTGTCGATGTAATTTCAGCGCCCCTAGCAGATAAGGAATGCGTGTTTGCGGTTCGCGCGAGTTGCGGCTTGGTCAGCCTGACACGGCGCTGTGTTCGTACCAGTCAGCCGTTTCTGACCCGGGATCTGGGAGGATGTGCCCGGCTTCCATGATCCATGATGCCGGGGCTTCGCTGATGTGACCGCTTACCAGGTCTTTCGAAACCCCGGCGATTGTCGAGAGCCGGTCGATCAACCCCGCTAGAATCTGCTGCCTCACCTCGGGGGCCCGTCCCGCTCGGTTGCCTCCCGCGATGAAAAACGGCGTGTCGTACCGGAGTACGCCGTTTCCGTGGGAGTCGGCAATCTCGGCACCGTCAGAGACCTCAAGAAAGACGACGTTCACGAAGTTCCTCGGAGCCGTGGAGATCCCGCAGTGGATGTCGGTGAAGGCGACAGCGATCTCCTGTCGCTGTTCAAAGGACAGCGCGTCCTTGGGAGTGACGCATCGATAGAACGGCATTCTGCTGTCTCCTCTTGGGCTCCGGTCCGATCACCCGGACCAGCTTTGGTCGCGGGCCGCGACCATGAGCTCTTCCGGGGACGCGCCAGTGATCCGACACCAGGAGTCCCCGATCGATGTCAACAGATGGGTCCGAGTTTCCCGGTCACACCCGTCGGGTATCCGTCCACGCACCTGGGACGTGGTGGAAGGCTGACCGCCTCTGAATCCGAACCCCTTCGGAATGACCGACCAGGTGATCTCTACCGAACCGCATGCGCGGTCGCCCAAGATGTCGGTGCACGCGCTTTCGATCGCTGAGCCCAGTGCCGGACGAAGCGCATCCCGAACGCATCCCTCCTGCACCGTGCATTCGAAATGAATCATCTCGCTATGTCCCGATGCGGGATACCTGCCAGCATCGACCATCCTTCCTGTTTCCGGCTATTTTCTGTCGCCGCCTCGACGACGATACAAGGGTCTTGTCGTGATGATACGTGAAGACCCATCGAAGTGCCGCGCGATTCGTTATCTCAGGACATTGGCCGCTAGACGCCGCGAAGTCCGACCAGCGGACCAATCCGCGAGGCTCGTCGGGCGTACTGCTACGATCGGTCGAGATGGCAGATGTGGGCCACACGGTTCTTTTCAGCGCCGACCAGGTCAAGGACCGGGTTTCCGGTTTGGCGGCCGAGATCCGTCGTGCGTACCCTGCCGATACCACCCTGCACCTCGTGGCCATACTCAAAGGCGGCTTTGTGTTCCTCGCTGATCTGGCTCGCGTGCTGGACCGTCCGGTCACCATCGATTTCGTCGCGGTCTCCAGCTACGGCGCCGCCACACGGTCGACGGGCGCGGTTCGGTTGCGTCAGGACCTCCATCTACCCGTGCGGGACCGCGACGTCCTGGTCGTCGAAGACATCATCGATACCGGCGAAACTCTGGCGTGGATTCTGAAGCACCTGCGGGCGGAGGGACCACGGTCACTACGAACCGTGGTACTTCTGGACAAGCCATCGAGGCGTAAGCTGGATATCCAGGCGGACTACGTGGGCTTCACCATCCCCGACCGATTCGTGGTGGGCTACGGACTCGATCACGATGAGCAACTCAGGCACTTACCCTATGTCGCGGTGTTGGGCGGCAGTTCGACGGACACGTCGACGAACGTCTCGTGTCAGACGACCAGAGGCGCATCTGGTTGATGACGGAGGACGAGTTGGTGGCTGAGGATGACGCCACGACGAGGTTGGCACGGCTGTCCGCGCACCGCGCCTTCTGGTTCGGCTGGTACGCCCAGTTCCCTCAGACCGTGGTGTTCGACTAGTGGCCTAGTGTCGGGGGACGACGCACGAGCGTGATTGCCAATCTGGGGCGGAGTCTGCTACGGTGTCAGTATAGTTCGTAGGTAACAATGACCGCCTCACTCAAGGAGTGGAGTCAATGAGAATGCTCGTCGCATGCTGCATCATGGTCGTGATGGCCGTGGCTGTGGTTGGCGTCGGGGGAGTTCAGGCGCAGGGGCTTGAGGTCGGCGACATGGCGCCGGCATTTAGTCTCCCTGGCACCGACGGTAAGACCCATAGTCTGTCCGACTATGCGGGGACGCCAGTGGTGCTCGCTTGGTTTCCCAAGGCGTTTACCGGTGGTTGAACGGCCCAATGCAAGTCGCTGCGTGAATCCAGCGACGAGTTGAGCCAAATCGACATGAAGTACTTCATGATCAGTGTCGATGATCCTCAGACCAACCAGGAGTTCGCGGAATCACTCGAGTCCGATTTCCCACTGCTGAGCAACCCGACGAAAGAGGTCGCGGAAGCGTATGGCGTGGTGACGGCAGACCGGGCGTTCCCGTTCCGATGGACCTACATCATTGGTGGCGATGGCAAGATCCTCAAGATCGACAAAGAGGTGAATCCATCGACCGCCGGACAGGACCTCGTGGCGCACATGGCGTCACTGGGGATCGACTAGAGACGCACCGTCGTTTGGGCTCGAACAAGAAAAGGACCGAGGCGCACAACGTGCGCCTCGGTCCTTTGTCTGTATCGGAGCGGTGTCGTGCCGTTAGTCGCCGCCCTTTTCTTTTCCAGACCCCATTTCGTCCTTGAATCCCCGGATGGCCTGCCCCATACCCTTGCCGAGACCGGACAGCCGGTTGGCGCCGAAGATGAGCATCAGAATCAACAGGATGATGACCAGTTCCCAGATTCCGATCGGTCCGAGGAGTGCGAACACTATTGACTGCTGCATCGACACACCTTCCAAATCTCGCGAGTAGCCGCCCACCAACATTATCACGAGCGGCAGGGGGAACCCACTACCCGGCGAGCGGTACTGCAACGGCCGCGAACGCCGGGTTGTTTCGGATGGGGTCGAAGTCGGGGTCGGCCGGCGTGTCCGTCGTCGCGATGGCTGGGTGTCAGGGTCGAGCACGCGACCTCAATGGTGTCTCGGGTGTGAGCCTGTTTGCAGAGTTAAGACTCCCGGTCCAGGCCGGAGGTTCCCTCGGCGGGGCGGAAGAATGGTCTCTCGAATTTTGTCGGTGCCTCGAAGTGTGATAAACCGTCTGGCTGATGTCGACAGATCCCGCGCCGCCACAGAGACCGACGAAGACCGAGGCCGAACTCCGGTTCGACGAATCTCGACGCAAAGTCGGCATCGTGGCCGGCCCGTTGCTCTTCTTGCTGGTGTGGGCCTGGCCCTTCACGTCGCTCACCCCGGAGGGGCACCGGCTGGCGGCCGTCATGGCGCTCGTCATCGTGTTCTGGATCACTGAGGCACTGCCCTTGGCAGTGACCGCGCTGCTGGGGCCAACACTAGCGGTCGTGTTGCAGGTCGCACCAGCCGGACTGACATTCAGACCCTTCGCTAGCACGACGATCTTTCTTTTCATCGGCAGCTTCATTCTGGCCCAGGCCCTGTTTGTGCATCGGGTCAATGAGCGCATCGCGTACGGCGTGCTTTCGCTCCGCGTCATTGGCGCGCACCCGACGCGCATCTTGATCGCGTATGGTCTGCTGGCCGCGTTTCTGTCCGCCTGGATGAGCAACACGGCGACCGCCGCCATGCTCGTGCCCATCGGTTTGACGTTGCTGCGGTTCATGGAATCAGAGGCGAACCTCCCAAAGAAGTATGGGACCGCGCTGATGCTCATGACGACCTACTGCTGCTCGCGCGGCGGCATGGCGACACCGGTTGGCACCCCACCCAACTTGATCGCGGTCGAGATGATCAGCGACCAGCTCGACGTGCGCATTACGTTCGTGCAGTGGATGATGTTCTCCACGCCGATCGTGCTGATTCTGTTGGGCATCGTCTTCGTGTATCTCGCCTGGGTGGGGAAAACCGGTGTCGACGAAATTCCGGGTACCCAGGAAATCATCGTCGAACGCAAACGGGCGCTCGGGTCCTGGCGCCGTGGGGAGATCAATGCGGTCATCGCGTTTAGCGTGACGGTCGTGCTCTGGATCGGACCGGGCGTGCTGGCTCTCGTCCTGGGGACGGACCACAGGGTGGTCACCGCGGTGACCACGAGCGTGCCGGCGGCCGTGGCCGCCCTGGTGGGGGTCGTACTGCTGTTTGTGCTGCCGAACAGCAAGAGCGAACCCTCGACCATCACCTGGCGGCAGGCCTCACAGATTGACTGGGGCACGATTCTGCTGTTCGGTGGCGGGCTGTCGCTGGGCGCGCTGGCCGGTTCGACCGGCTTGGCTCGGGAGGTCGCGGTGGCGATCACCGGGCTGGTGCCGATCAGTGACGTTGCGACGCTGGCATACGCGGGTGCGATCTTTACCGTGGTGCTCTCGGAGGCGATGTCGAACACGGCTGCCACCAACATCGCCATACCGATCGTGATTTCGATCGCGCAGGCCGTCGGGGTCAACCCAATTATTCCTGCGGTGGCGTCTGGGCTGGCCGCGTCCGTGGCTGCTGTCCTCCCAGTTTCTACTCCGCCGAACGCCATCGTGTACGCGTCCGGTCGAGTATCCATCACCGACATGATCAAGTACGGCCTGTGGATGGACGTCACGGCCGTGACGCTGGTGCCGGCGCTTGTACTGTTCATCGCCCCCTTCTTCATCGGTTGACGGCCATAAGAAAGAGGGCGACCCCCGAAGGGAGCCGCCCTTCCTGATTCTCGACCAGGCGATTCGTCGCCTGGCTGGCAGCGTGGCCTACTGCTCCTGCTGCGCGACCGCGGGTGGCCTCGCCCGCGTCCTCGGCCAACGGTCGCAGGTCGGGGAGTTTGGCCAGGATGGTTCGCATCGTCGCCATCGCGTTCGACAGTTCCTGCAATCGTTGCTTGGAGGCCGCCAGCTCTGTCCGCAACCGGTCGAACTCTTGACGAATTTCGCGTGTGCTACCACGACGACTGTGACCGCTGTTCCTGCCACAAGCCGGCCCCGGGGCGGCTGACATCCGCGGCACGTGATCGCGGGATCGAGCTCGCCGGGAGTTTCATGGTGGGGGGTCGGTGGCGTGATGTGGAAGCCGGTCGTCGTGCCGGGTGCTGGACGATTCTGGTTGGTGCCGGATACGGTGAGCCCGAGGAGGTTGCGCCGGACGAATGACTGAATTCCATTGCGCATGCGGCGGATTGGATTCTCCGTGTCGGCGACGGCACCGAAACGGCCACGCGCGATCGTAGCGTCGTTCCGAGCGCTCGACCGCACCTCCATGTTGACGGGAGTCTGGGCATTGCAATAGGTCGTGGATACCAACTAAAATTAGAACGCCGGTAGGCATGCTTCCAGCGTCACCGGTTGACCAGCCGACACACTCAGATTTGCCTAGGTTCAGGGCGCCCCACCGGTCACCATAATAGGACTGCTTCCTGCCGTCGGGTAGCCCCACCCGTTGCGGGTGCGACCAGATTCGAAACGAGAGCAACGAGTTTGAGGCGTCGCGTGGGAGGAATCTTTCGTATCCCCGTTGTCCGTACCCTGCACGAGCGGCATCTGCTGCTGCCGGCGGTGGTGGCCCTGATCGTGTCTGGCGTCTTGACACAGGGCGCGTGGGTGCGCAACCAGCCGGTCGAAGCCTTGAGCCAGGACGCGCGCCCCGTGCCGGTCGCGCCACCGGTGGTGCGCCGGCCGGACCTCGAGAAGACGCCGCTCACCTATTTTGACGACTACTGGCGACAGCTGCGCGAGCGAGTCGAGGGCAGTGTCGTGCTCGTCGGTCCGGACTCGGTGCCGGCGGTGGTGGTCGTGCCGGGGCTGGCGATCAGCTCGGCCGAAGCTGGCGACGCGGTGCTCGCGGAAGTGGAGCGGGGTCGGTTGCTCTCGACACCGCAGGCCGACTCCGTGGTCGAGGAGTCGGCCAACCAGGATCCGGCATCGCCGGAGCCGCCGGCCCCCCGCCCGTATGGACTGATCGCGGTCGACGACGACCGCGGGTTGTCGCTGTTCGAAGTCGATGCTGCCGCCAGTCAACCGCTGTTGCTTGTCCCGCCGGCCTCCGTGCCGTCTGGATCGTATGTCGGCGCGGTCACCAGAGACCGCTCGGGGCGTGCGGCCATTACGCCAGGGCATCTCGTGGCCGCTCGGGCAGAGTCGCAACCGAATGGCGACCCGTCGCTCGCCGTGTCGATGACACTGTTGGGGTGGGGAGCGACGGCTGTCGTCAACCTGGACGGGGCCCTGGTCGGGGTGGCGATCGGCGGCGGGGACGCGGCCCTCGGTACCCGTCTGTTCTCGTCGAGCGTGGTCCGACAGGTGGTCACCGAGTTGCAGCGGCCGGTGGTGTGTCGGCCATTCGCGGTGACGGAACTGGATGCCTCTGTGCTGGAGTTGCTCGGGATCGACACGGGACTCCTGATCGAGCGGGTGCGTCAGGACGCGTTCCGGCCTGAGCCGTCACTGCAAGCCGGTGACGTGCTGCTTGAGTGGGGGGGCGAGCCGGTGACCACGCTGGAGGCCTTCGAGACTCGGTCGGATGCCCTCGGGGCCGGTGAACTGACGGCCTATCGCATTCTTCGAGGACGTCGCCGACTCAATGGCAATACGATCATGCCCGCGCGCGACTGTCAACCGATTGCCGAGCCGCCGGTGCAACTCCTGCGCTATGGGTTGGCCCTTCGCTGGGTGGGCGGCCCGGTCGAGGACAAAGCGGGTGGCTGGCGTGTCGCGGCCACGGTCGACGGCGGACCGGCGGCGATCGCCGGGGTCCAGGTGGATGACCTCCTGCTGGCCGTGGACGGTCGGCCGGTGGCTGAGTCTGACGCCCGCGCGCGGTTCAAGCGGCTGGAGCAGCGCGGTCAGTCCGCCATCGTGACGCTGCAGCGGGTCGATCACGTGCGGATGTTCGTGCTGGTCCCCACCGACGTCCCCACCAACTGATGGCCGCTTCGCGCGGGAGCCTGATCTCCGAACAGCCGTGGGCACGGGGCACTCTACCGTTGCAAGCTGAGTCGCCGTGGTATCCCGGCCATGGCGGCGCCCGGGCATGGTTACGACGGCAGGCATACTCCCGGTATGCGCGCTCCTCACGCCGTGTCGGACTGGCGCCGCGACGCCCCAAGATGGCAACGTTATCGTGATCAGTGTCCTCCGACAGATCGGGCTTTGGCTGGGCCGACTGCTGGTGGCCGGTTCACGCTGGGGGGCTGAGCGCCTGCCGATCTGGCGGTGGGCCAAGATCTTCTTCCGCGCGTCGTTCTTGCCCGAGCAGAACTACCTCATCATCCTCGCGGTGGTCGTCGGCATTCTGACCGGGTTTGGATCGGTCGGCTTCATTTACCTCCTCGACCAGATTGCCGAATTTGCGGTTGGGCCGGTCGCGTCGCTGCTTGACGTCTTCGGACCAGCCAATCTCGTGCTGCTCCCGGCGCTCGGCGGTCTGGTCGCGGGTCCACTGATTCACCGGTTCGCCCGCGAGGCCCGGGGCCACGGCGTGCCTGAGGTCATGACCGCCCTGGCCAACAAGGGGGGGCAAATCCGAAAGCGGGTCGCCTCCATCAAGGTCATCACGTCGTCATTGACCATCGGTTTTGGTGGGGCGGCCGGTCGGGAAGGCCCGATGGTCCAGATCGGGTCGGCCATCGGGTCGGCGGTCGGCAGTTGGACGAAGCTGGATCCACACCGTGTGCGTACCCTCGTGACCTGTGGCGCGGCGGGCGGCGTGGCCGCGACGTTCAACGCGCCCATCGGCGGTGCCATCTTCGCGATGGAGGTGTTGATCGGGCGCGTGCAGACAGATTTCTTGCTGGTGTTGCTGACTTCACTGAGTTCGTGCATGGTGGCGCGGTCATATCTGGGGAACTATCCGGCGTTTACGGCGCCCGCCTACGACCTAGTCAGCGGTCGCGAACTCCCGCTGTACTTCCTGATGGGGCTCGTGCTCGGCTGGGCCGCCATTCTGTACGTGCGAGCCCTCTATAAGGCCGAAGACCTGTTCAGCGCCTGGCGATTTCCGGACTATCTGAAACCGGCGGTGGGTGGATTGATGGTGGGGTTGGTGCTCCGCTACTTCCCAGAGGTCTATGGCGCTGGTTTTCCGGCCATCGAGTCGGCGTTGTGGGTGCGGTTGCCGTGGGAACTGTTGGTCGGGCTGTTCGTGGCGGAGTTTCTGGCCAACTGTGCGACGCTCGGATCGGGTGGGTCAGGTGGCGTGTTCGCTCCCAGCCTGTATATGGGCGCGATGCTGGGCGGTGCGTTCGGAACGTTGGTTCACGTCATGTTTCCCGAGTGGACGGCCGGTTCCGGAGCGTACGCGATGGTTGGCATGGCGGCCTTCTTCGCGGCAACCGCGAAGGCCCCCACCACGTCCATCTTGATTCTGTTCGAAATGACGAACGACTACCGGATCATGCTGCCGCTCATGGCGGCCACGGTGGCTAGCGTGTATCAGTCGCACCGCATGTCGCCGTTCAGCATCTACACGCTGAAACTGCACCGACGTGGAATCAGCTATCCGGGTCGGGAAGAGGCCGAGCGTGCGGCGCAACGGATGGCTGCGCCGCACGACTCGTCGCCGTAGTTACTGCGCTTCGGTGATCGTGATGGCCTCGAGGTCGTCCATCTCGGACGGCAGTTCCTCAGCGCCAGACGGCACCTTGTTCTTCTGTAGCAAGAAGGCAGAGATGTCAGCGTAGCCAGAGGGGCTGAGACTGGCGGGGGCACCCTGCGGCATCGTGGTTCTGATGGCGGTATACATGTCTCCCACTGAGAGGTCGCTCCAGCGGAAGAAGAACGACGAACCGATCAGGGCTGGCGCAATGCCATCGCCCATCAGATCGTCCAGATGACACGCGGCGCATTCCTGCTCGTAGGTTTTCATGCCTCGTTCCGCCTGTTCATCGGTGTAGACTCCATCCCAGATCGTCTCGTCCTGCGCGGCAAGCGTGGCCGCGTGCGCAGGGCGGTTAGTTCGGTTGGGAGCAAGAACCAGCGACGCGATGAATGGGCACAGCGCCGCGATCAGCAACGCCGCGGTGACACGGCGGTTCTGGCCTGAAGACGGGTTCTGCATATCTTTGGTTCCTCGTAGGTAATGGCGGCGAGCGACTGCCGTCGCTCGTGCTGCCGCTGCACATCCGGCTAGACGCCACATCGGCACCAGCCACTCAATTATATCATCGCCCGCACCGGGACTGGCCTCTCCGGGTTCTGGGGGCCCTACTTGCCGTCTATCAGGTTGCCGAGACCGCCGATGTGGTCCAGCACCGAGCCCTCGCCCTGCCGACGACCACCGGTTTGCGGCCCCGCCTTGTAGATCCGATCGGCGAGTTGGCTCAGCGGGAGCGATTGCAGCTAGCCCAGTCCCGGACCGGTTAAGTGCGTGAAGAAGAGTCCTTCACCCCCGAAGAACGCCGTCTTGCTGACACCGACGAACTGCACGTCGTACATGACGCTCGGTTGCAGCGCGACGAGGCAGCCGGTATCGATCCGCAGGCTTTCCCCCGCCTTCAGATCCACGAGGTGGACGGTGCCTCAGGCGTGCAGGAACGACAGCCCATCACCCTCGAGCCGTTGCATGATGAATCCCTCGCCTCCGAAGAGTCCGACCTCGATTTTTTCTGGAACGCGATGCCGATGGAGACCGCCTTTGGAGGGCAGAGAAACGCATCCTTCTGACAGATGAACTCGCCGTTCAACTCCGACAGGTCCATCGCGAGAATCTTTTCCGTGAAGGGGGCGGCGAACGCGACTTGCTCCTTGCCGGCGCCATTGTTGGTGAAGACCGTCATGAAGAGACTCTCCCCGGTCAACAATCGCTTGCCCGCCCCCAGCAGCTAGTCCATCACGCCAGACTGTTGCTTGTGGCCGGCGTCACGAAAGACCGTCTCCATCCCGATGCTACCGGTCATGTACATCATGGCACCCGCCTCGGCGACGGCGCTCTCGCCAAGGTCGAGCTCGACCTCGACGTACTGTATTTCAGTGCCTTCGATGGTGAAGTTGACCTCGTGAGCCGTGCGTTCCGGGGGTATCGGCGGGGCTGCGGGCCGTTGTCCACCGGCGATGTGCGCGGCTAACTGCGGCACCTCGGTCAGCGCGGTCTAGTTCGACATGCCGGCCGTGAAAACTAGCGTCTTGCCGTCGGCGCTGCCGTTGTGGACGTTGCCGACGATCTCGTTCTCCGCTATCGGTCCAATCTGGTGTCTGTTCTTCGCCATGTAGCACTGCTGTTCAGACATTCGTGCTTCCCCCGCGGGGTTCGCACCGCACGTGAGACCGAATTATAGTCCTCCAGGCGCTGTGATATCGTGAAGCGCCGCCGGCGCGAGTTCGCGGCATGTGTGCGCCTGAACGAAGGAACGATGAGTCACGGGCCCCAGCCGATCCTCATGCGGACAACGGCCGACGGCTCGTCCTCGAAGCAAGCCACCGTCGATGTGGTACCGTCGGCCGAGCCCGTGGCCGACTCCGAAAATTGCGACATTTGTGCGCAGGTGTTGACGACGCTTGGCACGTTCGCGGCGGTGCGGGCGGTCAAAGCCTACCGGCTGCGCGTCGAGCTGACCCCACCGGTTCCACAACTGCCCTGTCTCGATCATGAAGCGATGCTACATGAGGGGATTGCCCCGCATGCGGCCGCCTATGTCGAGGATCATGAGAGCGGCGAGTTGTATGAGCTCGTGCTGACGCCATCGAAGCGGCGTATCGAAATCGACGTCGCGTCGACCCTGCGCGAACACTCTCAGTCCGGGCGAGCACGGCTGCTGGAGCGCTTACGCGAGCAGTTTCCTGAGTTTAGCTATCGTGTGAACAAGGTGTCGTGGTTGCGTGGAGACCGTCGGGTGGCACGGGCCTGCCGAGCGCAGGTGACGCTGCGTGAGGTGCTGGTCGGTTCGGATTTCGACCGTACCGCGCGGGCGCTTGATCGGCTCCGTACCGTTGGTGCGCTGATGGAGAAGGAGTCGCGGGTCGCGTCGTGGAGCGTGCGCACGGTCACGGGGCCGTTCTTGGCCGTCATGGGGTTCCTCGTCTATCAGGGTCTCGGCGAGTTGGCCCCGGAACTGGGGGAGGGCACGGTGACGCTGTTGCAGGCCGTGTTAGTTGGTGCGGCCGGTGCCCTGTTCCTGTATTTCGGACTCAAGGCGGTGCACCTGACCGAGATGGCGAACCGGGTCTGGAAACGAGCCGCTGAATTCGGCTTGATCCTGGCTGAGCGCCGCCGTCTCGGCGACCGCGAGACGGCGAGATCACCCGCCGGTGAGCAGGACAACAAAGAGCGCCAGGTTGACCATGTGTGATGTGAAACACAAGACGCACCTGACGCGGAGGACGAACAGCAGTGAGTAGGTCAAGAACAGCCCCAATCCGACGGTCGTGGCGCTGACGCCAAGTAACGTCAGCCGGACGAACGGCTCGTCGAGCCCCCCGCCGATTGCCGCGGCTGCGAGCAACAGGTAGTACAGGAGTCCGAGGACCGCGTTCGGGGGACCGAAGATCCGGGCTTGCCGTGTGAACACGACGACTGAGCAGGTGTCCTGTCCCATTCGGCACACCGGTGGGAGCCAGTGAGTGTCCGGCTTGACCCACTGGAAGGTGACCCCGACGAAGTAGCCGGAGATGAGGAACCCGCCGGTGCACAACGTCACCAGCACCGCGAGCATCGCGTGACCCTCACCCACGGGCGGTGAATCAGTGATGCCCCGCGCTAGGGCAGTGGGAGCAGCAACTCACTGCCCGGTGCGCGCTGCACGTCGAACGTCTTCAGCGTGTAGTTGACGAAGGTGTAGTAGCCGATGAGGCCGGCCAGGTCCATCACGCCTTCATTGCCGAACAGGCGTTGCGCTGTTTCGAACGCGTCGCGGCTGAGTTTGGGTTCATTTACCAGCTCGCGGGCGACTTGGATGATCGCTCGTTCCCGGTCGCCCAGACCCGGCACCGTCTGGGTCTCGGGCAGCGAACGACCCGTTCGCACGAGCTCGATAATCTCCTCCTCGAGTCCCTCCCTCCGTGCCGCCGGTTCATGGGCCGACCATTCGTATTGGCTGTCGAGTTCGCGCGCGGTCGCGATGATGGCCAGTTCGGCCAACCGTTGGTCGCGTTCCCCGTCGTTGCCGAAACGCAGGTAGTCGCGGGCCGCGAAGATGTGCTCCGCCATGCGAGGGCTGTACATCCACATGCCGACCGGCCCTCGGAGGCCGCCGGCGTACGTGCTGTCCGGGTTCACGATGAGGTCAAAGACACGTTGGTTCTCCGGGGACAGAGACTCGCGAGCTACGGTCGGAAGCCGTGCCCAAGAGTCTTCATGGATGTCGGCCGGGATGTCGGCGCCAGACACCTCGCGGGGGACGACGGGGGCCGACGACAGGCCGGTCGGCTCGGCCGCCGCCGTTTCGTTGTTGACCGGGGCGCCGCATGCGGTGAGACCCACAACGCACAGGACCAACGTGGAGGCAAGTCGTGACACGGTATCTCCTTCGAATGGCCAGAACGATCGTCCCGAATTATAGCGTCCAGCGTGTCAGCGGGTCTCGGCAGGTGCAAAACCGACCCAGTCGGCAGAGGCCAACCTCGGTCGCGGTGAAGCGCCAAGGAGGGGGGACGGTGACCGGACCTGGGCCGATCCCGATGGTGATGTGCGGGTCGAAGTGTCCGAACGACGAGTCGAGGCGGAACCGGGACACCCAGCGCACGTCTGCGTCGCGGGCCGGTGAGTCGTCAGACTGGAACGCCTCGGCGGTGCCGGGGACTTCGTGGTCGGCCAACACGCCGACGACCTGTTCGTGGAGGCGTTGGAGGTCTGGCGTGGGCGCCACCACGGCCACGTGGGCCGTGCGACCCCGGCGCCCGCCGGTGATCGCGATCTCTAGTGGCACGTGACGGGAAAGCAGAGGCGTCAGGTCGGCCCGGACGGCATCGACCGCGTCCGCGTCGACAAAATGTTGCCCGAGCGTAATATGCGGGTGGTGGGTGGTGTCGAACCGAAATCCGCCAGGCGTGGGGACGCAGCCCGCGTTCAGTTGTTCGAGCACTGACCGAGCGGTCGCGGGGAGCAGTATCGCGACGTCGACCGCGAGCGGAGTCACCGCTCGCTACCGGTGGAAGTGACCGGACCGGACGGTGCGTCGTCTCGCCGCCGCGGTCTCGGCCCTGTCGATCGGGGTCCAGCCCGAGCGGATCAACGCCGCTTGCAGCCGGACGGTCGCGGCATAGAGCGCCGAACGATTGGGGAGGCGTTCGGTGTGCAGATCGCCGCCTAGTTCGCGCCGCATGAGATGAAAACCATCGTCTCCGGCTTCGCACCAGACCGTCACGTGTTGGTCCGTCGGTCGGCTCCGATTCAGAAATCGCACCATGACGCTAGTGTTATCGGACCCTCGACGGGCGGACGACAGTCCCCCCGCGTCACTAGGAAGCACTCTCAGCCGGTACACCAGTGCATCCCCTGGGGCTCGGGCACCCCGCCGGCCAGCGCCGCCGGCACGACGATGAACTCGGAACTCGGGAACCGGCCGGTCCAGCAGTCGCGCTGCTCTTGTCTCCGTCGTTCGGTCGGTCACGTTGTGCGACGCCAACGTCGGTCGTGTTGACGACGATCGACGACGATGTCCAGCGGCAGGTCGCCGAACCGTTCCTTCAAGCGATGGAGCCGGTCGAGGTCGCCCCGACGCACCACGAGTAGTAGCCGCGGCGACGCGGAGGTCGTCACCGGCCAGTCTGTCCGGGTGGGGGTAGGATGGACTCCAAGGTCTCCATCAGAGTGTCCTGCTCGAGGCGCGTGCCCACCGTGATACGGAGCATCTCGGCCAGCGCGGGTTCGTCGAAATAGCGGACCAAGATGCCCCGTTGCTCCAGCTCTCGGTAGACGTGTGCGGCGTCGCCGCCCGGCGGACGCACCAGCACGAAATTGGCTTGACTTGGCCAGACCCGGCAGCCGAGACGCTGGAGACCAGCGGCCAATCGCGTGCGGTTCCCCTGAATGCGGGTCACGATCCTGGCCGTATGCGCTGTGTCCAGAATGGCGGCGGCGCCCACGCGTGCAGCCACGGCGTCGACGTTGTAGCTGTCCTTGACTTTCACCAAGCCGTCGAGCACCGCTGGGTGCGCAATCGCAAACCCCAACCGCAGACCGGCGAGGGCATGGCTCTTCGAGAGCGTGCGCAACAGTACGACGTTCCGGTGGGCGTCGAGCAGCGCGAGGGCATCCTGGTCGGCGAACGCCGCATAGGCTTCGTCCACGACTAGGAGGCCGTCGAGCGCGGCGGCGAGCTCGCCCAGACGTTGTGGCGAGGTCGCGGTACCGGACGGACTATTGGGATTTGCCACAAATGTGACGGCGCCCCGGGCGTCGACCAGTCGTTCGACTGGGAGCGCAAAGTCGTCGGTGAACGGCACTTCGACCACCGGTGCGTCCTGAATGTCAGCCAATGTTCGGTATAACACGTAGGTCGGCGTGGGGTAGACGACGGGCCGTCCGGGGCCGGCGGTCGCGCGCACGAGTATCGTGAGGAGGTCGTCGCTTCCGTTTCCAGCCAGCACCCAGCTCGGGTCGACGCCGACCACACTGGCGGCGGCACTGCGGAATTCATCTCCCAGTGGATGCGGATACCGACGGAGCTCGTCCGGATCGAGTGCGCGGAGGGCCTCGAGGGCTTTGGGGCTCGGAGGGTACGGGTTCTCGTTCGTGTTCAGTTTGATCATCTGCGCGCCGAGCGGCGGCTGACGACCCGGAACATAGGCACGCAGGGTGTCGACGGTCGGACGGAAGAAGGACACGAGAAGTTGGGACGTGTGATGGGGACTCAGCGGGTCCAGTTGAACGTGTGTTCCGCGGTGACCACTTTCGACGAACCGAGAACCGTGACGTTATTGCCGGTCAGCTCCTCTCCGAAGTTGCCGTACCGGGTGCGGATCGTCGGCGGCTGTGGCGCGATCGGGAATTGTACTTCTACCTGCACGCTCCCCTTGGGCCAGTACGTGGTGTTGAGACGTGCTCCGTACTTGCCTTCCTGCACCGCGGCCGTGCCGTCGGCGATGAGGTTCTGGGCCGGCCACTCACTCGGTGGGAGCTCGTTGGCGAGCGCGTGGGTGACCCGGTAGGACAACACCGCGCCGTCCGGGAGGTCGGTCGCGCCCTCGACCCGGAGTTCCCTCCACCGAGACTCGTGGGTGACCGATAGCATCACGGACTCGGCGCCAGAGGGCTCCTGACTCGGGCCGCCGCCGGCGGCCGGCTCAGAGCACGCGGCGACGCTCCAACCTATTAGCACCGTTAGCACGAGTCGTCTCACAAGCGTCATTATAGGCGCCAAGCGCCGATGTCGGTCTCTGATAGGGCCCGGACGACCGTGGTCCGCCGCGAATTGTGAGTGGGCGGCGGTGCGAGGGGCGGGAGTCGGTGGGCTGCCTGGATGCCGGGCGGTCTATTGTGTAGGACCGAGAGATGACATACTGTGTGCCTCACACTGCTGTGTTCAGGGGGTGCTGCGGGTCCGCTCTTTGGGCTGCGCATTGGTACGGCGCCCGACGTTGGCCCAAGCCCAACGGTGTGGATCGATGAAGACCACCTGTGTGTGCTGTGGCAAGCGTGCGTCGAACGAGTCGCTGCGGAGCGTCGGTGGGGCTTAGTAACGCTGCAACACGCATGGTGCGGTTTCGAGGGGCATAGTGTATCTCGGTCATCGCCAACGTGTGGTGGCCTATCAAAGGTGCGCAGGCGCTGGCCGCGAAACCGCGTCCACTGTCCGACTGGGATGCTTCGACCCCTGGGTCGCAGGTCTCCAAGACAGCGGGGCCGAGACCTAACGCTCGGAACTGAGTTCACACAGAGAGATGGCTGATCACACCCCTCCCGACCGGCTCGAACCGGTGCGCCGCCTCGTGGCCGCGACGAAGGACCCNGTAATCCGTGAGTTGGTGGCGGCGACATTGGACATTCTCGAACAGGACACCAAACAGGTGCTGGACCAGACCCACATCGCGCGCGACATCGCCGCTCGCACGTCCGCCGGCGATTGGTTCGCGACCACCGAACTGCGNGAGATCAAGGCGGATGCGGAGTTCTTCCTCCGCACCTACAAGCACCAGCGGGAAGAGNTGAAAGGGCTGAAATCCGCGCTCGAGGGCGACGGCTGACGAACCCCAAAGGGGGACGTCCACCCGGTCAGTGTCCTTAGCCGGCCGGCGTGGCAGTGTATCGTCGCAGCCGGTCGATCCGCTCTGCCACGGGTGGATGGGTCGAGAGATACGGGCCAAGGCCAGACGCATCCGGTTGTGCATTCAGCGCTTGTAGCCGGCCGAAGAGTCGGACCGCGCCCGCGGTATCGAATCCGGCCGCCTGGGTTAGCAACACCCCCAGTTCGTCGGCTTCGAATTCCTGGTCTTGAGAGTAGGCGCGCTCGAGCCAGTCAAGACCCACCTTCCGGAGCCAGGGGCCGATGGTGCCGCGGCCTGGCGCGGCCATAGACGCCGCCGCGAACGCCGCCTGNCGCAGCACGCGGTTGATGGCATGCCGGCGGATGACGTGGGCCATTTCGTGAGCGATCACGAACGCNAACTCGTCAGCATCGTGCTCACACAANTCAGTCAACGGCCTCGTCACAAAGATGAACCCGCCGGGTAAGGCATACGCCGTTGGCTGGTCGTCGCGCACCATGGCCACGTCGAATCGATGGAGCTTGTTCTTGACGACGGCGGCAAGCCTTTCGCGCGTGTCGTTGAGCACGCGCTGCAGGTCCGGATCCGCCTCGGNCCCGCTTCGCTCGAGTACCACGGCCGCCATTTCTCGACCCACGCCGTATTCCGCCTGGATCGCGGCCTCGTCATTGCCAGTCAGCGAACTCCACATCCACTGGACCTTCCGGGCTTTCGCGCCGGCCAGTCGACCGAGCTTGTAGAAGCTACTGTCGGTCATCGTTGCGGCTCGTGGGCCTCATGTGGAGGAGGGGCAGTAGCGCCCGCGCTGTCCAGACCCTACCGGTTCCAGGAGTGTCGCGGCGGCGCGCTGGACGCACGCCGATCATCACGTGGCGCAGGCCGGTGCGATGACACCGTTACGGATCTGATCGAAGGTACGGTTGGTCGCCTCCTGGTTATTGCAGCCGTTGACCCGATACCCCAGATACACTTCCAGCCAGACCGCCTTGCCTTCCAGGTCGATGTAACTGTCAGGCGCGGTCTCATTGAGCTCGTCCAGGTAATACGTGTTGAGCGTGTTCAGGAAGTCGAGTGAGACGTTGCGCGGCGGGAAGTTGAAGACGCCGGGGGCAACCACGCCGCACACTGGTTGGATTGACCCGGTGGAGATATTCAACAGCACGCGAGTGCTCGCCTCTGCCGCNGTACAACCGTTTAGCACGTACCTCAGGAACTCCGGGAGCCAGACCGCCGAGCCCTCCGCATTGACATTGCTCGGGTTGTTCTGTTGACGCCCNAGCGTGTCACGGTACTCGTTCTCAAGATTGAGGTAGAACGTCAGCACCTGGTCGCGCGGCGGGAACGGGATGCCGGTGACGGCGACGCCGTAGAGTGTCAGGGCGCCCTGGATGTCATCGAGCTGCAGCGTGTCGGTGTCGCCGATGAAGGCGTTCATGATCGCCTCGACAGTTTGTGGCGGCGTGGCTTGATCCGGGTGCCCGAGACCGATCGTGTGNCCGAACTCATGAAGCGCGACACGTCGGAGGTCGACACCGTCGGGCTCCGGTGTCGCGCCGAGGCTCAGCGGTCCGCGGAAGCAGTTGAACCTCTTGGCGTTGTTGAAAATGATATCCGACTCGGTGCGCTCATTGATGCCCTCTTTGACGATGCGCCACGAGGTCGCCACGGCAAGCGTGTTCTCTCCGAACGGATCGCCGAAGATGTTGTCAGAAAAGAACACATTGTTGATTCGATCGGGTTCGGCCGGAGTCCGAGTCGAGCCGCGGACCGCATTGAAGCTGATACCGGTGCCGCCCAGGTTGTTGTTCCACTCGACGAGCGCGGCAATGGCGCACTCATCCCAGTCCGGCGACCCGTCGAGCAGCCCGCCGGAGCTACCGAGCTGCATCTCCATGATGACCTCCCCGGCGGGCCAGCGGCTGTCTTTCAGAGCGAAGCCCAACAGCGGGAGCGCNACCGAGGCTACGGCTGCACACGTGGTCGCCAGCNTGGGGATGCTCGTGTTATTGAACAACGGAGTCTTCCTTGCCACACTCGTCTGCGGCAGTGCGTATGGCGGTAGAAGGGCAGCTTCTTGGCTGACACCAGCGATGGCGAGAAATGCTATTGCACCATTCGGTCGATCGTATCCCGGAAGGCCGTAAGGGTCATCGTCGGAATCGCTGTGGGGCTCACCAGAACCGGTGATCCGATCTGACCGACGGAGGAGAACGCGCGACGGTCTGGCAGCGTGACGTAGTCGATTCCGTCCGGCGCTGTGTTGATCGGAAAGCGGCCTTGCATGTGCCCCACGATCGGGCTTACCGCGCGGGCGGCCAACACGAATAGCACCGCTCGGTCGCCGAGTTCGAACGTCGGTACTCCCGAGACCTCGTAACTCACGTCGCCAATGGTGCCACCCCGGAACTCCAGCGGCAACAATATGCGGTCCAGGCCCTTGAGCGTATCGGTCACCCGGAACGTTACCCGGGTGATGATGGCGCGGGACGCCCCGGTCGTCACCCACTGGGCTCGCGAATCGATCGCTTCGGCGACCACAATTGTGTCAGCCGCGGTGACGATGTCGTCGAAANTCATCGGAATGACTTGCGCGCCGACGCTGCCNGCCATCGCCAGCACCATACCGCCGGAAAGTCCCAATCTTCGGATCTGTCGATGCATGACGTCTGCTCCACACGTGACGAACGACTTGCCGAGCAGCTGACNCGGTCGCGCACGCCGACCGGCCCAGGGTCAGCGCCTCAACGATGCGTCATCGTATCACCAGGATCAGACCTATCAGTGAGACACGGCACGCCTCCGGTCCGGGTCATCGGACAGATCGAGCCGGGAACCTTTTTCGCTCAGATACATTCGTGGTCCTCAGAGAGCCATGACCTCGATCCGAGTGGGGTCGAACGGGACGAAATTCATGCGGTCGGTGCTGTTCGAAGTAGGGCCGACCGATCCGCTGACCTATGTNGTGGTTGTCGCGGGTTTCACCGNTGCCACACTATGGGCTTGTNCCGTCCCTTCTCGTCGAGCGGTTTCGATCGCCCCGGTTCGAGCGATCGGACTGGACTAGTCGCCGGTATTGGGCGAATCAGTACGCTTGTCGGGCCGAGCGGACCGGCTATTCTGAGGTGTCCGCGGTCTGGTAGCGCGTCCAGGCCTTATCCAAGGCCGAGGTCTCGCAGCGCGTGGCAATGGTGCGCGTGCCGCTCTCGGCCAGCAGGTCGTGACGCTTGAGCTCGACCTCGCATCCGCCGACCCCCTTGAAGCAGTCAAGGTGGTTACCCTCATCATCCTGCCAACCAGTGCAGTAGACCGGATCGTCGATCGGTTGGCATCGTTCCGCCGTCGTGTAGCCAGAGTAGTTCGGCAACGCTCGCACGAACGTATTGCACTCGCCCATTGATGCGAACTGGCCACGCGTGAAGTCGACCTTGCCCCAAGGGAGCAGATTGATGAAGGTCGGCTGGGGCGCGATCGGTTCGTCAGCGACCTCCGCCGTTGGTCCAACGTCTTGCGTGTCGGAAGGGGCAGACGCCGTGCAGGCCGCGATCGACACGAGGGCGACAAGGCCCGCGGCCACGCCCATGACCGTAGCCGGCAGAGTCCTTCGCATGAGAGGCTGAGTATACAGCCTCGGTCGCTCCCGGTTCGTGCAGTGGTCGGCGGTTTGATCCAGCCGGGTCTTGCCGATGGTGGTCCTGGGCGAATGGGGCTACACGATTCCGAACGGGCGCCACCTGTCGCAGGTAGGCGTAGATCTCCTCCAGTGCCGGTCAAGGTCCGCCACGGGGACGACTGGGTCGACCTGGATGCGCGACTGGTGTGGCACCGCTAGGCCACTGTCCATTGCCGCCGCGCCAGTTCGCCGGTGGCCGGAATCCCGGCCATCGCGTTGGCGGTCTCGCCGGCCGGCACGACCGGATTGGTTGGGACACCAATTGAACCGAACGGTCCACTCCTGTACATTGCAGGTGTTCTTCCCTGTCTTTGGAACCACCGGCGGTTGTGACGCGTCTCACGCGTTGAGGNTCGCATTTNCGNTCAATATTGGGGACCCGTCGCATATGGTGAGAAGAATGATTNCTGGAGTCGCGTTGATAGCGGCCGCGATGTGGGGCGCCGCGTGTGCACCCGCGCCGATGGATACCGCACCTGCTGCCGCGCCCGATGTGTCGGCCGCCGCGGCACCGGCCAGTGCGCCGGCTGACATCACGGAGTTGGTTGGCCAGTTGCGAGACATGGCCTGGGCCGAACAGGTGGACGAAGCGCAGGCTCTGATCGAAGCGCAGCGGCCGCATCACGACACGGCGTCCNCCGACTGGCTCCTCGCNGCGTCCTGGCTGGGACGAGGCGCCAGCTTCGCCGAGCAGTGGGACGTCGCAGAGCACTACGCGAACGAGGCCCGTGACGGTAGCATCGCGCTGCTGTCGTCCAGGGAACTTGACGCGGACGGGCAGTTGCCGCTGGCGCTTGGCGCGGGCATCGAGGTGCTGGGCCACGCGAAGAACGCGGCCGGAGACAAAGCCGCGGCCGTCCAGTTCTTGAGCGACGAGCGCGAGCGGTATCGTGGAACGTCGATCGAGACCCGGATCCAGAAGAACGCGCTGCTCCTCGGTCTGGAGGGCCAGCCCTTTCCGGNACTCGATGTCGATGAGCATNTGGGACCGCCACTTCCGTCGGNCGACAGCCTCAANGGNAAAGTCGTCATTGCCTTCTTCTGGGCGCACTGGTGTCCGGATTGCAAGCGGCAACTGCCAGCGCTCGAGCAGCTCCACGAGACCTACGGCGACAAGCTCGCCATCATCGGACCGACCCAGCTTTACGGGTATGTGTCACGCGGCGAGGATGCGACCCCGGAGCAAGAGCTGGCCTATCTGCGTGGCGCGTATCAGGAGCGGTTCCCGATTCCTGAGTGGATGAGTGTGCCGATCAGTCAGACGAACTTTCTCGACTTCGGTGTCAGCACGACCCCCACCCTGGTGGTGATCGACACCGAGGGAATCGTGCGTCTCTACAACCCCGGCGACCTGCCGTACGAACAGCTGGAGCCCACCGTCAAACGGCTCGTCGAGGCGGCCTGACGGTGCCGGAGCCTGACCCTCTCACGGTGGTGCATCGCCAGGGGGGCCACGTACGTGCCACGCCCGCATGATCGCGGAGGCGACCATGCGGGCGTGTGGAAGCTGCGTCAAATAAGAGGAGCGGTCGTCAGCGGATGGTCAGGCTGANATNCTGGGTCNCCGAGGACGGACCATCGGACGCCGTGACCCGGAACAGATAGNCACCCGCGTGCGCGAACGTGCCGGTGACGGTGGCGACGCCGCCCTCTACATTTCTTTCGGCTTGCAGTCGCGCTCCAACCGGTCCACGTAGTTGGGTCAACATGACCGTGATGCCGTCCACTTCGCTGCGGGTCGGCGCATGCCGGTTACGAGTATGCGCCCGCGGTACGTTGATCGGGAGCGTCGGACCGGGGACCCGCTCGAAGGTGGGGAGTACCCCCTGGCCGCCGCCGCGAAAGACTCTCGGCGGAGGGAGGCCGTCGTCGCTGACGTTGACCGTCATCGCGAATGCACCGCCGACGGCGGCGCTGGCCGGGGCGCTGACGCTCAGGGTCGGGGTGTCGTTCACCGCCAGCACACTGGGGTCGGTTCGCATGGCGCCGGGGTTGGCGTCGATCTCCCACTCGGGCTGTAGCCAGCCGACGGCGCGGTGAGTGTCCTCTCCGACGGTCACCTGCCACACAACCTCACGGTCGCCCCAGTCGGCCGGCACGGTCACACTGAAGACGCGTGTCCGTTTCCGGGGATAGAAGTAGTCGGGCTGCCCTCGGTCCGGGGCGTCCGGCGTGATGTGGTTGTTCGCACCAACCGGGATGTGCAACTCCTCGACATAGTTCCGGTTGAGATACCCAAAGTGGAACTCGAAGCTGCCGTCCGGGTTCCGGGCCCAGCCGTCGAAGAACGGCTGCACCGATTGGCCGGAGTTGAACATGAAGTTTTGGGCGTCGGCCTGCGCCTGCGCATGGGCGGCCGGTCCAAGCAGCACGGCCAGACCCAGTGCCATCATCATGATTCGTTTGTGTGTAGGCATCTGCGTTTTCTCCATGAAGGAGACCTGCGAGGTCGTGGGCGGTTCGCAAGCTAGAGCCAGCCGACTCCAGTGCACGGCGTACGGTGAGGGGCGGTTCGGCGTGGGGCACGGCCGATGCCGTGCTCCACGCCGGAAGGGTGTTTCAGCAGGCCCCGGGTGCCTGCGCGACTAGTTGTCGTTATCGGTCCGTTCTCGCGCCTCGAGCCGCTCGGTTACCGCCGCCTCGTATTCCTCGTCTTCNAGGTCGTACCACCCGATCCAGGCGAAGGCCATCTCGTCGATCGTGCGCTGCCCCGAGCCGGCCCAGTTCTTCGGGTCGACGTTGCCCCGGTTGGAGGCCGAGTTGTCGAGCCAACTCGTCACGTGCAGGATGGTTCCGGCCGGGACGAGCGGCATCTCATTCTCGCTGTAGTTGTAGTTCATGTGCCAGTTGTAGTCGAATCCAGCGCAATTGACCGTTTCCGCCCTGACCGGCTGCGTGGGATAGATGAACTCGATGCACTGATAGGTGCCCAGCATGTGCATGTGCGGCTGGAACATCGTGATGCGCGCCGCCTTGTTGAATCGCGCGTATCCATCCGATCGGGCAACTTCTCCCGCCGGAATGTCGAGGACGCCAATCGTGTTGCCTTGCGAGCCGCCGAGCTGCTTCGAATACCGGATGTGCTCCGGTTCGGTTCCGGCGGGCAGGAAGTTGATGCCGAGCTCGACTACGGCCTCGATCGGTTCACCCACCGAGTGCAGGTGATAGCTGAGCCGCGCCTCGCTGTCGGCCGGGAGCTTCAGGCCCGTGCCTTCCGGATAGATTTCCGCCTGTTTGCCCGAGGCGTATTCCACGAGGAACGTCCCGCCGCCCATCCGTTCACCCGAGTCGTCTTCTTCCACCGCGTAGGAGAGCGCGTGATGCACGACCTGCCGGGCCTTGTCGCCCACGGGCTTGGTCTGAATGGCAGTGATATAGCGGTCTTCCGTCAGCCCGAAATCGGTGAACAGATTGCCGAAGATGTCCGGACCGGCGGCCGCGACTTCGTAGGCGGGGAACTGTACGACCAGATCGGGCTCGCCAATCTGCCACGCATCGGCAGGGGCGAACTCGGGTGGCGTCGGGGTGTTGGCCGGGTTGCCCTGCGGCGCGCCGTTGTCCACCCACTTGACGATCGTCGCGATCTGGTCGTCGGACAACGACGGGTCGTTGAGGAAATCCTGAATCCCGATGTCGCGGTCCAGATGCCACGGTGGCATCGCGCGGGTCTCTACCTTGTTCTTGATCGAGCGGGCCCACGGACGCACGTCTTGGTAGCTGATCAACGACATCGGTGCGATCTCATCCGGGCGGTGGCACGTGACACACGAGTCGTAGAAGATCGGCGCAATGTCGTCGGCAAACGTCGGCTCGGCCGGAACTTGCGCGGATGCGCCAGTCGGCAGTAGCGCGAGCGAGAACACCGAGAGAGCGGTAGCGGAATGTACCAGTTTCACAAGCAGTTCTCCTGGCAGCCGTTGTCGACGGGTGCCGGACTGATCGGGCCTGGAACCCCGAATCGGGAAATCCCCGATCCAGAGCCGTTCGAGACATACACAAACTCGCGAAATTGTCCCACAAATGGACGCGGAAGTCTCTCCATTTCGGACTAAATGTGGGCGCCGGCGCTACTACCCGTCGTGCGGAAGGTCTGCGGGTGGGCGATGAAGGGACCGTGTATCATCTGGCGACTGCGACGGGGCATCATTCAGCCTGGCGACCACGTTGTCGAACCGGTCACACGACCTATGCCATGTATCACGTCTCTTGCTACGGCGTTGCCTGCACATCGGTTCACCCAGAGCGAGATCAAGGAGGCGATGGCCGGGGTCTGTCGCGGCAATCGGAAGATGGAGCGCCTGCTGCCCGTCTTCGACCGGACCGGGGTCGAGCACCGGGCCTTCGCGCGGCCCCTGGCGTGGTACGCGAGCGGGAAGACATTTGAGACCCGCAACGAGGTCTACGCNGAATGCGCCCTTGACCTGATCGACCAGGCGACGCGGGAATGTCTTGCGCGCGCCGATATTCGGCCCACTGAGATCGACCACGTCTTCTGCGTCACCACGACCGGTCTGACCACGCCGAGTCTCGATGCGCAGCTTTGCGCACGCCTCGGTTTCCGGCCGGACGTGCGTCGATTTCCGCTCTTTGGACTTGGGTGTGCCGCTGGAGCCGGCGCGCTCGTCCGCGCGACTGACATCCTCCGGGCGTATCCGACACACCGCGCCTTGGTGCTGTCCGTCGAGCTGTGCAGCCTTGTGTTCTCACCGACAGCCGAGTCGGCCACCGACCTGATTGGGGTCGCGCTGTTCGGCGATGGTGGCGCGGCGGTGCTCGTGTCCGGGGATGACGTGGAGGGCGACGGCCCGACCGTCGTTGGCACTCGCACGCATCTGTTCCATGAGGCGCCCGACCTGATGGGGTGGCGTTTCACTGACAATGGCATGCGGCTGATTCTGTCGCGTGGCGTGCCTGAGTTCGTTGCCACCGCGGTCAAGCCCATCGTCGAGCAGTTCCTGGATGAGCAGGGCTTGACGGTTGGTGACCTCCAGCACCATGTGCTCCATCCGGGGGGTGCGAAGGTGATGTCCACCTACCGGTCCGCGTTCGGGCTCGAGGAACACGCACTCCGACATGCCCGGGAGGCGATGCGGTGCTACGGCAATCAGTCGAGCGCATCCGTGCTGTTCATGCTGCACGACCTGGTCGCGTCCGAGCAGCCTGTTCCGGGCGATCGGGGGCTGCTCATGGCATTGGGCCCGGGTTTTGCGGCCGAGATGTTGACCTTGGCGTGGTGACATCGGCCGACGTCACGATCGTCGGGGGCGGACCGGCCGGCGCGGCGTTGGCGGTGGCGCTCGGCCGCCAGGGCGTCCGGGTGGAGCTCTACGAGAAAGCACGCCACCCGCGGCTCAAGGCGTGCGGTGAGGGANTGCTCCCTCACGGGGTGTCCGCGCTCCGCGACTTGGTCGGAGTGCCAGACGCGCCAACGGTGCGCGGTCTTCGGTTCCGAGCCGGCGAAGAATCGGTGGATGCGACGTTTCCGACCGGGCACGGTCTCGTGGTGCGCCGCGACCGATTTGACAACTGGCTGTTCGACCACGCCGCGTCGACCCCCAACGTGGACGCGCGGCCCGGTACGCGGTACATGGGGACCCGGGCGCCGATCCTGGTGGGCGCGGACGGGCGGCAGTCGATGTTTCACCGGCGTCTACCGGCCACCCCGGCCAGGCCACGCCGCGTCGGGCTGTCGACGCATGCCATCGGCGTGGAGGGCGTGACCGATCGCGTGGAGGTCTTCTTTCAACCGGACGGAGAGCTGTATCTGGCCCCGACCGGCGACGGAGAAGTCCTCATGTCGGCCCTGTTTGACTACCGCCACTTCACCCCGGACGGGTTGACGCGTCTCGTGGCCGCCATTCCGGCGCTCCGCGCGCGCACGCGGCGCATCGAGTTCACGACCCCGGTGCTGGCGTCCGCGCCGCTGGGGTCTCATGTGCCGCGTATCATCGACGAGACGGACCGTCTCCTGTTGATCGGTGACGCGGCCGGATCGCCCGACCCGATCGTGGGGGACGGGCTGGCGCTCGCGCTGGCCTCGACCCAGGATGCCGCCTCGGCCATCGTGTCTGGCGATTGGCGCGAGTATCAACGGCGCCGCCTGGCTAGAGGGGCCAAGGCCCGCCGCCTGGGCCGTCTGATGCTGCGGCTGTCGCAGACCGAGCGTCGCGCGTCCTGGGTCCTGCGGCACCTGTCTGCCGTGGTGCCGCGTCTGCTCGAGTTCGCCGTCGGCCAGGAATCGTCCCACCACGCGCGGCCGTGATGTGGCAGGTCCAGCGTTCGCTCGAGCGGGAGCACATGGACGACCATACGCCGCCGCAGGCGGTGGTGGATGAGGTCTACTGGTTTCTCGGCGCCATTGGCCGATGGCTTGGCGGGACGCGTGCGACGCTCCGCCGGTTCGACCGGCTGAGCGTGGGCTGGTCTCCCGGCGCTCGCATCACCGTGCTGGACGTGGCAGCGGGCGGGGGCGATATGGCCCGGGGCATCCAGGCGTGGGGACGCTCGCGCGGATTCGACGTGCGGGTCACCGCCCTCGACATCAGTGGTCGGACCCTCGATTGCGCGCGACGCCGTGGCCAGCCTGGCGACCAACCGCGGTTCGTCTGCGCCGATGTGCATCAGGCGCCCTTCCAAGACGGTGCTTTCGACTACGTCACCTGCGCGATTTTTTTCCACCACCTCAGCGACGATGAGGTCGTGCGGACGCTCCAGGCGTTCGACCGGGTGGCCCGACGGGGCATCGTGGTCAACGACCTGATCCGGCGGTGGCGCCTGTTTGCCTGGAGCTGGCTGTTCACGCGTCCGTTCAATGCGGTCCTGCGTCAGGACGGTCCGCTATCGGTCCGGCGGGCATTTCGGCCTGACGAGCTGACCGAGCTGGCCCGACGTGCCGGTCTGCGATGGCTCTCCGTTCAGACCCATTTCGGCCACCGGATGACACTGGCCGGCGAACGACCGGCGGATGTCTAGTGCCCTGTAACCGTGATTCGCGGACCGAAATGCACGCTCCCCCGCCCGTTCCGGTGTGACCGGCAAGTTACCGCGCCTGAATGCGAAGCATGCGTCCGTATCCTTCGCCAGGCAACCCCTAGTGTGCGAAAGGAACCGGACGTGCGACAATGCGCGGCCCTCGGCGGCGGAGTGGCGCAGCCCCGTCTGAGGCACGTCCAGCCAGGCGGGCTGTGACCGATGCGGCAACGCCGTCCAGACTGGCGCCTCGCCTGGAAATCTAGTGGGTCAGGCCGTACATCATGTAGTTCACGCCGATCTGGAACCCGGTATTCTCAGCGTCGATCGGGAAGAAGCCGCGGCCGGCGAGTTGCCAGTACTCGGCCAGATTGGTGTTGTAGTTCACAACGGCCATCAGCCGCCCGTTAGGGTCGTTGTCCTCGAACACGCCGAAGTACTCCGGAGTCAGTCCGCCCAAGTGATGGTTCATCGGGTTAGGAACGTCGAGTCGGTCGATCCGGAAAAACGTGCTGAAGATCGGATGCGTCTGGTCCAGCGTCATGAGCTGGGCATCGGGAAGGACCCGCTTCAATTGAGCCTCGAAGTTGGTCCACTGGCTGGTCTCGAAGTCATTAAAAATGACGAATCCGCCCTTGAGCAGATAGGCCCGCAGACGCTCGGCATGAGCGTCGGTCATTACCCAGAACCCCGGTTCCCACAACATGGCGATCGGGTGCTTGAACAGGTCAGGGTCGTCGAACGACAGGATCAGGCTGCCGTCGGTCTCGGCATCGACCAAGGTGAAGTTCCCGAGCACCGACATGAGGTTCGCCTCCGCTCCCGGGTACTCGTGCATCCAGAAATTGACGCCCATGCCGACGGGCGGTGCGCCGTAGGTGCCGTTGGTCCAGCGGAGACGGACGAAGGTCAGGCCACCATCGTAGGGCACCGCCGGTGTTCCCCATCGACGCCGGCCCGGGCCCGGCTGCGCGGACGCCACGGTCACGCAGCAGAGCGCGGTGACCACCAGTGCTCGTAGATAACGACTCATGATGCTTCACAGATTCGGACGCGTCCATGATGCGCCAGACGGGGAGGGATGTCGACGCCGACACCCGGGCTGCGGGCCTCGACACTCAGAAGATGGCACACTTGCTTGTCAGCGTCGGTGCGTGGGTGGCGTTGCGATGGTTGAGAGTGTCCGTTGACTGCACGCCCCCGAATCGCCCTTGTCTTGTCGGCCGGCGGATTGCGCGGCGCGGCCCATCTGGGCGTGCTCCGTCGGCTGGCCGCCGCCGGCGTGCCGCTCGACGTTATCGTTGGCGTGAGTGCCGGGGCGGTGGTGGCCGGGTACTACGCAGCGGTGGGACTGACCATCGACGAACTCCTCGCGGATGCGGACGTGTTCAAAGGGCGCCATCTGGTGGCGCATAGCCTGTCTCTTCGTTTGCCGTGGTGGATGCAGCCGCTGGCCCGACCATTCGCCGGCATTATCCCGCGCCGACTCCGTCAACTCCAAAACGGTCGGTTCGACCGGCTACATCACGGGGTGTCGGCGATCGGCGTTGTCTGTCACGACCTGACGTACGACTGTCCCCGCTACTTCGCGACGGGCGCCGCCGGGGGGGTCGGCCTCTATTCGGCGGTTGCCACGAGCGCATCGATTCCCAATATGTTCCCGATGCAGCCGTTGGAGGTGGACGGCACGGTGTGCCAATGCACCGATGGGGGGTTGAGCGATGCGCTGCCGATCGCGTTCGCACGCGACCGCGCGCTGGCGGCCACGCACGTGATCGCGTCAGACTGCCGTAGCCGCGGAGTGCCGCCGGAGCCTGCAGACGACCTGGTCTACCTTCACCCCCAGCTCGATGACACCACCGCACTGCGTGCGCCGCGCGAGTCACTCTCGAAAGCGGTCGACGCCGGCGAGGCGGTGGTGACTCCCGCCGTGATCGAGCGGATTACGAGGTGGATCGGTTAGCCGTGGCCGCGGTCTGCCAGCCGAATAGCCCGTAGAACGGGAGCAGCGGTCGGTGATGCCTCGGCTGACGACTCCCTAACCCGCAGAATAGGCCGTGAGCCGGTCGAGACCCATCCACGCAGGGAAGGCTCGCCTCCTCGCCGACCAGCTCTGGCTGCTGCGACGGCAAAGACATCAGCCCCGGGGAGCGGAGAGTGTCCGAGGATTCCGAACGCGTGGAGAACCTCGTGACGTCGAGTGCGCTGACGTGCCAGTCCCACCGAGTTGAACCGCATGGTGCCTCCGGAGACCAACCTGCCAGGCAGCGAGTAATCCAAAAAGGCACAGGCCACGCCCAGGCTGCCACCGCAGTCGAATTCCGAGGCGCCAGCTATCAGCGGGACCACAACATTCGCCGCCGCTTCAGAGTCGACGATCCTGGCTGGAATCTCAATCCCGGACGCCCACGCCACGTCAGCCACGAACGCGACCTGCGCCGCCGCGCTCATCCCGGCCGGCAAGAAGAGGTCAACTCTCTTGGGGTAGACGGTTCGGCGCCTGGTGCGGGGATGTTTCCCGCGACCGGCGCTCTACGCCGTGTCTGTCGAGGTCACCGGCAGCCTCACGACGGCGGCTGCTACTCTTCGACCGAGAACGCTAGCAACACATTCCCCGGCATGTAGCCGAAGGCGCTGTATCCGGAGACCACGTAGAGCATGCCGTCAACGATGGTGGGACCGGGGCCATTGAGTGCCCCGCCGCGTGCCTCGACGCCGTTCACGGTCCTGAACTGGCGCGCGGTGTCGAAGTCCCAGATGACCCGGCCGCTGTCGACATCGTGGGCCCGTACGTGTCCGTCGAGGCTGCCGGCGAAGACNACNCCTGGNATNAGTGTNACCGCGGCCGGNTGNGCCGTGTGACAGCCCTCNCGGNNNCCGCAGGTGTCTTGCACCGGCGGCGCGTGCCAGACCAACTNGCCGTCGTTGACGCGGAGCGCCGTCACCCCGCCTGCCTCGCCTGGCGCCTTCTCTATCGCGTCTGAGATCGACACGAAGACCTGCTCGCCATCGGTCGCGAAGCCCCACTCGATGCCGCCGATCAGGCCGCCGTCTGACACACGCGTTTCCCAGACGATCTCACCGTCGTCTGGCCGCATGCCGTACATCATCCCCGACTTCTGACCGGCCAGCAGCAGGTCGCGTCCGTCGGAGCCGGTGACCAGGATGGGCGCGCTGCCGTAGTCGAAGTCCGGTCCCGCCGATTCGGGGCAGTTTGCGCGCATGATCGGGTCGTCTCCGCCGGGGAGACCGGGAATGAGCCCGCTGACGCACGCGACCGTGAACGCGTCGCCAGGCGTCGTTTGCTGGACCCACCGAATCTCACCGGTGTCCATCGTCAGGGCCACGATCGCATCGCTCTCCGGAGCCGCCGGGTCCGAATAGGCGTCGCCGGTCGCGACATAGAGCAGGTTGCGACCCGGGTCGAGCGTAGGCGCCGACCAGACGCCGGCGCCGGACGGGCCCCAGTTCTGGGCGCCCGCGGNATTTGTCCTGGTTCTGACCGGTGCCTCGCGGATGACGAAGGTCTTCCACACCTGCTCGCCCGTGGCGGCGTCGATCGCGACGACACTGCCCCGGAACGTGCAGCATTCATATCTGGGGTCGGCCGCCGACACCTCTTCCAGCGAGGAGACAGGCACGTACAGCCGTCCCTCGTGGAGCGCNGGGGCCCCGGTGATCTGNGAGGCTTCATGGTCGTCGATCNCGGTCGTCCACCGCAGCTCGCCCGTCATCAGGTCCACCGCGTGCACNGAGGCGAACCCGTCGCCGAAGTAGGCCGTGTACCCGCCCCCGTCCGCCGGACCGACCGAGATCGCGGACCGTACCGAGGTTGGCGCTTCGTGGACCCAGTGCACACATNCGGTGGCCGCATCAAGGGCGTAGACGAGACCATTTCGTGTGCCGACCAANGCTCGGCCTGCGACCAGGGTCGTCTGAGANCCGGTGTCGGTCACCCCGGGGAACCCGAACGCCCACTTGAGGCGCAAGCCCGCCACGTCGCCAGCCGTCATACCGGCCGCCTCGGCGGTCTGGAACCGGCGATTGTTGAGGTCGACACCCCATCCGTTCCACGCGGGGGCTCCCAGGTCGACGTTGCCCGTCACCCCCGCGTCGCAGTAGGCCGTGGACGGCAGGGGGGGCAGTGGCGAGTCCAGCGTCCCGGCCGGGTCGCCCGACAGAAACTCTGCCACCGCGCGTCGCTCGGCCGCGCTGAGCGGGCCTCCGAACTGCCGCATCACGCCGCTCGTGATCGCGGTCTGAATCTGCTGGGCCGACCGCTCCCGAAGAGCGTCCCGATTTGGCATTCTCGGCAGAGTGTCGTTATGACACCTCGCGCAGGTCGCGGTGTAGACCTGCTCGCCGTCGGGTGCCGCTTGTCCCGCCGACGCGCTCGCCGCCCACCCGCACATCGCCAGGGTCAACATCACGTGTCGCATGCTTGTCAAACTCCTCTAGTCTCTGACGGTTTCTCACGCTGTGAAACGTCCCATATTGGCGAGCGGGTGCCAGCGCTATTCGTCTCCATCCAGACCGAACGTGTAGAGCGTGTTCCCGATCGTCATTGACACGTATTGCTGTCCGTTGACGGCGTACGTCATCGGCTGGGCGTGCACGGGGCCGCCCAACGGGTGGAGAGTCTCGTGCCCACGCGTTGCCTCCTTCTGGGAATACAGACGTAGTCGCCGGTCTTTCGGACCGGTCCGGGCTGGGCTCAAGGCCCGCCGCGACGAATGACGNCACGACGTNCCCGGGTCCATTTNNTACCCGAGGCTTGACGCCCNCGTGTGACNGNCTGATCAAGANCTGAGCGCTTACTCGGGNAATGCCAACGCCACCAGCTCACTGGCCATGTCGTCCCAACCAACCGTCGCGATGATGNACTGGCGACCGTCGACCATATAGGTCATCGGCGCGCCACTCGTGCCGCCGGGAAGCTCCATCTCCCACACCACGTCGCCGCTNGCTTTGTCGTAGGCTCGGAACATCTTGCCGCCGGGNCCGNCGTACCACTGGGGCAATGCTGATACGCCGGTGTTGCCCCCTTCCCCCAGNAACACGAGGGAGCTGGTGATGAGCACCGATGCGCGTCCGGGCTGGCCNAGCGGCGGCAAGTCGAGATGCTGGATGGCCGGATGGTCGCGTGGNCCCTCGCCNTTNGGNACTTGCCAGGCGATATCGCCCTGGTTGAGATCGATCGCCGTCAGACGTCCGTACGGCGGCTTGAACATCGGTAGNCCCTGTGGGCCCGGTAGCGGCGTGTATTTCTCCCGGACCAGCCGCACGTTGGCTCGCGGGTGCTCCGAGGGTACGAGCGCGATCACGTTCTGGCTGTAGGCCGACGGCACNTACAGGATGCCTGTTTCGGGGTCGGCCCCGGCGCCAGTCCAGCTCGCGCCGCCGGCCGTGCCTGGGCTGAAGATGGTGCCTTGCGTGCCGCCAGGTCGCGGGTCGAGGACGACCGGGGCTGTGAACATCGGGCCCCACTCGTATTGATCGAGGATCGTGCGCGCCTCCGCCCGGAGCTCGGGTGTGAAGTCAATGAGATCGTCGATGCGTACTCCCTGGAGCTCGAATGGTGGCGGCTTCGTCGGGAAGGGCTGTGTCGGAGCCAGGCGCTCGCCCGGTACGCGCGATTCCGCGACCGGGCGNTCTTCGATCGGCCAGACCGGATCACCGGTCGAGCGGTCGAACACGTACACGAACGCTTGCTTGCTGGGTTGGGCGACCGCTTTGATGACCCGGCCGTCGACTGTGATATCCATCAAGACCGCCGACGAGGCGAAGTCGTAGTCCCAGACCCCGTGGTGAATCGCCTGAAAATGCCAGAGTCGCTCGCCGGTCTCGACGTCGACTGCCACCAGGCTCTCGGCGAAGAGGTTGTCGCCCGGTCTATGGCCGCCGTAATAGTCGNTGGTGGGGGTCGAGAGCGGGAGATACACGATACCGAGCTCCTCGTCTCCCGTCGGGTGCGCCCACATGTTGGTGTTGCCGCTGTACTCCCAGGAGGCTCGATCATCGACCGGGTCCGCTTCCCAGGTCTCAACGCCGAATTCGTTCTCACGAGGAATCGTGTGGAACGTCCAGACGAGCTCGCCGGTGCGCACGTCATACCCGCGGACATCACCGCGCGGGGACTCCTTGTTGGCCGTCAGCTGATTCGAGGTGATGTCCTCGACGAACGAGCCGATGATGATCACGTCTCGCACGATGATCGGGGCCGCGTTCCAGTAGAAGTTCGGAAATGGACGCATCAGACCGAGTCGCAGGTCGACTTCACCAGCCTCACCGAACTCGGGGTCCCGCTCGCCGGTACGCGCGTCGAGTGATACGAGTTTGGGGCCGAGCGTGGCAATCACGCGTCTGTCGTCGCCGTCGGTCCAATACGCGACGCCTCGGGTCTGACGGACGCGCTCTTCGTCGCTGGGGCCGGTGTTCCAGGCCACCTCGCCCGTGGTTGGTTCCAGCGCCGCGATGGTGCCCAGCCCGGTGCTGAAAAAGAGCAAGCCCCCCGCCATCAAGGGCGTGGTCTGCGAGCCGACCGGACCGCGGGTGGTGACCCCGTTACGGATGGCGTCTGGGATGACGGGCTGGCGCCATACGATCTCCAGATCGTGAACGGTGTCGGCGTTGATCTGGTCGAGTGGCAGGTATTTGGTGCCCGCCTGGTCGGCGGCATAGGCCGGCCATTCGACCGTCTGGCCGGCGACCGCGCGAGGTCCCGTCGCGGCGATGAACCCCACGCTGGCCGCCGCCGCAAGCGTCGCCGTCCGGAAGACCGATTGCCCCATCTGCACCCTCCCTGCTGTGAGAGGGCAGTCTACCGCACTCATCCGATGGTCCGGGCGGAAGCCCCGTCCCTCTAGCTGTCCGCGGCGTTTGCGGTCATGACCGAGTCGCGCATCTGGCTGGCCAGGTCGCCCAGGGCGCCCGGTGAATGCGGGATCAAGATGGTGTTGGTCTTGGACGCATCGCCGAGGTCCTTGAGTGTGTCGAAATACGGGATCATCAGAATCAGGTTCATGACATCGGTGGCCGTCGTACCCTCGACGGTGCGTTGAGAGTCGTCGACCGACTCGCGCAGGCCATCGACGATGGCCCGCCGCTGGTCCGCAATGCCTTTGCCGGAGAGCGCCTTGGCTTCCGCGTCAGCCTCGGCCGCCTTGACCTGGATGATCTTCTCCGCCTTCCCTTTCTCGCTGGCCGCCACCCGCAGGCGCTGGGCCGCGTTGATCTCGTTCATGGCCGCCTTCACCATGGTGTCCGGATCGATATCGGTGACCACGGTCTTGACGATGCCATACCCGAAGTCGTCCATTACCTGAGAGAGCTCCGTCTTCACCGCGCCGGCCACCTCATCCTTATCCTTCTTGTCGAACACGTCGTCCAGTTTCATCTTCGGTACTCGGGCCCGCACGACATCGAAGACGAACGTCTTGATCTGGTTGACCGGGTCATCGAGCCGATAGAACGCGTCGTAGACCTTGTCGCGAGCACGTTGTACTGGACGGAGACCATCACGCGGACAAAGACGTTGTCCTGGGTCTTGGTCTCGACCTCCACATCGAGTTGCTGCACTCGCAGATTCACCGTGCCCGCGACTTTCTGCACGAACGGGAGCTTGAAGTGCAGCCCCGACTCGGCAATCCGTTCGAATTTGCCAAGCCGCTAGATGATGGCCGCGGTCTGCTGCTGGACCACAAAGAAGAACGGGTCGACGGTCGCCCGAACGCGTTCGGTGGGTCTGGTTGAGTTCGCCATGCGTGCATCCTGAGGAGAATACGCTCGGCTGCGGCCAATAATTCTCGTCAGCGCCTGGGAGCGGTTGCGCGGGCTGACAAGGGACGCGGAGCTATAATCGGCCCGATCGTGCCGAACAAGTCCGAAGGCTGACCAGGAGCCAGGCTATGAGATACAGAGAACGCGTGACCACCGGAATGCTGTCAGTGACGATTGCCACGGTGGCGGTCGCCGGCGCGGGCTTGGTGATGCCGTCGGCGGCGCAGAGTCAAAACGCGGCTGCGGGCGGGGCGCCACGCACCGCCTGGGGCCAGCCGGACCTGCAGGGGGTCTGGGACTTCCGCACGATCACCCCGATGGAGCGACCCGAGGCGCTGGCCGACCAAGAGTTTCTCTCCGCCGAGGACGTGGCCGATCTCGAACAGGGCATCGCAGACCGCGATGCGCGCCTGGCGGCCCGACCGGCCCAGCGGACCGTGCCCACCAACAGTGTCGACCGCGGCGTCGATGGGGCACCCGGCTCCTACAACCAGTTCTGGATGGACCGCGGGACGCGGGTCATCGGGACCAGGCGGACGTCACTGGTCGTGGACCCGCCCAATGGACGGATCCCGCCGATGACCCCGGCCGGAGAGCAGCGCCGGGCGGCCGAGCGCGAGTATGTGCGCGACCATCCGGCCGACTCGTGGGTAGACCGCAGCATCTACGAGCGGTGCATCCTGGGGTTCAATTCGGGACCGCCGATCGAACCACGGGCGTACAACAACCACATGCAGGTGTTTCAAACACGCGACCACGTGGTGATTTTCAACGAGATGGTGCATGACGCCCGAATCATCCCGCTGGCGCTTCGAGACCCACTGCCTGACCACCTTCGCCAGTGGATGGGAGACTCACGCGGTCGATGGGAGGGTGACACCCTGGTGATCGAGACCTCGAATCTCGACCGCTTGAACTCGTTCACCTGGCGGCAGGGAGCCACCCAGGACATGCAACTCGTGGAGCGGTTCACCCGGGTGGACGACGGCACGCTCCTCTACGAGTTCACGGTCGAGGACCCGGCCACTTGGACGCGGCCGTGGAGCGTGGAGGTGCCAATGGCGCGCTCGTTAGACCAGGTCTGGGAGTTTGCGTGTCACGAAGGCAACTACGGCATGGACGGCATTCTCGCCGGGCACCGAGCCGATGAGCGCGCCGCCGCGAGCGAGTCTCGATAGCCCCGCCCCACGTAGGATCCGGCCACCTCGATCGAGCCACAGATCCATTGTGGCGCACGGCTTTCGCCGTGCGATCGCAGGCGTGAAGGCCTGCGCCACTCGACTTTTTCAGCAGTTTCCTAAGGTTGCGTCGTGTCGGCACGTTCGGCCGCACGCGCGCCGCTCAGAAGGTTCTGCATCCCGTAGTTGCCCTCGTGGCACGCGTACTCGTAGAGCGGCTCGTCAGCCCGTAGCATCGGGAACTGTCCGGTGAACGCCTGGGTCCAGGTGTCGGGGTCGTTCACGGTCCACTCGTACATCACGGTGTCGGCATCGACGCGTGTGAAACGTTCGACCAGCGTCAGGTGTTCGGCCGAGCCCCACGACACGAACGAGGTGTTGAAGCTGCCGGTTTTGTTTGTGAAGTTCGTGGTCTCGACGACGAGGGTGTCACCGTCCCAGTGCCCTCGTGAGCTGCCCAGCCACTGCTGCAGGTTTGACGGCAGCGCATCCCGGCCGTCGAGTGGCACGACGCGGACGTCGTGCACCATTTCGTTCAACAAGACCACCCAGCCCGGCGCCTGAAACAGCTGAACATTGTTGTTGTAGCCGGCAGGTAACATCGGCGGACCGGTGGAGAAGCCGAGCAGACATCGCTCGGCGGCGCCGCGCGCCTCCGGGCCATCCTCGTTGATGCCCCCGACCCGCAACCGGACGGGGTACCCCCCAGCCGTCGCGTCTGCCTGAGCCCGCGCCGTGGCGGCGGCGGTCATCGCCGGAAGCTTGCCGTTGGGTGGGTCGACCAGGAGCGATGGCTGGGTGAGGGCCGTGGCCCGGGCTCGATCTGTCCAGACCGCTTGACTGTAGCCGCCGACGTCACCCGGTGGCGGCGGCTCATCCCTCGCCAGCGCCTCCGCGTTGCTCCGCTGCGCCACGACGGCGGCCTCCTCGGCCGTGAGCTGGTCGCGGTCGGCAAACTCCTCCGGACGCTCGAGCGGGGTGAAGGTCCAGTAGTCCCACACACCCTGCAGATCAGGGTCGCCCCACGCTGTACGCGGCCCCGTCGCACTCTGCGCAGTAGCGGGCGCGTGCGCCAGCACCAGAGCGGCCGCCACCGCCGCCGCCGTCAACATCGTTCGACATGTGGTGTCGGTCACAAGTGGTTCCTTCCTTGCTGTATCGCCTCGAGACGCGGGCAGACCGCCCACGCTTTGCTAAGATAGCAGAAGTCGCTCGCCCCGAAGTCCGAAGCCCGATGCCGAACCGTCCCATCGTCGCCGCTCTGCTAGGCCTTCTCGGTCTCCCGACGGTTCTGCTCGCCCAGGACCCACCATCCGGATGGCACCAGCTCGGCGGTCCGACTCGTAACTTCCAGGTGGACTCGGCGCCGCTCGCCGAGACCTGGCCCGACGAGGGTCCACCCATGCTGTGGACCCGGTCGCTCGGCGAGGGGTATTCGTCGATTGTCGTCGACGGCGATCTGTTGGTCACGATGTATCGGGCGCAGGACGAGGAGCTCATCGTCGGGTTGGACGCCGCCTCCGGGGCAACCCGATGGCGACACGCGTATCCGGCACCCCTCGCACACAACGGCTACGTCGACATCTGGTTGAATGCGTCCGGTCCCGGACCGTACTCGACCCCCTTGTTGGCGTACGGCGGTGTGTTCGCCGTCGGTATCGATGGCGCCCTGCACGCGCTCGAGGCGGAGACCGGCCTCGTGCGCTGGTCCGTCAATCTGTCCGAGCGATTCGAACTGGCCGAGTACAACGCGTTCGCCTCGAGTCCGCTGGCCTTCGACGGCACCGTGATCTTGCCGCTTGGCGGCAGTGGCGCTGGCGTGGTCGCTTTGAATCCAGCCTCCGGAGCCGTCGTCTGGCGAAGCGAGTTCTTTGCCGTCGCTCCGGGGTCGCCCCTGTTGATCCGGGTCGAAGGACGGGACCAGCTGGTGGTGGTGGGGCAGCAGGAACTGGTGGGACTCGACCCAGGCGACGGGCGCGTGCTGTGGCGGCATCCGCACGAGAATGAGCTGGGGCTCAACCTCAGCATGCCGGTGTGGGGCGCCGACGAGCGGCTCTTCATGTCGTCCGCCTATGGCAGCGGGAGCCGCATGCTGACCCTCAGCGTGATCGACGGTCGGACGACACCGGAAGAGGCGTGGTCCACCAATCGGATGCGCATACACTTCACCAACGCTCTCCGGGTCGACGGGATGGTGCTGGGCAGCAGCGGCGATTTCGGTCCCGCGTTTCTCACCGCGTTGGATGCCTCCACCGGTGAGGAGCTCTGGCGCGATCGGAGCTTCGCTCGGGCCCATCTGGTGTATGCCGACGACAAGGTCATCCTCGTGGACGAAGATGGCGAGCTGGCTTTGGCCTCGGTCACCGATGACGGGCTCGACGTGCAGGCACGCCATGCGCTGCTGACGGAGAACGCCTGGACTCCCCCGACACTGGTCGGCCGCACGCTGTATGTGCGTGATCGGAAGAACATCCTGGCCCTCGATATTGGTCGATAGGCACTGTATCGATCGCTCGGGCGCGTCCAGGCTGCTAGAATCTATCGCGTTCGTTACCAGAGGAGTATGGAATGAGATCTCTAGGACTCGTCGTGTGGGCGACCGTGTTCGCGGTCGCCGCAGGTGCGCCGGCCGTGGCGGATGCGCAGACCGCGTCCCGGGTCGACGGAAAGCCGAATCTTCAGGGCGTCTGGGACTTCCGGACTCTGACGCCGTTGCAGCGGCCGTCGGACCGCGTGGACCAGGCGCAATTGACACCCGAGGAAATCGCCGAAATTGAACAAAACGCCCGCCAGAGCGCGATCGAGGCCGACGAGCCGAGCGAGGTGCGGACGGAGCCGCTGCCGGTCGGGGGCAACGTGGGCGGCTACAATAACTACTGGTTCGACCGGGGCGCCGGCGTGGTCGACGGCGGACGCACCGCACTGATCGTCGATCCACCCGATGGCCGCGTGCCCGACTCGTTACCGGACGTGACGCGTCAGGCGACCGAGGACGGTGTGTCACAACGGCCAGTTCGTTTCCGTGTGGGGGGTATTGCCTCCGACGGCCCGGAGGATCGCGGACTCGCCGAGCGCTGTCTCCTCGGGTTCAATACGGGGCCGCCCGTCGTCCCCGGCGGCTACAACCAGAACCTGCAGATTTTCCAGACGGCCGACCACGTCGTCATTCTGAACGAGATGGTGCACGACGCACGTGTCGTGCCGCTCGACGGACGCGATCAGTTGCCCGATCACGTACGACAGTGGAATGGGAGTTCGCGCGGACACTGGGAGGGTGACACGCTCGTCGTGGAGACAACGAATTTCACCGGGATGACGGCGAGCTTCAGCCCCAGCGTCCGCTCGGCCGTCGGCAGCGGGGCCACCCTGCACCTGACCGAACGATTCGGTCGGCTGGACGACGAGACGCTGCTGTATGAATTTACCGTCAGCGATCCGACCAGCTTCGAGCGTCCGTTCACGGCCGCGCAGCCGATGAAACGTGGGACAGCGATGTTCGAGTATGCCTGCCACGAGGGCAACTACGGGATGCTGAACCTGTTGACCGGCGCGCGGAAGGAAGAACTGGCCGGGACGTCAGAGCCGTAGCGGCCGGAGGCAAGCACGCTAAGCTCCACGCGGCGCCCTTGGTGTCGCATCACGCAAGGAGATTCACATGAAGCGCTCACTTCCGATCGTGCTCTCGCTTATCGCCATCGGTGTCGTCGGTCTGCGACCCGCCGAAGTGTCGGGTCAAGGGGCAGCGTGGGTCACACTGTTCAACGGAACGTCGCTCGACGGCTGGAATCCCATCGGGAACGCGAACTGGGAGCTCGTGGATGGCGCGGTCCAGGCCGATATGGGGAGCGGGTTCCTCGTCACTGATCGGCCCTACAGTGACTTCGAGCTCACGCTCGAGTTCTGGGTGGACGAGCCCGCTAACAGCGGTATCTTCATTCGGTGCGCGGATCCGACCACCGTGACCGACCGGAACTCCTACGAGGTCAACATCTACGACACTCGGGCCGACCAGTCCTACCGGACCGGGGGCATCGTACACATCGCCAGTCCGACGAGCGTGATCAACGCCGGCGGTCAGTGGAACACCTATGAGATTACGGCCCGCGGAGAGCGCCTGAGGGTGACGCTCAACGGTACGGAGGTGGTCGATGTGGAAGACTCGCAGTTCGCGAGTGGGCCGATCGCGCTCCAGTACGGCGCCGGCGTGGTGAAGTTCCGGAACGTTCGCCTTCGCACGCTGTAGTGCGTGTCGACGGACTGCGAGGCCCTCAGGTCTGCAGGCCGAGGTCACCCGGGATGGGGGCGAGGCGCTGGTCGGGGGCCAGCCCGCGCAGCCGGTAGTCGCCCGGCAACAGATCAGCGATTTCGAACCGACCGTCTGAGGTGGTCGTCATCACGCGCCGAGCCACCGCGCGATGGATTATCGACCCCGGCTGGCCAGGGCGGTGGCAACGCTGGCGGCCACGAGTCCCGCGGCGATCACGCCGACCCACGGTGGCTGGGCCATCCAGAGCGCTCCAACCCCGGCCGCCACGGCCAGACCCACGGATACCAGGAGCGTGACCAGATGTCGCGGTACCGTGATCGTCGTCCGGTCGTCTGGGGTGATGTTGCGCTCTCGCCCGGATGATGCTGGCCGCCCGCCACGTCGCTGGGACACGTAGATGAGTCCTATGACCACCGCCACGATGAGTATTTCCGCAAAGCCGATCATGATTCGTTGCGCCCCTCAGGCGGGGTCAACGTCACACCCTATCATCGTGCAGGCAGGTCGGTGGTCGCGAACCAGGCGCTCCATGCCCTCTCGACGGCGGGCGAGGAACAGGCTCGAGATAGACGGGTGTCGTGGTGGGTCGGTCACGAGTATCTAGTCAGGCAGGGCGAACACGAACAGATTGTTGCCGTTGCTCGGGCGCAGCTCTGGCGTTAGCTGCAAGAAGCTAGGGGTGGTGGCGGCGCCGCCGGTGCTCACGGCCACATATTGGCGTCCGTCAACCGCATAGCTGATGGGAAAGCCTGACACCGGCGAGCCGAGATTGATCTCCCACAGCACCGCACCCGTGTCGTGGTCGAAGGCCCGGAACCGTCCGTTGGCATCGCCGCCAAAGACCAGCCCGCCGCCCGTCGCCACGAGCGACAGCGTGGCCGCCCGCTGTTCGTGCAGCCATCTGGTCTCGCCGGTGTCGACCGAGATGGCGTGCACCGCCCCGAGTTGCTCGGTGCCCGGTGCCAGCTCGTGTCGGACCGCCAATGCGTAGATCCGGTGTGACGCGTCGGCCGAGGTCGTGGCCAGCAGACGCTGACACATGTTGCGAAGCGGAAAATACATCGTGTGGGTCAGCGGGCTGTAGGCACCAGCTTCCCAGTCTTTGCCGCCGTGCATATTGGGACACGCCAGCACTTCCTGTCCTTCGGCACCGAAAACCACTTCCGCATTGACGGTCACCGCTCCGGTGGCGCCATCGATGTCGTTGATCACGTTCTGCGCGATGGTGGGTGTGGCCCACAGAAACTCGCCCGTCTCCCGGTCCAAGGTATAGACGACACCGGTCTTGCCGGGAATGCCGGTCATCACTTTTCGGATCTCGCCTGGCTGGAGCCGCGGATTGATCCAGCTCACGGCGTCCGGATTGGGCGCGACGACGGTGTCGAGCAACAGACGCTCGAACGGATGGTCGAGGTCCCAATGGTCGTTCAGGTGTTGGTAGTACCAGCGGATCTCGCCGGTGTCCACCTCGAGGGCGAGGGTGGAGTTGTGGTAGAGGTGCGTGTTGTCGACCCCGCCAAGCATGAACTTTGGCGCGGGCGATGTCACCGAGGTCCCGATGTAGATCAACCGCAGTTCAGGGTCGTAGCTCGGCGGCATCCAAGCGCCGACATGCACCCGTTGCTCGTAGGGGACCCCGCCCCAGGTCTCGTCGCCCGGTTCTCCCGGGGCCGGGATGGTCCGGCGGCGCCATAACTCGGCTCCGGAGCGCGCGTCATGCGCGATGATCACGCACGACTCGGGTCCACCCTGCGGCCGGCAACTGCGTCCGGAGATCACCTTGCCGTCGGCGATGATGGGGCCCGAGCTGTGCCCGACCGGCGTCACCTGGTAGTCGAAAATTTGGGTCTCCCAGGCGATTTCTCCTGTCGCCACATCGAGACCGAAGACATAGCTGTCGTCGCTAGTATTGATAATGAACCGGTCGAAGATCGCGATGTTCCGGTTGTTGCGTGAGTTGCCCCCCACGAAATCGTAGACGTCGTCCGGGAGGTCTCGACGGTGGTCCCACTGCAGGTCACCGGTGACGGCATCGATCGCCTGAATGACGTCGCTCGCCTGCGGCATATACAAGACGCCGCCATAGACCAGCGGCGTGCCTTCCTGTCGCCCCGGCGCCAGCGCCCGCGTCCAGACCATCCGCAGGTCGTTCACATTTTCTCGGGTGACCTGGTCCAGCGGGCTGTAGCCCCAGCTGTCGAGCGTGCGGCGCCATGTCAGCCAGTCTCCGTCCGCGGGGTTCTGGAGGATAGCGTCCGTGACGGGGACGAACTCGGAGGGGGATGGTGTTTGACCGGTTGCCGGCACCGTCACCAGGGTCAGAACCGTCGCGGCCATGGCGGTGCCCGCCAGACGAGCGGCCCAATGTCGGTTGCGCATGCGCAACGGTAACATGCGGGACGCACCCTCTCCATTGTCGCTATAATCGGTTGCCATCCTATAGACGAGGCAGGACCACAGATGCATCACGTTCAGACCATTGCCAGGATTACGCGCTGCGCCGCCATCTCGCTTACCCTCCTCCTGCCAGCGTCGCTGGCCCATGCCCAGCCGGCGGAGTGGAGTCCACCACGCACGGCCGACGGGCGTGTTGACCTGAATGGCGTCTGGGCCAACAACGCGGCGACACCGCTCGAGCGTCCCGACTCGCTGGCTGGCAAGGCGGTGTTCTCCGACGAGGAGGTCGCGCAGCTTAGGGCATCCGCCGAACGGCTCTTCGGCGGCGCGGATGATGCCGCGTTCGCCGATGGCGTGTTCAACGCCGTACTGGCGGATGTCGAGAAGAACGTGTCTCGGGACGGCGGGACCGGCAATTACAGCTCGGTCTGGATGGTTGACCGGGAGTTCGAGAACCGGACCTCACTGATTACCGACCCTCTGGACGGGAAGGTGCCCGCACTGACGCCCGAGGCCGAGGCCCGTATCGAGGCGGCCCGTGTCTATCGGGAGGCGCATCCCGCCGACGGTCCGGAGGACCGCACGCGGCAGGTGCGCTGCATCACCTACGGCATTCCGCGGGTCGGAGGGCTCGGGGCGGGCTACAACAGCTATTATCAGATATTCCAGACTCCGGACCATCTCGTGATGCTCGGCGAGATGATCCACGACGCGCGCGTGATTCCGATCAGCGACATGCCGCACGCGAACGAGTCGATTCGGCTCTGGCACGGCGACTCGCGGGGGCACTGGGACGGCGACGCGCTGGTGGTCGAGACCAAGAACTACTCGCCCAAGTCCGGCTATCACGGGGCGGCCGACAACCTGCACATGATCGAACGGTTCACACTCGCCGGACCCGGCCGTCTGCACTACGAGATCACCGTCACCGACCCCACGACCTGGACTCGCCCCTGGACGGCCATGGTGCCGATGTCGCACAGTGACGACCCACTGTTCGAGTATGCCTGCCACGAAGGCAACATCGGCATGGCTGGCATTCTCGCTGGTGCGCGAGTGGAAGAGGCCGCGGGCGGCCGGTAGCGCCGGATCTACAGATCACGCAGAGGCACGAGCGGATCGGCCGGCACGGCGCGCACTGTCCCTCGTCAAAGGCGTCGACGCCTGCCCCGTCGAGCAGACGATTCAGCCGCTCGTAGCACGGATGCCTCGCGCTCTACGGCAGGTCCGTTACGGCCGTCCCTCGAGCATGACGAAGTCTGAGTTCGCCGCGGTCTGGCGAATACGGACCAGTTCCTGATAGGCGTCAGAGTTGTACCAGGCCAGCGCCTTCGCGGGGGAATCGAAGCGAAGGATGACGGTCGTCGTGGCCTCCCACTCGCCCTCCAAGACGGTCGGGTTCGAGCTGGCCGCGATGAGTTCGCCTCCGTGTTCCGAGATGACCGCGCCGACTCCTGCCCTATACGCCCCGTAGGCTTCCTGATCGGTGATCGTCACTGTGGCCACGATGTAGCCGGGTGGGTTTTGGGCCACGAGCGACACGGCGCTCCCCATCACAGCGACGACAGCGAGAGCGACGAGAGTCCGGTGCATGCCTGTGTCTCCTTAAAATCGCGACGAGAACCGACCAACGCGTATCAAGGTAAAGGATACCGCGTGCGGCGGGGTCGTGTGGGACTGCCCGACGAAGAACCCACTGATGAACAGCAGTGCGGCCAGCGCGGAACCGCCTTGAGTTTGACGCCAAGCTCGGTCGACATTCACGAGTCCGTTGGCGGCGTTCGCGTCGAAGGAGACGTCCACGGCGGTTACAAGAACGGTTGCAGTGGGCCGATACCGAAATTAGGACGCTGGCGCGCAATCCTGATAAACATTTCATACGATGCGTCTTAGAGTGGTTCCGAGGGGCAGAATCGAACTGCCGACACCATGATTTTCAATCTTGCGTAAACGCGAGTCACACGTGGTCACACCCTGTCTTTATTGACAGAAAGTTTCCTGAGTGGTCACCGATGAGGGCCCGTGACGGAAGAATGGCCACAAATGGCCACACGTCGAGACCACCGGCGGTCCATTGCTTTCCGTAGCGCGTTCCCGTCAGCAGCGGTAGGATCGGGTCCTACATCACATCGTCTTGAGTGGAGAGACCCGCATGACGCACTTCGTTGCCGTCCTCGCTCTGCTGACCGCGCTAGCACTCTGTCTGCCGGTGCAGGCGCAAACGCCGGCGATCGATGCGCTGTGGGCGCGTGCTGAGGAAGAGACCGGCGCGGGCGTCCCGCAGCCCTACGTCGAAGGGGTGCGGTTTTTTCGGCTGGCGGCGGACCAGGGGGACGCTAACGCGCAATTCAACCTCGGGGTCATGTACGAAAACGGTTTCGGCGTCCCGGAGGACGATGTCGAGGCGGTGCGGTGGTATCGACTCGCGGCGGACCAGGGCTACGCCAGTGCGCAGCATCACCTCGGCTTCATGTACGAGACCGGCGCGGGCGTCCCGCAGGACGACATCGAAGCGGTGCGCTGGTACCGCCTGGCGGCGGGTCAGGGTATAGCCGTTGCGCAGGTCACCCTCGGGTTCATGTACGCGGACGGCGACACCCGGGCGCTCCCGCAGGACGACGCCGAGGCGGTGCGGTGGTTTCGGCTGGCGGCGGACCAGGGAGACGCCAGCGCGCAATACAACCTCGGGCTCATGTACGGCAACGGTCGAGGCATCCCGCAGGACGACGTGCAGGCGCACATGTGGTTCAACCTTGCGGCCTCACGATTGACCAGTGAGGCGCGAGAGAGGGCGGTCCAAGGTCGCGACGTAGCTGAAGGTCGGATGACTCCTGAAGGTCTCAATGAAGCCGAACGCCTCGCCCGCGAATGGGACGCCGCGCATCCGCGTGACCCGTAAGCTCTCGTTCCCGCTGAACCCAGACTATCGACTGACTGTCAGCACGCGTGGTGCTGGGTGGCTGGACTGTGGCCTCAGATGGCCGTGGTCCGTGGAGTTTTCCACGAACGTTGGAACATTATTGGAACAAATGGATATTGGGAGAGAGGATTGGGTGGTGGGACCCGGCCAAGTTTTGCCGGTTTTATTGGGAAAAAGAGAATGGTGCCGAGGGGCAGAATCGAACTGCCGACACCACGATTTTCAGTCGTGTGCTCTACCGACTGAGCTACCTCGGCACGCCAGGGACGCAGCGCCAACAGGCGGGGCCGCCACCGCGTAGCGGAACAGCACGATACCGCACCGCGACCGATGGTTGCAACCGATGGAACGGGGGTCGGACGTCATTTCGCCGACTGTGGTGGGTGACGCCGAAAGCGCATCAGCACCCGCCAGGGAACGATGAGCGACTCGCGGAACACGCGGGCGGTCAGTTTCGAGGCGCCGTGCTGCCGGCCGACGAACAGGACCGGCGTTTCACCGATCGAGCAGCCGGCCTGAGCCGCTTCGCAGAGGGTTTCGACCAGGAACGCGAACCCTTCCGCGCCGACCCGGTCCCAGCGGATCTGTCGCACGGCTGACCGGCGCCAGCAGCGGTAGCCGCTGGTGCAGTCCCTCGCTCGCAGCCCGGTGATGATGCGGACGTAGGTGTTGGCGCCGCGGCTGAGTGCCGCGCGATAGCCGGGGAAATTCTCCAGCGCGGCTCCTTCGGCATAGCGAGACCCGATGACGACGTCGAAGTCGGCCGCGGCCATCGCCGGCAGGTATTGCGGGTCGTGCGACAAGTCGGCGTCCATCTGGCAGATGACGTCGACCTCGGCGGCCGCCGCCTTCGGGAACGCTTCGGCATAGGAGAGTCCCAGGCCGCGCTTACCGGTGCGGTGCATGACCTCGATCCGGCCTGGGTACTGGGCCGCGAGCGCGTCAGCGACGTCGCCCGTACCGTCAGTCGAGCGGTCGTCGACGATCATGATCCGGAACCCCGCGTGTTCGAGGATCCGGGGCACAAGCAGCGGGAGATTCTTCGCCTCGTTCAGCGTCGGGAGGATGACTAGGGCCCGGGTCGGATGGGGGCGACCGGCAGTGGGCATCACAGGAACCGGTGCCAGGTGAAGAAGAGCACGGCGGCCAGCCCTTGTACGACCGCGAAGCCGCACACGAGGGTCTGGCGTTGCCGGTCGGCGAGCACGAGCGCCAGATACATGAACATGGGAAACAGCAAGCTGGTCACGCGTCCCATCGAGAGTAAGCCGCCGAACAACAACGGCGGACCGACGTTCAGGACCATGAACAGGCCGTACTCCGGACCGAGGCGGCGGGTGATCGGCCAGATCAGTGCGCAGGCCAAGATGGCGCCCATCGCGTTGAGACTTTCGACCGGTTGGGCCGACGTGTACTCGACGACGCCCCGTTCGGCGATTGATTCTAACGGGACGAGCAAGGTGGGGAACCCGGTATAGCTTCGGCCCCAGGCGGTGTGCGCCTCCCGCCAGGCAATCGGGTCGCCGGTCAGGGTGTAGATGAATCCCGAATACAGGAGGGTCCCGATGACCGGCATCGAGGCCACACCGATGGCGACCAGCGTATGACGCCTCAGCGAGTCGGTCGATTGGCCAGACGCGCGCCGTGCGAGTAGCTGCTTCAGGCCCACAACCGCCAGAGGACCGGCCAGGAGGAACCCGTTGGGGCGGCACAGCCCGGCCAGCAGACCCCACGCCGCCGCCGGGATCCACTTCTCGTGCCGGTATTGGTAAAACGACGCAACGACCGCCAACAGCATCAGCGACTCGGTGTAGGCCGCACTGAAGAACACCGCGAACGGGTAGGCGGCCAGCAGAAGCAGGGTCGCTCGGGTCGCCGCTTCATCGAGATGTTCTCGAGCAAGCCGATAGAGCCAGAGCAGACCCCAGGCAAACGAGAGGATCGACACCAGCAGGGCCGAGCCCAGAAACAATTGCTGCAGGTGCCGCATGGCCACCCGCTGCGGGCGGTCGAGGGGCGGTCTGAACACCCCTTGGGCTCCGAGCAGCGTCGCGACGCCTTCAGTGACCAGCGGGTAGCCGGGAAAGAACGCGATATTCTGTTGTCCTTGATGGTCAGGATTCCAGCGATAGCCCTCCATTGCGATATTGAGATACCAACCGGTGTCCCAGCGTAGCGGGAGGTTGACCGCCTCGTTGTCCGATACCCTGATGGGCGGGGCACCTTCGGGGAATCCAACCGACACGACCGCCAGGTAGCCCACCAGCAGGACCGACAATCGCGTGACCACGACGATCGGCCAGACAGCCTGAAACGCGTCGCCACGCCATCCGGTCCGCACCCCGGACCACAGACGACGGTGGAGCGCTGGTGTCCGCACCCGGTAGTGCCGCAAACCGGCGACCGCCAGGAGCGCGATCAGCGCGCGCCACGGCTCACCGATCGAGAGGGGCCCCACGCGTAGCGGCCCGAACACACTGACGTGCAGGACGATCACGGTCAGGATGACGGTGACGACATCACACGCCCGGATCCAGACGGGCAGAGACGGCTCCCTCGCGACGGCGGTGCACACAGTTGGGTCGGGCGACAGGGTGGTCAACGACCTGGCGGGCTGAAGGTGACGAGATGGCGTGGTGCCGGTCTGCAGCCTACATTGTAGCCTGCCGCCCCTTGGTACACACGCCGCCGCTGTGCCACACTGCGAGGATAGTCTGCACGCCGGCGCGGCGGGCGACTGGACCGTGCCGTTAAGAACACGATACCGAGACCGATGGCAATGCCGATGATGAAACGATTCAGCGCGCTGGTGTGCGCGTCGTGGCTGCTGGGGACCACGCCTGCGGGGGCGCAGCAGGTGGATGTCGAGGAGGTGATGCTGGACAACGGCATGACCGTGTTGCTGTTGCCGCGCCCCGGCGACCCCAATGTGTCGGCCGGATGGGTGGCCAAGGTCGGCTCGGTCTACGAGCGACCGGGTATCACCGGCGTCGCCCATCTGTTCGAACACATGATGTTCAAGGGCACCTCGACCATCGGCACGATCAACATCGAGCAGGACCTGCAGCTCATCGCGCAGCTCGACCAGGTGAAAGCACAGATGCGGGTCGAGGAGGCGGCGTTGCTTGAGGCTCACCGTCTGGGGCGCATCGAGGACCCCGCGGACCCCTCTCTCCGGACACCGGAGCACCAGTCGCTGATAGAACGGTTCGATGTCCTGTTGGAGGAGCAGAGCGAGCTGATCATCAAAGAAGACTTCAGTCGGCTCTACTCGGGACAGGGCGCGTCTGGCATGAACGCCGGCACCAGCTACGACTACACGATCTACTTCGTGAATGTGCCCGCCAACAAGCTCGAGCTGTGGTTCTGGATGGAGTCGGACCGGTTGCTGAATCCCGTGTTCCGCGAGTTCTACTCGGAGCGTGAGGTCGTGCACGAAGAGCGTCGCCTGCGCACCGACAGCACGCCGACCGGCAAGTTCCAGGAGCAGTTCGACTCGCTGTTCTGGCAGTCGTCGCCCTACGGCTGGCCGGTGGTCGGATGGCCGAGTGACCTGGAGGGGATCACGCGCGAGGAGGCACTCTCTTTCTTTGGGCTCTACTACGCCCCGAATAATCTGACGGCGGCGTTGGTGGGTGACTTCGACCCGGCCGAGGCCAGGGAGTTGGCCGAGCGCTACTTTGGCCGCCTGAGCCGAAGCGATCAATTGTCTCCACAGCCACGCACTCGCGAAGTGCCGCAGTTGGGCGAGAAGCGGATGACCGCCTACGCCGAGACGAATCCGCAGGTGTCCATCCGGTATCACTCTGTACCCGACGGACACGTGGATGAGCCGCCGCTGGTGATGTTGGGTCAGCTGCTCAATGGACGGACGGGACGTCTCTATCGCGCGCTGGTGGAGGAGCAGCAGGTCGCGACCGGAGCGTCGGGTGGTCAGTCCGGCATGAAGTTCGAGGGAATGTTCTCGCTGGGCGGCACCGCGAAAGACGGGCGGACGCCCGAAGAGGTGGAGCAAGCGCTCTACGCCGAGATCGATCGGCTCAAGACCGACCCCGTACCGGAGCGCGAACTGCAGAAAGTGAAGAATCAGAACGCCGCGGCCAATTTCCGCGGACTGCGGTCCAATTACGGACTGATGAACCAATTGCTGGTACGCGAAGCGTGGCGTGGGTGGGAGACCATCAACAGCGACCAGGCGCTGTATGACGCGGTGACCGTCGACGACATCATGCGGGTCGCCAACACCTACTTCGAGCCTGAGAACCGGGCCGTGGCTGTCTACTATCGGGAGGAATCGGACGAGCCGCCAGACCCCAGATTAGCCGGGTTGGATGACCAGGAGCGGCAGCAGGTGACGCAGATCATGGCGATGGTCGAACAAGCGACCCCGGAGCAGCTCGGACAGCTGGCGGCGCAAATCGAGCAGATGAGCGGACAGGCGCCCGAGGAGAACCAGGACATGATTGCGACCCTGCGCGAGATCGTGCAGGAGAAGCTTGCCGCTGACGGGGGGGCACGATGATGGGCCGTGATAGATGGACCCACGGGGCAGCGACCCTTGGGGTTGGATGGCTGCTGGCGCTACCGGTACCGGCGGCGGCGCAGATTCCGTCGCACCCGACGGACCTCACCTACGAGCTTCTGGACTTCACGCCTCCTCAGTCAGTCGATCATCGGCATGAGTTGTCGAACGGCGTCGTGGTGTTCGTCGTCGAGGATCACGAACTGCCGCTCGCGTCCGTCTCCGTGCTGGTGCGGACGGGCAGCTATCTCGACCCGGCGGACAAGATCGGGCTGGCCGGGCTCACCGGTAGCCAGATGCGTGCCGGTGGAACGGCCACGATCGGCGCGACTGAGTTCGACGAGCAAGCCGCGTTTCTCGCGGCCCAGATCGGCAGTTCCATCGGAGGGACCAGCGGCGGGGCGAACCTGGGCTGTCTCACCAAGGATCTCGAGGTCTGTCTGGACCTGTTCTTCGACATGTTGCGGAACCCCGGCTTTGATGAAGGTCGGCTGGCGCTGGCCAAGAGCCAATCCATTCAGGGGATGGAGCGACGCAACGATGCCACCCGGAGTATCGAAGGCCGCGAGTTCAGCCGACTGATGCGAGGGACCTCACACTTTTCGACGACGCCTCGCACCCGCGCCTCCGTTGAGGCGATCACGCGGGATGACCTGATTGCGTTTCACCGTCGCTACTTTCATCCGGGCAACTTCATCTTCACGGTGTCGGGCGACGTCGACACGACCGCGATACTCGCCGACCTTGAGCGACGACTGGACGGCTGGGACACTGGGGTAGACTCGGTACCGCCGGTGCCATCGCCAGGCTTCACGCCGGAACCCGGTCTGTATCTGGTCGACAAACCGGACGTCAATCAGGGGCGCGTCGCCCTCGGGCATCTTGGAACGACCCGCGAGAACCCGGAACGCTACAAATTGCTGGTCATGAACGACATCCTGGGCGGCGGCGGCTTCAGCGCGCGGCTACTAACCCGGGTCCGTTCTGACGAGGGGCTGGCCTACAGCGCCAGTTCCAGTTTTGCCGCGGGCGTCTACTATCCCGGAATATTCCAGGCCGGGTTCCAGTCGCGCAGTGAGACCGTGGCGAGAGCTACGGCCATCGTGCTCGAAGAGATCGCGCGGATGCGCACGGCATTGGTGGACGACGTGGAACTGAGCAATTCGATCGCCTACTTTGTGGAGACCTTCTCTCGGAATTTCTCCTCCGCGGCGTCGACGGCTGGGTTGTTCGCGAACGACGAGTACACGGGGCGCGACCCGGCCTACCTGGCCGCCTATCGAGACAATATCGCCTCGGTGACGGCCGAAGACGTACTCGATGTGGCCAATCGGTATCTGGACCCGGACAAGCTGGTGATCTTTGCGGTGGGCAACCTCGAGGCGATTCTCGCCGGAGACCCCGAGCGGCCGGAGTTTTCGCTTGAGGCACTGAGCCCGGGCGGAGTGTCGCGGATCCCGCTGCCCGATCCGTTCACCATGGAGTATCCGTCGCCCTAGTGCCCTGTAACCATCCGCGGTGAGGGTCCCGCGTCGTGTCGCGTTGCGGACCGGTCGGTACGTAGCCGCGGGTCTTCAGACCCGCCCCTGAGCCCAGCCCTCCACCCGGCCCGGTCACCCGTACAGATCGGCCCCGTCCAAAGACCCATGTCCTTGCCGTCCGTCGTGCGCGCTCGCGTCTGGACGGATGACGACTCCGGCTGCGCGCCCGAACAACGCGACGGCGTGCTGCGCGCGCCTGTGTCGCCCACGGCCGTTTGCTTCTCCGGCGGTGGCACGCGGTCGATGGCGGCCACGGTCGGGCAGCTCCGAGGACTGGCGGCACTCGGTGTCCTGGACCGCGTCGGGTACGTCTCGTCGGTGTCCGGTAGCGCCTGGGCCACGGTACCTTTTGCCTTCGCGTCGGACAGGGCGGTGCGGTTAGGTGCGGTCACGCTTCCCAATCAGCTGACGCTTGACCATCTCGGCCATGTCGACCCGCGCTCTCTGCTGGCGCCGGTTATCAGCCGCTTCGGAGACCGGCTCGCCGCGCTCGCCGCCGACCCGACCGTGCCGCCGGACCAAGTCTGGTGTCGCGCGGTCGGCGAGACCTTTCTGAAGCCGCACGGGCTGTATGACGCCGCCCATCCCGTTACGTTCGGACCGGCGATGGGGTCGCTGGGCCCGACCCTGGTGGGGGAGTTCGAGACCGCCGCGTGTCACCGCCCGGTCACCGCCCGGCCCTTCCCGGTGGTGCACGCTACGCTGAACTGGCCCGAGGCGCGGTCTCCCGGGCAGCACCATCTTCCATTCGAGTACACCCCGTTGTATGTCGGCGCGCCGGGACGACGCGAGCTGGTCGACCCGACCGGCGCCACCCGAACCGTGGGCGGCGCCTATGTCGAGCCACGCGGTATCAATGGCGAGCCGTCGGGCCGTGCCGACGTCGCTGACGGGCGAGTTGAGATGGTCTCCGCCGCGTCGCCGTTCACGCTGGCCGACCTGTTGGGCTCGAGCAGTGCCCTCACGACGCCGGACCGCGACGTCTCGGGATATCCCCACGCCCGGTACCGGACGACACCGGCGGCCGCGTCTGGGCCACACACGGTGAACGACCTATTTACCGACGGCGGCGACGTCGACACCCATGCGGTGCTGGGGATGCTGCGCCGACGCATACCGGCCATCGTCATGTTCCTCAATTCGATCTGGCCGCTGGGCCTTGACTACGACCACGCCGTCTGGCCGGAGCCCGGGGAGATCGATCCCGCGTTGCCCCCACTGTTTGGTCAGCCCAGCGCCCGTTGGCCGCATAACCACGTCTTTCCCCGGTCCGCGTATCGGGAGCTCGTCGACGCTTGGCAACGGGCCAAGAGTGCGGGACGGCCGCTGGTGGCCTCGGCCCGGCTGCCGGTGCTGACGAACCGTTGGTGGGGGATCGAGGGGGGGTGGGACGTGTCTGTCTGCTGGGTCTACAACGGTCTCGCCCGAGACTGGGAAGCCCGGTTGCCGACGGCGGTTAGGCAGCTGCTGGCCGCCGACGAGGCCGACAGTCTGGTGGCGCGGTTTCCGCACTATCGTACGGTCGGCCAGAATCCGGGCTCACTCACCCGCCTGACCCCGCTCCAAGCGAACCTCTTGGCCGACCTGACCGGCTGGGGCGTGCTCGAGTCGGCGCACGCTGTGCGAGATGTCCTGGAGTAGCGGCTTCAGGCGGCGGCGCGTCGGCCGTCGGTCGCCCCGGGGCACTTCGCGGATACGTGGCTCCGGGTCGGCGAACTGTCGCAGCGCCTGCGCGCAGGCCACGGGGTGGTCGGCTCCCCTGGGGAATTTGAGCGCCGTGACGAGGACCTGTGCCGCTTCCTCCGACCCCAGGTTGGTCAGGCATCGGATAGCCGGCTGGCAGACGCCGAGGATCTCGATGGTCCGGACCCGTCAAGCTCCACGTCTGTCCTCAAAGGTGTCCTGTATCAAGACGCCTACTTCAGAATGGTCAGAACCGGTTGGGAACATGGGCGCCGGATCTCGNCGGCGGTCCCTGGCCGGTCGCTAGGGCNACCGGGTGGGTAGGGCCGTGTCAGGGTCTANGCGGGGTGGATCGGGCGGCGGGNGCGCCTCGGTGTTTCTGATNATGAACAGCTGTTCGCCCAGTTTGATCATGCCCAACTCGCGACGGGCGACGTCTTCGATGATACGAGGTTCGGCCGATAGCGCCCGCGCGTAGCGATGGAGGCGTCCGTTTTCCTCCCGCAGTGCGTCGATCACCTGCTGCTGTCTGGCATGCTCTTGGTTGGCGCGAAACAGCGCGACCAACCCGCGCTCACCGACGATGGCGTTGGCGACGAGCAGGATGGTGACCAACGACAAGACATACCGACTGGTGCGTCGCGGTGTGGGCGCGCGACGCGGCAGCGGGGGCATTTCGTTGAGTCGATCGACGACGGAGCCCATGGTATGGATGTCAGGGTACCGGAACTTGGCGCAGAGTACAAGTCGACGTGCACGTCACGGTGCGGCCTCACCATATCCGGAAATGCGTGGCAAGTACAAGTCCGCGGCGGCTGCGTCGCACAGTACCGAACTTGGACAAAAAGTACAAGAAAAAACCGGCGCCGCGGTAGAACGCGCGACGCCGGTTGACGAAGACCGCGTCAGTGGGGCGGCTAGGCGGACACCGCTTCGGGAGCTGGCTCCTCTGCGGGCTCGGCGGTCAGCCCGAGCTCTTTGCGAACCCGGGTGTCGATGGCGTCGAAGATCTCCGGGTTCTGTTTCAGAAACAGTTTGACCTTTTCGCGACCTTGTCCCAATCGTTCGCCGCCATAGGAGAACCAGGTGCCGCTTTTCTCGACCATGCGTCGTTCGACCGCCAGGTCAAGCAGATCGCCCTCGCGAGATACACCCTCGCCATACATGAGGTCGAATTCCGCGATCCGGAACGGTGGCGCAAGCTTGTTCTTGACTATCTTGACGCGGGTCCGGTTGCCGGTCACCTGGTCGCCGTCCTTGATCGCACCAATGCGACGAATATCGATCCGGACGGACGAATAGAATTTGAGCGCCCGGCCACCTGTCGTGGTCTCCGGACTGCCGAACATGACGCCGATCTTCTCTCTGAGCTGATTGATGAAGATGAGACAGGTCGACGACTTGGCGACCACCGCTGTGAGCTTCCGGAGGGCCTGCGACATCAACCGAGCCTGTAGACCGACCTGCGCGTCACCCATTTCGCCATCGATTTCCGCTCGGGGCACCANGGCCGCCACCGAGTCGACCACCACGACGTCGGCGCCGCCCGAGCGCACCAGCACCTCGACGATCTCGAGCGCCTGCTCGCCGTTGTCCGGCTGTGAGACGAGCAAATTGTCGAGGTCAACCCCGAGCTTCCGGGCATATGTCGGGTCGAGCGCATGCTCAGCGTCGACGAACGCGGCGGTGCCGCCAGAACGCTGCGCCTGCGCGATCACCTGCAACGTCAGGGTGGTCTTACCCGATGCTTCCGGACCGTAGACCTCGACGACCCGTCCCCGCGGCACTCCACCGATGCCCAGCGCGTGGTCGATACTGATCGACCCAGTCGAGATATTCGCAATGGGGGTCACGGCGTTCTGGCCGAGACGCATGATGGAGCCCTTGCCGAACTGCTTCTCAATTTGGCCCACCGCCATCTCAATGGCTTTCTGGCGGTCGCGGGTGCTGCGGTCCTCTGGCATTGGCGATTCCTCTCGGTCTTTCGGTGTATCACGTGGTGATCGTCACGGTCGGTGCTGACTCGAAAAAGGCGGTGTCTGACCTCGATCTGTATTCTAGGGACGAGACAGGCGAATGTCAAGCGAAAGTGTTTCTTAAATAACTTGTATCTAATTGTTAATAAACGTCTTAACGTAAAGTATACGTGGCTTCTAAGATCTGCCTATTTACGAAATTGCGCACTCCATCATCAGATACTAGCGCAGAACTTGCCCTCTTTCGGTTGCGGGCGTCGTCATGCGTCGCGCTGGCCGACTGTGCGCTTGCGGAACGTGGTTGGAACCACGGTCGCCGTGGACCGCCAGCAGGTTGGTCGATGACCCTGGCGGTACCGATCACGGTGCAGGTCGGCGTTACAATGACGAGATGCGAGTTAGTGGACGGTATCAGACAGATGTAACGCACCTTCCGGGCGGGGCATCCCGCCCGGCGGCGTTGCCCCTCGGTCGAACACTGTCCGTATGCTCCCGTGTCGCGCCTGGTCAGCTTGGCGCCGCGCTCCGGAATCCACCTTGCATCCGTCTGGTACGGTCCACGAGCCTGCGGGTTCTTGGCGTTGCGATGTGTCTCACGGTGGGGGTTGGGGCCGCCGGGCAAGAGCCGGTCGAGCCGGACGCCGGAGTGTCCATTGAGGTGAGCCCGGACCGCCTGACGCTCGGGGTCGGCGAGAAAGCGACCCTGGTCGCCACCGTGCGGGATGCGGCCGGTGAGATTGTCGACGATGCCGAAGTCGTCTACTTCTCGAGAGCGCGCCGCAGCGTCGGGGTGACGGCTGATGGCGAGGTCGAGGCCCATCGCCCAGGGGAGTTCACGCTCGTCGTCTTGGTGCCCAAAGACCCGGGCGATGAGCGTCGTCGCCCCGAGGCACGGGCAGAGACCGAGGTCGCGGTGTCAGTGTCCCAACCGCCGGTCGAGCGGGTGACCTTTACGCAAGTGCCCCCCAAATTCTACGTCGGCACCCGGCCACAGCTCGTGGTCGAGGTGGTCGATTCGATTGGCGACACACGAACGGATGTGCCGGTCACCTTCTCGACGGCCGGGTCTCCGGCCGTCTCGGTCGATCCGTTCGGATTCCTGTCTCTGGAGCGGGCCGGTACGTTCGAGATTGTGGCGGCGGCGGAGGATGTCAGCGAGGTGCTGTCGATCGAGGTCGAGCCCAATCCAGTGTCGTCTCTCGACCTGCGGGCGAGCGTGGAGCACGCCCGGACTGGTGATGTCGTGCGGTTCACCGCGAGCGCCAAGGATGCTCGCGGGCTCGCCGTGCGTGGTGTGCCCGTGCAGTTCGGGGTCGGTGGGCAGACCTCGCCCACCATCATCGCGGCCGGCGCGGCGGCGCAGGTCACCGACGATGGACGGNTTGTCGCGGAGCGGTCCGGCACCTACACCGTGGTGGCTTCCACCGGTCGCCACTCGGCCGCTCGCACCGTNTCGATNGAGCCTCGCGACGTCGGTCGCGACGTCGAGGTGGTGGGACGTGGGAAGGTGCTCGACCGCCATTCCTCGGACCTGTGGATCTGGGAGGGCACTGACGGGCGCGACTACGCCATCACCGGCACCTGGGGCGCCGACGGCCATTCCTTTNTTTGGGACGTGACCGACCCGACCAACATCGAGAAGTTGCACGAAGTGCAGGTCGACGCCCGGACGATCAATGACGTCAAGGTCTCGGAAGATGGTGACATTGCGGTGATCAGCCGTGAGGGTGCGTCCGACCGCAAGAACGGGATCGTCGTGCTGGGTGTCGGCAACCCGCGCGAAGGAGTGCCGGTGCTGGCCGAGTTTACCGACCAACTGACGGGTGGCGTGCANAACGTGTTCATCTCGGAGGACCATGTGTTCGCGCTGAGTGCAGGCCGCCGCTACGACGTCATCAGCATCAAGGACCCGACCGATCCGCAGCGGGTGGGTCGCTTTGAGCTCGGGACCCCTGGACACAGCGTGCACGACGTGTGGGTCAGCGATGGCGTGGCGTTCTCGTCGAACTGGACCGACGGTGTCGTGGCCGTCGACGTCGGTGGCGGGGGACGTGGCGGCACGCCNGAGGAGCCGGTCGAGCTGGGGCGCTATTCCTATCCCAGCGGCTGGAACCATGCGGCGTTTCCGTATCGGAGTCAGTCCACCGGCACGTTCTATCTGTTCGCCGGTGACGAGGCGTTCCCCTACGGTGGTCTCAGCTCGCAGGCCGGCGGCACGCCGTCGCGGGCGACGGGCTGGGTCCACGTCATCGACTGGAGCAATTGGGACGATCCCCGCGAGGTGGGACGCTATCAGGTGCCGGAGGCGGGCTCGCACAACCTGTGGGTCGAGGACGACATCATGTATGTCGCCTTCTACAACGGCGGCCTCAGGGTCGTCGATGTCTCCGGCGAGCTGATGGGCGACCTGTACAAGCAGGGTCGCGAGATCGCGATGTTCGTGCCCGGNGACCCGGAGGGGTTCATCGCCAACGCGCCGTTCGTGTGGGGACCGCAACCCTACAAGGGACACGTCTTCTTCACCGACTGGAACACCGGCTTGTGGGCCGTGAAACTCAATCGGCGCTCCGGCCCCAGTCGCATCATCGGCGAACCCCAGTAGCGCTACTCACCGATACGATGGTGCCGGGCCTTCCATTCGCTCTCATCAGCGCTAGCCGCACGTCCCACCGACGTAGCTCCGGGTCTTCAGACGCGCCGTGGCCGCGCGTCGCCATCGGTCTCACGTTCGTGGTGGCGCTCGCAGGCACCGTCGCTTCGGCCACGGTCTCCGAAGCCCCCGATCCCCCTGTTCGTACCTACTACGTCTATGCCGCGGCCGAATCGGACGACGAGGTCGCCATCGTCCGCTACGGGCCCAACGGCGCCGAGGTGGTGGACACCGTTGCGGTGGGCAGCTTTCCGGCCGAGGTCGAAGGACCGCACGGCCTGACCGTCGACCCGGACGGGCGGCACTGGTATGTGTCGATCGCGCACGGGTTTCCCTATGGCAGCGTGCACAAGTACGAGACGGAGACGAACGCATGGGTGGCCGATGTCCGCCTCGGGTTGTTCCCGGCGACCCTCGACGTATCGCCGTCCACCGGACTGCTTTACGCCGTGAACTTCAATCTGCACGGTCCGCTCGAGCCCAGCAGTATCTCGGTGGTCGAGGTCGACACGATGGTCGAGGTCGCCCGGGTCGCGACCGGCATCCGCCCGCACGGGGGGCGCCTGAGCGCGGACGGGTCATCCTTCTACTCCGTCAATATGATGGACTTCGAGCTGGTCGAGCTGAACGCATTCTCCTTCCGGCTCACCCGCAGGTTGTCGCTGGGCGAGGGGGTCATGCCGACCTGGGNTACCAGGCCCACCGCTGACGGCCTGGTCTACGTGACTGGCAACAACGTGGCCAAGATCTTCGAAGTCGATCTCAGCGCGTGGACGGTGCGTCGTACCTTCGAGACCGGGGCCGGGCCCTACAACCTCGACGTGACCCCGGACGGGACGAAGCTGGTCGCCACCTACAAGGCGGGCGACGCCGTTGGCTTCTGGGATCTACAGAGCGGGGAAGAAACGGCGCGCACTACCACGAGTCGCACGATTCCCCACGGCGTCACCATCACGCCAGACGGCGAGTATGCGTTCGTCACCGTCGAAGGTGTGGGCGCGGACGCCGGCACCGTAGAGGTCTACCACGTAGCGACGGGCGACCGGGTGGCCGCCGTCGATATCGGCAAGCAGGCCGGCGGGATCGCGTTCTGGAAGATAGAAGACTAGCGGCGCCCCGGGAGACGCAGCCCAGGCGCGCGACAATGCGCGCCCCGCGGCTACGGAGTGGGGCTGAGGACCCGGACCCAGGCAGGTGCGCCATTCTGGCTGTCGATGCACGGCCGCCCCGCGGCGTTGCTCGTCGCTTGCATACTCCCGGTATGCGTGCTCCTCGCGTCTGGCGGGGCGGGCAGCGCGACACCCAGAGATGACACACCTGCCTTGGTCAGGGTCCTCGGGGTCCCCGCGGAGTGGCCGCGTGGGGTTGGGGGCGTAGCCCCGTCTGAATANCAGCCAAGCAGGCCAGTGGAATCNCCTTCCGGAAAATGGAAGACTGAAGGTTAGTCCCGTTCCACCGCCANGGCCACGCCGTTTCCGCCNCCGAGACACAGCGTCGCGATGCCGCGCTTTGCGTCCCGCGCGTGCATGGCGTAGAGCAGTGTCGTGAGAATACGGGCTCCGCTGGCGCCGATGGGGTGGCCCATCGCGACCGCACCGCCATTCACGTTGACCCGCTCGGGGTCGACGCCGAGCTCGCGGATGACCGCGAGCGCCTGCGCCGAGAACGCCTCGTTCAATTCGATCAGGTCGACATCGTCGAGCGACCAGCCGACTTTTGTGAGCAGTTTCTGAACCGCCTGGACCGGAGCCATGAGGATCCACTTGGGTGACACGCCGCTGACCGCCTGACCCACGATGCGCGCCATCGGCGCGACGCCCAACTCGCGCGCTTTCTCGGCCGCCATGACGACGAGGGCCGCGGCCCCGTCGTTGACGCCCGGCGAGTTGCCGGCGGTCACGCTGCCCCCGTCCGTCTTGAACGCCGGCCGCAGTCTGGAGAGCGCCTCGGCGCTCGTGTCGGGGCGTACCCCCTCGTCATGCTCAAACCGGATCGGGTCGCCCTTGCGTTGCGGTATCTCGACTGGCAAGAGCTCCTCCGTGAACGCGCCGTTGCGGGTGGCCCGGGCGGCCTTGTGGTGGCTGGCCGCCGCGAATGCATCTTGGTCCTTACGCGACACACCGTAGCGTTCAGCCACGGCTTCGCACGCCAACCCCATGCTCCAATTTTCCATCGAGCACCAGAGCCCATCGTGAATCATCGAATCGACCATCTCGGCGCTCCCCATCCGCAGCCCGTCACGGGCGTGCAGCAGCATATGGGGGCAGTTGCTCATCGATTCCATACCCCCGGCGACCGCGATGTCGATGTCGCCGGTCGCGATGCCTTGTGAGNCGAGCATCACCGACTTCAGACCGGACCCGCAGACTTTGTTGATGGTCAGCGCGGCGACGTGGTCCCCCAGGCCGCCCTTGAGCGCCGCTTGTCGCGCCGGCGCCTGTCCGGCACCCGCCGACACCACGTTGCCCATGATGCATTCGTCCACCAGCTCTGGTTCGATGCCGGCNCGGGCAACCGCCTCGCGGACCACTTTCGCGCCGAGCTCAGGCGCTGGCAGACTCTTCAGGGTGCCGAGAAATTTGCCGGTTGGAAGCCGGACGGCGCTGACAATGACGGACCCTCGCATGCGGCGTTCTCCAGATAACGGTTGTGCCGGCATGCACGCCGACGGTGTGGACCGCCCTCAGCGGGACGTATGGATCGTGACCTCGATGTGGCTCACCGCGTTGTCTCCGAGCAACCGGTTGACTCGCGACGTGATCAACCCGGTTGAGCGATGNATTTCTCTGGCCCAGTGTCGGTCCGCAGCTCGGACGGCCAGGGTGCCGTCAGACGAGAGGGAGACGTTGGTGACGCGTGCCATGGCACGCCCNACGGCGACGTTCCACGCCAGCGTCACCTTGCCCGTCGAAAGCGGTTGGTCTCGAAGCAACGTCCGCAACGCGGAGGTCACACACTCGTGGGCGGCGATCATGGTAGCGTGAGCTCGTTGCTGACGGAGTCTAATGTATCATCCGGCCCGTGCGACTGGTTCTGGCGTCCCGATCCCCACGNCGTGCCGACCTGCTGCGGGCGGCCGGATACGGGTTCGAGGTGGCGCCCGCCGACATCGACGAGCGGCGGCACGACGGAGAACCGCCGTCAGCGTATGTTGCCCGCTTGGCGNNGGAAAAGGCCACCNTGGTCGGGCGGCGCGTGCCCGGCGCGATCGTGCTCGGGGCCGATACCATCGTCGTGATCGACGGGGTCGCCCTGGGTAAGCCGTCTGATGATGCGGATGCGGGCACCATGCTCCGACGGTTGTCAGGGCGTCGCCACGACGTGTTGACCGGTGTGGCGCTGCACGCGGTCGGGNGGGGATGCCGCGAGGTCGCACGGACTCAGGTTGATTTNCGGGTGTTGTCAGCCGCCGAGATCACCTGGTACGTCGGCAGTGGCGAGCCTGACGGCAAGGCTGGGGCCTATGCCATTCAGGGGCGTGCGTCGCGCTTCGTCACGCGTATCGACGGGTCCTACAGTAATGTGGTCGGGTTGCCAATCGAAGTGGTCGACCGGTTGCTGGGGACGCTCCACCCCACTGGGTCAGTCGGGTATGAGTAGATGTGGCCGTGAAGCGGGGGCCTGGACCGGATTGACCAGACTGGTCCATGAGCGATATCCTTGAGTCGTCGAAGACCTGTAGTCGACACCAACATTAGGGGTTACTACCACTTATGCCAGCCAAGACCGTGAAACTNCTCATCACGACCCTGGTCCTGATCACCGCCCTGGGCGGGTTGCTCTGGAGCACCATGGCCGAGGGCGCCNAGTACTACATGCACGTCGACGAGGTGATGGCCGAACCGGAGGCGTGGTACGGCAAGAAGCTGCAGATTCACGGCTACGTCGTCGAGGGGTCTCGGTTCCGCAAGCCAGAGTCGCTGGACTACGTCTTTCAGGTCGAGAACAACGGCGAGGTCATCAACGCGGCCTACACCGGCATCGTTCCCGACACTTTTCAAGACGGCTCGGAAGTGGTCATCTCCGGCGAACTCGACCCGCACGGGGGGTTCACCGTGGCTCCCAATGGAGTGATGGCGAAGTGTCCGTCGAAGTATGAGGCGAAGCCCTCCCTGGGCTCCGACCTGGCGGCGTCAAACTAGCGAGTAGCCTCACCACGTCGCACTGGGGTGGCGGTGGTCGCGAGCCGATCCCTGCCCATGGGNNCAGGACAANTCGAGGTCGAACACGATGGCATCTCTGGGCTATTTCACACTGTTGGCGGCCTTTGTCGTCTGTAGCTACGCGGCCGCGGTCTGCGTAGCCGGGGCTCGCCGTCGTGCGCCTCGGCTGGTCGAGAGCGGCATTGGGGCGTTCTACCTCGTGATGGCGCTGATGTTACTGGCGACGGCCGTCATCACCCACGCCTTCATTATTGGCGACTATTCGATCCGATACGTCGACATGGTCTCGGACTCGGCTCAGCCGCTGTTCTATAAGATCACCGCGTACTGGGGCGGCCTGGACGGCTCGATCATGTTCTGGGTGACGCTGCTGTCGATTTTTGGCACCTGCGCCGTCTATACGAACCGAGAACGGCACCGTGAGTTGATTCCGTACGTGGTCGCGGTCATCTCCGTCGTGCAGATGTTCTTTCTGTTCGTCATGATCGTGCACAAGAACCCGTTCGCGACTTACCTGACGCAAACGCCNNTCGACGGGCGGGGCCTCAATCCGTTGCTTCAGAACTTCTACATGGCGATTCATCCGCCGTCGCTCTATATCGGCTTCGTGGGGATGACGGTGCCATTCGCGTTCGCCATGGCGGCGCTGATCACCGGCCACGTGGACGACTCGTGGCTGCGCGCGGTGCGCCGGTGGACGATGATGGCCTGGCTGTTTCTGTCGCTCGGGCTCACCCTGGGGATGATCTGGGCCTACGAGGAGCTGGGTTGGGGAGGGTACTGGGGCTGGGACCCGGTCGAGAACGCCGCGCTGCTGCCCTGGTTCACCGCCACCGCCTTTCTGCACTCCGTGATGGTCCAGGAACGACGCAGCATGCTCCGTGTCTGGAACATGACGCTGGTGATTCTCACGTTCTTTCTCACGATCTTCGGCACGTTCATGACCCGGTCCGGCATCGTGCAGTCGGTTCACGCGTTCGGGCAGGACACGGCGCTGGCCATCATGTTTACCGTGTTCATGGTGGTGCTGCTCGTCTTCAGCTTCGGTCTCGTGATCTACAGGCTGCCGCTGTTGCGGGCACGTAACGAGCTGGAATCATGGGTCTCGCGTGAGGCCGCCTTCCTGGTCAACAACTGGGTGTTGCTGTTCTCGGCCGTTTTCGTGCTCTTCGCGACAATGTTCCCCACGTTGAGTGAAGCGGTGACGGGGGCGCGGCTCACAGTCGGGCCGCCGTTCTTCACGAAGTGGATGATGCCGATCGGCCTCATCCTCTTGACGCTGACCGGCATCGGTCCCCTACTGGCGTGGCGCCGGTCGAGCAGCTCGAATCTGGTGTATCAGTTTACGTGGCCGGTGTCGGTGGCGCTCGCGACCGGGGCTGGGCTTTATGCGTTGGGGTTTCGAGTCTGGGTGTCGGGTGTCTGTTTCGCGCTGTGTGGGTTCGTGGTGGGCACGATCGGGCAGGAGTTCATTCGCGGCGCGTTCGTACGGCGGGAGGCGACCGGCACGGATGTGTTCACCGCCCTTGTGGGGCTGGTCCAGCGGTCACGCCGACGGTATGGCGGCATGATCGTCCACGTGGGCATCGTCCTGATGTTTCTGGGGTTCGCCGGGTCCGGCTACAAGCTCGACTCGCAGGTGCTGCTGCGGCCAGGCGATACACACGANATCGGCCACTACAGCATNCNGTANGANCGACTCAGCACNAACACCGANGNNCAGAAGCAGATGATCACGGCTCACATGACCGTGTTCGAGGACGGCGTCAACGTCGGAGGCTTGACGCCGGCGCGCTGGTATTTCTTCAAGCACGAGAGTGAGCCGACGACGGAGGTGGGGATCCGGCACACGGTGACCGAGGATCTGTATATCGTGCTGGCTGGGTATGAAGTTGGCAATCAGGCCGGGAGTTTTCAGATTACGGTCAATCCGCTGGTGAACTGGATCTGGTTCGGNTTCACCGTGTTGGCGCTGGGCACCGGCCTCGCGCTGCTGCCGGAGAGTGCCTTCGCGTATGCCGCGGCGACGGTGCCGGCGGGGACGGCGACGGCCTCGATGGCGCTGCTGGCCGCCGTCCTGACGCTCGGTTCGACCTCGGTCGCCGCGCAGCCGCTGGGGCTTGAGGGCGCGCAGCAGGAAGTCAACGTGCCGGCCAGCGATCTGGAGATCGATCTGCGCCGGTCGCTCGTGTGTATGTGCGGTAGTGCCGGCTGCGGCAAGAAGATTCTCGCGGAGTGCACGTGTGGCGAGGCGGCGGCCACCCGGGAAGAACTCAAGGGGCTGGTCGCCGAGGGTCTGACCCGCGACGAGGTGCTGCGGTTCTACATTGACAAGCATGGCAGCCAGGAGGCGCTGGCCATGCCGCTCGACCAAGGTTTCAACCGTTTGGCGTGGCTGTTTCCGTATCTGCTCGCCGCCGCGGGCGCGGTCGCGCTGGGCGCGGCGCTCGTTCGCTGGACCCGCGACGGGCGGAATCTCCAGCCGACCACCGGGCACGCCGAGGCCGACAGCCTGCTTGAAGCGCGTCTGGACGATGAACTCCGGAANCTCGACTAGTGTGATGTCGGCCGCGTTCGGCCGTCGAGGCATCCTGCCCCATCGCGTGGCTCGCGCCTTTCTAGCCGCCCTCGGCGCTTGACCGGATCCATGACCCCTTCCGCCGTTTCCTCGTTTCGCCCCTGGCACCTGTTCGTCCTCGCCGCGCTGGTGGCGGCGACCGTCGTCATCCTCGTTGCCAGACCATCCGATCCGGTGGTTGCGGTGTTGTTGACGCTGGCGATCGGCGCCGGCGGATTCGTCGGACTGATGACCTACCGGACCATCAAGCCGCTGACCCAACGGGACTTCGTGGAAGCGACGACGATGGCCGGTTCGCGCACGCGGGCCGCGGTTGAGCGGGAGAAGACGCTCGTGTTGCGCTCGCTCAAGGAACTCGAATTCGACCGCGCCATGGGGAAGGTGTCCAGTTACGATTTTGACGAGATGGGGGGGCGGCTTCGCACCCGTGCGATCAGCCTGATGAAGCAGTTGGATGTCCAGGAGGTGAATTTTCTGCCCCTCATCGAGCAGGAGCTCCGGGACCGCCTGGAAGCCGCTGGGGAGGACCCGGACGCGGCCGCCGTGGCGTTGTCCGCGCCGTTGTCGTCTGGAGACCTCGTCTGTGAAAGCTGCGAGACGTCGAATGACCGTGACGCTCGCTTTTGCAAAGGGTGTGGGAAGCCGCTGTGAGATACGCCTCGCTCGCGCGCGTGATCCTGAGCACGGCTCTGTGCGGTCTGGCCGCCACGGTCTCCGCCCAGCCGAATCCGATCCAGATGTCCGGCATTCCCCGGCCTGACTCCAACCTGGCGGACGAAGCGATTACGGTGCGGGTCATCCGCGGTTCGTTTGCCAACAACGTGACGGGGCACGCGGTCGAGCTTCGGGCCGGCGATGACGTGTCCACGACCATGACCGATGGAGAGGGCCGGGCCACGTTCACGAGTCCGAGTCCTGGCGTGCAGGTGACCGTTGCGACGACACTCGATGGCGCGGCGCTGGTGTCGCAGCCGTTCGCCGCTCCCAGTCTGGGCGGGGTGGCGGTGTTACTGGTTGGCGCTGCGGGCGGTGGAGACACCGGGGATGCCGTCGCCGACGCACGACCCAGTGTGCCGGCTCGGCCGGGACGGGTCGCGTTCGCGCAGGACTCACGGATTCTGATCGAGCTGGGCGAGGAAAACGTCGAGGTCTACTACTGGCTGGACGTGCTCAACGTCGAGGACTCGCCGGTTGAGCCCGACACGCCGTTCGAATTCTTCCTGCCCGCTGGCGCGCAGGGCGCGACCATTCTGCAGGGATCGAGCCCGCGAACCCTCATTGACGGCCCGCGGGTCTGGGTGTCCGGTGGATTTGCCCCAGGCGTGACCCCGGTGCTCGTGGCGTATATCCTGCCCTACTCCGGCGGCACGCTGGCGTTCTCGCAGTCGTTCCCGGCCGATTTCGCGCAATTGCTCGTGTTCACGCAAAAGTGGGGCACGATGGATGTGGCGTCGACCCTGATTGACCAACGCGGGGAGATGGGGGCGGATGAGACCGGCGGGGCGCCGATGCTGTGGGGCGCCGGCGGCAGCGTGCCGGCGGGGCGCCTGGTGACATTGGAGGTGACCGGATTGCCCCACCACAACGCGTGGCCACGAATCATCGCTTTGTCGCTGGCCGGACTCATTGTTGCGGTGAGCGTCTGGCCGTCGAAGGGCAGCGGCGGGCACGACCCGGTATCCCGGGGGGGCGACACGCTGCAGGGTCGTCGGGAGCACTTGTTCACAGAATTGGTGAAGGTGGAACGGCAGCAGCGTCTTGGCAAGATCGGGAAGACGCGGTACGGCACGCGCCGGGCCGAGTTGACCGAGCAGTTGCAGTCCGTGCTGCGTGACCTCGATGAAGGGCTCTCGCCTGATACCGCTATTTCTGCCCCGTCCACGCCGGCGGTGATGACCTAACCGACTTCTGCCGTGCCTGCCCTCCAGACCACTGATTTTAAGCAAGTCACGCTCTCCGGCGTATCTCGGTACTACGGTCGCCGGCGAGCGCTGTGTCGTGTGAACCTTGTTCTGTCGGCGGGAGAGATCATCGGGTTGCTGGGGCCGAACGGCGCCGGGAAGTCGACGCTGCTCGCTGTGCTCTCGACCCTGGCNGAGCCTTCCCACGGGGACGTGCGCTACGGTGATTTCACGGCGTCGGCGGGTGGTGCCCCGTTGCGCGCCCAGGTCGGATTCCTCTCTCACGATTTGCAGCTGTATCCCGAGCTCACCGCGCGTGAGAATCTGGAGTTCTTTGCCGGGCTCTATGGGCTGGATCGCCCCGCCGAGCGGGCCCATGAGGCGCTAGCCAAGGCCAGTCTGTCCGANCGGGCCGACGACCTCGTCGAGGGCTTCTCTCGTGGCATGCGACAACGGCTGGCGCTCGAGCGCACGCTGCTCCACGCGCCGCGGCTCGTGCTCTTCGACGAGCCATTCACGGGCCTTGATGAAGCGTCATGCGGGGCCCTCGTCACTCGGTTACAGCAGTTGCGGACTGCGCGCCGTATCGTTGTCTTGGCCACCCACGACCTGGACGTTGTCAGCCAGTTGCTGGATCGCGCCGTTGTGCTGCGGATGGGCCGGCTCAGCGAACTCGGGTCCACGGGCTCCCTACGAGAGCGATACCGGGCCGCGCTGGCGGAAGCGCCGCGGGGTCGGCGGCCGGGGCCATTCGGCCCGTCGGGGTCCGGGCCGGGGGAGTCTCCGGCATGAGCCGATTTCTCCAGGTGGCGTGGCTGGTGGTCCGCAAGGACCTCCGGGTCGAGTCCCGGAACAAGGAGATGTTGCTCACGACGTTGTTCTTTGCCGTGTCCTGCGTCCTGGTGTTCTCGTTCGGCTTCGTCCGTGGTGGGGCAGCGATCGAAGGCTCGGCCTCGGGTGTCCTGTGGATCACGATCGCCTTCTCTGGGACGCTCGCTCTGGGGCGCGCATTCGAACGGGAACGTCATCATGACGCGCTTCGCGGGCTCTTGATGGCGCCGGTGGATCGCCCGGCCATCTATGTCGGCAAGCTGGTTGGCGTCTTGCTGTTGCTGGCCGTGGTCGAGGCTCTGGTGGTCGTGATGATCGCGTTCCTGTTTCAAGCCCCGCTCTTTCGGCATGGCTGGTGGCTGCTCACGCTGTTGAGTTTGGGCACCATCGGGTTCGCCAGCGTGGGGACGCTGTTTTCCGCCATGCTGCTCCGGACTCGCAGTCGTGCCGTGTTGTTGCCGGTGTTGCTCTATCCGGTCACGATACCGGTGCTCATCATGGGCGTGAGCGGTACGTTCGCGCTGGTACAGCCGGATCCTGACCTGGTCCTGGCGCGGGTTTGGGTGAGCTTGCTGTTTTTTTTTGACATCGTTTTCGTGACCTTGGCGTTATGGACATTCGAGCCCGTCATGACAGAATGATGGCCGGTTGGGGTCGGGCCTGACCTCAAGGAATCTCTATGAACAGGCGTTTGTTTCCGTGGTTGATTGGTCTGTCGCTGGTCTTCTTTGTGGTGGCGCCGATCCTCATCGTCCGCGCCCCGCTCGAACAGGAGATGGGCCTCATCCAGAAGATTTTCTATTTCCACTTCTCGGCCTGGATGGCGATGTACCTGAGCATCTGTGTCCTTGGCATCTCGAGCGCGCAGTTCCTGTTCCGACGGAAGCCCGCCGCCGATCGCCTGGCGGTGTCAGCGGCCGAGGCGGCCCTCGTCTTCGGGCTGATGGGGCTGATCACGGGGCCAATCTGGGCCGTGAAGTCGTGGGGCGTGTGGTGGAACTGGGACGCGAGGACCACCATCGCCCTCATCCTCGAATTGATTCTGGTCGCCTATCTGCTGTTGCGAAGCTACGGTGGGCCTGGATCGGACCGGCTGGCCGCGGGTCTTGGCATGTTCGCGATGGCGAACTTGCCGTTTCTGTATATCTCGACCAACATCTGGCGCACGATTCATCCGCCAACATCGGTCGTGCCTACGTTGCCAGTTGATTTCGGTATTCCGCTCTGGTGGTCGTTTGCCGGTTTCATCGTGCTCTGCCTAGCCTTGCTCACGGCCCGAGTACGGCTGGAAGAGCAGCGTGCGACGCTGGATCGGTTGTATCTCGCATTGGAGGATGAGTAGTGCATCTGGGTGACATGACCGAGGAGGCACGCCGCTGGCGCCGCGCGGCGCTGGTGCTGCTTCTCATCGCGGGTCTGGGCGGGCTGGCCGGCCAGACCGTCGGTGCCGCGCAGCCAGCGGAGCAGTCGGTCCCGGACGGATTTGTGCCGATGGACGATGTGCCACCCGAGGAACAGCTGCCTGCGGCGCCGTTGTTGGCGGCGGCTTACATCGTGGTGTGGGTGCTGGCCATCGGCTATCTCTGGACCATCTGGCGCCGTCTTGGCAGCGTCGAGAAGGAACTCGCCGAGGCGTTGCGACGAGTCGGGGAGACCGACGGAGCCTGACGACCACCGGGACGACGCTTCTACGATTCTCTCATGCCAGCCGGACATTTCGTCTACGTTCCAGCCATCTTGCTCTTCGGGCTGGTCGCCGGCTGGATTCTCGGGTCGCGCGCGGCCGCGGATGCCTACGCGGCGGAGTTGCGCCGTCGAGAAGAACGCGCCGCCCGAAAAAAGGCCGCCGATTCCGGTTCCCTTCCGACCGACACCTAGTGCCCGGCGGTACTACGGAAAGCTCGGTTATTCAGCCGGTTCGACGACAACGATGACGTCGACCGTGGCGGTCAGCACCGTGTCATCGGCAACGGCTCGCAGGACGTAGGTCCCCGGCACACTGAAGCTGGCCGTCGTGGTCGCTCGTCCGTTTTCCACTGGCGGCATGATGGGGGCGAACGACACGGCGCCAGGGCCCCGATGCTGGAGCCAGGTGACGGCGAGGCCGGTGGCGACCGCTGCTCGCGGATTCAACACGTTCTGTTGGTCAGGACCAGGGCGGCCGCGGCGGTCGCCTCGTCGCGCAGCCGCCTCGGGATTGGGCCCGGGGATGCCGTCGTCGCCCGCCACCACGACCAAGGTCAGGCTCTCGCCAGCGGCGACCGTGTGCGTGTGAGGGCCGTCGATCCCAATGCTCGGCTCGTGGTTGTCCACGTAGGACCCGCTGATGCCCATCCCGCGGTTGGCCTTGATGACCGCTTCGTCGACTTCCCACACCGGCCACAGTGAACCCGTCGCCGTGTCAGTGCGTCCGGCGTGTGTCACCGTCCACACCAGATCCGCCTCGCCGAAGTCCGCGGGGACTCGCACCTTGAAGACGTAGTTCTGTCGCCGAGTATAGAAATGCGATGGCTGGCCTCGGTCCGCCTCGCCGGGTGAGAAGTGGTTGACTGACCCGACCGGCACGTGTGGGCGTTCCTGGTAGTTGCGATTCAGGTAGCCGAACAAGAGGTTGAACGACCCATCAGGGTTCTTCTCCCAACCCTCGAACACCGGCTGGACGTTCTGCCCGCTGTTGAACTTCGTCTGCGCCTCGCTCGGGTGGGCGCCCAGTCCGACCACCAGCAGCGACACTACGCACGCCAGTCTCGACCGCGTCATCATCCGACTCATGATTCCTACTCGTCGTTGTCGGTTGCGGCCTGCCGCGTCGCGACTGCGACATCGTACTCGTCGTCGTCCAAGGTGTACCAACTCAGCCAGGCAAAGCTCATGTCGTCGCTCGAACGCTGTCCGAACCCAGCCCAGTTGCGCGCGTCGTCGTTCCAGCGATTCGACTCCGAGTTGTCGTGCCAGCTGATGACGTGGAGCGTGGTGCCCTTCGGCAGCAACGGGGCGATATCGTCTTCATAGTTGTAGGCGATGTGCCACCCGAAGTCCCAGTTCGCGCAGTTGATCGACTGCACGCTGTTGTCTGGCAGAATCGCCTCGATGCACTGTCGGGTGCCCAGGTTGTGGAGATGCGGCTGGAACACCGTCAAGTTGATGTTGTCGTTCAAGTGGTAGTACCCGTCGTGGCGCACGTTCGACTCCCCGGCGGGGATGTCGAGATCCTCGTTGTCGCCGATGTGTAGCGCATGAATAGGCCGCTCTGGCTCGACGCCCTTCGGATAGAACGTGATCCCCACGCTGGTGCGGTCGGTGATCTGACGACCGACCGCGTGGTAGTGCATGTTGAATCTGATCTGGGAGTTCGCCTTGAGCAGACGCCCGGTGCCGTCCGGGTAGATGTCGCCGTTCTTGCCCAACGCGTACTCATTCAGGAACGCGGCCTCACCGTCCGGGTCGATGGCGGTCGTGACGGCGTGATGGACCACCGAGAAGCTCTCCTCGGTTGGTTTGGTCTCCACGGCCTTGACCCAGCGGTCTTCCGTCAGTCCCGAATCGCTGGTCAGGTTGCCCCACCAGTCGGCCGCTTCGGCTTCGACGACGAAGGGTTCCGGAATGGGAATGACCCAGTCGGGCTCGCCGATGTGCCATTTGGTCATGTCGTCGAACACGATCGGCGCCGGGAGATCGGACGGGTTGCCCAGCGGGGCGCCGGTATCCACCCAGGTCGAGACCAACTCGATCTCAGCGTCTGACAGCGATTTGTCCGCCTTGAACCCCTGGACGCCGACATGCCGGTCCACAAACCATGGGGGCATCTCGCGGGCCGCGACCCGTTGCTTGATGGAGCGAGCCCACGGGCGAACTTCTTCGTACGTGAGCAGCGACATCGGCGCGATCGAGCCGGTGCGATGGCAACTTTGACAGGAGCGCTGCAGGATCGGCGCAACATGCTTGGCGAACGTTACCGGCTCATCGGTCGTCTGAGCAGAGAGCGGGCTGGGGGCGGCCAGGAAGGCGCTCACGCCGAAGATAAGCGCGCCGGCCGAATGGACACGATGCAGGTTCTTGGAACCCATGTGTTGTGTCTCCTTGCGTCACGTCGACCAGAGGGATGTACGCTGGCGTACCCGGTGATTGTAGCGTCTTGCTGAGGTCCTTCGCAATACAGATCCTGAGACCACGCAGGTCGGGGACAGGACACGGTGCCCTGGCGCGCTCAGAGTGGTGGTCAGGCGCGCCGGAGCGGCCGGGCGGCGGGATCGGGCATATCCCGGTCCGCGCCTTGGCGTGATGCGAGAAGGGTGGTTTTCTGGAGCGTCGTTCGTCTGGCAAGGCGTGAGGAGGGAGCAACCAGGCGGGTTGTGACCGACGAGCAACGCAGTCCAGACGGATGACGCTCCAGGAAACCTAGCGGCCCAGGCCTAGGCGGAAGGCGAGGCTCTCAGGCAGACCGGCCTCAGTGATCCGCAGCTGCGCCAGATCGATGCGATATGGCACGCGCTTGATCTGGACCTGGTGTTTCTTCGAGTCGTAAGTGGCGTAGGACGCTCGTGCGTCGGTGTCACGCGGTTGTCCGATTGAGCCCGGATTGATGAGATAGCGACTCTTCTTCAAGATGTTGACGATCTTCGTATCGTCACCACCAGGTGTGAGGTGAGTGACCGAGAGGTCGCTCCCCTTCAGGGCGTACGCCACGGGGACATGTGTATGGCCAAAGAAGCAGATCGGCCGATGGGCGGCCGCGAGCGCCTTGGTCGCATCGTCCGCGTCGAAGACATACGTGTCTTCGTCGAACGGGGTACCGTGACAGGCCTCTACCTCGCGGTCGACAGTCGCGGGTCCGGCCGGTAACGCCGCTAACCGTTCCCGATTCACGGGCGTGAGGGCGCTCTGCGTCCAGCGCGCCGCCTCTCCCGCGATCCGGTTGAACTTGTCCGCGCTCTCCACTCCACTCGCGACCTTGTCGTGATTGCCGCGAATCAAGAAGTCAGGCTTCAACTCGAAGATCCGGTCCATGACCTCGTTGGGCGTGCCGCCGTAGCCGACGAGATCACCCAGTACGATCAGCTTGTCGTAGGACTCGGGTGGGGTGCGGGCCAACACTGCGTCCAGGGCGTCGATGTTGCTGTGGATGTCACTGAGGATCAGAAAGCGCATGGCAATAGGGGGCCTCGAAGTCGTCTATCCGGGTGGCAGTGGTTCAGTGATTCAGATGCGGAGACCCAGCGGGTCACCCACCCGTGGTGACAGTCCGCGCACGCAACGTAACCCGCGCCTCGCACGACGGCTAAGATGCCGGCCGACGCTCGAACCGGTCCACGATCCGCTCGACCAACTCATCGGTCGTGGCGTGCTCGGCATCGAGCCGCACGTGGGCCTGCCGGTAGGCAGACTGTCGAGCGCGAAACAGCCGCTCCATCGTGGCCGGGTCGGCGGCGAGCGGTCGCCGTCCGTCCTCCGATGACAGACGAGCGCCGACAAGCTGCAAGGATACATCAAGCCAGAACGAGACGCCGTCTCTATTGATCAACACGCGACTCTGGGCCGATGCGAACGCGCCGCCACCGGTGGCCACGACCACCTGGCGCATCGGCAGCAGGGCCCGCAACGCTGCTTGCTCGGCTGACCGGAACCGCGATTCTCCGGATGTCGCGAAGAGGTCGGCGACGCTCATCTCTTCTCGCCGCTCGATGACGGCGTCGAGGTCTTCGACGCGCCACTGCAGCCGGGCGCCGAGGGCTTTCGCCAGGGTCGTCTTTCCCGCGCCCATGAATCCCACAAGGTAGATCTTGTCGGTCCGCATGATGCTTCACGTGGTCGGTATGGCGGGTCGGCGGGCGCAAGAGCTCAGCCGACTCGCTTCTTCACGGTTCGCTGATCTCGGCCAAGATATCGAAAAATCCTGGGTAGGATACATCGACGATGTCGGCGTGATGGATCTCGCTGGGCTCCTGGGCTCCGATCGCGGCGAGAGCGAACGCCATGGCCAGACGGTGGTCGCCAGCGGCGTCGGCGGTCCCTCCGGTGAGTTGGCGGTCACCCAGCACCAGGAAGCCATCGGCCTGCTCCTCCACATGGCCGCCAAGTCCACGGAGCCCCGCGGCCAAGGCCGCGATGCGGTCGCTCTCCTTGTGACGGAGTTCGCCGGCGCCCGTGACGCGGAGGCGGCCGCCGTGGGTCGCGAGCGCCGCGAGCACCGGCAGTTCGTCGATGGCGCCGGGCACGTCGGCCGGCCCGATCTCGAGCGCCGTCAGATGGCCATGTCGGATTCGCAGGGAGCCGATGGGCTCGTCGCCAACCGGGACGCCGCTCGAGATGTCGATTCGGGCCCCGGCTCGCTCGAGCAACGATAGGAATCCGATGCGCGTTGGGTTGAGTCCGACATCGTCGAGCGTGACGTCCGACCCGGGCAGCGCCGCCGCCGCGACCGCCCAGCAGGCGGCTGACGACGCGTCGCCAGGCACCTGGACTTCGGTCGCGCGCAGTCGCTGACCGCCGCGGAGACTGATGGCGCCGTTCGCCCGAGTCAGGCTGACGCCGAACGCTGGCAGCGCGCGCTCCGTATGGTCTCGTGTGGCCTGTCGTTCGGTGACGACCGTGTCCCCTGACGCATGCAGCCCGGCGAGCAGCACGGCGCTCTTGACCTGGGCGCTGGCGACCGGCGGGGTGTAGTGGATGCCGTGGAGCGCGGTGCCTCGAATGGCGATGGGCGGTCGGTCCTCGTTTCCACGCAGATGGGCGCCCATGCGCGACAATGGATCGATGATGCGTCGCATCGGTCGTCCGCGCAGAGACGCATCGCCCGTGATGACGCTCTCGAAGGGGTGGCCTGCGAGTACGCCGGCCAAGAGCCGCAGCGTCGTTCCAGAGTTGCCGGCGTCGAGCGAGTCGGCCGGGGCCCGCAGGCCACCGAGGCCGAGTCCCTGGATGGCGACCACACGCTGGTCCGGGTGGGCGTTCGCAGCCCCAGGCTCGTCNATCGTGGCCCCCAGTGCCGCGAGGCACGACAGCGTTGATGCACAGTCGGCCCCGGGCGCGTATCGGCTGATCGTCGTCGTCCCCTCGGCCAGCGCGGCCAGGAGCGCGTAGCGATGCGATATGGACTTGTCGCCCGGAATAGTGAGGCGCCCGCGCACGCGCGAGGCCGGATGAACCACGACCGACGGCATCCCTGCATTATGGCTCACGGGCCCTCGCGGAGATAAATTCGTCACTTCTGGAGGTCGCGGTGCTTGCACCGACCTTGGTGCGGGGGGTATCTTACGGGCGCCGTGGCGCTGGCCGGTCATGGCCTCANAACGGCCCCGTTCTTTGTGGTGGAACGGGGATCGGATGAACGCCACCAACCGCATGGACACTCACAGCGTCGTCCGGCTCGAATTTCGCAGTCACTTCGACATGCTGGATTTTGTCCAGGTCGTCTGCGAAGAAACCGGCCAGCTCGTTGGTCTCGAGGAGGACTCGCTCCACTGGGTGAGCGTGGCCGTGCGCGAGTCGGTCATCAATGCCATCAAGCATGGAAACCGTGAGGTCGAAGAGAAGCTTGTCACGGTGGAGTTCACGTTGACTCCTGCGATAGAGCCCACGCAGCTTCAAATCCGAGTGGTCGACCAGGGTGAAGGATTCGATCCGATCGAAGTGGCGGACCCACTGGCCCCGGAGAATCTGCTCAAGTCTAATGGTCGGGGCATTTTCTTCATGCGAAATTTCATGGACGACCTTCGATTGCAACGAGGACCCGATGGCGGCATGGAGGTCGTCATGGTCAAGAGGGTCACCCCCGCCGATTCCTGATCGCTCCGTCGCCACCGTCGCCCATGTCCCACCCACCCGCCTGGCTGGCCACCGCCATCGACATCGTGCTCCGTGCGGGCGCGATCCAGACCCGTTCCCTCGGGGGTGACCTCCAGATTGACAAGAAGGGGGCGATCGACCTGGTGACCCAAGTGGATGTCGAGGTCGAACGGATGGCGCGCGAGACGATCGCTGCGCGCTTCCCCGACCACGCCGTACTGGCCGAAGAACTCGAGAACGAGCCGGAGCGGGAGCAGCTCCACCATTGGTGGGTGTTCGATCCGGTCGATGGCACGGTGAACTACGCGCACGGACTGCCCCTGTTCTGCGCGAGTCTCGCGCTCGAAGTGGATGGACGCCCCGAGGTCGCCGCGGTCTACGATCCGACCAGGCACGAGTTGTTCACGGCCGAGCGCGGTGTCGGCGCGTGGCTGAATGGCACACCGCTACGGGTCACCGATGCCGGCACGTTGCTCGATGCCATGCTGTGCACCGGCTTTCCGTATGATGTCCATGAGACGGTCGATGAGGTCGTTGGGCTCTTCGGTGCGTTCATCGCCCAGGCTCAGGCCGTCCGGCGACTGGGGTCCGCCGCGCTCGACTTGTGCTACGTCGCCGCCGGTCGGCTAGACGGGTTCTGGGAGCAGCGCCTTCACCCGTGGGACCTGTCCGCGGCCAGTCTGCTCGTCGAAGAGGCCGGCGGACGGGTGACGCGATTCGACGGGACACCGTTCGATACACGGTGCGGGCAGATCGTCGCGTCGAACGGCTCGCTCCACGACGAGATGCTGGGCATCATTGCATCCCGCGAAGGCCGTGCTCCAAATCGGACGGATTGATCTCTGGCTGGGACACCGCCAGTGGCTGAGTTCGGTCTCGATCGGCCAAATACCGCCTGTTTTCACGTGTCGTCGCGGCTGGCATCATTCCTGCTGCTTCTCCGTTGTGGTGCCCGCGCTCGGGCCGACCGACAGGAGGAGAGCGATGTCGACGACAGGACGATTCATTCAGGTAGTGATGATGTCCGCGGCCTTCACGGCTACGGGGAGCAACGTTGCCCACGCCCAAACGCAGTCCCTCGGTCTCAACCTGGGTTACTTCGCCGTCAAGGGAGAGGACACCCGGATCTTCGACGACGTCATAGCCACGAACCGCACGATCTTCGAATTCGATCTGAGCCAATTCAACAATGCGAGCGTCGGGGCCGAATGGCTTGTCGAGGTCGGAGATTACGTGGAGGCAGGAGTCGGGGTTGGCTTCTATCAGCAGACGGTGCTGAGCTATGACCGTGAGTTTGTCCATGACGATGGGTCGGACATCCTCCAGGACTTCAAGTTGCGGGTGACGCCGGTGACGGTGGTCGGCCGGTTCTTTCCTTTTAGCCTGAGGTCTCCGATTCAACCCTACGCCGGTGCGGGGGTTGGCGCGTTCAACTGGCGTTACAGCGAGGTGGGCGATTTCGTGGACCGTGGCACGTTGGAGATTTTCCGAGACCGATTCGTGGCCACGGAGACTGACGTCGGCGCGGTGTATCTGGCGGGGGTGCGGGTCGATGTCGGTGACCGCTACCGAGTTGGTTTCGAGGCGCGATACCAGGACGCAAAGGGCGTCGTCGGAATCGACCAGGGCTTCCTGGACGAACGGATCGACCTGAGCGGTTTGACGTCGGTGTTCACCGTTGGCGTGCGGTTTTAGACTCAGACGGGGCCCCGAACCCCTCGTGGCCACTACGCGGGGACTCCGAGTGCCCCACTCCGTGGTCGCGGGGCGCGCATGTGCGCGCCGGAGTTGCTGGTTGCCGGTCTTCTCGTAGCCGCGCGTCCTTTAGACCCGGGAACTGAACGGCGGTCTGTGACCGAGGATGCAGCGCCGCCGGCCGGGATGCCACGCCCGGAACTCGCTATACTGTCACTCGGTTGGGCCGGTTCCTCCGGCCGCGCGATTCTCCAGGTCTTCACAGGATTCAGATGAGTCGGTTGGTCAGTTGGGTCGAGACGTTTGCCGCCTCGCTGGGTGGTCCGGGTCTGTTCCTGGTGGCCTTCCTCGATTCGTCGTTCATCTCGCTGCCGGAAATCAATGACGTGCTCGTCGTGATGTTGGTGGCGCGGGACGAGACTCTGATGCCGTACTACGCGGCCATGGCCACTCTGGGCTCGGTCTGTGGGTGTCTGGTCCTCTACCTGATTGGCCGGCGTGGGGGAGAGGCGCTACTGCGGAGACGGTTCGGTGGCGCGCGTGTCACTCAGGCCATGGGGTGGTTCAAGCGATTCGGCGTGCTGGCGGTGGTGATTCCTGCGATTCTGCCGCCGCCGGCGCCGTTCAAGGTCTTCGTGCTGCTGTCTGGAGTGGCCAAGGTTCCGACCGCGACGTTTTGCGGCGCCGTGACGCTGGGCCGCGGGATCCGCTATTTTGGGGAAGGAGCTCTGGCCGTGCGCTACGGCGACCAGGCCATCGATTTCCTCCAGGCGGACAGNCCGTGGCTATGGGTCNGGATCGCGGCCGTCTGCGCGGTGGCGGTGATCGCGTACGTGNTCCTACGAGGCCGAGGCCACGCCTAGCAGCCCGTGGTGGAAGTCCCGCGTCGCACCGAGGCGGGCGCTGGACCCGGCGAACAAAGCGAGAAGAGGGAGAATACCGGCAGTATTCGACCGATGAACAACGAAGGTCGGCCGGATTCAGCGGCCGTCGAATGCAGCGGGANTTGCACCACGGGCTGCTAGGAACTCGTGGCATGGAAGGTGCCGTGGACGACGCGCGAGGAGCTGACGCACTGAATGTTCGTTGGAAGCAGTACAGGGAGCTGGCCGCGCCGCCTACGACTGGCGGTAGGGACGCTTGGGCAAGCGCGGTCCCGTCGTCTCGCACCACACGTGTAACCTGCGTCGGTACAACGAGTTGTATTGACGTTGGTTCGGCGCAGACCCTATAATTTCGATGAAGTCAAGCCCCAAAAAAATCTGGCCGCTTCATCCACAACTAGTGTCTCGTCTCAGAGGTTCGTTGCATACGTTGGTGGCACGGCGCGCGGTTGAAAAGGCGTGAGGAGGGAGCAAATTGGTGATTTGTGACCGACGAGCAACGGATTCAGGCGGGATGCCCCGCCGGCGACGTATGCAACGAACCTCTGAGACGGGACACTAGCTCATGGGTCCAGAGCTCTCGGTCGTCATTCCGCTCCTCGATGAGGCCCTCAACGTGGAGGCCCTGTGTCGCGAGCTGACCGAGACGCTTGAGGCGTGGGGGCGGTCGTTTGAAGTGGTCTTGGTAGATGACGGCAGCACCGACGACACCTTCGCTCGTCTGTCCCGCCTCCACGCGGCCGATCCTCGGCTTCGGGTCATACGTTTGCGGAGGAACTTCGGCCAGACGGCCGCGTTCAGCGCCGGGTTCGCCCACGCGAGGGGACGGCTCATCGTCACCGCCGATGGCGACCTCCAGAACGACCTGCGTGACATTCCGCGCATGGTTAAGAAGCTCGAAGAGGGCTACGACATCGTGTGTGGCTGGCGAAAGGACCGGAAAGACCCGTGGCTGTCTCGGCGGCTGCCATCGGTGCTCGCCAATGCTCTGATCTCACGCGCGACCGGTGTGCGCCTGCACGACTACGGGTGTTCGTTGAAAATCTTTCGGGCCGACGTGGTCAAATCGTTACGGCTCTACGGTGAGATGCATCGCTTCATACCGGCCATCGCCAGCGAACAGGGCGTGCGTACGGCTGAGGTGGTTGTGAACCACCGTGCGCGCCAGCACGGCGCCTCGAAGTACGGTATTTCGCGCACGGTCCGCGTGATCCTCGATCTCGCCACCGTGAAGTTTCTGCTGAGCTACTCGACACGACCCCTCCAGATTTTCGGGTTGATTGGGCTGGTGATGGGCAGTGCCGGTGTGCTGGTCACGGGGTGGCTGGCGTATGTGCGGCTCTTCGAGGGCCAGTCGATCGGCAACCGCCCCATGCTCCTGTTCGGCATCTTGCTGCTGTTTACGGGGTTGCAGCTGGTGACGCTGGGTCTGCTGGCGGAGATGCAGGCGCGCACCTACCACGAATCACAGGGGAAGCCGACCTATCACATCCGGGAGTTGCTCGACGGACCTGACGTCGTTCCCGATCCAGCCTCACTGTCATCGGCGAATTCTGCACCGGACCAGGCACTGGGCGAGGCCGAACCGGTGCCGGTGGGGCGGGTCTAGCTAGGCCGCCCCCGTTCACTCCTCATGACCTCCGCCTCCTCGGACAGGCGTGCACTGGCGGTCCTGGCATTGGCGGGGCCGGCAGTAGGCGTGGCGACCTGGCTGATACCGGCCTCGCACCATATCGTGTCGTGGCGAGATGGTGTTCCCGGACGACTGGCGCTGGTCGCGTCACCCTGGCTGCTCGCGCTGGCCGTTGTGCTCGGCATCGGCCTGGCCGGTGGGTTCGCGTGGTGGTGGTGGAGCGGCGGCCGTTCACTACGAACCGCCGCGTATCTGCTGGCGCCGCTGCTGCTGCTCTGGCTATGGGCGGTGCCCTACCTGCCGTGGCTGCCCGCGCAGCTGCCGCTGCTCTTGGTGCTCGCCGGTCCGATTCGCTGGTTGGTCCTGGCGCTTGCCCTGGGCGGCTGTGTGGTCAACGCCATCGAGTTGGGTCTGCTTCCGCGTCCCACGCCGACGTGGCCGGGGCGGCGAGCCGTCTTCGCGGTCAGTTTGGTTGTGTTCCTGGGCTCCGGACAGTACGTGAAACAGACACAAGGGTTTGGCGGCGACGAGCCCCATTACCTGGTGTTGACCCACAGTCTGCTCGTGGACCAGGATATTCAGATCGAGAACAACCACCAGAACCTCGACTTCTGGGGGTTCCATCCGGGCGAGCTGCCAATGCACTATCTGGCGCGCGGTCGGGACGGCGTCATCTATTCGATTCACGCCCCGGGATTGCCGGCGCTCTTGCTCCCGGGCTACGCCGTGGCCGGTCACTGGGGCGCGCTGGCGCTGGTGGGCCTGATGGCGGCGCTGGCGGCGTTGGCGGTGTTCGATCTCGCGGCGATCATCGCGTCGCCACCGATCGCGCTGGCCACGTGGGCGGCCGTCGCGTTGACGGTGCCGTTCGGGCTCCAGAGCTGGCTCGTGTTTCCGGAGATGCCGGCGGCGCTGCTCATGGCCTGGGCCGCGCTCTGGATCTGGCGTGACCCGCCCGACCGGGTCTGGATCTGGATGGTCCGGGGCGCGGCGCTGAGTCTGCTGCCCTGGCTGCACATGAAGTTCTCGCTGCTGTTGTTCGTGGCGGGACTGTGGCTGGCGTTCAAATTGCTGCGGCGGTTTCGACTCGTCGTGGCGTTGCTGGCCCCGATCGGCGTGTCCGGTGTGCTGTGGCTCGGGTCGTTCTACGTGATGTACGGCGACGTGAACCCCACGGTGGCCTACGGCTACTCGCAAGGCGCGGAGCTGGACTGGCTGAATGTGCCGCGGGGGTTGCTCGGGCTGTCCTTCGACCAGGAGTACGGTCTGTTGCCCTACAGTCCGATCTTCGTCGCATCGCTGCTGGGCGCCTGGCTGATGGCGCGGCGTCGGGAGATGCGCGGGTATCTCATTGGCGTGATGCTGGTCATCGGGCCGTTTCTGGCCAGCACCACGAACTACTACATGTGGTGGGGAGGAGGCAGTGTTCCGGCGCGGTTCGTCGTGCCGATCTTGCCGCTCCTGGCCCCCATGATCGCCGTCGCTTTCCGCGAACTGCGCAGCCCCGCGGCTCGGGGCGCGCTCGGCGCCGCGCTCGCCTACAGTGTCGTGGCGTTTGTCACAGTGGTCGTGCGCCCCGGCGCCATGCTGATGTACAACGATCGGGACGGAACCGGGCGGTTGGTGGAGACGTTGCAGGCCGGGGTGCCCCTCACGGGGACTCTCCCCAGCTTCATTGATCCGGACATTCTCGTGCAGTTGCCGATGACCATGGTCTGGCTCGCCGCGGCCCTGTTCGCGGCAATCGCGACGCGGCTGGTGGCCAGGCGGGTCGGTTCAGGTCCCTACGTCAGTGCCGTCCTGGCCGCGCTGCTGTTCGGTGGGTCCGGCACCGTCCTGGCCGCGGTCGCGCTGTCCGACACTGTGTCCGAGGCCACCGTGCAGGGCGGGCGCCAGCGGCTGCTGGCCGCCTATCCGGATGAGCATCTCGATGCGTTCGGCTACGAGACCGGGAGCGGATTCGGGCGTTGGCTGAGCGACGCCGAACTGTTTGAGCGGACCACCCTGGAATTCCAGGTGGATGCCGAGAGCACCGACCCCAGCCGGCTGACGCAGCCATTCGACCTGCCCGCCGGTCGCTATGACCTGCTGGTCTGGTTCGCTGAGCGTCAGGTGATCGACGGATATGTCTTCGTGTCCTACGACCGAACCGCGGGCGTGGTGGCTCGTGCCCACGGGCGCGCGACGAGTCCAGCCGTCGTGCCGGTGGACCTGCCGGTGGACCTCCGAGCGCTTCGGATCGGGGCGACGAGCGCGGAACTGGCCCGGACCGTTACCGCGGTGGCCTTGGCGCCGCGCGCCCTGGCGCCGAGAGCCCAGCGTGGCGAGGTGGGGCGGGTCCGGGCGGTGAAGCCGATCGGCGACCGGGTCGGAGCCTATGTGCTGTTCATGGATCTGAACACCTTCGTCGAGCCCGAGACCAACTGGGTGCAGGGGGCGCATGTCAGCGAGCTACTTGTCTCACTGGCTGACGCCGCCACGATGCGTGTCCGGATCCGCAACGGGGGCGCCGACAATCGGATTGTCGTGACCGTGGGCGAGCAGACCCAGACCCTCATGCTGGCGGCTTGGGAGACGAGCGAGGTGGTCATCCCGGTCGTGGCCGGCGGTCCGGCGCTCATCCCGGTCTCCATCGCGCCAGACGGCGGATTCGTGCCGGCCGAGGTGGAGCCGGGGTCAACCGACCGGCGGTTGCTGGGGTGCACCGTGACGGTTGAGTTGGATTCCTGACGCGGGCCCACGGATGAGACCGACGACGACAGCGCGATCCCGACCGACCTCGCACCCGGTTCACCTGGCCTTTCTCGGGTGCGGCTTCATCACCGGGGTCCACAGCCGACATGTGAAGCGGCTCCGAGACGACGTGATCTGCAGCTATGCGAGCCGCGACCGGGAGAAAGCGGAGGCGTTTTGTCGTCGCTACCTCGGCGTGGGCAGCTACGACAGCTACGGGGCGGCGATCGACGATCCCGCTGTGGATGCCGTGGTCATTGCGGTGCCGCCGCGCTTCCATCTCGAACTCACCCTGCGGGCGCTCTCCGCGGGCAAGCATGTGCTGGTCGAGAAGCCGGCGTACCCGCGGACCGACGACTTCCTGCGGGTACAGGCGGCCCGGTCCGATTCGGGCCGCGTGTTGCTGGTGGGCGAGAACGATCACTACAAGCCGCTGGCGGTCTGCCTGCGAGGACTGCTCCGCGACGGCGTCATCGGGGATCTCGTGCTCGCCCACTTCACCACGCTCATGAAGCGGCTTAAACCAGCGGATGACTGGCGGAACGACGAGGGGATGGCCGGCGGAGATGCCTTCTTCGAGGAGGGCATCCATTGGCTGCATATTGCCAACAGCCTCGGGCCGGCGATCACGGAGGCGCGCGGTTTCCGGCCCCCGCCGTCGCATGAAGGGCCGGACCGGCGCGCCAAGAGCATGCTCGTGGCGTTTCGATACGACAATGATGCCGCCGGCGCGCTGTACTACTCGCGCGAAGTCCCCTCCCTCTTCCGAGGGTTGCGGCTCTCGCAACTGTTTGGGCGTGACGGGATCATCACGTTCGAGTCGAATGGTGCGTTCGTGTTCGTGCGCGGTGTCGGTGGGCTGCGGATGATCCTGCCCGGTTTCCGCGACATGCGTGGCTATCAGGCGATGTATCGGGATTTCGTCGGCGCGATTCTCACCGGACGAGCCCCGGAGATGAGCATCGACGCCGCCATCGCCGACCAACGGCTCATGGACCAGATCTATGCCACGGCCGATCCCCGGGCCGATTCGCCGTGCTGACTGGACACCAAGGCTCGGCAGCGCGCCACGGCGCGCCCCGCGGCGGCGGAGTGGGGGACTCGGGGTCCCCGCGGAGCCGTCGCGTGGGGTCCGGGGTGCAGCCCCGGCTAAGTAACAAATGACTCGGCAGCGGTACGACATCATCATCATTGGGAGCGGGGCAGGCGGCGGGACGCTCGCCCACGCGCTGGCGGACACGGGAGCGGAGATTCTGCTGCTCGAACGTGGCGATTTCGTGCCCCGGGAACCGGAGAACTGGGACCCCTCGGCGGTCTGGAAGGACCTGCGCTATCGCGCGGATGAGACCTGGTTCGATGGGGCCGGCAAACCGTTCACCCCGTATACCCACTACTGCGTTGGTGGCAATACGAAGTTCTGGGGGAGCGTCTTGTATCGCCTTCGTCGTGAGGACTTCGGTGAGATCACGCATGTCGACGGCGTGTCGCCGGCCTGGCCGATCGACTACGAGACGCTGGTGCCGTACTACGAGCGAGCCGAACGGTTGTATCACGTGCACGGCGAGGCTGGAGAGGACCCAACCGACCCGCCGCGTGGCGTGTTCCCGCATGCGCCCGTGCCGCACTCCGACGCGATGGCACGCTACGTCGATCAGATTCGCGCGCAAGGGCTGCATCCGTCACACTTGCCACTCGGGCTGCGTGGTATTGGCGAACCAGGCGGGTGCGTGCTGTGCGACACCTGCAATTCGTTTCCCTGTCAACTCGACGCCAAGAGTGACGCCGACGTCTGCTGTGTCCGGCCGTTGGACGCTCTGGCCAACGTCACGCTGTGGACATCGGCGCAAGCGCTGCGACTGGTGACCACCCCGTCCGGCGACCGGGTTGAGGGGGTCGAGGTCGACCGCCACGGAGAGCGCCGTCGCGTCGAGGCGCCACTCGTAGCGGTCTGTTGCGGGGCCGTGAACTCTGCGGCGCTGCTGCTGCGTTCGGCCACGGATCGACACCCGGCCGGGTTGGCGAACTCATCGGGGTGGTTGGGCCGTCGCTACATGGCTCATCTGTCGACGATGATGGCGGGCCACCATCCCTTTCGCCGCAATCCGACGGTGTTCCAGAAGACGGTCGCCATCAATGACTTCTACCTGCGTGGACCGGACGGCGGGTATCCTCTGGGGCAGATCCAGTCGCAAGGTCGTACGCATGGGGTGATGGCGCAGACAGTCGTGCCGTGGGTGCCGGGATGGTTTTTCGACTATTGGGTGGCGCGGGGCCTCGACTGGCTGGCGATGACGGAGGATCTACCGCGACCCGACAATCGGGTAATCGTCGATGGGGCGGGGCGGATCCACCTCGACTATCGCCCCACCAACGTCGTGGCCCATGACCGCCTGGTGGGCGAGGTCCGGAAGATGCTGCGCACGTTGGGGCTCCGGTTTCAATATGTCCACTCCCCGAACACCGGGAATACGACCCATCAATGCGGCACCGCCTGTTTCGGCACCGACCCAGGTGCGTCGGTACTCGACCCGTACTGCCGTTCGCACGACGTCGAGAACCTGTTTGTGGTCGATGCGTCGTTTTTCCCATCGTCAGCCGCCGTCAACCCTGGCTTGACTATCGCGGCGCAGGCGCTCCGCGTGGCCGAACACATCAAGGGGACGGAGTTGCGGGTGGCGGCCGAGACTGGCGGTCAGCGAGCACGCGTGTCGTAGCCGCGGTCTCGCGACTTCAAGGAGTCTTCCCTGTGCGAGTGCGATCGTTCAGCCATACCGGGATCACCGTCGCCAACTTCAATCGGGCGGTGCGGTTCTACTGGGACGTCTTTGGGTGTCCGCTCGTGGGTGTGTCCGAGGTTCCGGCGGAGCGGTTACGGTCATTCTTCGGTGTCGACGCCGAGCAGCCGACCTGCAAGATCGGGTGGATACGCGTCCCGGGCGGCGCGGTGCTGGAGATCTTCGAGTTTCAACCAGACCAGCCGCCGGTCGAGGTCCCGTGGAACCGCGCCGGCTTGACCCATATCTGCTTCAACGTGCGGAACACCCACAGATGGCATGACTACCTGGTCAGCAAAGGGGTCGAGATCATCAGCGAGCCTGAGCGGTCGCCGAATGGTGGTCAGTCGTTCTTCTTCGCGAAGGATATGGATGGCAACCTCATCGAGTTGACCGATCTCGGGGCCATGAACGATTTTCTGCTGCGCTGGATGGGGCCGTTTGGCGGATGGCTGGCCCGGCACGGCAAGGTCAGAGACTACCGACGCTACTATGAGCCGACAGCAGACCACAAGTAGAGCAACCCGGCCCTACCGCGACTCTTGCGTTGCGGCCTGCGTGGCAACTGTCTCTGCCATCCGCGCGCCCGCGAGGATGTTCGGGATGGCGTAGTTGCCCTCGTGGCACGCGTACTCGTAGATCACGTAGTCGGGCTCGGCCGTGAGCGGTATCGAGATCGTCCAGGGGCCCGTGTAGACATTCGGATCATCGACGGTGACGGTCCACATGATGGTGGTCTCTGACACCCGTTCGTATCTTTCGACCACGTGCATCGCCCCGGTCGTCAGAATGCCTTTCAGGCGCCGCCCGGCACCACTCGTCGCGACCCAGCCCCGGTTGTGGAAGTTCCGCGTTTCTACCACGAGGATCTCGTCCTCCCAGTGCGCCCGCGCGTCGCCCATCCAGAGGCCGATCCGGTCGTCGATGTGGGCTTGGTCGGTCAACGGGATGATGCGTAGGTCGTGGATCATCTCGTGCTGAAGCACGATGTGGTCGGGCGTCTGTACGATACGGTGCGTGTTGTTGTAGCCGGCCGGGAGCATCGAGCCTGGGACACCCCGCGACAGGCACCGATCCAGGGTGCTCAGGTATTGATAGTGTTCGCCTTCATGCGCGAGATAGTACGCCTTGGTGTCGGACGCCCACGATTTGATCGGGGCCCGTCCGTCCGGCGGGTCGACGATCAGCGAGGTTTGCCCGGTCGATAGGACGGTGTCTCCCGAATCGAGCCAGTAGCTTCCGTAGGCGCCCAATTGACCGCCAGCGGACGTGCGCTGCGCCGGGGCGGCGTCCTGGTCCCGCAGGGACTGGACGCGCCGCCGATTGGCCGCCGCCATCTCTTCATCAGTCAGGTAGGCGCGTCCCCCGGCGGAATCGGGACGTTCCGTCGGAGTAATGGTCTTGTTGCCCCACAGGCCCTGGAGGTCCGGTTGGCCGTCCGACGTTCGCGGCGTCGTCCAGGTGGGGTCGGCGACCCGATCGATCTGGGCCGTCGCGGCCGGGGGGGCGAGCAGGGCGCAACTGAGGGCGATGCTGGCCAGAGTGGCTGGTGCGACGCGGGTGGGCATAGAGCGGCTCCTTCTGCGTCGTGAGTCGGGTGACACGTGGCCGATGAGCGCAGACGCCGACGATTTTACCCTACGGCGTAGCGATCTCGTAGACGGCGGCATCGGCACCTTCGTACACGGCATCCCGGGCTGATCGATATGGCGCAATCCGGGCCGCCCGTTCGGATTGTTGCGGGGACCCGCGCTGACAGGATTCGGGCGACTTAATAGGGCGTGCATGCTTGCACATAGGCGCTGGTGCCGCCCCCTGCCGCTATTACGGACCGAACGCAATTCTGATACGGACTGACTTGCAATGTCGAGGCCGTCACCGCGATCGCTTCACGCCAGCGTAATCGCCGGCCCATGGTCTACGTTTCTGAGGCGCGGCCGGGTTGTGGGAGGGACACGGGTGGCGACACCGCTGGCGGCACCGCCTCGGACATTGCCGGATCCCGGCCGACGTGCGCTTCGATCAGGAACCGTGGTCGGCGCCGGGCTTCGTCGAGCGCACGCCAGAGATACTCGCCGAGGACCGCCATCATGAGCATCTGGACCCCGCCAATGACGAGCAGCGCCACCATCAGGGAGGCATACCCTTCGGGTGGACCCTGCTCGAGGACAAACGCTTCCCAGATAATGCGGCTGGCCAGGACGAAGCCGGCGAGCGCGACCAGGAAGCCGACCAACCCCATGGCCCGGATCGGTCTGGTCGTGAACGACGTGACGCAGTCCAATACGAGCTGCATCCGCTTCTCGAGATTGAACGCCGACTCGCCGTGCAGTCGGGCCTGCTTGGTGTAGATGATTGTCTCCTGGCGGAATCCCATCCAGGTGATGAGCGCCAGGACATGCACGTTCGTTTCTCCGAACTGGCAGAAGCCGTCGATGGCGCGGCGGTCGAGGAGGAAGAAATCGGCGCCGGCGGCCGGCATCTCCTTCATCCCAACGAAGTTCCGCACGAAGATGTAGAACAGCTTGGCGAAGAACAAGGTCCGCCATTTCTCCCCGAGTCGCTTGCCCCTGACCGCCCAGACCACCTGGGCACCCGCTTCCCACGGAACCAACAATTCCGGGATTACCTCCGGCGGGTCTTGCAGGTCGGCCGCCAGCACCACCGCGCACGTTCCACGGGCGTGGTGCAGCCCGCAGGTAATCGCGGTGTGCGAGCTGTAGTTGCGGGCGAGACGTACGCCGCGCACCCGCGGGTCGCGGGCGGCCAACTCGGTGACGACCTCGAACGTCTCATCCGGCGAATGGTCATCGACAATGATCCACTCCCAGGTGCGGCCCAGTTTCTCCATGACCGTGGCGATGCGGTCATAGAGCACCGGGAGATTCTTCGACTCGCGGTAGGCAGGCGACACGAGCGAAATGTCAGGTTTGGGCATGTGTGGACCGGTGTCAGCTATTTGCGCGCGACGGCCAGCAGAGTGACTCCGAGTGGAATCTGGACCGCACCGAGTAGCCGCGACTCCAAACCCATGTATCGACGCAACGCGTCGTTGAGGGGTGCTCTGGGCACCGCCATTTCGGCCGCTTGTTCGTGCTGGTCGCCAGCGCCGGTCTCGCCGTCGGCGTCGTGTCTGGGCGACCTCATCTTGTCGCTGAGGGCGAGGACCAGGCACGCCGGCACCGCCAGCGCGTTGAAATACTGTCCGGTCGTAAACCCGAGGCCCGCTCGCTCGAAGAACTGTCGGAAATCGCGCATCCGATACCGGCGCTTGCCCATATCCAAGCGGTCATGGCGCCGCCACAGGAGTTGGAACGCCGGTTCGGTCAGCAGGAGATGACCGCCGGGCCGTAACAACCGCGCCGCCCCTTCGATGATCGCCTGGTCGTCCCTCATCCACTGATGGTAGAGGACGTTGAAGAAGGTGATGAGGTCGAACGAGGCAGGTGCGAACAACGTGCCGAGTTGGTTGGCGTCGCCCTGGACGAGCGTCGCGGCCGGCGCCTTGCGAATGGCGTGTGCCAGCGAGCGTTCTGATCGGTCGAGACCAACCACCGACCCGTATCGCAGTAGAAATCGTGTCGTGCCCCCAGCGCCGCATCCGACGTCGAGAATCCTAGCATGGTCGCCGAGTGCCATTTGGTCGAGGTATCGGGCGGTCAGGGTCTGCCGCGACTGGTGCCACCAGTGGCGATCTTCTGTCTCCGCGAGCTGCTGGTACTGCTGAGGTTGCACAGGACACTAGGATGCAAGGACATCCAGGAGCTGATCGTAGGCGCGGAGCATTCTAGCATTGCCGCTGAACTGCGGTTCGGGATGCGTGTTGACGACGATGCCGCCGCCGCAGCCGCGGAGCCAGTCGATCTTGGGGCGCCAGAAGTTGACGAGTTGTTCCGCGTCGTGGCCCCAGTAGAGCGGGTCTTCGAACGGGATGGTCGTGGGCACGTGCGTCAGGCCGCCCAGGGTGAACGGCTTTGTCCACAAGCAGCCGCCGATGCCACCGGGACACGATCGGTCCGTATCGAGCCGGCTGTAGTCCACCGTCACATAGTCCTTCACGACGTCGAACAGCGTGTCGCTGCGAAACCAGGACGGTGAGCGGAAGCACTGGATGTCGTAGCGCTTGATCAGCGGACGGCAGGCGTCGAGCCGTCGGCGGATCTGATCCGCCGGGAGGAAAGCGAGCTTGTTGTCGTGATTGTAGCCGTGCAGCCCGATCGTGCATCCCCGCTCGACCAACCAGTCGAGGACCGCGTAGTCCGGCGGGTCTCCCCGTCCCACCACGTGCCAGACGGACGGGAGTCCATGGGCCAGCTCAATCTTGGCCGTCCGCTGCACCCACGGGAAGCCCTCCGCGGTGTCGACGTCATGGGTCAGCACGACCGCGCTCTGTGACGGGAGATCCGACTTGTTCGCGTTGTCGGGGGGCTCGTCCGGGTTGACGCGGGCCCACACGTGCGCGAGCAATTCGAAGCCCTGTTCAATGGGAAAACCAGGAAACGCGCGTCCGGTCCGGCCCGTCGGCGTCTGTTGCGCCAGCAACAGCTTGGCGATCACGCGTCGAACCGGACCGGGCACGCGATGGTAGTGAAACGGGAGACGGGTATACAGGGGTCGTGCCAGTGTCCGGTACTGCTCGCCGAGCACGTACCGTTTCCAGCTCGGCCAGTCGTATCGGATGTACGGCTCGCCCGCCTCCTGGCTGAGGAGCGAGATCCGGCCCGCGTCCGTCTCGGCCCAGACGAGCGATCGGCCCGGGAGGGTCGCTCGACCCGCAGCTACATCGCCGGGAGGGAGTGGCACATGAGCGCCAGCGTCGGGGTCGAACCAGTCAGGCCGATACGCCGGTTCGACATCAATGCGACAGATGCGAGCGGTGCGATCGAACCCTGAAGGCTCTGCAGAGGACACGGGCGCTCAGTCGGCCAGCGTCTGCCGCACGACCTCGGCGACCTGGGCAGGGACCCGGTCTGGCAACTCGGGGTAGATCGGCAAGGTCAGGGTGCTGCCGGCCGCCGCCTCGGCCGTGGGGAAGTCGCCGATAGCGCCACCCAGGTCCGCGTGCGCCGGTTGCAAGTGAATCGGAACGGGGTAGTGCAGTCCGCTTTGGATGCCGGCCGCTTCCAGGGCATCATGCAGGGTATCGCGTCGAGACGTTCGGACCGCATAGAGATGATAGACATGCGTCCCGTGGGAGAGCACCGTGGGCGTCGTGACCTCGGTGCCCTCGAGCAGTCGATCGTACGTCGCCGCAATCCGTCTCCTGGCGTCGTTCCAGGCGGGGAGGTGACGCAACTTTATACGCAGAATCGCGCCCTGCATGCCGTCCATCCGGTAGTTGAAGCCCAGGCGCGTGTGATGGTAACGCGTGTCCTCGCCCCAATTGCGCAACGAGCGCATGGCGTCGGCGTGGGTCTCGTCGTTAGTGACCACGATGCCCCCCTCGCCGTACGCGCCAAGGTTCTTACCCGGATAGAAGCTGAAGCAGCCCAGCGCGCCCAGCCCGCCCACCGGGCGGCCGCGATACTCGGCGCCGTGCGCCTGCGCGGCGTCCTCCACCAGTACCAGACCGTGTTCGTGAGTCAGCGCAATGAGCGGGTCCAGATCGACCGGTTGACCGTAGAGATGGACCGGCACGATCGCCTTGGTGCGCGACGTGATGGAGGCGGCGACCCGTGCCACGTCCATGGTGCAGCCGCTCGGCTCGATGTCCACGAACACCGGGGTCGCCCCGACGTATCGGATGGTGGCGACCGTCGCGATAAAGGTGTAGGGCACCGTGATGACTTCGTCGCCTGGCCCCACGCCGGCGGCCAGCAGCGCGAGATGCAGAGCGCTGGTGCCTGAGTTGACGGCCACCGCGTGCCGGGTACCGCAATAGTCGGCAAACTCGGTCTCGAACGCGGCGACCTCTGGCCCCAGCGCAAAACGCCCGCTCGCGAGGACGTCCAGCACCGCCGTGTCGATCTCATCCTTGATGGCGGCGTATTGCGCCTGCAGGTCGACCATGGGGATCATTCGCCCGCCTCGGTGAGGTCCACCTCGATGAGTTGTCCCTGGTGGCGCATCGATTCGGTGGCCGCCTCCAGAAGCCGAACCACCCGGAGGCCGACCGCGCCACTGGTGATTGGCTCGTCCCCGGTGTCGATCGAGCCGAGGAAATCGCGGGCCGCTCCAGAAAGTGCCTCCGTGGCGTCGAGTTGAGGTGCCCACATGTCGCCAGTGCGATAGCTGACGAGCATTTCGTGTCGACCCTCCAGCCCCGGGTCGACCGTGATGCCCTTGTCGTAGACCCGCACCTTTTCGCTGGGTTCCAGGTCGTCGAACACAATCATCTGCTTGTCGCCGCCAATCAGCGTCCGTCGCACTTTGACCGGAGCCAGCCAGTTGACGTGGAAATGCGCGATCAGGCTGTCTTCGAAGAGACACGTGAGATACGCCACGTTCGCGGTGCGTCCCGGTACGTGCGCGCTCCCGAGCGCCGACACGGCCCGGGGGCGAGCATCGAGCACGTAGTCCATGATGGAGAGATCGTGTACGGCCAGGTCCCACATGACATCGACGTCGTATTGGAACAGGCCAAGGTTCACGCGAACCGAATCGTAGTAGTAGAGGTCACCGAGGGCGCCGGCTCGAACCAACTCGCCGATCTTTCGGACGGCGCCCGTATAGACGAATGTGTGGTCTACCATCAGGACCCGACGACGGGTGGCCGCCTCGTCCCGGAGCCGTCGGGCTTCGTCGCTGGTGGCCGCGAGCGGTTTCTCGACCCAGACGTGTTTGCCGGCGGTGAGCGCCCGCATGGCCAGATCGAAGTGCGTCGCCACCGGGGTCGCGATGACCACCGCGTCCACCGCCGGGTTCGTGATGAGCGCGTCGGCGTCCGTAGTGGTCGCAACGCCGGGGTAGCGGTGTGTCACGCGTTGGAGCCGCTCTGGACTGAGGTCGCTGACGGCGACCACCCGCGAGCCCGGTGTCTCGGCGAAGTTGCGCACTAGGTTTGGTCCCCAGTACCCGTATCCGACCACGCCGACCCCGATCATGACCGCGGTGGCTCCGCCGGCGTGGGGTCTGGTCCGGACGAATGCGTGTCCCCGACCACACGCGCTGGCACGCCGGCCACGATGGCGTATGGAGCGACGTTCCGGGTGACGACGGCACCGGCACCGATGATGGCTCGCGCCCCGACGGTGATCCCGGCGAGGATGGTCGCATTGCTGCCGATCGAAGCGCCCTCGCAGATCCTGGTGTCAATCTGTCGCCAGTCCTGCTCGGCCTGCAGTCCGCCGTCGTCCCTCGTCGCTCGAGGGTAGAGGTCGTTGGTGAACATCACGCCGTGGCCGACGAAGACCTCATCCTCGATGGTGACCCCGGAGCAAATGAACGTGTGCGAAGAAATCTTGCACCGCCGACCGACCCGCGCATCCTTCTGAATTTCGACGAACGTGCCGATCTTTGTGGACTCGCCGATGTGACACCCGTACAGATTGACCAGATCAGGATGCCGAATCTCGACCCCGTCGCCCATCTGCACATCCGATGTGATCATGCCTCGTCTCTCGGTCGCTTGGGCCCGGCTGGACGCGGTTCGGACTGGTTCAGACTGGGTCAGACCGGTTCAGACTGAGGCCAGACCTACCGCAGCGAGCGTGCTCGTGTCCGGTGGTCATGCCCCGAACATGAAGCAACGAAAGAGGATATCACGTGCGTGGTATACTGACGGCTCACCCCCGTGACCCGTCCAGAGTCTTCCTCGTCCGCCGCTTCGGGGCCCACGCCGGGTGACAGCACCGACCGCCCAATCACCGTTATTCAGGACGAGCTGTTCGGCGCCAGCCAATCCAAACTGCAGAAGTACGCGAGCCTCATCATTGGGCAATCTGGGCTCTGGCCGCTGATCCGGTACGAGGTGATCACACTGCTCTGTATGCCGGTGCCGGGAGCCCTGGGCCTGTTCCTGAGGATGAAGCTGTACCCGCGACTGCTCGGCCGAGTGGGTCGGAACGTGACATTCGGACACGGCATCGTGCTGCGACACCCGCACAAGATTCGCATCGGCGATGACGTGCATATCGACGACCAGTGCGTGCTCGATGCGAAAGGCGCCGACAATCAGGGCATCACGATTGGCGACGGCGTGTTCATAGGTCGCAACACCATCATCAGCTGCAAGAACGGTGACATCGAAATCGACGACCGGGCGAACATTGGGTTCAATTGCGAGATCTTCTCTGGCGGGCACGTCCGTCTCGGCAAGAACACGCTGGTGGCGGCGTACACCTACCTGGTCGGCGGAGACCATTTGCACGATCGGACCGACATCCCGGTTCTAGATCAGGGCCGCGTGGCGGAGGGGATTGAGGTCGACGACAACGTGTGGCTCGGGGCGCACGTCGTGGTATCGGACGGGGCCCGGGTGGGGCACGACGCCATCATCGGAGCCGGTGCGGTCGTCCGCGGTGAGATTCCACCGTTTCAGATTGCGGCCGGCGTCCCGGCCAAGGTGATCCGTGACCGGCGCGATCGCGTGGTCGAGGCGTCGTCCTAGCTGCCCGTGGTGCTCGTTCTGTTGGTGGCCCGGTGAGCGCGACGCCATCTGGAGCGTGCTGGAAGACGAGGGCTGGACGTCCTTCGGTCCGCTCCGCGGTCGGCCCGGGTCACTCTTCGACACAACCCACGACCGTCTCGGGACCATGGGCAATGGTGGCGTGGATCTTCCAGCCGTCGTCTGTCTGGCCATAGATGTACGTCTGGCCGAGCTCCGCCAGGACGCTCCCGTCCCGTCTGTATCGACGGAACATGCCACTGACGATGGTCGTGCCAGGGTTCGGCGTGCAGATGGTCGGGTTCGGGAGCTCCGAGTGATCGTAGCCCTGGGCCGCGAGGGTCTCTGTGGCGCGCCGGAACCCGGCTTCGACATCGTCCTGGCCCGCCGAGATCGTGACGCCGTCGGCGCCGAACGACATCCGGTTCGGGTGGTAGATTCGCTTCGCAATCAGATCCGCTTGGCCGTCGGCGAAATACTGATAGTAGACCTCGTGTATCTTGCGCACGTCAGTCTCGGTGCTCGACTGTCCAAGTCCGACGCCGGTGGCAAGACCGACAAACAGCCCGATGGTCGCGACGATCGCGAATTTTCGCATGGTGACGGCTCCTCTCGTGGCCCGGCAGTGCCTCCCTAGATGTCCAGGTTAATCTACACCGTGTGCGATAGAATAGCGGTCACCTGCCTCCGTCGACACGGATATTCCCCTGATGCATGTCTGACGTGACGGTCGCCGAATTGTCGGGATGGGGCCGACACCCGGTTGTTACCGGGCGGCAGCGGTGCGCCGAAAACCTGGCACGAATCACCAACGGCGCCGTGCTGTCCCGCGGACTGGGCCGATCCTACGGCGACGCCTCGCTGCCGCCGCCGGGCGACCATGTCGTGGCGGTGACCACGCGGGCCGATCGCTTGCTGTTCTTTGATAGCGATGCCGGGGTCGTACGGGCCGAGGCGGGGCTCTCGCTGGCCGAGCTCAACCGGTTGTTCTGGCCCCGCGGCTGGTGCCCCCCGTCGTCTCCGGGGACGCAGTCGGTCACGCTGGGCGGCATGGTCGCGGCCGACGTGCACGGGAAGAGTCACCACAGTGAGGGTTGCTTCGGCGAGCATGTTCGCGCGCTGCGCGTGCGCGTGGCCGACGGTCGCATTCTCGACGTGTCCGACGACGTCGAACCGGAACTGTTTCGCGCGACGCTGGGGGGGCTGGGGCTGACCGGTCACGTGCTGGAGGTGGAACTGCGCCTGCGACCGGCGCCGTCACCGTGGATCCAGGCGGAGTCGGAGCGCTTCGGCGATCTGGGCTCACTTATCGATGCGCTCCAGGACGCCAGTGCACACTGGCCGTATACGGTGGCGTGGGCCGACCTGTCCAGTCGCGGGAAGAGCCGCGGCCGGGGCATCCTGGAGCGAGGGCGGGCCGCCGATCCGAGCACGGCGCCGGCGTCGCCTCCCGTGCCGAAGCGGACGTTTTCGGTGCCGCTAGTGTGCCCGGTCCTCTCGGAGGCGACCGTCAGGTCACTCAATATGGCGCGTTACTGGGGACGGTCGAAAATCAGTCGCGGTATCGTGCATCCGGAATCGTTCTTCTATCCACTGGATGTCGTCGGGCGATTCAATCGGCTCTACGGCCGCCGGGGGTTCACGCAATACCAGGCGGTGCTGCCACCCCGATCTGGGCGAGCCGGGTGCGTCAAGGTGTTCGATATTCTCGAACGGATGAGGGCCACGCCGCTGCTTTGCGTGCTGAAGGACTTTCGTGCCGAAGGCAAGGGCATGATCTCGTTCCCAATGCAGGGACTGTCCATGGCCATCGACCTGCCGATCCGGGACCATACCCAGGCGGTGATTGATGCGCTGAACGACTTCGTCGCCGGTGAAGGTGGGCGCGTCTATCTCGCCAAGGATGCGCTGACGCGGGCAGAGCATTTCCGCGCCATGGAACCGCGACTCGATGATTGGCTCCGGGTGCGCCGGATCTGGGACCCGGATGTGGCGCTGAAGAGTGCATTGTCGGTCCGCTTGTTCGGAGACCCCGCATGAAGGTGGTGTTCCTCGGCGCGACGCAAGGGATGGGCCGCGCCCTCGCGCGGCTCATGGCCGAGCGCGGCGACGAGCTCTTCTTGCTGGGGCGACATCTGGACACGCTGCAAGGGCAGGCCGCGGACCTGCGCATTCGCGGCGCATCCACAGAGGTCGGAGTGGCGGTCTGTGACCTCGAACGGCCACAGGGCTTCGGGGCCGCGCTCGACGCGGCGACCGCCAATCTCGGTCGGTTCGACGCGGTGGTCGTGACGGCCGGCATGTACGGTACGCAGGAGGCGCTCGAGCAGGACGCGGACCTCCGGCGCCGGGTGCTGACGGTCGACTTTACTAATACGGTCGAATTTTGCGAGCAGGCGCGTCTGAGGCTGCTGGAGCGGGACGGCGGGGTATTGTGCGTGTTCAGCTCCGTGGCCGGCGACCGCGCTCGCAAACCGGTCATCCTCTACGGCGCTGCGAAGGCCGGTCTGTCGTATTACCTGGACGGGCTGGACGTGAAGTACCGGTCTCGAGGGCTACGCACGGTCTTGGTGAAGCCGGGGTTCGTGCGAACCGCCATGACCGAGGGACTGAAGGAACCGCCATTCGCGGCGGACCCGCCCGCCGTCGCCGCGGCCACGCTCAGGGCGATCGACGCTGGGCGCCCGGCGGCCTACGTCCCGTCCATCTGGCGTGTGGTCATGCTGGCCGTGAAGTGTCTGCCCAGATGGGTACGACGCCGCGTGGATTTCTAGGTTTCCTGCCGAGGTGCCCGTCTGGACGGCGTTGCTTCCTCGGTCACAGCCTGCCTGGCTGCTCCCTCGTCGCGCCGAGACCGGATGTCCGATGTCGGGACGCGATCGCCGTTGACGGCCGACGGCGCGGTGGGTGTCGCACTCCCGCAGGCGCCCATCAGGCCCAGCCACACCGCGAGCAGCCTCGCGCCGGGGTGGTGGGCGAGTCGGCGAAGGCCGGAGCGCATCGCGAGAGAGGTGGACGCTATGATGTCGCGCCGACTGTTACGGCGTGATCGGTACATGGCGCCACCCATCGCTTTCAGTCAATTCGCGGGCCGCGAAGCACCAGATGACCAGGCGCTTGCCGCTCAAATAGTCAGGGTCGGCCTGGGCGCGGCGCAGCAGATTGACGCGCGCCGACGTTGCGCCAGACCCACGGACCGCCACGACGTCGAGCGCCAGGCCGAGCTCGAATGCCAACTGGTCGGGTAGACCGGCGCCCGTCGCGTGCATGTCGTCGCCCACATGAAACACGAGGTTGTGGCTGTCGCCAAGCAGCACGACCGGGCTGTTCGCGTCAGGTGGCACCGGGCCGGGGCGCGGCCCCTCGACGACGATCCCGCGGAGTCGCAGCTCCTCGCGGCTCTCCGGCGCTCCGTCGTCCCGCGTCAGATCGCCGGTGATGGAGGTGGTGTACCAGGCGGCGCCGAACCGCTCGGTTGCCAGCTCGTCGTACCAGGGGCGCGATTTGACCCTGTCGGCGATTGCGGTCGCTGCCACGGTACATCCGGTCCCGGACCAATGGGTGTCGGTCCGGCAGTAGAGCGCGCCTTCCGGGTGAAACCGCTCTCTGATGAACAGGTCGGTGAGGTCAAGCACTTCGAGGCCGTCCGCGCGCAGGCGGTCGTAGAATGCCTGGTGTGCCGGATCGAGCCGTGGCACCGGAATCGGGATGGTCAGCGCCTCGGAGACCTTGTCGGGGTAAATCGTCGCTTTCGGTGGCACCGGGACGAGCAGCAGTTCGATGCCCAGGCGGTCGAGCTGTTGCTTGAAATCTTGGATCGCCGGCATCGGGTCGGCGTCTTCCGGGCGCCGCGCCCGCGAGACCGCCGAGGCGTCCGCGCCCCAGAACCGTCCGGCGCCGAGGTGATGCAGTTCCGGGCCGAAGAACATCCATCCATCCAGCCCGGTGACGGCGATGTGGTCGGCACCCGCCGCCTCGGAGGCCAGACGCTGGAGCTCCGCTCTGAATGGCGGGAGCAACTCGTCGATCGACGGCCCACCACAGGCTGCCAGCAGGGTGGCCAGGGCCACCAATACGGTCCGCAGACGACTCATGGTGTGACCAGTTCTCCCCACCAGGGTCGGGCGAAGATGACGTCGCCCTCGACCAGTTCGCCGCGCGTAATGCCTTCCCGCTCCTGTGCGACCTCGTCCCACGGCCGCAGGAACAGGGTGACGACCGCGCCGGCGGCGAGCGTGGCCGCCGGTGTCCAGACATTGTCTTCCATGCTCGAGAGATACACGAGGGCCATGCTCTCCTCGAGCGTCGGGTTGTCTCCAGTGATGTCCACCAGCTCGACCGCGATGATGTGGTCTCGATAGGGCACCGTGCCTGGGCGTGGCGTGGGAGCGCGCTGCCGGATACGCCCGCGAACCGTCAAGGCGCGGCCCGGTGTCGGACTTAGGACCGTCGCGGCCAGCCCCTGATCGGGCGATACCGTGCCCGACGGTGAGCGCGATGAAGTTTCCAGATCGACGAGACGCCAGTCGCCCTGACTCAGTTCCCGAGCCGCGAACTGATAGACCACGACCCGAGTGGCGGCGAGTCGATCCGGGTTCCGTGTCAGGTCTCTGGCCAACGCGTCCCGAGTCGCGAAGGCGCCGTTGTCGTTCTGCGCCACGCGGTCGATCGGCCGGGCCAGCGCCAGGCTTAGGTGTTCGGCGAGACCGGCGCCGCGGCCCCACCCCATACTCTCCACCGAGTAGATGTTGCTGAAGCTGTCCCCGAGCAGGAGGACCTCGGCGCGGCGCGACGGCTGCCAGACTTCACCATCGGGCGCGGTGACTTGGCGAGTCGTGACCGTATCCGTCGCTGAAGGTGACCACCCCGGTGGCAGACCCAGCAGGCCCAGGGTGTCCCCTTGGTTGGAGACAGTGACCGCGCGGGTGGCCAGCGCTGTCTGGGCGCGCGGTACGAGCGTGGTTTCCTGTTCCAGGAACTCCGCAAGTGCCGCCGTGACCGCCTGCATGGCGTGTGGCCGCCAGTGGGTGTCGCCGCTCAGATACACTGGTGACCCGACCGCGCGGGTGGCGGCCAGCACCGGGGCGGGATCGAACAGCAGTACCCCGGCGTCCTGCATCTCGTCGCGGAACTGGTCAAACGACAGATTTCGGAGCGGTGCTCCCGCGGCCCGGGACGTGAGCTGTTCGGGGTGGATCGCCGGTTTGACCGGCGTCGGCATCAGCACGAGAGTGATCCCTCGCTCGGCGAGGGCGTCGTTGAACGCGAGTAGCGCCGGTCTGGGGTCCGGTTGAGGCGCCGCCGTCAGGGTGTTTCCCGAGGCGGCGCGTCGCGCGAGCTGGGCCTCGTCCAGGAAGCCCGCGCCGACCACATGCTGGACGTCGTTGGCGAAAAAGAGCCACCCGTCTCGGCCGACGTAGACCCGTTCGTTGCCGGCGCCAGCCAGACGCGTGATGAGCAACTGCACGACCGGACGCAGGTGTCGGGCTAGCAGCGATTCGTTGTCCAACTGGTCGGTGACGGTGGCGATCATCTCGAGGAGGCGCCGGTTGCGTGTCACCACCTGGGCAACGAGCGTGTCGGCCGGCGGCGCGTGTCCGGGTACGCCCGTTGCCCCCGACCCGACACGCCACACCTGTGGCTCGAGCCAGAGTTGCGTCAGCGAGACGGAGGCGGTCGCCACGAAGAGCACACCGGTCAGAACCAATGCGACCGAACGGCTGACCGCGGTCCGACCGACTTCGGCATGAGCCTGCGCGACGCGGCGGTCGTTGGGTGTGTGGGCTGGTGGCGTCGGCATCAGAAAATGAAGTAGATGAACGGGTTGTAGGCCTGCGTCGACAGCAGCGCCAGTGCCAGCAGCAGACCAGCCGCGGTGAGCCCGGCTCGGGGGGGCGTCAGCCGACGCGTCCAGTCCCACGTCTGGGGGCAACTCCAGGTGACGACGGCCGCGGCCAGCACGGCGCCGAGGAAATAGGGCTGGTAGAGCACACCTCCCAGCAGGGTGCCAGCCGGCGGAACCGCGACTAGGCCGAACATCGCTTCCAGATACCGGATCGCATCCCCGAGATCCGCGGCGCGGAAGAAGACCCAGCCGATCGACACCATCGCGAACGTGGCACCCACCCGGAACGGTCTGGGAAGCCGGTGATACAGCGCGGTCTTACCCCGCGCCCGCTCGAGCGCGAGCAAACTGCCATGCAGTCCGCCCCAGATGACGAAGGTCCAGGCCGCCCCGTGCCAGAGCCCGCCCAGCAGCATCACCAGGAACAGATTCAGATACGTCCGGCGCGAGCCCAGGCGGCTTCCGCCCAGCGGCACATACAGGTAGTCGCGAAGCCACGATGAGAGCGAGATATGCCATCGACGCCAGAACTCGGTGATCGACGTCGCCCGATAGGGCGAATCGAAGTTCTTGGGGAACACGAAGCCAAGCATCAGACCCAGCCCGATGGCCATGTCCGAATAGGCGCTGAAGTCGAAGTAGATCTGAAACGCGTAGGCGACAGCGCCAAACCAGGCGTCGAGCGCGGGCAAGGATCCGGCGTCGAAGGCGAGGTCGGCGACCTGTCCGCACGGGTTGGCCAGCAGCACCTTCTTGGCCAATCCGACGCTGAGAAACGCCACCCCGCGAGCGAACTTCGCCAGCGTGCAGGTGCGATGTCGCAGCTGGTCGGCGACCTCCGAGAAGCGGATGATCGGTCCGGCCACGAGCTGCGGAAACATCGACACATAACAGGCGAAGTCGACAAACCGTCGCACCGGCGCGGCGTGGCCCCGGTAGACGTCGATCGTGTAGCTCATCGACTGGAACGTGTAGAAACTGATGCCCAGGGGGAGCGTGATCCGGAACGCGACATCGAGACGGAGGTATTCGAGGCCGATCGAGGTCAGCAGCGCGTCGTAGCTCGACACTCCGAAATTGAAATACTTGAAGAAGGCCAGCAACCCAAGATTCGTGCAGATGGAGACGATGAGCGCGATCCGCTGCCGCCGGCTGCGCGACGCGTCCAGCGTTGGGGGCTCCAGGGGGCGGCTCCAGCGGTCGACGGTCGCCGATGCCCGGGCCAGTCGCGCCAGCCAGATCGGTCCGCTACCCACCAGGGCCAGACCGCACACATAGTCAACGACGGTCGAAAACAGCAGCAGGGGGACGAACAGTGGATTCGCCCAACCATAGAACAGGTAGCTCAGCAGGGTCAGGACGGCATGTCGGCCCCGCCACGGTATGGCGTAGTAGAGCAGGAGCGTGAGCGGCAGGAAGTAGAAGACGAAGAGCTGCGAGCTGAAGACCATCTACGAGCCTGGGTCGAGATCGTAGAAGAGCGGGAGGTCGAAGCGGTCGCTGTCCATCACGAGGCGCTCGCCTTCGAGCTCCGAATGCGTTGCGTAGGGCTCGAGCGTCATTCGGTGGACCGTATCGGCCGGCCGCCCCGCCGTGTCGAGCGTTGCCGCGTCTCGGATGACCCAGTGGGCGGCGAGCAGTGTTGACTCGTCGTACTGTCCTTCGATCACCTCGAGCACCTCGTACTCGAGGACCAGCAGCCCGTTCCGATACGGGGCGATGTCGCGCGGTGTCGGCAGGGGGACCTCGAGAGTGACCCGAGCCTCCACCACGATGCGGGAGGCCACGGCCGGCGACGCCGAGGCGGACGCGGCGGGCCGCGCGTCCGGGGCCGGAACCTCGACGCCCGGATCGATCCAGACATCCGGGTAGAAGTCGGCGGCGCTGTTGTGTGTCACCTGTATCCACCCGTCGATGCTGCGATGGTCGGGGGCGAATCGTCCGATATGGATCTCCACCCCCTCACCACCACCACGGATCTTGTTGCCGCCGCCGCCAACCGTATAGGGACCGGTCATGGTCAGAAACCGCGCGTGGTTGCTCCAGCGTGGGTGATACACCTCGAATCCGTCGATGCCGGGAGCGCTGTTGATGTTCACGGTCCAGCGCGGTTCGTCGCCAGGGTCGGCCCCGGTGTCCGTGTCGACGATGGTCAGGTTGCGGTGCTGGCCGTCGAAGTACCAGAACAGGCCGCTGTCGTCACCGGCGAGCGACGTCCAGCAGCCGTCACCGAGCGGGCGCCACTCGCCGTTCGGGAGTTCGAGCACCCCGGCGTCCGGCCAGCGCGCGAGTGCTCCGGCGAGGCGTCCGTCACGCGAGAGCTGGAAGCTGTCCCCGCTGACGGCTCGTTTATCCCAGACCAGCTCGCGTTCGTTCGGGCGGTCAATCTGATGGCGATGAACGGCGCCGTACGACTCTGGATCGGTCCCACGCGCGTCGGTGCCCACGTAGACCCACTCGATGTCGGTGATGGGGTCGACCCAGGTCGCCAGGGGAAATCCGTCTGTGAGTCGCTCAGGCGGTCCACCGTCCCAGGCGACGAGTTGTACGCTGTCGTCGCGCCGGTCGCCGTAGATCACCCGATCGCCGCGCGGGGTGAACAGCGGTTTCGCGTAGGTGCCGGGTCGTTCGACGATCGGTCGTTCGCCCAGGCCGTCGTCGGAGTCGAGTCCCATCACCACGACCGCATCACCAAACCCGAGAATGTCGGTGCCGTCACCCAGGTCGCGAATCCAGACCGCCCGGGTCCGGCCACCGGTGAACGCTTCGAGCGCGGTCGCGCGGGTCGGCGCGGGCCGTGTGTTCGACACCGGGATCGGAGCGGCCGATTGGGGACGGGCCGGCGCCGCCGGCGCCGTTCCGCCGCAGGCCGACAGCGCGGCCCAGGCAGCCACGGCCACGCAGCGCGAAATTGGCTGGTCGCCAATGTGATGTAGCGCTGTGGTCATGATGCGGCTCACCCCGGCGACGCCACGCGTGGGGGGGCGGCGGCCGTGCACGGACGTGAGGCTGGCGCTGGTACGCTCCGCATTGTACCATCGTGCGAACTTTCCCTCGGTTCGCCACCACCCCGCAGGTTCTCTCTGACAGACGTATGTGTGGAATTGCCGGTATCGTCGAACGTGACCCCGCTCGGCCCGTGAGCCCGGTCGAGCTCGCCCGGATGGTCGATACGCTCCGGCACCGGGGTCCCGATGACGAAGGCGCGCGGGTGGGGTCCGGTGTCGGCCTGGGGATGCGACGGCTGTCGATCATCGATGTCGAGGGTGGCCGCCAGCCGTTCTCGAGCGAAGACGACCGGATCCAGCTCGTCGCGAATGGCGAGATTTACAATCACGCGCCATTGCGGGCGGAACTGATCGCCAAGGGCCACCGGTTCCGCAGCCGGTCCGACATCGAGGTGATCCTGCATGGATACGAGGAGTTCGGGATCGAGGTCCTCGGTCGCCTCCGGGGGATGTTTGCGTTCGCCCTGTGGGACGGCCGGAAGCGGCGGTTCTTCGCGGCGCGGGACCGGGCGGGGGAGAAACCGCTCTACTACGCGCAGACCCCGACCCGTTTGCTCTTTGGTTCGGAGATCAAGGCGCTTCTGGTGCAGGCAGAGGTGTCCCGTGAGGTGGACCTCGAGGCGCTCGACCAGTTTCTGACCTACGAGTACGTGCTGACCCCCCGCACGATGTTCAGCGACGTGCGCACCGTGCCGCCCGCGCACTATCTGATTTACGAGCGCGGGGCGGTCAAGGTGGAGCGCTATTGGGACGTCGCCTCGGTGACGGCGCGCGATTGGACCGAGGATGACGCGGCGGCCGCCCTCCGCGAGACACTCGCCCGGGCGGTGTCTGGACAGATGATGTCTGACGTGCCGTTGGGCGCGTTCCTCTCCGGCGGGATTGATTCGAGTGCCATCGTGGGCCTGATGTCGGAGGCCGCCGGTGGGACCGGGCCGGTTAACACGTTCAGCATGGGGTTCGAGGCCGCCAGCTACAACGAGCTGCCGTATGCGAAGGAGGTCGCCACCCGATTCGGTACAAACCACCGTGAGGGGATGGTCAATCCCGACCTGTCGGATCTGTTCGAACGTCTTGTCACCCACTTCGACCAGCCGTTCGCCGACGTGTCGTTGTTTCCGACCTATCTGGTGTCGCAAAGCGCGCGTGAGCATGTCACCGTCGCGCTGTCGGGGGACGGTGGCGATGAGCTGTTCGGCGGGTACGACACCTACCAGGCCGAGGCCCTGGCGCGTCGAATCGGGACGGTGGTGCCGGACGTGGCGCTGCCGTGGTTGGCGGCGGCGATGGCCGTCTTGCCGCCGAGCGACAAGAAAAAGGGACTCATCAACACGGTGCGGCGGTTCACGCAGGGCCTCGCGAGCGCGCCCAGCGAGATTGCCCAGTACCGGTGGATGACCTTCTGTGATGCCGGGGCCAAGCGGCGCTTGTACGCACCCGCGCTGCAGAGCGCGCTGGTTAACAGTGACGTCTACGCGCCGATCCGTCGGCACCTGCGTGGGGCGCATACTGACGACCGGCTGAACCGACAGCTCTACGCCGATCTGCAGGTGTATCTGAACGATGACATCCTGGTGAAGGTTGACCGGATGAGTATGGCCACCTCGCTCGAGACCCGCGCGCCGTTTCTGGACATGGACGTGATGGAACTGGCCTTCTCGATGCCGGGTCACTTGAAGATTCGTCACGGGGAGCGGAAGCACGTGCTGAAGCGGGCGATGGGTGATCTGCTGCCCGAGTCTGTGCTGACCCGGCCCAAAGAGGGGTTTTCGATTCCCATGAAGACCTGGCTGCGGGGCGAGTGGGCGCCGATGATGCAGGACCTACTCGGCCCCGAGCCGGTTGGTCGCCGCGGCTGGTTCGAGCCGACCGAGGTGACACGGCGGGTCGGTGAGCACCTCGCCGGCACCCACAATCACGCCCACCAGCTCTTCAGCCTGATGGTCCTGGAACGCTGGGCCCAGTCGTTTCTGGATTGACCGCGGCGCGGGAGGCACCGCTGCGACGGTGGCTGTCTTTCCGTCCCTATGGCACCGAGCGCGCACACATGCCCGAGACCGCCTCCGCTCACGAAGACCATACGCCCTATTCGGCGGGCATCGTGTCTGTCCTGCCGTTCCTGTACATCGCGTGGGCCGACGGCCTGTTGACGCCCACGCAGATCGAGGAGATCAACACTCGCGTCGCGGCCCAGTCCTGGCTGAGCCCGGACGAGCGTGAGCGGTTGCGTGGCTGGCTCGACCCTGAGCATCCGCCAGATGCGACCACCTACTATCGGTGGGTTCGACAGATCAAAGCGTCCGCGCACGACATGCCGTCTGCGGCGCAGAAATCGCTGGCCGAACTGGGCGTGGACATGGCCCGTCTGGCCGGGGTCGATGGCCCGACCGACGAAGCGCAGCGTGCGCTGGCCGAGATCGAGGAGGCGTTAGGCGTCGTCGGGCGAGAGGCGGTGCGCGAACTGGTGGGCGAGCGCCCACCGGCTGCCGACGCCGCTGGAGAGGTGTTGCCGGTCGAGGTCGCTGGTCTTCGGGCGGCCCTCGACGGACGCCTCGCGCCCCTGCGTGACCGCATCCGTACGCTGCTCTGCGATCCCGCCTTCCGGTATCCGGAGACTGAGACTCCGACGGAGGAGATGCGCGAGATCGTGCTCGGGTGGACCCGGCGGCTCGCCGACCACGGGGTCGGCGCGGTGGCGTTTCCCGAGTATGCGGGCGGTCACGACGACCTGGAGGGGTTTATCGCTTCGTTTGAAACGATCGCCTATCACGACCTCAGTCTGACCATCAAGTTTGGCGTGCAGTTCGGACTGTTCGGGGGGGCCATCCGTGCGCTCGGGTCGGACGCGCAGAAGCGCACGTATCTCCCGGACGCGGCGTCGCTGGCGCTGCCCGGGTGTTTCGCGATGACCGAGCGGGGGCATGGGTCCAACGTGCGCGATCTTCAAACCACGGCGACCTATGACGCCGCGGCGCAGGAGTTCGTCGTGAGGACCCCAACCGAGCCCGACCACAAGGAGTGGATCGGGAATGCGGCCGCGCACGCGCGGATGGCCACGGTGTTCGCCCAACTCGTCATCGTGGGCCAGGGCTACGGGGTGCACGCGTTTCTCGTCCCCATTCGGAACCGCGCGGGCGAGACGATACCGGGAGTGCGGATCGGGGACAGTGGGCACAAGCTGGGTCTCAACGGCGTCGACAACGGGCGCATCTGGTTCGACGACCTCCGGATTCCGCGGGAGAACCTGCTGACTCGCTTTGCCCATGTGTCGGCCGACGGGACATACACCAGCCCGATCCCGTCGTCTTCGAAGCGGTTCTTCATGATGCTGGGCACGCTCGTCGGTGGAAGGATCGGGGTGGCGTCGGGTGGGCTGAGCGCGGCCAAGAGCGCGCTCACCATCGCCGTGCGTTACGGCGCGACGCGCCGCCAGTTTGGCCCGAAGGACCGGGCCGANTTGCCGGTGCTCGACTACCTGTCTCATCAGCGACGGCTGCTGCCACGGGTGGCGACCTGCTACGGGCTCAATTTCGCGCTCCATNACCTGGCGAAGCGATATGGGGAACGACCCGAGGGCGCCGACGCGCAGGACATCGAGGCGGAGGCAGCGGCGCTGAAAGCGATGAGCACCGCCCACGCCACCCGGTCGATCCAGGAGTCCCGCGAGGCCTGCGGCGGCGAAGGCTACCGGGCGGAGAATCGGTTGGCGCTCCTCAAGGCCGACTCCGACATCTTCACGACCTTCGAGGGCGACAACACCGTGCTCCGGCTGCAGGCGGCCAAGAGCCTGCTGTCCGGCTACCGGCAAGAGTTCTCCCACCTCGATTTTTTTGGTCTCCTCGGAAAATTGGCCGAACGGGTGGAGGTCCGCTTCGGTGAAGTGAACCCGATCACGCGTCATCAGAACGACACACGCCATCTGCTCGACCCGAGCGTTCACGCCGAGCTGTTCCGTGACCGCGAGCGCAGTCTCCTGATTTCTGCCGCACGCCGCCTCAAAGGCCGTGTTGACGGCGGGATGGATTCGTTTGCGGCGTTCATCGAGGTTCAGGATCACCTGCTCACGCTCGCCGACGCCTACGCACAGCGTCTCGTTCTGGAATCGTTCCAGGCGGCGATCGAGGCGGAACAGGGTGGCGGCCAGCAGGCACTGCTGGGCCAGGTCTGCGCGCTGTATGCCCTGTGGCATATCGAACAGGACCGCGGCTGGTTCCTCGAACAACGCTACATCAATGCGACCAAGGCCAAGGCGATCCGCACCGCGGTCAACGGGCTGCTGGGTCAGCTACGGCCACATGCCGTGTCGTTGGTGGACGGCTTTGGGATTCCGGACCAGCTGCTGGCGGCGCCGATCGGCATCGCCGAACAGGGAAACGACTTGCGGCGTCCGGTAGTGGCGGTCGATCGCACTCCCGGGATTGCCTGAAACGAATTAAATTGAAGCTGTGGGATAATCTGGCCTTCCACTCGGACCGGCCCGCTGACGTTCGGAGACGTGGCTATGGAAATTGNAAAAAAGACACTCATTGTCGTGGCGTGCCTNCTTCTGATTCCGGTGACCGCGGTCGCTACTGCNGCCGCAAAGCAGCGTTTCGCCGACGGGCCGAANCGGGTATTTTCCGGCGGTCCACTGGAGTCCGGGGACCTGCACCGCGGCCCTGATCCAGACTGGCGTTTCGTCAGTGACATACCGACCATTGAGTTGCAGCTCTTGGATCCGCCGCGGTCGCGGCGCATTTGGACCGCGGAGTTCGATGGGAAGATCTATGTCTGGTCCGGCTACATGAGCACTGCCGTCGGGCGTCTGTGGAAGCGATGGCCGGTGCAGGCCGAACGCGACGGCCGCGCCGTGATCCGTATCGACGGTACACGCTATGAGCGCGAACTGGTGCGTATCAAATCGGGCGAGATACTGGACGGGATCACCGCCGCCATCAGCAGCAAGTACCCTTCGAAGACCACCAGGGCGGCCGTGGAAGCAGGTGAAGCCTGGGTCTTCGAAGCCGCGCCCAGGAACTAGCNGCGACAGGAGCCGTGCGATGAAATTCTTCTATCGGTGTATCGCGGTCGCGTTGGTGGTCACGGTACTCGCGGTTGCGTTTGTTCCCAGCGTGAGCGATTGGGTCGAGCAGGTGTTTCAACAATACGTGGGGCGAGCGGCTCGCTGATGCCTGGTGTCATCGGTCGTGGCGCGCATGGNGCCAAGCGGATGCGTATCCAGGTTGCTGAACAACGANTGTGGGTGGTTCCCGGACGCCTCGCTCGGAAACCAGGTCTGCACGGGTGCGGGGCAAGGCCGCAGCCCTGCCCCGCGAATGGGTCGTGCCGCAACCTCGCTATTTGAGCTTCGAGTAGTTCGACGCNCTCATCATGTAGGCCTCGATGCTCAGCGGCACGTCGTACTTCGCCCTGAGCACGGGCCAGTCCGGATCCGCCCGGAAGGCGGCGAACACCTCATCGCGATGGGCACGGTCGCGATACGCCAACATCCACACCAAGGTGTTCGGATTGTCGAGTCGCTGCCATGAGGCGATGATTTCCGCCCCGTGTTTCTCGAACAGCGCGATCTCGCCCTCGCGGAAACGCTGGTGCAGATTGTCGATTCCCCCCTTGCCGTTCACGGCCGGTTCGGCCGTGTACATACGCAACTCGAAACACCGCGAATCGGCCGCCACGTTGCGCGAGAAATCAGACGAGAGGTCCCCGGCCGGACCGCAGGGATCCGGGGCATCCTGTGCGCTTGCGCCGCCCGCAAGCCCGAGACCGCCAAGGCCCATGATGAGGGCGACAAGTATCTGTTTCATGTGACTGCTCCTTTGTTGTGGTGTACGGGCGAAAGACGCTTCCGAGTTCTCGGTCACTGTGGGCGAGCCCGCCAGTCGTCCTGNATACAAAAAGCCCGGCGCCCTCTGGTAGAGGAGAACGCCGGGCTCGAACCACTCGTCTATCGAGAACCGACCTATTGACCGCCGGCGTCGCTATCGGCGACCCGGGCGCCCGCGAGCATCGCGTCCATGGCGTAGTTGCCCTCGTGACAGGCGTACTCGAACATGGCCTCCGGATTCAGCCGCATCGGCAGGTTCACCGTCCATGGTGCCGTCCACGTCTCAAGATCCGTCACTGTGTATTCGTATTCGAGCGTGGTGTCATCGACGCGTTGAAAACGTTCGACCAGCGTCATGCCGTCCGTTGATCCCCGGTAGTTGCGCTTCTGCGCGAAATTGGCGGTCTCCACNACCAGGGTTTCACCCTCCCAGTGCCCCCGCGAGTCGCCCGACCACAGGTGCACATCGGCATCGAGTGGCTGACGACCGTCGAGCGGGATGACCCGCACGGTGTGCACCATCTCGGTCATCATCACGAGGTGGTCTGGGGTCTGAAAGATCTGCACATTCTGGTTATAACCGCCCGGCGCGATGGGTGGTCCGGCGTTGAAGCCCTGGATACACCGGTCATAGGTGTTCAGGTCGGTGTAGGTCGCGGGCGAATCGACGGTGAACGACCCGCGGTCGGCGCGCGCTCGCTCCCGTCCAGTCTCGGTCAGAGCCGGAAACCGTCCGTTCGGTGGATCGATCAGCAGGGATGTGCGCCGAGTCCCGATGACGTTCGTGCCTTGGTCCATCCAGAANTTGTTGTANCCGCCCACATTCCCNCCGGCCTCCGTTCGCTGGGCCTCTCTGTTCCAGAGACTGGTCGCNCGGTCGACCGCACTCTGCTCGCGTTGCGCCGCTTCCTCCTCCGTCAGAAACGCCTTGTCACCCAGATCTTCCGGGCGCTGCAGCGGCGTGATGGTCCGAAAGTCCCAGACGCCTTGTAAGTCGGGCGCGCCCCATCCGGTGGTCGGCGCGTTCTGCGCTGTCGCCGCTCCGGGCGNGGCGACGAACGTGGCACACNCGCACAACAACAGGCGGCGCGTCACTTGAANAACTGTCATAAAGCACTCCCCCCNANATCNCCCACNATGGTCACGCNAAAAATACCACGACGCAGGCCCTCTGACCGCAGATATTCAACCAAGGTCGAGCGCCCGCCCGAGATGCCGCCGCGGGCGGCTAGCCGGCGCCGACGAAATACCGCACCACGTCGACCGCATCGACGACGAGTGACAGGCCGGCAAGGGGCCACAACCGGGGTCTTGACGTTTGCCGTCAGTGCGGGCATTCTCNGCCCAGGTTTGCCGGTCATGCCCGGGGCGTCCTAGACGAATCCGGCTCATTGTCTTGACGGCTGGTTGCCGCGGTTCCAGACCGCGCCACCGGCGTAGGAGAACACTGATGTTGAAACATGCTGTTGGGCTGGGCGGTACTGTCGCACTCGTCCTGACGCTGACTTCGTCGCCAGCGCTCGCACAGTCGGGCGAACGGACGATGCCGCTGCGCACCCCGGACGGGCAGCCGGACGTCTCGGGTATCTTCACCTTCCGTACGCTGACTCCGCTCGAGCGGCCGCGAGAGCTCGAAGGGCAAGAGCAGCTGTCGCCCGAGGAGGCCGCGCTCTTCGAGGCGGCCGAGCGCACCCGCCGCAACCGTGACCTCTTCGACCCCGAGAAGGGCGCGTTGTTCTACGCGCCCCGGTCGGAGGGTGGGGTGCTGTCGTACAACGAATTCTGGTACGAGCGCGGGGTGGAACTGACCTCTGACAAGCGGACCTCACTCATCGTCGACCCGCCAGATGGGCGACGGCCACCCCGGACGGAGTCGTCTCAAATCGCCGCCCGTGAACGGGCAACGGCTCGACGAGAGCACATGTATGACTCGTACGAAAACCGCAGCTCGGCCGACCGATGCCTCATGGGGTTCAACGCCGGACCACCCATGGTGTCGGCGACGTACAACAACAACGTGATGATCTTCCAGGCGCCCGGGTATGTAGCGATTCTCAACGAGATGGTGCACAACGCCCGGATTGTCCCTCTTGACGACAATGCGACNGAAAAGCCGCCGTTTGCGCAGTACAGCGGGGTGTCTCGCGGCCATTGGGAGGGGGAGACCCTGGTCATCGAGACCGCGCAGTTCCAGGGCGGNAGCAGCGGGCTCACATCGACCAACATGNGTNTGGTCGAGCGCCTGACGCGTATTGATCCCGATACCGTCGCCTACGAGTTCACGGTCACGGACCCGACCGTCTTTACCGNGCCCTACACGGCGATGATGCCGTTNCGGCGCACAGACGGGCCGCTCTTCGAATATGCCTGCCACGAAGGCAATATCGGACTGGCTGGAATTTTGGGTGGCGCGCGAGTGCTCGAGAAGGAAGGCCGAGAGCTGCGTCCGTAGAGGTACCCGTCGACCGAAGCACGCACGCCGGGCGGGGTGCGCGACGACATGGGTGTCCAACTCGTTCGTGTCCTCAGGCGTGCTGGTGGGGCACGTCGGCGGGCTCGACGGCCACGGTGCTCCGGTCATCGGTGAGGACTTGTACGCGCGCTTCCCCCTCCCGGAGCATNTTCACGAATGCCGCCACCAGGTCGGGGTCGAATTCCGTGCCCGAGCGATCCTCCAGGTACTTCGTCGTTTTCTCTGACGCCCACGCCTCGCGATAGGGTCGTCTCGTACTGAGGGCGTCGTAGACGTCGCAGACGTGGATGAGTCGACTCGCNAACGTGCATTTCCGACTGTAGTGCATGGCCGGATAGCCGCTGCCGNCCAGCATGACGTGGTGCTCGTAGGCCACGGTGGCGACCAGGTCAAGCTCTTCCTCGCTCTGGAGGATGATGCGCGCGCCGTCGACCGGATGCTCCTGCATGGTCGCGCGCTCGTGCGCGGTGAGTCTCCCGGGCTTGGTCAGAATGTCGAGTGAAATGCGCGTCTTGCCGACGTCGTGCAGCAGACCGGCCACCCCGATCTCCCGGGTGTCATCCGGTGAATAGCCAAGCGCCCCGGCCAGTCCCAGCGCGAGGACGGACACATTGAGGGAGTGGGTGGTCGTGTAATGGTTGAACTCTTTGAATTTGAGCAGCGGCAACACGAAGTGGCTGTCGCCGTGCATGGCTACCGACAGCGACCACACCACCGCCACCGCCTCGGTGAGCGGCACTCGATCGTGGGTAAGGNACNGCCCAACCGCGTCGGTANCTGGGCTGCTCANCGCACCCAGTNCCTCGACTCGCACCCGACCGCGGGACGCGCTAGAATGCACGCTCTTAGCATTCACAAACNTCTGGAGANTCACATGAAAGTGCGCACAGCCGTGGTGGCATTCGCTTGCGGCGTCGCTCTGCTTACGTCGCCCGCGTCGTCGTCCGCGCAGACGGCCCCCGTGACGCCCGTGACTGACGCCGTGTTGCAACAACCGGACCCCGGCGACTGGCTCAATTGGCGCCGGACGCTGGATGGATGGGGATACAGCCCGCTCGACGAGGTCGACCGCACGAATGTCGGCGAACTGCAATTGGCCTGGTCTTGGGGACTCGAGCCAGGGGTCTCGCAGACGACACCGCTCGTGCACGACGGCGTGATGTACGTGGCAAATCCTGGCCACGTTGTGCAAGCACTGGATGCCCGCAACGGTGACTTCATCTGGGAGTACCGCCGAGAGATTGAAGAAGCGGCTCGTCGCCCTGGGGCGCAGATGCGGAGCTTGGCGATCTACCAGGACCTCATCATTCTGAACACCTTCGACGCGCACGTGGTGGGCCTCAATGCTCGAACGGGCGAGGTGCGGTGGGATACCGACGTCATGCCTGACGAGGACGGGTACGGGTTCACGAGCGGGCCGGTCGTGGCGGACGGCATCATCATCGCCGGGCTCATGGGCTGCGACAGGTATCGTGAAGAGACCTGCTACATCGTCGGTCTCGAGGGACGAACTGGACAGGTCGCGTGGCGCACGTCGACCGTGGCCAAACCGGGTGAACGCGGTGGCGACACGTGGGGTGATCTGCCACTGTTGTTGAGGGCTGGGGGAGACGCTTGGATTCCCGGCAGCTACGACCCAGTCACAAAGCTCGTGTACTACGGCACGTCGCAGCCAAAGCCGTGGTCGCGCGACGCGCGACGGACGGATGGCGACGCCCTGTACAGCAATTCCACGTTGGCGCTGGACCCCGCGACCGGGAACATGAAGTGGTACTACCAGCACATTCCCGGCGATAGCCATGACATGGATGAGGTGTTCGAGCGCATCCTGGTGGACGTGGACGGGAAGCAGTCAGTGTTCAGCATGGGCAAGCTCGGCGTGCTATGGGAACTGGATCGGGTCACGGGTCAGTACCGGAACGCGATCGACCTGGGCTATCAGAACATCCTGGATGTTGACCGCGCGACCGGCGCGGTGACGTATCGGGAAGGGATGATCTCGGGCGTGGGTGAAGAACTCTTCTTTTGTCCGAGCACGGGTGGGTTCAAGAGCCTTCGGGCGATGGCGTATCACCCCGATACGACGGCGATGTATGTGCCATTGAACCTAAACTGCGAGACGGCGGCCTTCGGACCGGTGGAATATCGGGCGGGGGGCGGTGGCACGGGCTGGGTGCGCGGTCGCCAGAACCACTTTCACCCGGACGCGCCCGACCGGCTCGGCGAGTTCCAGGCGCTTGACGTTCGTACCGGCGAGGCATTGTGGAAACACCGGCGCCGGGCGCCGTATAACACTGCCGCCCTGACCACCGGGGGTGGTCTGGTGTTCGTGGGCACGTGGGACCGCTACGTCTTTGCCTACGACGCCGCGAGTGGTGAGACGTTGTGGCAGACGCGGCTGCCTACTATGGCCAACGGGTATCCGATCAGCTACGCCGTGGACGGAAAGCAGTACATCGCGGTCGGCGCCGGCGCCTCCGGTGGGGCCGGGAGTTGGGCGGCCGTCGTGCCCAACGATCTCGTGTCGGAGATCAAGAACCCCCGCGCCGGGAACGCGATGTTGGTGTTTACGTTGCCTGAGTAGCAGTCGGCGTGCGCCGATCCTCGTCGCGTCCAGACCGTCCACAGAGAAAAGACATGAGACTCAACCGCGTCGCCGTTGCACTCTGGTCGGCGATGGGACTGGCGGCTTGCGCCGGCGAGGTCGCGCCCACTCCGGCGGAGTCTGAGGCGCCACGAGTGACCGCCACGGGTGGGGACGGTCGCGCTGGCGACTACGAGGCCGTCGCCGGCTGGTGGAAGCCGGCGGCTGACCACGACGACACGTGGACCTGGGGCGAAGTCTCGGGTGTGGCCGTGGACACGCCAGACCGGGTCATCGTCGCCGTGTGGGGTGACCGGAGCGCCGACGGGACGGAACGGGAGGGGAGTTCGAACTACCTGGTGGTTGTCGATCGGGACGGCAGGGTGGTGGAAAACTGGTCGCAATGGGATTCCACGTTCAATAAACCTCACCAGGTCTATATCAGCCCCTACGACCCGGAGCGCCACGTGTGGGTGGTCGAGCGCGGCGGCGGCCGGGGCGTGCACATGCAGGTCATGAAGTTCACCAACGACGGCAGCGAACTGGTGATGCGGCTGGGCGAGCCCGACCACCCCACCACCCGGGAGGAGGCGCGGGCGAATCCGAACCCGGGTCCCTATACCTATGGGGAGCCGGCGGTGCTCGCGTTCCTGCCTGACGGCAGCTTTTTGCTCGGCGATGGGTACTGGAACACCCGCATCGTCAAGTACGACGCGGACGGTGAGTATCTGATGGAGTGGGGAGAGGCGGGTAGTGGCCCGGGCCAGTTCGACCTGGTGCACGGTCTTGCTGTGGACGACGAGCACCGGGTCTACGTCGCTGACCGACGCAACAACCGGATCCAGGTCTTTACCGAGGACGGGGACTTCATTGAGGAGTGGCCCGCCATCACCGACCCCGTCGGTGTGTTTATCGACGAACGCCACGCGGTCTGGGTCATCTCGGCGAGCCTGCACCGGGTGCTCAAGTACAACCGCGACGGCGAGCTGCAGCACTCGTGGGGTGCCTATGGCGGCCCGGGCGGCCTGTCGGGNGGGCTGTTCCGGCCTCACCAGATCGACGTGGACCAGGAGGGCAACGTCTATGTCGCCAGTTGGTCGGGGGGCTGGCTGAACAAATTCGTGCCGAGGCCAGACGCCGATCCAAGCGAGCTGATCGGAAGAGGCCTTGTGCTCGAACGGTAAATAGCGGACGTGTGCGATACGATGCCACCGTTCGTGCCAGGTATTTGGGTCAGACAAGAAAGTGGTATCGCGATGAAGACCATGAGGGTTGGACGGGGTTGGGGCGGCCCGGCCATGCTGGCGTGGGGGCTCCTCGTCCTCGGCGTGGTTCCAGTGGCAGCGCAGTACGGGGCGCAGAACGGCGAGTGGCGCAGCTACGGCGGCGATGTTGGCAGCACGAAGTACTCGCCGCTCGACCTGATTACCCGGGACAATTTCGAAGACTTGGAACTCGTCTGGCGGTGGTCCTCCGTGGACGACTTTCTCAGCATGACCACGCCGGACGGCGGGGAGCTCTGGGCCGATTACGAGACGATCATCGGTCAGCTCGAGTCCGATACCCCGAACCTGTATCGGGACAGGAACCGGCCGAATCGGTCAAATCTCCAGGCGACACCGCTCATGGTCGGTGGGGTGCTGTATCTGAATACCCCTCTGTCGCAGGGAGTCGCCATCGATGCGATGACAGGCCAGACGTTGTGGGTCTACAACCCCAAGAGCTACGAGGAAGGCACGACCTCGATGACCGTCACGTGGCGGGAACGCGGCGTCGCCTATTGGACCGACGGCGCTGGCGAAGAGCGGATTTTTTGGGGGACCGGCAACGGGAGGCTGGTGTGCGTCGACGCGAAGACGGGCCGGCCCTGCGAGAATTTCGGTCAGGACGGCATGATCGATGCGATGACGGGGCTCCCTCGCGCGGTGCGGGAAGACCGTGATTATCTGAACGCCATGCTGTTCTCGATTCAATCGCCGCCAATTGTCGTCCGCGACACCGTTATTCACGGGTCATCGGTCGCCGACCGGCGGGTCACGAAAGAGGCGGTTCCCGGGTGGGTGCGAGCGTGGGACGTCCGCACCGGCGAGCACAAGTGGGACTTCCACACCGTCCCNGCCAATGGGGATGAATTCGGTGCTGACACCTGGCTGAATGAATCGTGGCGGTACTCGGGCAACGCCAACGTCTGGTCGATGTTGAGTGGCGACGACGAATTGGGCTACGTGTATCTGCCCACCGGGACGGGGACCAACGATTACTACGGCGGGCACCGGCTTGGAGACAACCTGTTCGCTGAAAGTCTCGTCGCAGTGGATATTGAGACTGGTCAGCGTGTCTGGCACTTTCAGGCTGTGCATCACGGGTTGTGGGACTACGACTTTCCGGCCGCGCCAAATCTGCTCGACATCGAGGTCGACGGCCGGCCGGTTCGAGCGATCGCGCAGGTCAGTAAGCAGGGCTTCGTCTACACGTTCGACCGGGTGACTGGCGATCCGATCTGGCCCATCGAGGAGCGCGCGGTGATCACCTCGCCGGCGATTCCGGGTGAAGTGCCCGCACCGACGCAGCCTTTCCCGACCAAGCCGGCCGCGTTTGACTATCAGGGGGTGAGTGTCGATGACCTCGTCGACTTCACGCCCGAGATCCGAGAGATGGCGCTCGAGGCTGTTAGCAATTTCCGACTGGGGCCATTGTTTACGGCGCCTACTCTGGCAGAAGAGGGCGGCACACAGGGAACCTTGTTCCGACCGACCGGCGGCGGCGCCGCCAGCTGGACCGGGGCCGCCGTCGATCCTGAGACCGGGATGCTCTACGTGCCCTCGAACAACAACCTCGGGGTCATTTTCTACTACACCCCAGACCCCGCTCTTGGGGGCAACCTGCGCTACACGCACGGCGCACCGGAAGCCGCTCGGCTCCGCGGGGACGCGCCGGTCGGTCCGCGGATGCCGCAAGGCTTGCCGCTCCTCAAACCGCCGTACTCGCGGATGACCGCCATCGACATGAACCGGGGCGAACATGCCTGGATGCAGCCGCTCGGGAACGGCGACCGGATTCGCAATCACCCGCTCCTTCGCGATCTGGATCTGCCGCCACTGGGTGGCGACGGTCGGGGGGGGCCACTGCTGACCAAGACCCTGCTGATCAGCGCGCTGTCAGCCGGTGGCAGCAACGGGGGGCCCCGGTTGGTCGCTCGTGACAAGACCACCGGCGAAGAATTGGGATCGATCGATCTGCCCACCGGGGCGGTCGGCACGCCGATGACCTATCTGGTAGACGGGAAACAGTACATCGCCCTGACCATCGGGGGACAGCCCCCCAACCTGGTCGCGTTGGCGCTGCCGGATTAGACGGCGCCCTGCCTTGTCGCGAAGCCCGCCTCGACCGCCCGGCTGGTTCGGGAACGACCGGTCAAAGACCGTCGATTCAGGCGGCCTGCTTGCGGCCGGTCGCGCACTCGTCGGGTTCGGCCTCGACGACGGTATAGTCGAACTCTCGCACCAGCAACCGTCTGAGGATTGTCCCGATGGTCGAGGAATCGTTTGCTAGGAGGACATTCATCGCGGTTACGTCTCGGAGTGATGCGATACAGGAGGTCTTGCCTGAGGACNTGCTTCTCGCTTGTCACGGCAATCGTCCGGTTGGCGCGAAACTTGATTGTGAAANCCAAGAGTCACATACTCCACGACCGACCTCGACAGACGCTCGGGCGATGNAACCATCGGACAGACTGATATGTGTTGCGTGGANGATGTGNGATTCNCCCGCTTCGAGCGGACAAGACAAGGAACGTACCGATGAGCGTGGCCCACCTTCGCACCTACACCATCAATGCGGGACAGATGGACAGCTGGTTGGAGCTGTTCAACGACCAACTGGTCCCGTTGCTGCGCGAGCACGACATCCAGGTCGACGGCACGTGGGTGAATGCCGAGCGGACCCAGTTCATCTGGGTACGCAGTTATGGCGACACCGAAGACGATCTCAAGACGAAGGAAGCGGCGTTCTATGGTTCCGCGTGGTGGAGGGCGAACGTGGACTATGTGCGCAGCCACTTGGCGCATCGGGAGATCACGCTGATTCGATCGGTCTAGCCGCCCACGCACGTTGGGCTCGCGAGACGTGTCGTTCCTTGGTACCATGAGGCTATGGCTCTCGACGAACGCGCGCTCTTCACGAAAGTACCGGAGAATCGGTCGGGACGGTTTCAGTGTCCCAGGTGCCGACGGATGGGTGACTATCGCATTCGGTGGGTGCGACACTCAAAGAAAGGCAANCCGCCCTCCGGAGCGAACGCGGACGACCGCGCCAAGTTCGCCAAACTTCGCGACTACATGCTCCGCCTTGACGACGACGTCACGTGCAAGACCTGTGGCAAGAAGTTCGACATCCCGTCGCAACACTCCCTGGTGTTCGTGGACCAACTCGGAGGGTTGCCCAACGATGACGACCTGCAGCAGGAGATCAACGCGGTGGCGGACGAGCCGGAACCGGAGCGCGAGAAGAAGCCGACACTTCCCGATCGGTTTACCCGAAAATCAAGTGGCTGGAAGTAGCGGCCGACCAGCCCCCATNGACCGCGGNNCGACANANCGAGGAGCCTTNTCATGCAGACATCTATGANNTCACGGACGTNCGGCNTTNTCNTGCTNGCCCTGNCTNGNGCGNNGGCGGGCGTCCTGCCGGCCGANGCCCAGGTCGATCGGGTNNCGGACCCNAACTGGACGATGCCGCGNACACCGGANGGNCANCCGGANCTGCAGGGCATCTGGGGCAANAAGACGATCACGCCGATTGAGCGACCCGGCAANCAAGGGNCAGGCCTATCTGACCGACGAAGAGATGGCGGCGCTGAACCAGCAGCGAGCCGTCAATTCCGCCGCGCAAGATGCCGCGCCGGCCCAACGCACCGTGGCCGGTAGAAACGTGGGCGGCTACGGCAGCTATTGGCTCGACTCCGGGGACACGTGGCTGTCGACGGGACAGACGTCGTTCGTGATCGANCCCCCGGACGGCCGGGCCCCGATCAAGCAGTGGGCGCTCGACACGAAGGCCTACAACCTGGCCAACGAAGGCGACCACTATCAGCACCTTAGTGTCTGGGATCGCTGTATCTCGCGCGGGGTTCCGGGCTCGATGCTCCCGGCCGGCTACAACAACGCCTATCGCATCGCGCAGACCCCGGATCACATCGTCATCTATCACGAGATGATTCACGACGCCCGGATCATCCCGTTGTCCGACGCGCCCTTTGCCGACGGACGTATTCGACAGTGGATGGGTGACTCGCGCGCCCACTGGGACGGCGAGACGCTGGTGGTCGAGACCAGGAATTTTCACGACCGGGGCTGGATCGCGTCGAGCTTCGCGGGGGGGCGGATCAAGGGCATTCCGACCAGCAAGGCCCTGCACGTGATGGAGCGGTTCGAGCGCGTGTCGGAGTCCACCATCATGTGGACGGTCACGATCGAAGACCCGAACGTGTACACCGCGCCGTGGACCATTCAGATGCCGCTGACCGCGGAGCCCGGGTATCTGATGTTCGAGTACGCCTGCCACGAGGGTAACAACGCGGTGCCCGGCACGCTGGGCGGTCAGCGCGTGCTCGACGCCGCCGCGGCGACTCAGGAGCAGTAAGGAACGCGGGGTCGTCCGGTCACAGTTCTCAGTGTGGCCNACGACTTTGGCTCTCAGTGTAGCGCACGGCTTTAGCGGTGCGACCGCAGGCCTGAAGGTCTGCGCCACAAGAGCCGAACTGGTCGATTNAGAGCGGTCGGTCCGCCAGTGACCCAACAGGGTGGACGAAGCAGAGACGTGCCCCCGCCCAGANCNGAGGAAGCGACCGTCCATGAGAAGACAGACCACGTTCCGTTCATCGGGTCGGTGCTCCCAGTTCGCGCGGCTCGGCCTCCTCGTCGCCGCCATATCGACCATCGGCGTCGGCGCCGCACGGGCTCAGGCCCCGTCGTCCGCCACCGGGCCGTGGCAAACCTACGGGACCGAGAACGGCGAGTGGCGGAGCTACGCTGGCGACATCGCCGGCACGAAGTACTCGCCGTTGGACCAGATCGACGCCGATAACTTCAGTCAGCTCGAGATCGCGTGGGAGTGGACCTCGGTCGACGCTCTCATCAGCCGGTCGGCGCCCGGCGGTGGCGAATGGTGGGCCCCGCTCGACACGATCGTGGAGTCGCTCGTCGAGGAGACCCCCAATCTCTACCGTGACAGTCAGCCGCCCAACCTGTCGCGGCTGCAGGCCACGCCGTTGATGGTGGATGGTGTCCTCTACTTCAACACGCCTCTTTCGCAAGGGGTCGCGGTCGACGCCACGACCGGGCAGACGCTGTGGGTGTTCAACCCAAAGACCTACGAGGAAGGCACCCCGTCCATGAGCAGCCCTTGGACGCAGCGCGGCGTGGCCTACTGGACCGACGGGGAGGAGGACGAGCGTATCTTCTGGGGCACCGGCAACGGTTACCTCGTCTGCGTGGACGCCAAGACCGGGCGACCCTGCCCAGACTTCGGACCCGACGGCGGGGGGCAGGTGGACGCCATGGTCGGCATTCCTCGAGTCGAGCGTGACGCGCGCGACTATCTCAACGCGATGCTCTACTCGATTAACTCGCCGCCGATCGTGGTGCGAGACATGGTGATTCACGGGTCGCAGATCGCCGACCGACGGATCACCAAGGAGGCGCCCCCCGGGTGGGTTCGTGCCTGGAACGCACGCACCGGCGAGCACGCCTGGGATTTCCACACCGTACCCAACAGTGCCGACGAGTTCGGCGTCGACACCTGGGGCAATGACTCGTGGCGCTACTCGGGCAACGCCAACGTCTGGTCGATGCTGGCCGGTGACAACGAGTTGGGCTACGTCTATCTGCCGACCGGGACCACCACGAACGACTACTACGGGGCGGACCGCCCGGGCGACAACCTGTTCTCGGAATCGATCATCGCGGTCGATGTGGAGACGGGCCAGCGTGTGTGGCACTTCCAGGCCGTTCATCACGGGCTGTGGGACTATGACTTCCCGACACACCCGAACCTGGTCGACCTGGTGGTCGACGGCCGTCCCATCAAGGCGCTGACGCAGGTGAGCAAACAGGCGTTCCTGTATGCGTTCGACCGAGTNACAGGCGACCCGATCTGGCCGATCGAGGAACGGCCGGTCCCGCAAGAGACGAACATGCCGGACGAGGTGCCCTCACTGACCCAACCGTTTCCGACCCGGCCGGCGCCATTTGACTATCAGGGAGTCACGATTGACGACCTCGTCGACTTCACCCCAGAGCTGCGGCAAATGGCGGTGGAGGTGGTGGAGAACTACCAGATCGGACCGATCTTCACCCCACCCGGGCGACCCATCGAGGGAGGCACGCAAGGAACGTTGATGCGCCCCCCCGACTTTGGTGCGGCCGGCTGGGCCGGCGCCGCGGTCGACCCCGAGACCGGGATGCTCTACGTGCCGTCACGCAACATCGCCGTGGCCATCCCGCTCTACCAACCGGACGGAGCGCTTGGAGCGACGATGCGATACACGCACGGCGCCCCGGAGGCTATTCGCCTGCAGCAGCGTGGCGGCTATCAAGCGCGCATGCCGCAGGGGCTGCCGTTGCTCAAACCGCCCTACTCCCGGATNACCGCGATTGACATGAACACGGGCGACCACGCCTGGATGGTGCCGTTGGGTAACGGCGACCGGATTCGGAATCACCCGCGTCTGCGCGATCTCGACCTCCCGCCCCTCGGAGACGGGACCATCGCCGGACCGGTGTTGACCAAGACCTTGTACATCAGTTCGGTGCCGACCGCGGGCAGTGACGGGGGACCTGGATTGGTGGCCTGGGACAAGGATACTGGCGAGATCCGAGGCGCAGTCGATCTNCCCGCCGGCACCATCGGCACCCCGATGACCTACAGCGTCGNCGGGCGACAGTACATCGCGGTGACTATTGGCGGCGGGCCGCGACTGGTTGCCTTCGCCTTNCCGGAATAAGCAGCGCAGTGTGGTGCACGGCTTTAGCNGTGCGATCGCAGGCCTGAAGGCCTNCGCCACAGGGGCCTCATCCCGTCTTCCGCCAGAGCCTTCACGCCCGCCTTCACCGTTCCGAATACGTGTTGATGTGGTCGAGCAGGAGCTCGGTCATCTGGTNGGTCGCCAGGTCCGGGATCCAGTGGCTGACGCCCTCGATCACCTCGAACCGATAGGGCGCGTCGACATACTCCTCGGTGAGCTCCGCCCCATCGATACAGAGTGCCGTGTCGCCGTCGCTCCACGTGAACATCGTCGGGACTCGCACGACGCCCATGGCGGGCCCAGACACCTGACGGTCGGCGATATTGGCTCGATACCAGTTGAGGGCGGCGCCGAGTGCCGCTTTCGACCCCAGCACCTGCACGTAATCCTCCACCGCGTCCTCCTCGATACCGGCGAAGAAACCACGGAGCCCCGCGTTGTCGTTCGCGACGAAGTTATCCTCTGAATCCGGTTGCACAAAGACGTCGAAGTAGGACGAGGCTTCGGGCTGGCACGAGGTCGGGTCGCCCAGAACCCGAGCAAACGCGTCCGGGTGCGGCACCGACACCGGGCTGGCCGAGATGACCCGTGCCGGGGCCNCGACCGCGACGGCCCAGGNGATGATNGCGCCCCAATCNTGTCCCACGATATGGAAACGCTCGGCTCCGACGGCGTCCGCGAGGCCGACGATGTCTTCGACGAGTCGAGGCACGGCATAGTCTTGGATTGTGGCCGGTCGGGCGCCGGCCGAGTACCCGCGCTGATTGGGTGCCACCGCCCGGAATCCGGCTTCGCCAAGTGCACTGATCTGATTGCGCCATTCATACGACGTCTGCGGAAACCCGTGGAGAAGGATCACCACCTCGCCGTCGGCTGGGCCGGCCATACGAACGTCGAACGTGAGGTCGCCGACCGTCACCGGGGTCATGGTGATGTCACCGCTTGGAGGAGCCGCACCCCCGGCCGTGCCAGCCGATCGTTTGGGATGCGCGAGCAGCCATTCCACGACTCGCCGAGAGAAGTGCTCCGACAGATCGGGGGCGTGGGACCCGTCGGTGATCGTCCATAGCTCCGCTGACCCTCCCGGTCGGCACCCGCTGGCATATCGCGTGACCACGGTCTCGGCACCGTCCAGTCCGCCGTCCAGATCGAAGGTGCCGGTGTCGACACCGGTCTTCGCGCACCCGTTGTGCGCGGCCCAGGCCTCGACGCTCTCGCGCGCGCCCGGGTGGGGCGCCCCGCCGCGAAATACCCCCCCCTCGTAGTTGATCACCGTGTCCGCGGTGCCGTGAATCTGAAGGACATGCACCGGGTCGTCCGGTGTCGGCCGTCCCTCCGACTGGTCCGCGCCGGCCAGGCTGACAATGGCTGCGATGGTGTCGGAGTGATCGTGCGCCATGCGATAGGACATGANCCCGCCGTTCGAGTGCCCCACCAGAAACACCCGCGTGTCATCGACGTTGTAGTCGCCCTTGATGCTGTCGATGAGGTCCGCCAGATACGTCGAGTCGTCCACCTCGCTCTCGAAGAAGTTGCAGCACGATCTCGAGGCGTTCCAGAAACGATTCTCGTCCGGGCCGTTCTCTTTGGTGCCATCCGGAGCGGCCATGAGGAACCCGTAGCCGTCGACAAGGTCACTCAACCCCATGTAGGCGTCCTGGCCCTCACCACTCAAGGTGTAGCCGTGCAGCAGCACGATCAGCGGCGTGGCGACCGCGCTGTCATAGCCAGCGGGCACATGCACTGGGGGCGTCTCACGAGCCATGTTGGCGGGTGGGTCCGCGGCGCAACCCGATAGACCGAGAAGCAGGGTCGCGACAGACAATCCAGTGAGTGCACGCATGGGCTGTTCCTTTGTCGGGTGTCGTCATTCGTAGCCGCGGGTCTTTAGACCCGCCCCGGGTCGGTCTGAACCGGCGACTACGGACAAATTCTCGGGAGTCAAGCGCTGCACGTCGACGCATCTAGCGCATCACGGTGCAGAACACTTGGGTTGCGGAGTATAGCAGCCCGTGGCTCGCGCCCGGGTCAGGCGTCGGCCGGTGCGGCCAACTGGTGTGACGGTGAGCGGCATACGCCCCTTCCGCTGCGAGGAGTTTCTGATGTGGGTCGCGGCTCAGACGGACGTTCCCGCGGGAACGTCCTAGGGCGACGGGCTCGCGGGCCGCGAGTGGAGCACGGCAATAGCCCAGGGGAGATCCAGTCGCTCGCCACGCCCTCAGCCGTGGTCCCAGCTTTCGTGCAGAAGGCCGTCCGAAAGCTGTCAATTACTTAATCTGGAGACAGCAAGAAGTCTGATTCTCTCGGGCACTATGGCGTGACCGAATGGCTACGGCAGCGCGAACGCCATGACGGTATTCGTAGCCACCACGGCGACATACTGCGTGCCGTTGACCTCATAAGTCAGCGGGCTCGAGCGAANCGTNCGCGGGGCTTGGTAATGGAAGAGTTGCTCGCCGGTGGCGGCGTGGAACGCGTAGAACCCGCCATCTTCGGTGCCTTGAAAGATGAGGTCACCCGCGGTGGCCACGCTGCCGCTGGAGGCGCCAAAAGTGACCGCCGGCAGCACCTGTTGCCACGCGTCTGCCCCGGTGGCCGGCTCGTAGGCGGTGAGCGTGGTGGTAGGTGGGTAGGACGGGATCCGATCGATCTCCGTGAAGTTCTTCTGGTGTCCGCCGCCCTCGCCCAGCTTCAAGCTATCGCCGAGCGGCTTGACGAGCAGTGACACGCCCGCGTTCTTCCCGGTCACATACAGCAGACCGGTTCTGGGGCTGAATGCCGGTGAGCCGAAGCTCGAACCGCCGTGGGCCACGATGTAGTGCTCGTCGGTGGAGTACGGGGTGTACATCTGGCGCGCCTGCTTCTGGAGCTCAGGGTCGTCGAGGTCGAGATATGTGGCGCAGAACGGCGTCATGGGGACCCCGCGCGCGTTGTGAGGGATCGGCTGGGTGGGATAGACGACCTCGCCGGGTACGTTGGTGTCGGTCGGCACGAGGGTTTCGACCATCGGGTTGATCGGCTCGCCGGTCTCGCGGTGCCAGAGATACAGNAGACAGTTCTTCCCGGCCGCGCCTACGCCCTTGATGGTTTCGCCGTTGTGGGTGACGTCGAACAGCACGGGGCCGGTGATGTTGTCCCAATCCCAGAGGTCGTGATGAATCGACTGGTAGTGCCACCTGAGAGCCCCGGTCTCGAGGTCCAGTGCAATCGTTGAATTGGTGAACAGGTTCGCACCTGGCCGGGCCGAGCCGTCGTAAGGCGGATTGGGGTTGGCGGTGTTGAAGTAGAGCAGCCCCAGCTCGACGTCAATGGCCGGCTGGGTCCAGATGCCGGCCCCGACCCGCTTCCCGTCGCCCCAGGTCGGGTCGGCTAGCTCCCACCCCTCGTCTTGCGGGCCCTGCGGGATAGTGTTGAACACCCACTTGATGGCGCCGGTCGTGGCGTCGGCCGCCACGACCAACCCCCCCGGGATGTTNCCTTCAGAGATCGCCGAGGCGGCGAACAGCGTGTTGTCGTGATAGGTCGGCGAGCTGTTCATGCGGTAGTTGAGTGTCGAGGCGTCGAATCCCGGCGGATAGACGTCTGGATACTTGGTCTCCAGCGCGAGTCCGAACACCGGCAGGACCCCGCCGTCTCCGAACGACTCGATGAGCTCGCCAGATTTCGCGTCCGTCGCCACGAGCTGGTCACCGTGATAGGTGTAGATCTTGCCGTCGGCATACAACGGACCACGCACGACCCCACCGCTGAGNCCATCGACCTCCAGCGTCCACACCTCTTCTCCGGTNACGGCGTTGAGAGCGAGCACCGTCGCGCCGGCGTGAAAGTACATCAGGCCGTCGACCACGAGCGGGGTGACCTGGGCGACATTGAGCCCGGCCGGNACGACGAACGACCAGCGCGGCTGCAACTGACCGACGGTGTCGGTGTTGATCTGGTCGAGGTCAGCGAACCGCTGATTGTGGAGATCCAGGTTGTGACTGGCCCAGTTCGTNTGGGCGCTCCCGGCGGTGATGACGGGTGGCGCGCCGGTCCTGGTCGTGCGGCCTTGCGGTTCGGCGTTGGCGGGGTGAAGTCCCACCAGCGCCGCCACTACGAGCGTCGTTGTCGTCAGGGGAGCGAGTCGTCGGTTCGGTGATTCCACCATGCAGAGGTCTCCTTCGGGTTGTGCCTCAACGCCATATTCGACCGCGCACTCGGCGTGTCGATGCTCCCGACCCGGATGTCACCCGAGCCAGATCCCGTACCGTGGACGTTGCCTCATCGTATTCAGAATCTGGTCGGGNAACATGGTCTCCAGGAGCGTGCCGTTCCANGTGTCTCGCACNACCACGCGTTTCTTCGCCACCCGACGGGCCTGGTCGAGCCAGCCCTGACCGAGGGGGGCGTGCGACCCAATATGCCGCACCAGGTCCAGCGAATGCGTCACCGCGGCCCCGACAGGGAACATCGGGTCTCCCCACACCACGTCAAAACTGCCGTCNGGGAGCCCCCCAAGCAGCAAACGGGAATCGGCGCTGACGACCCGCACCGCGTGGCCCGCGTCGCGCAATCCCTCCTGGGCCATCAACGCGAGAGCGGGCTGCAANTCGATGCCCGTTACCGGCACTCTCGTCAACAGGGCCACGAACGACGCGTCNGTCCCCAAGCCCAGGGTGCAGTCGAGGACCCGGTCGCCCTGGGTCAAGGCCATGGCCCGGACCAAGGGGTGNGTCCATCCCGCTTCCACGCGGGTGTGGAGCAATCCGGGATGCCAGCGATAGTCCCGGCCGGGTGTCTTCAGGCAGAGCCCGGTGCGACTGACTTGCAACACGGTCGCGTCCCAGTCGACNGCCGCCCGCGACTTGAGCTCGAAACTCGGCAGTTCCGCGATGGAGGCGGCGCGACGGAGTTCCTGCTCTCGGGCCCGTCCAGAGACTGTCACTTGCATACACACGCGTCGCCCCGTCGCACTATTCCGGAGCGGGGAAGTAGGCGATCCGGTCGCCACGGTATGACCCGAGCCACATTTCGTCGCCAATCCGCATGGCAGTGGTGGAGGCCACGAACCCGTCCATCGCCGGGTGCTCGAAAATGCGGCGGAACTCCAGCGTCTCCGGGTCGATGGCNGCGACGTTCGTCGTCTCGCGTAACGGCTCTCGCGGATCCGCAATCGAGCGTCCATCCTTGTCAGTGTGGCCGGCGGCGTAAATNACTGAGCCATCGAGGGACATTCTGACGTTGTCGGGCCTGAAACCGAGGTCGATGACCTCTGTCTGGACCGGCGTCTCACCCAGAGAGATGCGAGTCAGCTTCTCTTGAGTCCACCCGGCGATATACAGCCAACGGCCGTCGCGCGAGATCTCGAGGCCATTCGGGGCNGAGCCTTCGCTGCCAGGGATCCGNGTCCACCCGGTCGCGGTCTGCCACGACCACACGTCGTCCGTTGGGCCGCTGGTGGTCGCAAACCCGCCATCGGGCAACGCGACGACACTGTTGAGACTCAGCGTCGACAGGGCGGGAGCGCATCCGACCCAGGTGAGGTCTGGCGGTGTGGCATCGGCGTCGACCTCAAACACTTCGATCGACTCCCGGGTGCCGTGGTGCACGACATACAAGGTATGGATGGCACCATCGCCTGGCTTGAGATACAGACCGTGGCCTCTGAAGACCTCCTGCTCCGAGGCCGCGAGGGGCCCCGGGCAGGTCGGGTAGGTCGCGGCGTCGAGCCGTTCCGTCTGCCCCGGTTTCGGGAACAGGACGGTCGTCGTCTTGTCGCCGGCGTTCACGAGATGCAGCCGGCCGCCTTCCTGCGCCCCCGATGCGATGACCCATTCGGCCCCGGGAAGCACGGCGAGGTCTTCAGGACTGATGAGGTCGCAGATAAACTGAACGTCCCCGACGGGATTGCAGGGGGCCNCCCCATAGTCGGTGAACCCGGGGGCGGGGGNATCGGCCTCGAGTGTGGGTTCCGGCATAGCCTCTGGCGGTGGCTCGGAGGCTCCGCATCCGAGGGCCACCAGTGCGGCTAGGCCGCAGAGCGTCAGTGTGGGTGTCTTCACGATGTTTCTCCTTCCACGACGACCGGCNAACGAGCANCGGCAACAGCGGTCGGGCCCTGCCTCAGGGGCCGCCCCCTGTCCTGGCGACGAAGCGGACCTTGGTACGGTGCCAAGATCCTACCCCGACCGGGTGGCCGGCGTACGTCGACCATGACTGTCAACGACACGCCTGGCGACGACCTCCAGGACGCGGTACGCCGGGCTGTTGGCACACGTGCCCCGCTGTTCGAGCAACTGGCTGATGCCGGGACCGACTGCTGTCGGTTGTTGCACGGGGCCCAGGAGGGTGTGCCCGGGGTCACCCTGGATCGCTACGGCACGCTGGCTCTCCTGCAGAGCTTCCACGCATCGGTGACGGAGGCCGCGGTCGATGGGGTGCGTGGCGTGCTCGACACGCTGTTGCCCGGGTTGGACCTGGTCTACAACGACCGGAGCGCGCCCGGATCGAAGGTCGGCAACCGGCTCGTCGGCGTCCACCGCGCCGCCGCCAAGATGGACCGGATCACGCGAGAGCACGGGGTGGAGTTTCACATCCGCGCTCGCCATCGTGGCCACGACCCCTGGCTGTTTCTCGACCTGCGAACAACCCGACGGGCCATCATGGATGAGGCCCGTGGGGCCTCGCTCTTGAACCTGTTCGCGTATACCTGCGGGGTGGGTGTGGCCGCCGCCGTCGCNGGCGCCCGTCGGGTCCTCAATGTCGATTTCGCCGAGTCGAGCCTGGCGCTCGGTACCGAGAACGCCGCTCTGAACCACGTGACCAGGATCACGACGGAGCTGGCCAGCGATGTGTTTCCGGCCGTGCGTCAACTCGCCGGCCTGCGGCAACCGTCGGTTGACCGCGGTCGTCGGCTTCCATCGTTTCCNNGCCTGGAGCCGGAGNCCTTCGACCTCGTCTGCCTCGNCCCGCCGCCGGTGGCGCGAAGCCGCTTCGGTGTCGTGGACGTGCTGCGCGATTATCAGGCGCTGCTCAAGCCGGCGATTGGCGCCGTCAGCGACGGTGGCGCGCTCTACTGCNCGAACAATCTGGCCCGAGTGGACGAGACGGAGTGGCACACGGTGCTTCNCCGGTGNGCGGCCAACCATGGTCGCCCGATCCGAACGCTNGACGTCATCCGCCCCGGGGACGACTTCCCGAGCGTCGACGGCCGGCCGCCCCTCAAAATTGCTCGACTCGCCTTCTAGGAATGGCTTGCCTCAGAAGGGCACTCGCCGTATGGTCTGCGGTACTAATTGACGGACATCCATGACGAGGGATCGGGGGAACGAATGGACAGGCAACGTATCGCTTCGGTGATGGTGGTAGCGGCGACGCTGGCGATGGCGCCGGCGGTTTCGGCCGGACAGGCTCCGGAGGGATGGACCGTGCCCCGGACCGCGGACGGACGTCCGGACCTGCAGGGCATCTGGGCCAACGATTCGGCCACGCCGTTTCAGCGGCCGGAGACGCTCGGCGACCGCGCAACGCTCACCGACGAAGAGCTGGCCGCGATGCAGGCCTATACGGTCGCATATGACCAGGCCGGCGGCGATGCCGTGTTCGGTGATACGCCGTTCCTGCGGGCCCTGGCGTCGCTTGAGGCACCGGAGCCCGACTCTGGGGCTGACCGGCCGGCCGCTCGGCCGTCGACCCGAAGCTACAACCAGTTCTGGATGATCGACCGCTGGTTCGACAATCGCACGTCGCTGGTCGTCGATCCCCTGAACGGTCGTCTGCCGGCCCGCACCGACGCGGCGGACGCGCGCGCCGAACGACAGCGAGCCCAGCGGAACGCGCCCGGATCAGATGGACGGCTGACGCTCGGTCAGGAGGTCGCCACCGTGGACCCGGCGATCCGTTGCCGAGGGGGCGGCGCCCTGCTGAGCGGGCGCGGCTACAACAGCAACTACCAGATATTTCAGAGCGCCACCCACGTCGCCGTCCAGATCGAGATGCACCACGATACCCGGCTGATTCCGATCGGGGACGCGGTGCCGACCCAGCCCGGTCCGGCGACCGCCCTGGGCAGTTCGCGCGGGCGCTGGGAGGGAGACACGCTGGTCGTGGACACGACGAACCTGTCGCGAGGCGCCAGCGGTTCGACCACCGACGTGCGTATCACCGAGCGGTTTACCCGCGTGGGTCCCGAGATGTTGCAGTACGAATACACGTTGGACGACCCGTCGACCTGGACCCAACCGTGGACCGCGCGCATGTTCCTCAGGCCTGCCCCCGGCACCGGGGTTATCTACGAGTTCGCCTGCCATGAGGGGAACTACGCCATCGAACACGCGCTGCGGAATGAGCGTTATCTCGACGCTCAGGGGCGATAGCGAGCGCCGCGCGGAGGCTCTTCGGCTCCGTAATCCGGATGCACGCCTGGCCCGACCGCGCCACACGGCGCGACCGGGCCCGTCCTCTCCGGGTCGCGGGACCCGCAACCTTGCCGCCCGTGGTGACTAGCGGTTGTGCACTTCCAGCAGGATGTCGACGTCCACCTGGCTGCCGACGACGAGCGTCGCCGCCCAGCTGCCGGTGCCGACCTCGAAATCGCCCCGGTCGATGGTCGTTCCGGCGCCGAAGCTCGCCACCTGCTTGGCTCCTCCGAGCATCGGCTGCATCTGGGCCGGAATCGCCTTGGTCCCGAGCAACGAGAGAAGTAGATCGATCTCGCGGGAAATGCCTTTGATGGTCAGCGGACCGGACGCGATCAGCTGGCCCTTCCCCGCCATGCGCACCGATGTGCTCCTGAACGTCATCTCCGGATGGGTGTCAGTATCAAAGAAATCAGCCGTCCGCAGGTGCTGGTCACGCTCGGCGTTCCCGGTGTTCACGCTGGCCACGTCGATGCGCACCTCGACGCGGCTCTTCTCCGGGTGCTCATCGCGCCGACCCTGTTGTCGGTGCTGCTCGTACGACGGTCCCCCAGGAGACAAAGATCCACCTAGTGCGTATCCGTGTGATGTGGGTCACCAAACGCCGCACGCAGGGAACTGTGTGACCGACGACCGCCGATTCGATTCCGGCCTTCGGCCGTGCTTGGCACTGTCGTGCCTTCCTTGCTAGGATGGTGCCCTTTTCGGCCTCACCACTCGCACGGGACCCATGACCGGTTGCGCCCTCGACCCACCCGCCGAGGCTCACCGCCACCCCGCGCGTGGGAGCTGCGGCACGCGAGTGGAGGCGGATGATCACTCAACGAGAGCCAGGATTTCCCCAGTCTCTGGTCTGCTTTGGCGGGGTCATCGCCATCGTTATTGTTGGGTTGCTGCGGTTCGGGATCGATCTGCATAGCCTCCTGATCATCGCGGTGATCTGGACCGCGGGGCATGCGTTCTCTCTCGGCCTACGGTTCGCTGCGATCAAGATGGCGATGAGCGGAGGAATCGAGAAGGGTCTGGGGGCGATCTATATTTTCATCTTGATCGGTGTTCTGGTCGCCGCCCTGATCGCGGCGGGGACGGTCCCAAGCCTCATCTACTATGGTGTGGACCTGCTCGATTCCAGCATCTTCCTGCCCGCCGGGTTGATCCTGTGCAGCGTGATGTCGCTCGCGACAGGCACGGCGTGGGGAACGATCGGAACCATCGGCGTCGTGTTGATGGGGCTTGGCGAGGCGCTTGGGATTCCGCTGCCGCTTGTAGCCGGCATGGTGGTATCAGGCGCCAGCTTTGGAGACCAGATGTCTCCCGTGTCGGATACGACCAACCTTGCCGCGATGAGCGCGGAGACGGATCTGTACGCGCACATCAGGTCGATGCTCTATACGACGGTGCCGTCCTACGTGCTGGCGTTGGTCGCGTTCACCGCCGTGGGCCTCAAGTACGCGGACCAGAGTCTTGACGTGCAGAACCTCGTGGTACTCAAGGACGCCTTGGCGGGTGAGTTTGTGATCGGCGTGCTGGCATTGCTCCCGCTGGCCGTGCTGCTGGTCCTGAGCGTGAGACGTGTCGCGGCGGAACCGAGCATGCTCGCCAGCGTGGGGGTAGCCGTGATCCTGGCCGTCGCGGTGCAGGGTCGGGGCGTCGTCGATGTGGTGAACAGTCTGAATACCGGCTACATGTCGAACACCGGACTCGAGCAGATCGATACCCTGCTCACTCGCGGTGGTGTCCAAAGCATGATGTGGACACTGTCGCTGGCGTTGATCGCGCTGGCGCTTGGCGGTCTTCTGGATCGAGCCGGTTTCGTCCATGTGCTCTTGCGTGGCCTGTTGGCGCGCATCACGCGCTCCGCCACGCTGATGACGACGACGATCGCCTCTGGGGTCGTCGCCAATATGAGCATGGGTGAGGGGTATCTCTCCATCATCTTCGGTGGACAGATTTTCAAAAAGTCCTACGAGGCGGATGGCCTGGAACGCCACCTGTTGTCTCGGTGTCTCGAGGAGGGCGCCACGCTGAGCACCTCGCTCATTCCGTGGACCACGTCCGGGGCGTTCTGTATGGGCGCGCTCGGCATGTCCGCGTTGGACTATGCGCCGTGGGCGTTCTTCAACTACATCACGCCGCTGATGTCCATCATCCTGGCCTACATGGGGTTTGGCATCTTCAGGAAGGTCGTCAGTGAGCACTGAGCGTATTCCCATCATCGACGTCTCGCCCCTCGACGGGTGGAACGAGGTCGCGTGCCGACACGTTGCGGACGAGTTGTGCGAGGCGGCCTGCACCGTCGGATTCTTCTATGTCCGAAATCATGGCGTGTCGCGAGTCCAGCTTGACGAAGTCTTTTCGGCTGCCAGAAATTTCTTCGCTGCGCCGGAAGAGAAAAAGCGGTCTGTCGCGATCTCCCCGTTCCATCGCGGGTGGCTCGAGATCGGTGCGACCAAGATGGCGGGCAGCGCCGCGTCGGATGTCAAGGAGAGTTTCGTCTGGGGCCTGGATATCCCGCCCGACGATCCAGACTTTCTGGCCGGGGGACGTCTACTGGCACCCAATCAGTGGCCCTTGTTTCTGCCGGAGATGCGCGCGCAACTGATGGCGTATTTCCAATCGACACAACTGTGTGGCCAGCGGTTGTTGCGAGCGTTCGCGACGGGACTCGGTGTCAGGTCGGACTATTTTCTGACTCATGTTGACAAACCCGTGAGCCGGGGCGCGCTGATCTACTATCCGCCCCGCTCGTCGGAGCCCGATGTTGCGGAGTTCGGCGCCGCGCCGCACTCGGACTTCGGTACGCTGACCCTCCTGGCTCAAGACGAAGTCGGCGGGCTCCAGGTCAAGGACAAGTCGGGCGTCTGGATAGACGCCGACCCCATCGAGGGCACGTTCGTCGTCAACGTGGGGGATCTGCTCGCGCGGTGGAGCAACGGTCGTTTTGAGTCGACCCCGCATCGCGTCGTGAATCCGCTGGGCCAAGAACGATATTCCGTCGCGATGTTCGTCGACCCGAATTGGGACTCGGTCGTCGAGCCGGTCACCCTTGCCGGGGAGTGCGCCAAACATAAGCCCGTGGGGTGCGTCGACTACATCATGGACCGTTACGATGAGGCCTTCGCGTATCGGAACAAGGAGGAACCGCCCGACGGCGGCGCAGAGGAGTTGAACCGTGCCCACTGAGAAACGACCGAGCAAGGTTGAGGGCGGTGACGCCACGGCGGCCCGGCGCAAGGCTGGTGAACGCTCCCCCCTGTTGCGACCAGACTGGCGGTATGTCGAGCCGTGCAACATGGACGACTATCGCGCGGAGGACTGGGCCGTGATGAACCGTCAACGGGAAGAGTACCTCGAAGAACAGCAAGCGGTGCAGGTGCTCGACATGTTAAAGGCGTCGCGAGACGCCCCCACGTTCGGCTACCTCATCAACAACTACGAGCACTGCCTGCAAACGGCGACGCTACTCCATGAGGACGGACATGACGAGGAAACGGTCGTGACAGGATTGCTGCACGACATCGGGTTCACCGTATGTTCTGAGGATCACGGACGGTTCGCGGCCGACTTGCTACGGCCGCATCTCTCCGAGAGGAATATCTGGGTGCTCGAGCACCACGAGATGTTTCAGCGTGTCCACCTGCACGGCTACTACGACGTGGAAGACCCGGCGTTCATCAACGAGCGAGACCGCTGGCGAGATCATCCGCACTATGCCTGGACGGCTGAATTCGTCGCGCGCTACGACATCACGACGATAGACCCCAACGTCGAGAATCTACCGATCGAGTTCTTCGAGCCGATGGTTCGGCGGGTCTTTTCACGAACCTGCAACGCTCAGGCACGAGGCGAGCGATGATTGCGTGGATTCAGACGATTCCGCCCGACGAGGCCACGGGCGCGTTAGCCAGCGCCTACGCTGACGCAGTGACTCCACACGGCACGGTGGACAACGTCATGCAAGCGCACTCGCTGCGTCCACACACGATGCAGGGCCACATGGCGCTCTATCGTGCCGTGCTGCACCATCCGGAGAATGTGCTGCCCGAGTGGTTTCTGGAGGCCGTCGGGACGTATACCAGCGTCCTGAATGGATGCACCTACAGTCTCGCTCATCATTCGCAGAACGCCCGCGCGCTGCTCGGAGGAGATAAGAAGGGTGCCGACGCGGTCGCCTCGTTGTTGGATCGGGCACCGGAGCGCACATTCTCCGGGAAGTATCTCGCGCTGCTGCGGCACGTCGAGAAGTTGACCCTCGATGTGGCGAATATCGCCGAAGCGGACCTCGCCGTCGTACGTGAGGCGGGCGCGGACGATGGCGAGATACTGGAGACGAACCAGGTCTGCGGCTACTTCAACTACGTCAACCGGCACCTCAATGGCCTCGGCGTGTCGACGGACGGAGACGTGGTCGGGCTTCGGATACGATGAGTGGCGATGCGACGGCCATGCACACAACGTTGGGGGGCCGGGCTCTGTCTGGTCTCATGCCTTGCGCTTGCGACCGAGTACGGTGTCGCAGCAGCGCAAGACGGGGTGACCTCGCTGAACGAGATGGTGGCCGGGAGTCGCGTCAGCATCGTGACGTTCGGCAATATCTCCGGTGTGGCGGACTCGGGATGGTTCGGCGACGGGATCGCCGAGGCGGTGGCGGCCGACCTCTCTCCGGCCGCCGATGTCGTGATCGACCGTCGGGACGCGACGGCACCGGTGCTCGACACGGCGGATGCGGCGAGTCGTGGGCGCGACGCGAACGCGCGGTGGGTCATCCATGGTGGATACCAACAGCAGGGTTCGCAGATCCGGATCACGGCGCGTCTCATTGACACGGAGTCGGGGGCGGTCGTGCGGGCGGCCACGGTGGACGGGCGGCTGGACGAGCTGTTCGCCTTGCAAGACCAAATTGTGCCGGCCCTCGGGGACGGTGGGACTGAACGGACGGCGTCGGTGGCAGCCGACCCGGGACCGCCACCCACGACCCGTTCGCTCGCTCCCGGAGGCGGACTCGCCGCGGTCGTGGGGGCGCCTCCGGCGCCTGAGCTGCCTCGCACGATGACCCGCAACGCGGCGGGCCAGGTGACGGTGCGGGCGGTCCGGATCCGCGATGGGCTGAATCTGGACGGCGGTCTCGACGAGGCGGTGTATGGCGACATCGATCCGATCACCAACTTCATTCAATTCGATCCGGAAGCCGGGGCGCCGGCCACCGAGCAATCCGAAGTCTGGCTGCTGTTCGACGACAACAATCTCTATGTTTCGGCCCGGCTGCATCACGCGGCACCGGAGTCGGAGTGGATCGCCAACGAGATGCGTCGCGACAGCTTCAACGTCCTGCGCAACGAAGGGTTCAGCTTTCTGCTCGACACCTTCCACGACCGGCGGAACGGGATCATCTTCAACGTGACCCCGCTTGGCGGACGGATGGACGGCCAGGTCACGAACGAGCGTGACTACAACGGCGACTGGAATCCGATTTGGGACGTGCGGACCGGGCGGTTCGACGGCGGGTGGACCGTCGAAGCCGAGATTCCGTTCAAGTCGCTGCGGTACCGACCGGGACTGGAACAGGTGTGGGGCGTGCAGCTCAGTCGGAACATTCAGTCGAAGAACGAGCGTGCGTATTTGACCCCGCTGGATCGTGGGCTGGGACAGGGCGCCATCTTTCAAGTCTCGGCGGCGGCGACGCTGGTCGGGGTCGAGGTGCCCCGCGGCAACCGCTTGTTCGAAGTCAAGCCCTACGTGATCGGCGACGTCAGCTCGCAGCTCGGCGGCTCGGGCGGTCTCGTGAACAAGGGGGACGGCACGGTCGGGTTGGATGTCATCAAGGTCGGTGTCACCGACAACCTGACTGCCGATTTCACGGTGAACACCGATTTCGCGCAGGTGGAAGCTGACACGCAGCAGGTCAACCTGACCCGCTTCAGTCTGTTCTTCCCAGAGAAGCGAGAATTCTTCCTCGAGAATCAGGGCGTCTTCGCGTTCGGCGGAGCCGGATCGCGCGGGCCATTCGGCGGGTCGGCCGAGACGCCAATCATGTTCTACAGCCGCCGTATTGGATTGAGCGGCGGGCGAGAGGTCCCCCTGACTGCGGGTGGTCGCATGACGGGTCGGGCCGGACGCTACAGTCTCGGCGTCCTGAACATCCAGGCCGGCAGCGAGGCGGTCAGCGGGACGCTGGACACGAACTTCACCGTTGCCCGCGTGAAGCGCGACCTGTTCCGACGCAGCAGTGTGGGTGCCATTCTCACGAATCGCACGGCGCTTGGAAGCGAGACCGGGACCAACGTGGCCGGTGGCGTCGACGCGAGCTTTGCCTTCTATGACAATGTCTTGATTAACGCCTACTGGGCCCGGACGCGAACGACGGACGAAGAAGGGAAGGACTCCAGTTACAAGGGAGAGTTTCGATACGACGGCGACCGGTATGGCGTCACGGCGGAACACCTGTTCATTGACGAGCGTTTCTCGCCCGGGGTGGGGTTCATTCGACGGCCCGACCTCAAGAAGAGCTTCGGGTCGGCGAGATTCAGCCCGCGCCCAGAGTCCATCGAGTGGATTCGGCGTTTGTCATTCGACGGGTCCTACGGGTACTTCACCGATGCGGTCGGCGCGGTCGAGACACGAGAGGCGGCCGGGAGCTTTCGGATGGAGCTGGAGAACAGCGACAGCTTCAATGCGTTCTTCACCAACACCTACGACTTTTTGCAGGACTCCTTCAGGATCGCGGACGGTGTGACCATTCCTGTCGGCCACTACGATTTTTCCAACACGCAGGTGTCCTACAGCTTCGGTCCCCAGCGGCGTCTGTCGGGCACCGTGAGCGGCGAGCACGGCAGCTTCTACGGCGGTACCAAGACCGCGGTCAGCATCGGGGGGGGCTTCAGCGGTGGTCGCATCGAGATCAGTCCGCAGTTTGCGCTGGAACCAGGGTTGTCCATTAACCGCGTCGACCTGCCGCAGGGACGGTTTACGACTCAACTCGTCACGACTCGGTCTACCTACACGTTCAGCCCCACGATGTTCGTGAGCGCGTTGGTGCAGTACAACTCCAGCAACGACGCCGTGAGCAGCAACGTGCGACTCCGTTGGGAGTATCAGCCCGGCAGCGAGCTGTTCATTGTGTACAACGAACAGCGTGACACGTTGACTCCTGGTCGGTTCCCCGACCTGGAAAACCGAGCCTTCATCGTCAAGTTCAATCGGCTGTTCAGGTTTTAGCGGAGCCCCTGCTTGACAGGGTGAGTCCGGTTTTTAATAATAAACCGACGGTTGGTTTATTAATTATATGGCGAGAACGGTAGATGACGCGGCGCACGCGCGGCGGCGGCAGAGCTTCCTCGAGGCGGCCGGCCGGGTGATCGAGCGCAAGGGCTACGAGCAGATGACGGTCCAGGATGTGCTGGATGATGTGGGCCAGTCGAAGGGCGCCTTCTATCACTATTTTGATTCCAAGCAGGCCCTGGTCAAGGGGTTGGTCGGCAGGCTGAGTGAGGCGATCTTCACGCACCTTGAACAGCGGGTCAGTGCCCCCGACCTTTCGGCGCTGGACAAACTGACGTGTCTGTTTCGCGAGTCCAGTCAACTGAAGCTGGAGCGCAAGGGGCTGTGGAGTGCCCTGTTGCCCATGTGGCTGTCTGCTGGGAACGCGGCGGTGCGCGAGCGCGCGTCCTCGCAAGTGCGAGAGCGAATGACGCCGGTGCTGGGTCAGATCATTGCCCAGGGAGTTACGGAAGGGGTATTCACGACACAATATCCGCATCAGGTCGCTCGGATGATCTTTGTCATACGCGAGGATTTCGGGCACGTCGTCATGGATCTGTTGACGACGCCTGCTCCCGGCCATCCCGATCACGCCCAGGTCGAGCAGGCGGTTGCGGCCTACAATGAGACGCTCGAACGGGTGCTCGGTGCGCCGACTGGGTCCTTGCACCCGCTCGACGCGGCCGATCTGATGGCATGGCTGGATAGATCGGACACCGGTGCCGCGGCCCCGGCGGCTCACGCGGAGACGGCGACCGTGTCCGGACTGGCCGCGCAGGTTCGACGCACACGAGGGAGAGACGACCAATGACACGCTTTGGCAACTCGCATCCGGCACGACTGACCATGTGCCTCGCCGTCGCGTGTCTCGTGGCGGGGAGCACCGCGTCGGCCCAGCCTGACGCCCGTGAGATCATCGAACGCATCGACAGCCTGATGCGTGGCGACTCCAGCCACGGGGTCGCGACCATGGAGGTGGTCACCGAGCACTGGGAGCGCACGATGACGATGGAGATGTGGTCGCTGGGTACCGACTATTCGCTCGTCAGACTGCGAGCGCCCGCCAAGGACGCCGGCACCGCGACGCTGATGGCCGACGACGACATCTGGAACTATCTGCCCAAGGTGGACCGGAGTATCAAGATCCCGTCGTCGATGATGGGTGGGGCCTGGATGGGGTCGCACTTTACGAACGACGACCTGGTCCAGGAGAGCCAGATGATCGACGTCTACGACGCCGAGGTGGCGTTCGACGGCGAACGTGACGGGGTCATGGTGTGGGAGCTCCGGTTGACGCCGAAACCGGAAGCGGCCGTCGTGTGGGGCTCTCTCGAGTTTCTCGTGGGGCAAGATGACAACCTCCCCCGGTGGGCGAAGTACTACGACGAAGACGGCGAGCTGGCGCGCACGATGAACTACAGCGAGGTGTCCGAGTTCGGTGGCCGGCTCGTGCCGGCCGTCATGAACATGCAACCGGCCGACAAACCCGGGGAGCGGACGACGATCCGCTACGAAGAGCTGGACTTCGACATCGAGGTCGACGAGTCGTTCTTTTCCCTCCGCACGTTGCAGAGCGGCAGATAGCGGGCAGACATGCCGGAATCCCCCTGGTCACGGATCGGCTGGCGCAATCTCGGCCGGAACCGCAAGCGCACGGTGCTGACGGCGCTCGGCCTCGCCGTCGGCTTCTTCGCCGTCGTGTTCATCGTCGGCTGGTCCCAGGGCATCATGGCCGAGATGGTCGAGAGCGCCACCTCGCTCGTCAACGGACAGCTCGAGATTCATGACGCGGAGTACCGGCCGGACCGCAGCATCTACGACACGATCGGCGGTCGAGACGGCGCCGATGTCGACGCGCTGCTGCGCGTGATTGACGGCGACCCCTCGGTGGTGGCGGCCGCTCCGCGCGTGTACGCGGGGGGGCTCATCAGTTCGGGTGAAGCCACGTCGGCCGGCATGTTCATGGGGATCGACCCGACGCGCGAGTTGACACTGAGTCGCTTCCTCGACCCGCTTGTCGAGGGCCGGATGCCCGTGTCGGACCGGAACGAAATGCTCGTCGGTGCCGAGATGGCGCGCCAGCTGGCGGCCGGACTTGACGACGAGCTGGTGGTGGTGTCGTCGGGGGCGGACGGGTCGATGGCGAACGACCTCTTTACCCTGGTCGGGATCTTCCAGCCCGGGCTGG
>PAUN01000017.1 GCA_002712885.1 Acidobacteriota bacterium
AGCAAGGCGGTGACCCGAGCTACACGCCGACCCGTATCAACAAGTCGATCGAGCTGCTCGAGAAGGACCAGCCGATCTACTACACACAGGTCAACGGGGGTGGCTATGACGAGGGGAAGGCGCTCGCCCAGACATGGGCGGACTACATCACCTACAACCTCGAGCACAGCCCTTTTGATATGACCGCCCTCCGAGGGTTCATGCAGGGACTGGTCGACGGCGGGCCCACGAAGAGCGGCCATCGCACCCCGACCGTTATCGCGGTGCTCCCGTTTGGTGGCATCAACCAGGACGTCATGTGGGCGAACTACTGGATGGTGGAGCAATTGCTCGGGTCCGGCGTACATGGGATCTTGCTGGCTCATGCGCAGTCACCCTCGGCGGTCCAAATCATGGTGCAGGCGGCCCGATATCCTCATGCGCCCCCGTTCGACGGTATCGACGAGGGCTTACGGGGCAACGGCGGACAGGGGTTTGCGGCGCGTATCTGGGGTGTCTCCAACGCCGAGTATCAGCGGATGGCCGACCCCTGGCCGCTTAACCCCGACGGCGAGCTACTGTTGGGGCTGAAGATCGAGGACCGTCACGCGCTGGAGAACGCCGAGGCCAGCGTCGGTGTGTCGGGGGTCGGATTCGCGGAATGGGGACCCGGCGACATGAGCTTGTCGTTCAACGTGAGTCGCGCGGACAACCCGACGGTTCTCGACAATGCCCGCAACAGGGTGCTGGCCGCTACCAGACAGGCGGGCATCGCGTTTCTGAACCAAATGAATGCCCAGACCATCGAGGCCATGATTGATGAGGGCGTGCGGATCGGCGCGAACCCCGGACCCGAGGTGGCGGACCAGGGGCGACGCTACACCGAGCGAAGGATGCCATGGTGAGCCTTCCCGATCAGCGCGTTCGTGCCCGAGTCTACATTATGCGAATTGCAATAAAACGCAGCACGCTGTGCGCGCTGGTTCTGACCTGCCTGGTGCAATCGGGTGTCGAGCCTCGTCCTGCCGCGGCGCAGTCGCCGGAGTCGTCGTCATCAGCGCCGGCATTCCCGTCGGATGAGTCCTACCTGCGATTGCTGTCCCCGGGCCACGAAGCGTACAGGGCGCTGGACGGGGATCGGATGAAGCAATTGGTCGTCGAGCAGACCGCCATTGCCCGGCGGTATCGAGACGCGGGCCATCAGTACTGGGGACGAATCATCGGCACCGACGCGGACCACGAAACGGCCACGTGGATGGCCGAGCAACTCCGCCATGCCGGAGCGGAGGTGCGGCTGGACGAGCTGGATCTGCCGCCGCAATGGGTACCGCGATCCTGGGAGGCATCGGTCTCACGCCCGGGTGAGGGCGTGACGTTGGCGTCGGCAATGCCGACCTATGCGTCTGCGGGGACCCCGTCGGATGGCATCGATGTCGAGTTGATTGACGTGGGCCTGGGGATGGAAACGGACTTTCGGGGCCGGCAGGTGCGTGGGAAGGCCGTGGTCATCCACGCGATTCCCAGGCCCGGGATCATCTCCTTGATGCGCTCCGCGGCGGTGAGGGGCGCCATCGAGCGGTCGGGCGACAACGGCGCAGCGGCCATCCTCATCGTCATCGAATTGCCGGGAAATATTCAGACCCTGATCTATCGCGTGAACGCCACCGTGCCCACGCTGACGCTCGGGTCGGACGACGGTGCCACGTTGCAGCGGATGCTTTCCGAGGCGGACGCCGGTCAGCCGCCCCGCCTGAGACTTCGCCTCGACGTGCAAGAAGTGGAAGGACTGACGACGTCGGTCGTGTCGGGTGTGGTGCCGGCGGCTACGGAGGGCGCGGAACGGGTTGTCATCGTCGCGCACCGCGACGCCTTCTTCGAAGGCGCGAGCGACAATGCGTCAGGGGTGGCCACCGCCATCGAACTGGCGCGGTATTTCGCCCAGGTGCCCCGCGATCAGCGGCGTCGGGCGGTGGAGATCATCGGCACACCTGGCCATCACAATCGTGCCGGAACTGGGCCGGCGTGGCTTGTCGAGCATCAAGATACGGTGCTGCGAAAGGCCGCGCTGCTGCTCAACGCCGAGCACAGCGCTCACGCCCTCNTCGACCACTGGGGCGCCGCCCTCCAGGCCACCAACTCCCTTGGACCGTTCGACTGGAGCGTCAACGGTTCTCCCAAGTTGTTGGAGATCGCCAATCGCAGCTTCGACGAATTCGGTATCCCCAGATGGGCGCAGATGAATGGACTGAGGGGAGAGGTCGGCCTGATAGAAGACCTCGTGCCCTCTATCAATTTGATGCACGCCGGGGTCCTTCTGCACTCCAACGCGGAGACAGCCGACGCGATTCCTGCGTCAGGACTTGCGGCTACGGCTCGCGCTTACGCGAAGATCATCGATGAGACGAATCGGTTGGACGTCTCCGCGCTAGTGCCGATGGGAACCGACCCGCGGTGACCTGCGTCCATTACAAGCACACCCTTCGTATTCCTGAGCAATGCTCCTGGCCGGCAGGCACTCGAGCCGCATGACGACACCTCTCGCCAGTTCCGAGTGGGCGGCCGATCGCGGAGCGAAATGGAATGCCCACGTGGCTGGCCTGGAAGCAATGCTCAGGCCGATCGACGAACCCTCGCACGGCCGAGGCGCTCTGGGCGTTCGGCGAGTAGATGTTACGCGTGTGAGGTGCCTACTCCGGGGAGGGGGAGCGACCCTGCTACTTGGCGATCGTGAATGGCACCGAGGCGAGCGTGGCGTCCCAGAACAGGCCCAACGTACCTCCGGTCTCGGACACATCAAAAAACTGCCACGACAGCTGGTCGAACGACCACGGCAGTGTCTCGACCGTCATCGGCATCCGCAGCACGTCTCGGTCTGAGGTGTATTCGAAGGCGCCAAAGAGCGCCTCGCGGTTGCTTTCGTCATAGCCAACCTGCGCGGGCCAGTTCGAGAGCACGAACGACCACGGGTCGGCGGCCAGATCGATGAACAGGGTGTACTCACCCGCGTCGATGGTCGTGCCGCCGAAGACCAGCGGGACCTCTGTGATTAATCGGGTCGTCTGATTTGCCCCGGCCCGCCAGACTGGGGCGCCATCGTTGAGGAACTCGCGATAGTCGTCCAGGCCAAAGATGTCTCGGCCACGCCGGATGGGGCGGCCATGGCGAACCTCGACCCAGGCGCCGCCCACGAGCCCGCGCACCGGGTCGTAGACGTCACCACCGATCTGGGTCGCCGAGTGTCCAGCCGGGCTCGCGATCGGACGTTCCTGCGCGCGTCCATGCGGGCCGGTCAGGATCGCCAGGACACCGAGGCCGGCGATGCCGACCACGAGGCGTCCCATGTGTGTGCGAGTTGTTCTCATGTCGCAGCAGTGTAGCCTGACTTGGCAGGTCTGCACGACTGCGGACCGTTCGCAGGATGGTCCCCTTCCGGCCGCCGTCGAGGCGCCGCCGTCGACAGACGTTGCTTGGCGTCCCCCACCCTGAGATAATCGCCCGACGCGCAACACGTGAGCGGTCATGTGGCCATGGGCCGAACGATCGCATTGATGGCTGGTGCGGCCTGGTCTACCTGTCGTGCCGTGCGGAGGAAGAGATGACAGCAGACGCGCAANGTCGTCGGCGAAGTGGACGCCGGTTGTGGACGACCTTGGGACTGGCCCTCGTGCTCGCCGCCACCGGGGCCACCGCGCAGGAACCGGGGACAGAGGACGGAGAATGGCGGTACCAGAGCGGTGACGCGGGAGGCACCCGTTTCTCGCCGCTTTCCCAGATCGACGCCAGCAACTTCGGCGACCTCGAAACGGCCTGGGTCTTCCGCGGAGACAATTTCAGTCCCCACGAAAACTACACGTTCAAGTCGACACCCAGCTACATCGACGGCATCCTCTATACCGTCGCCGGGTATCGGCGGACCATCGTGGCGATGGACGCCGGGACCGGTGAGCAGCTATGGAGCTATCGCGAGCCGAACACCGTGCGGTGGGAGCAGTCCATGCGCGCCGCTTACGGCAAAGGCGTCGGACACGGGTATGTCGACGACCGGCTGGTGATCTACGTCATCACGCCCGCTTTCTTCCTGCACGCGCTGGACGGCAAGACCGGCCAGCACCTTGANGGGTTCGGCACGCGAGTCCCCCTGGACGGCTTCCCCGAGACTGGCGTGGTCGATCTGCTTGCCGATTTGGGTCACGAGTACGACCCGAACATGGGGCTCGACCCGAAGACGGGCTACATTACCAGCTCGTCGCCGCCGATCGTCGTCAACGACACCATCGTCGTCGGCAATTCCCACGAGCAGGGCTACAGTCAGTCGCGTCTGGAGAACATCCCGGGCGACATTCTCGGATATGACATCCGGACCGGTCAGCATAAGTGGAAGTTCAATGTCATACCGCAGACAGAGAGCGAGTTCGGATTCGATACTTGGGAGAACGACGCGTGGCAGTGGACGGGTGATGTGTCCTCCTGGGCGCCGCTGGCCGCCGACATGGAACGCGGCATCGTCTACATTCCGACCAATGCCCCGACCATCGACTACTACGGCGGGTTCCGCCCCGGGAACAATCTTTTCGGCACGAGTATCATCGCGCTCGATGTCGAAACGGGTAACCGGCTGTGGCACTTCCAGACCGTGCACCACCCAATCTGGAACTATGACCTGCCGAACGTGCCGATTCTGTACGACGCGACGGTCGACGGGGTCGAGGTGCCGATGGTCATCCAGACGACCAAGCAGGGGATGACGTTCGCGTTCAATCGCGTGACGGGCGAGCCGGTGTGGCCGATCGAGGAACGGGCGGTCCCCGCGTCTGTGGTGCCGGGCGAGGCACTCTCCTCAACCCAGCCGTTCCCGACCAAGCCGGCTCCGCTCGAAGAGCTCGGTCTGTCGGAAGAGAACGTCATCGACTTCACCCCGGAACTCAGGGCCGAGGCGCTCGAAATCATGAGCAACTTCCGGGTTGGCGGACCGTACATGCCGCCGCTGCCTGAGGGACACTCGGAAAGCGTGCAGGGGTGGATTTCGTGCTCCGGCGGCTTGAACATTACCAACCCCGCGTCGTTCGACCCGACGACCGGCATCCTNTACCAGCCATCGGCCCCCGGATGCTCGGGTCGCATGGTGCAGCCGGGAATCAACACCGACGGTGACACGCATAGCTGCACCTCGTCGGAGGGCGATTGTTGGACGACGGGGACAACGGTCTCAGACTGGGTGCAGGGCGGTGGCGTCGGGTGGGCCGGCCCGCAAGGATTGCCCATGAACAAGCCTCCGTACAACCGCGTGACCGCCATCGACATGGATACGGGTGAACACCTGTGGTGGGTGCCGATCGGAGAGGCGTCCGACCGCATGAAGCGTCATCCCGCCCTTCAGGGTGTGGATCTGTCCAACGTGGGCGGAGGGGGCCGCGCCATCTCGATGGTGACCGGCAGCTTGCTGCTGACGACGCAGGGCTCGAACGGCCCGGCGGTACTGGATGCGCGCAACAAGCTGACCGGAGAGCTGGTCGGGAGCGCGGAGCTGCCAGCACCGGGGCAGTACGGAATGATGACCTACATGCACGAGGGCCACCAGTACATCGTGGTCCAGGTAGCACGGGGCGGCTCGTTCCAGGGCGCATTGGCTGCACTTCGTCTGCCTGGTGACGAGGGGCACTAGGGATCTTCAGCGCCAGACGGAGACCGAATCGAATGACTGGGTCCGGGCGCGTCTAGCGCTCGGGCCCTTTTTTTGTCGAGTCACCATTTGGTTGTCGATGTAACAGAAACGTCAAGGCGAACAGAGTCGTGCTCAGGTTGGGCGCGGTCGGCTAGGCTTGCTCGGCCGCTCCTGCCTGGTATGGTCCTCGCGATTCTTAGCCGGGGGGCGTGTCGGCTCCGACGGGAGGGAACGAGAGTCGTGATTGCGAACAGCCGTCGTCGCGAGCTCAGTTTTACGCTCATGGAGCTCATGACGGTCGTGGGGATTACCGGGATCATCATTGCGATCGCGGTGTCGGGGCTGCTGTGGGCGCGGATGTCGGGGAGCGAGGCCTCCGCCATTGGCTCGCCCCGGGCCATCAGTAGCGGGCTGCCGGCGACACTTCTGGTATCCTTCGGGTGACGTCGCGCTCGCGACGGCCCCTCGCTCTATGACGACATCGCTGACCATTACAGAATTGCTGGGGGACGGTATCGGCCCGGAACTGCGCGCCTGCGTGCACGCCGTGGCAGATCGGCTCCCGATCGACATCCGGTTCGAACCGGTTGACCTTTCCCTCGAAAACCGACGACGGTGCGGTCCCGAGCTCTACGAGACGACCGAGTCTGCGCTGCGGGCGACCCGACTGGGGCTGAAGTACCCGACGGTGACGGAGACGGAGTCTCCGAACGCGGTGCTTCGCCGGGCATTGGACTTCACGGTCATCCACCGACCTGTCATCTCCATCGACGGGATCCAGTCGAACTTCAGCCAAGAGGTGTTCCTGCACGTAGTGCGTGTGGCCACTGGCGGGACCTACGAAGATCCAGGGCGCAGGGTTGGGCGCGATGCCGCGGTGTCGCTCCGTATCGTCGAGCGCGGACCGTGCCGGGAGGCGGCGCGATTCGCCTTCGAGCTGGCTCGCGGGAAACAGTTGACCGTCACCTCATCCTCGAAACACACCATTCAACGGGTGACGGACGGCTTTTTCGAGGAAGTCGTGCGCGGCGTCGCGTCAGGGTACCCCGATGTGGACCATCGCGTGGAACTCTTCGATGCGCTGCTAGCGAAAATCATTCTCAAGCCCAGTGATTTCGGCATCGTGTTGTGTCTCAATGAGTATGGCGACTTCCTGTCCGACATGGCGTGCGGGTTGGTCGGGAGCCTGGGCATCGGGGCCAGCGGGTCCTACAGTTTTCTCGAATCTGGCGCNTCGAATGTGGCGATGTTCGATCCGGCCGGCGGCACTGCGCCCGACATCGCCGGTCAGGACAAATGCAACCCTTCGGCGGCGTTCTTGGCGTTCGGGATGTTGCTCGACCACGTCGACCGCTATGACCTGGGGCACGTCCTCCGGATGTCGCTCCTCGCCTGCATCGCCGTCCGCGTCAGCACCGTCGATATCGGCGGCACTCTGGGCACGACCGCCTTCACCGAGGCGGTATTGACNCAGTTGGACGAACGGCTTCCCGCCCGCACGTCCATCGAGGCCTGACCTGTGTGGGTCGGACACCGCCTGTGCGCGCCGGCCGCCGTGTTGATGGTGCTGCCCCCGTGGGCGGCGGCTCAGCCGCCGCCGCGGCCGGATGTGTCCGGGGTCCCGGTGTCCGGGTTTATCTATGCGGCCGCACCGTTTGCCTCAGCCCACGCCTCCACGATCGAGGAGACGGCTGACGGGCTTGTCGCCGCCTGGTTCGGCGGCACGGCCGAAGGCGACCCCGATGTCGGCATCTGGTCGTCCAGGCTCGACGGTACCCGCTGGTCGATTCCGGTCGAGGTGGCCACCGGCGCCCAGCCGGACGGTACCCGCCATCCCACGTGGAACCCGGTATTGTTTCGGCCGANGGATGGACCGTTGTTGCTGTTCTACAAGGTGGGGCCGAGCCCGCGGGAGTGGTGGGGCCTGGTCCGGACCTCTTCTGACGACGGGCGCTCCTGGTCGGCGGAGATTCTCCTGCCGGACGGGGTGCTGGGACCGATTCGCGCCAAGCCCGTGGAGCTACGCCCCGGCACGCTGCTCGCCGGTTCGAGCACGGAGCACNACGGGTGGGTCGTGCGGATGGAGCGACTGACCACGAGCGAGCGGACCCTGGCCGGGTGGCAGCGGGCGCTCGCGTCACCCGGGTCGTGGGACCATGTCGGGCCGCTCAACGACCCGGGCGAGTTCGCGGCGATTCAGCCGACGATTCTGGTGCATTCCGACCAGGATCTGCAGATCTTGTGTCGGAGTCGCCAGCGCCTCATCACGCAGGCGTGGTCCCACGATGGTGGCCTGACCTGGGGGCCGATGTCGGCCACCGATCTTCCGAACCCCAGCGCCGGGATCGACGCGCTGCGGCTGGCGAACGGACGGTTTGTGCTGGTCTACAACCCGACGACACGGGGGCGTCGGCACCTGGCCATCGCCGTGTCCGACGACGGTGTCACCTGGCGCTCTGGGGTGACGCTGGAGCAGGCGGACGAGGGCGAATTCTCGTACCCGGCGATGATCCAGACGTCCGACGGACTGGTCCATGTCACCTACACGTGGCGACGCCAGCGGGTGAAGCACGTCGTGTTGGATCCTGCCCGGCTCGAGTGACGCGGCTGCGCCCCTGCGTGCTTCGGGTGCAGGAAGTGCCCGTCCACGAGTATTGGCGTCCCGGTGGCCGACCTGGACGTGTCTGGTGCGTATAATTTAANCATGCCTCACAGACGACGTAGCCTCGGCGGCATCGGTGTGCTGACCCTCGTGGCGACCTCGGCCATGGCCCAGTCGCCCGCCATCCCCCTGACCCAGGAGGAGATGTTCCGCCGGAACGTCGGCACGCGAGAGGAGCAGGTCACCCCCTTTCCGCCGCATGCGATTGTCGGCAACTTGTACTACGTTGGGTCCTACAGCCTGTCCGCGTTTCTTGTCGCGACCCCCGAAGGGCATATCCTGATCAACACCAATTGGGAGCGAGCCGTCGACGGGCTGAAGACGTCGGTTGAAGCGCTCGGCTTCGCGTTCGATGACATCGAGGTCATCCTCGGCAGCCACGCGCACGGCGACCACATGCAGGGTGACGCGTTGGTGGCGCAGATGACGGGCGCGCGGGTGATGGCGATGGCCGCCGACGTGCCGGCGCTNGAGCGGATGCGTCCGGGCGACAAGCCGCACCCGATCGACCGGGTGCTGCAAGACGGTGCGACGGTGACGCTGGGCGGCACCACCTTGACGGCTCGCTTGACGCCAGGCCATACGAAGGGGTGCACCACCTGGACCATGACCATCGACGAGGATGGGGAGGCCTACGATGTGGTCATCGTTGGCAGTATGGGGAGCAACCCCAATTTTCAGTTCGTGAACAACCCGGACAATCCCACCATTGTCGACGAGTTCAAGCAGGGCTTCCGCGTGCTCCGATCGTTGTCGCCGGACGTTCCGCTCGGGTCGCATCCGGCGATGTACGGCATGACGGAGAAGTACGAGCGTATCGGTGACGGCCNGAATCCGTTCATTGATCCGGACGGGTACCGAGAGGAACTCGACGCGGTCGAGGCGCTGTTTCGTGAGGTGCTCGACCGGCAGGAAGCGGAGGCGGCCGCGGCTGAGCGTCGATGATCGACGAGCCGCGACCCACGTTGGGTGAGCGACACTAAATGACAGAGGAGACATCCAGTGACCGGTGACGGCAACCTCGCGGTGTTTTGCGACTTCGAGAACATCGCNCTTGGTGTTCGCGACGCAAAACTGACGAAATTCGATATACGCCTGGTNCTCGAGCGGTTGCTGCTCAAGGGCAGCATCGTGGCCAAGAAGGCCTATTGCGACTGGGCGCGATACAAAGAGTTCAAACCGACGATGCACGAGGCGGCGTTCGAGCTNATCGAGATTCCGCACACGCGTCAGTCGGGGAAAAACTCGGCTGACATNCGNATGGTCGTTGACGCGCTCGACCTCTGCTACACGAAGGANCATATCGACACGTTCGTCATCGTGTCCGGCGATTCCGACTTCTCTCCGCTCGTNAGCAAGTTGCGCGAGAACGCCAAGTCGGTGATCGGGGTCGGCGTGAAAAACTCCACCTCGGACCTGCTGATGAATAACTGTGACGAATTCATTTTCTATGACGACCTTGTGTCGGAGCGACAGCCCGCCCGACGTCGTACGCGCCGCGGCCGGGCAAAAACCACCGTCTCGCCGTCGGAAAAGCCGACCGCGACGCCCGTGCCTGACCCGGAGTCGAAGCCCGAGCTGGAGCCGGACGACCCGGCCCAGGGGGCGATCGATCTGGTGGTCAAGACCGCCGAGGCGATCTATTCGGAGCGAGGCGACCGGGCCAAGTTGTGGGGGTCGATGATCAAGCAGACNCTCAANCGGCGTCGGCCTGGCTTCAANGAATCGGCCTACGGATTCGGCTCGTTCNACGANCTGTTGGANGAGGCGCAGTCCCGGGGCGTGCTCGAACTGGCCCTCGACGAACGCTCGGGCGGCTACATCATCGTCCAGCTTGGTAATTGAACGCGCTTGGCCAGCCGGGCGCCGCGCACTGGGTCAGTGTCTAGATTTACGTGAGACAGGACACTAGATAAACACCCCAGCCAGGCCATACAGCACCACGGACGCGGACCCGGCCGCCAGGGCGTACGGGAGCTGGGTGCGCACGTGGTCGATATGATCGCTCCACGCGGCCATGGATGAGATCAGGGTCGTGTCGCTAATGGGCGAACAGTGGTCGCCGAAGACACCGCCGCCCAGGACGGCGCTGATGACGAGTGGCACGGACACCGCAGCGCCGTCGAGGGTCATCGCCGCTGCGACCGGAAGTGCCAGCGGAATCATGATGGCGAACGTGCCCCAACTAGTGCCGGTGGCGAAGGCGATGGCGCCGGACGTGACAAACACCAGCGGCGCGAGGAGTACGGGCGTCAAGTAGGGTGTTACCAGGTCGGCGATGAATGGACCGGTGCCCAGCGTGTCGCAGATGGCTCCGATTCCGAACGCCAGGACCAAGAGCGTCGCGATCGGTAGCATTGCCCCGGCGCCGCGAAACAACAGGTCGGTCAGCGTGCCCAGTTCCAATACCCGGCTTCCGGCCACCAGCCCGGCGGCCACCGCCAGGGCCGCCAGTACGCCCCACAGAACGGCAGTGGAACCGGATGCGGCATCGAGCGCGTCCAGCAGCGTCGGTGTCGCGATGCCGGTGGCGCGCGCGCCATTGACCCCGGTCACCGCGATGCCGGCCAACACGGTGGCGACCAGGGTGGCGAGCGGGAGCACGAGATTCCGCGCGCGTGGTGGGATCTGGTCGTCGGCAGCATCCACGAGCAGCGTGTCCGTCACGACCGGTCGCGCGCCGCTCCCGACCAGGGCGCCCTCCTCGGACGCGCGTCGTTCAGCCTCGCGCATCGGGCCAATGTTCCACCCGGTCCCGGCGACAACGAACACCAGGACCACCGATAGCAGGGCGTAAAAGTTCAGTGGGACCGCCGCCAGGAACACCGGGAGGGGACGTTGGTCGCCGAGGGTGCCGAGCGTCGCCTGCGTGGTCAGCAGGCTGAGCACCACCGCACCCCAGCTGTTGATCGGGATCAGCATGCAGACGGGCGCCGAAGTGGCGTCACAAATGTAGGCCAGCTTCTCTCGCGCGATGCGCAAGCGATCGAACACTGGCCTGGCGATCGCCCCGACTACGAGACACGTAATGGTCGACTCGACAAATACCCCAAGGCCGAGCACCGCGGCCAGGAACTGGGCGCCGCGACGCGTGTGGAGCCGGCGGTACCGACCGACCCACTCCAGCAACCCGGCGACACCACCGCCTCGCTGGAGCAGCAGGAGCAGCGGGCCCATGAGCAGCGTGAAGACCACCACGCGCGTCTGCTCCGGATCGGCGAACATCGCGACCAGGCTGTCGAGGGTCGCCGCCGTGCCGCGAAAAGGGTCGCCGGTCGCAATGACCCACCCTACCCAGGTGCCCGCCAACAGCGACGGGACCGCCTGGCGGCTGGCCATGGCCAGCCCGATCGCCAGGAGGGGTGGTGCAAGCGAAAGCCAGCCGAACGTCTGAGGTGCCATGCGTGGTTGATACTAGTCGCGTTTTCGATAACGAGGCGTCGGTCGTGGCTGAACGGGCATTTGGCGAGTCGGACGCGGCGGGTGCCGGCCCGTTCGTCTCGGGTCCGTGGCGCTCTGGCGTAGAATCACATGATGGACGTTCGGTCGTATGTCGCATCACGGGCGGCCTGGCGCGGGACGGAGCTCTTTGAGCGACCGGACTGGTCCATCACCCTGACCGACAGCGAACTCCACGCACTTGAGGTGCTCGCTCGCGACAGTGGAGACCCCCACGCGTCCGACACGCCGGCGCCCCACGGGGAACCATTGCCACCGAAGCTGATGGCCCGGGTGGTCGCGGTGCGCGCCGCCCTCGAAACCGGGTCCGGTGCGGTCNTGCTGCGTGGCCTACCGTTTGGGCGCTGGGGCGAGTCTCTCAGCACGCGCGCCTTCTGGGCGCTGGTCGGCCACATGGGGACCGCGGTATCGCAGAGTGCCCAGGGCGAGCGGCTGTTCCATGTGCGAGACCACGGTTACGCGGCGGGCGACCCGCGTTTCAGAGGACCGGCGTCCCGAAAGCGACTCAGTTTCCACACAGATCGATGCGATGTCATCGCGTTCGCCTGCCTCCATCAGGCGGAAGACGGCGGCGACAACTTCATCGTCAGCTCTGTAGCGCTCTACGAAGAACTTCGCACCCGTCAGCCGGACGTGCTGAAGCGGCTTTGTCAACCGCTTCCGTATCTTCGTCATACGGTCGATACGGGCAACGCCTTGCCGTACTGCCTGCTGCCGGTGTTCTCAGAGCGGGACGGCCACTTTGCCGCCCACTTCTTGCGGGTGTTGATCGACCGCGCTGACCGGGCACCCGACGCCCCCACCCTGACCCCGCTGCAGCGGGATGCGCTCGACACACTCGAAACACTGGCGGAGGACCCGGCGCTGCACGTCCGTCTGCGGTTGGCGCCGGGCGACGTGCTGCTGCTCAACAACTGGACCACCTTGCACCGCCGCAGCGCGTTCACGGACGCGCCCGCGCCGCGCGAGCGTCGGCATCTGCTGCGCATCTGGCTCTCCATGCCCGACAGCCGCCCGATTGCCTCCTGTTTTGAGGAGCACTTCGGGGCGACTGCGGCCGGGGCGCTTCGCGGAGGGATGCGGCCGGTCAGTGGGACAGCCGGCCTGACCCGAGCATAGTGTGGGACACGGTCATCACCACGCGCACAGCCACGCNGCTGACCACCACNGTCGGAGCGACACCCGTNTGGTTGCGGCGGTCTGTGTCAACGGGGCTCTAACCGTCGTGCAGGTGATTGGCGGGCTGCTGTCCGGCAGTCTCTCCTTGCTCGCCGACGCCCTGCACAACCTGAGCGACGCCGGCGCGCTCACTATCGCGCTCGTTGCGCGGCGTATTGGGCGCCGGCCGGCTGACCATTCGCAAACATTCGGGTATCGCCGGGCGGAACTGGTCGGGGCCGTCATCAACGCCACGACCTTGAACGTGGTTGGTCTGTATCTCCTCTACGAGGCGGCGCTGCGGCTGGTCGACCCCACGCCCGTCGTTGGCTGGACCGTGATCGTCGTCGCCGGGGTCGCGCTCGCGGTGGATGTTGCGACCGCGGCTCTGACCTACCGGCTGTCGAAGGGCAGTCTGAACGTGAAGGCCGCGTTCGTGCACAATGTCACCGACGCGCTCGGTTCGGTAGCGGTCATGGTGGCCGGGGTGCTCGTCGTGCGCTATCAACTGTACATCGCGGACGCCGTGGCTACGATGTTGATCGCCGTCTATGCCCTGTATCACGGTATCGTGATCACACGCGAGGCGAGCCGGATTCTCACGCTCGGCGCCCCGCTCGACATCCACGTGCCGGCCCTGGCGGAGGAATTACGAAGCGTCGAGGGGGTCACCGACGTGCACCATGTGCATGTCTGGGAACTGGACGAGTCTCAGCGGTCGTTCGAGGGGCACATCGTGGTCGAACGCCAGGACGTCCAACTGGCCGAGCGGGTCAAAGGGCTCGTGCGAGATGTGCTGACACGCCACGGTATTTCGCATGCGACGCTGGAGTGTGAGTACGGCTCCGTCACAGACGGCTGCTGCGAAGGAGAAGTCGTCGCGCCGCATTGAGTACTCAGACGAGGGCTACGCCCCCGCGCCCCCCGTGGCTACTACGCGGGGGGGCGAGTGCCCCACTTCGCGGCCGCGAGGCGCGCATTGTCGCGCGCCCGGGGCGGCAGTGCCGCCCTGCATAGCAGTACCTAGACGCGGCTGCGGTTTTCGGAGCACGGCGTCCGGGTGGGTAGGCGCGACGGTGCTTCAGTCGTCAGGGTGTCGATGTCCTCGATGAGTTTGGCGACCTCGAACGGCATCGAGCCGTTGTAGACACCGCGCAGGCGCCCTGTAGCATCGACCAGTTCAACCGACACGGCGCTACGACCGATCGCGATCGCCGGGCTTCGTACGGTGGTCCGCACGCGGGCGCGCGGCGCCGTCCGGCCCGTCCCTTAGCGGCGACGAGTCGGTGTGGGCACGGCTTCGGACGAGCGAGTCGTCGACGCCGCCGTGCCGGCCGGTCCGCCGACAGCGGGTCATTGCGCCGGCCTGTTGCCTGTGCGATGTCATGGTGTCTTGCCCGACAGGCCGTCCAGGCGTCCGGTCAGCTCGGCTCGCGCGTCCTCAAGCGTGTCGAACCAGCGGTCACGCAGACTCTGTAGGGGCAATAGCTGTTCGCGTGTCCAGTTCTCAGGAAGCTCGACAACACACCATTGCTCGCTGCTGCTCGGTAGATCGCGAATCCGGCCACCATCATTCCCCTCCAACGCGGAACTCTCACCGATTGGTGCCCCGCGCCAATCATGACCCCACACGGATGATAGCATCGTGAACTGGCATCGATGCGCACGTCCACTGTGGCGTGCCACGCGGTCGAGTGCGACCCAGGACGAGACCGTCCACGAGCCGATTGTCGTCGCGGAGAACAGGGACACATGCCCGTTGTTGACCAGGTAAAGAGCGTCATCGTGAACCATCTGGATCTGGATGCGCACGAACTCGCACCTGAGGTCCTGTTCCGTGACGGTCTTGGGGCCGACTCGCTCGACGCCTTCGAACTGCTGATGGCGTTCGAGGACGGGTTCGACATCGAGATTCCGGACGCCGA
>PAUN01000018.1 GCA_002712885.1 Acidobacteriota bacterium
CCGCGCTCCTCGACGCGAGCCGCGGACAGGATGTTGGTCAGTCAGTAGTTGCTACTACGCGTGTATGTTTTATGTAAACCGCTTGGCCCGGACCACGACACCCCCCGTCGCGGAGCGGCCGCGACGTGCCTGATATGATTGGGCACATCTAGTGCCGCACACCTTGAGCGGTTTTCCCACATTTCCACCCGACATCAGACAGCGAGCATCGTGTCCGACTACACTCCGCAGTCCATCGAGCAGAAGTGGCAACAACGCTGGACAGAGCAGCGTACCTTCGAGGCACGGGAGGATGCCGATCGTCCCAAGTACTACTGCCTGGTCATGTTCGCGTATCCGTCCGGCCACGCCCACGTAGGACACGTCCGCAACTACATGATCGGGGATGTCATCGCGCGGATGAAACGGATGCGGGGGTTCAACGTCCTGCACCCGTTCGGGTGGGACGCGTTCGGGCTGCCGGCCGAGAACGCCGCGATCAAGAACAAGTCGCACCCCGAGACCTGGACCCGCGAGAACATCGCCCACATGAAGGGGCAACTCCAGCGTCTGGGGATCAGCTACGCGTGGGAGCGTGAGTTTGCCACGTGCGATCCCAGCTACTACAAGTGGAACCAGTGGTTGTTCCTGCAGATGTTCGAGCGGGACATCGCCTATCGGCGCCGCTCGACGGTGAATTGGTGTCCCGACTGCTCGACGGTGCTCGCAAACGAGCAGGTGGTGGACGGTGGCTGCTGGCGGTGTGGGTCGACAGTCGAGGCCCGCGACCTCGAGCAGTGGTTCCTCCGGATCACAAAGTATGCGGACGACCTGCTCGAGGGGATCGAGGGGCTGGATGAGTGGCCCGACAAAGTGCTCACGATGCAGCGCAACTGGATCGGCCGCTCCGAAGGCGCGCTGGTCCGATTCGCGGTCAATGCGGGGACAGGGCAAGCCGACCCGGTCGATATCGAGGTGTTCACCACCCGGATCGACACCATCTTCGGCGCCACCGTCGTGCTGCTCGCGCCGGAGCATCCGCTGGTCGACCGGCTCGCCGACGAGGCACCAGACGGGGACGCCTTTCGCCGCCGGGTCCAGCAATTCCGCGCGCAGGATCGCACCGACCGGCGGACCGGGGCGGTCGAGAAGGAGGGATTTGACACCGGACGAACCGCTGTCAACCCGTTCACCGGTCGCCCGGTACCGATCTGGATCGCGAATTTCGTCCTGGTCGATTACGGCACGGGCGCGGTGATGGCCGTACCGGCGCACGACCAGCGAGACTTCGAGTTCGCTCGCAAGTACGGCCTTCCGGTGCAGGTGGTGATCCAGCCGGCTGAGGGCGACGACCTGGCCACGGCACCGCTTGATGGGGCGACCATGGAGGCCGCCTACGCGGGTCCCGGTACGCTCGTGCATTCAGGCGAATTCACCGGGCGATCAACGGATGACGCCGCCACCTTCATGGCCGGCGCGGCCGAGACCCTGGGCGTGGGACAGCCCACGGTCCAGTTCCGGCTCAAGGATTGGGGCGTCTCGCGGCAGCGCTACTGGGGCACGCCGATCCCGATCATCCATTGTGAGGTCTGTGGACTGCAGCCGGTGCCGTACGACGACCTGCCAGTCGAGCTGCCGCACGTGGCCGAGTTCACCGGCCGGGGCGATTCCCCGCTCGCGCAGATTCCGGAGTTCGTCAACGTCGCCTGTCCGTCATGCGCGGGCCCGGCCCGCCGAGAGACCGACACGATGGATACGTTCTTCGATTCATCGTGGTACTTCTATCGCTATTGCGATCCGACCAACGACAGTCAGGCCTTCGATCCGGAGCGGGTCCGCTACTGGACGCCCGTCGATTTCTACATCGGCGGTGTCGAGCACGCGATCTTGCACCTGATCTATTCGCGGTTCTTCTGCCGGGTCTTCAGGGATCTCGGCCAGGTAGACCACGACGAGCCGTTTACCCGGTTGCTGACGCAGGGCATGGTGCTGCGTGACGGCAACGTGATGTCGAAATCGAAGGGCAACGTCGTTGACCCGGACAAGATGATCGACCGCTTTGGCGCCGACGCGCTTCGTCTGTATGAGATGTTCGTCGCGCCGCCGGAGAAGGAACTCGAGTGGAACGACTCGGGGCTGGAAGGGAGCTACCGGTTTCTGACGCGGGTCTGGCGCCTGGTCACGACCATCGGCCCCGTGGTCACCGGGGCGTCCGGTGACTTCGACTCGACGACGCTCGACGACGCCCATCGCGCGCTGCGTCGCAAGACGCACGATTCGATTCGCCGGGTGTCGGCTGACCTCGACCCGCGCGTGCACTTGAACACCGCCGTCTCCGCCTTGATGGAACTGGTGAACGACCTCTACGCGTTCTGTGAGCAGCAGGGACTGGCACCATCCTCAACCACGGACGCCTACGCGGCGGACCAGGCGCCGGCCCATACCGCCCGGGTCCTGGCCGAAGCGGTGGACGCGCTCGTCCTCATGCTGTCACCGTTTGCGCCCCACCTCTGCGAGGAACTGTGGGAACGCCTGGGGCGCACGGGCGGTCTGGCCACCGCCACGTGGCCCGCCTTCGACCCGAACGTGGCGCGGGCCGACGAGCTTGTGGTGCCGGTTCAGATCAACGGAAAACTCCGCGCTCGCCTCACGGTAGGGACCGACATCTCGGACGACGACCTGCGGGCCGCCGCGCTCGCGAACGCCTCGGTGCAGTCGCACACCGATGGCAAGACGATCGCCCGAGTGGTGGTGGTCCGGAGAAAACTCGTAAACATCGTGGTGGCCTAGCCGTGGAGAGCATGCAGTGATCAGGCAATATCACACGGCGATTCTGGCGAGTGCACTCTTGGCTGCCATGGCCAACAGCGGCTGCGGCTACTCCCTCGCCGGGCAGGGGTCATTCCTGCCGGACTACATCCAGACCATCGGGATTCCGCTGTTCGAGAACACGACGACGGTGTTCGAGATCGAGCAGACCCTGACCCAAGAGGTCGTCACACAGTTCATCGGACGAGGCAGCTACAACGTATCGTCGGCCGATACAGGCGTCGACGCGTTGCTGTCCGGCACGATCAGTAGCATCGACATACAGCCAGCGACATTCAGCGCACAGCAACAAGCGTCCCGCTACATTTTTACGCTCCGCGTCGCCATCGAATTCCGGGACTTGACGACTGACGAGATTCTCTGGGAAAACCCGGCTCTGACATTCAGCGACGAGTACGAAGTCGCGTCAGGCAGCGGTGGCCAGTTGGATGCCAATACGTTCTTCGGACAGCAATCGAACACCGTCGAACGACTGGCCCGCGATTTCGGCCTCACGGTAGTCAGTTCGATCCTCGAAGCCTTCTAGGGGTTTCGAGGCGAGGTGTCCGTCTAGCGGCGTGCGGCTCCCACCGCCATGGCGCGCACGTGCGCGCCTCGCGGACCGAGATGCCCGCCGCCGCCCCACCGTGGATTTTCCGCACCCTGCTAGAATCTCGACGTGCGCAGCATCACTCCGATTACGGCCCGAGAGCAGATCACGAACGGTGAACTGGAGCCCATCTATCTGGTGCTGGGCGACGATGCGGTGGAGAAGGCAGAGATGGCGGATGCCTTTGAGGAGGTCATCGACGACGGGCTACGCGCGTTCAACGTTGAACGACTCCACGGTGGGGAGACGACCCTGGGGCATGTCACCGACGCGACCCAGATGTTGCCGATGATGGCGTCGCGACGGGTGGTCATCGTGCATCACGCGGAACGCTGCCTGGCGCCCAAGCGCGAGACCAAGGGGACGGCCAGCGACCAGGAAGCGTTCGAGACCTATCTGGCGGAGCCTGCGCCTCATGCCACCCTGGTGCTTGTGTCGGGGGACCTCGACAAGCGTCGCCGCCTCACGACGCGACTGCTCGCGGCGTCCGTCGTCGTCACCTGCGGCGTGCTCGAAACGTTGGCCGACGCCGAGCGGTGGGTGCGACGCCGTGTGTCGGAGGAAGGGTCGACGATTCAGCCGTCGGCCGCGAAACTCCTGGCCGCGGCCGCCGGACCCAACCTCACTCGTCTGCGGGGCGATGTCGACCGGCTTCTGTTGTTCGCGGCCGGTCAGCCGTCCATTGGACTGGACGACGTGCGGGCCGTGGCGGGTCCGTCCACCTCGCATGGCGACTGGGCCGTCACCCGGGCCATCGAGCGCGGTCAGGCGGCGGAGGCGCTGAGAGAACTGGCCCTGCTGGTGGAGTCGGGCGCCGCACCTTACATGGTCTTGGGCCAGCTGGCGTGGTTGGTGCGAACAAAACTCCCGTCACACCGCCTCCCGGCGGCCGTCGACGCGTTGTTTCAGACCGACCTCAAGCTCAAGAGCTCGCTCGGTGAGCACCGGGTGCTGCTGGAGAGATTGGTGATGGCGCTGTGCGACGTTGGCGAGATGCCGGCCGCGGGGTCGCCGGGTGGGCGACGGTCGTAACTAATTTGCCGCGACGGTGCCGGCGGCGAGACGCTTGGCGAGCCGCGACTTGTATCGACCCGCCGTGTTGTCGTGAATAATCCCTTTGGCCGACATCTTGTCGATCAATGACACGGTGCCGTTGAGCACCGACCGGGCTTCATCCGTCTTGCCCGCATCGATGGCCGACCGTAGCGACCGCAACGCCCGCCGCAAGCGGGTTCGCAGGCCCCGATTGCGCTCTCGACGGACAATGTCCTGTCGCTGTGACTTCAACGTGTGCTTGTGATTCGCCAAATCGTTCCGGGTCCTTTTCTCTGATGGTGCTGACGCCGCGATTCTGTTTACCGAGCGGTCCAGTAGTTTAGCATGTCTGGGCCGAGCTGAATCTACGCCCCCTGCAATCTCTTCAGCCGCTGGAGTTCGCGTCGCTGTCGTTTGTCGGGGGCGCTAGTCGACCCCGTGCCTCGGCTTGGTCCTCCGCCCATCCGCCGGAATTCGACCTCCTCGGGTGTCGGTGGCGGCGTCACGTCCTCGTACAGCATGCGGGCGGCCAACTTCGGGAGATGCTGGGCGGCGGTGGCGAGGATCACGACCCGCTGTGTCCTACCCTGCGGACGACTGATCGAGAGACGGTCCCCGGCCTCCACGGTGCGGTGCGGCTTCGCGCGCTGTACATTCACCTCCACCTTCCCGTTCCGACAGGCGCGCTGCGCTTCGGACCGCGTCTTGAAGAGGCAGGCCACGTCGAGCCACACGTCGAGCCGGACGCGGTCGGGTGAGACGTCGTCTGGTGTCACCGGTCAATGCCCGCGCTATCAGCGGGGGGCGGTGTCCGGGGCGGAACGTCCGAGAAGGAGGGGATTCGCCGGCCGTTGACCACTTCGTAGCTCTTGTAGATGGTCTGACCCCGTCCCGCAACGGTCGTGTGGCGGGCCGCGTCCGCGAGGCCGCTGGCCGGCGACGGACCAGCCGGGAAGCGAACCGGGACCAGGTAGTTCCGCGTTTCGCTGAATGGTGGCACCTGATTGCCATGACGCGCCACCGCCCCGGGACCGGCGTTGTATGCGGACAGTGCCAACTCCTCGTTCCCATTGAAACGGTCAAGGAGACTGCGGAGATAGGTGACCCCGCCACGGATGTTCTGCTCCGGGTCATACGGGTCCGTCACCCGCAGACCCGCAGCGGTTCCTTGCATCAGCTGCATCAGTCCCATGGCGCCCACGGGCGATCGCGCTCGCGGATCGAACGCCGATTCGACCTGAATGACGGCCCGTACCAACTCCGTCCGCGCCGCGTGTCGGGTCGGGTCGCCGCCCGCAGGATGATGGCGGAAAAATCCCGACCGTTGGGCGGCCGGGCGGCCCGGGTCGCGCGAATGGCGGTCGCGCCACGAACGGCGACGGCGGTGAGGTCTGGCGTGCGCGACGTATCGGAAACGACGAGCACGCCGTCGGCCTCCCGCCAGGTGAAGATCTGGGCGTCCGCGGTCGCACTNCCGCCCAGAATGACGACGATGGCCACAGCCNCCTTCACGGCGAGCGCTCCGGGANGGCTAGCCATAATNTGCTTGGTCATAATGGNCGCANCGGTAGTCTTATCGAAANTTCGGGCCGGCGCCGTCAAGTCCGCGGCCGGGCCATTAGCCGGCGAGCATGTCGCCGACGACAGTCCGNCTGCTTGCCAGCAGCGCATCGATCTTCTCCGGTTGTCGTCCACCGGCCTGCGCAAAATCGGCTCGGCCACCACCACCGCCGCCAATGATCGGTGCCAGCGTCTTGACGACCTGGCCCGCGTGGACTCGTCCCACGAGGTCCTGGCTGACCGACACGACCAGCGACACCTTGCCGTCNCNCTCGGAGGCCAAGACCACCACGCCGCGCGACAGCCGGTCGCGCAGCGAGTCCGCCAGGCCCCGTAATGAGCCCTTCTCCAGCCCCGCGACCCGTCTGGCGACAAACTGTGCATCACCGATCTCGACCGCGTCGTCGGTGGCCCCGCCGGTCTGCCCCCCTAGCGCCGTCTTCAACTTGAGTTGCTCGAGCTCACGCGCGAGCCGCTTCGCGTCTGTGTGCAGGCGATCAACCGTTTCCACCGCCTGTGATTCAGGCACACCCAGCGCCCCGACCACGGCGTGCACCACAGCGCGGCGGCTCTGCAGGTGCTCGACGGCGGTATGACCGGTCACCGCCTCGATCCGCCGGACGCCGGCCGCCACGCCACTCTCCTGGGTGATCGCGAACGGTCCGATATCGCCGGTGGCACGACAGTGCGTCCCGCCGCAGAGTTCCATGCTGACACCAGGCACGGACACCACGCGCACCGATTCCCCGTACTTCTCGCCGAACAGGGCCATCGCCCCGGCGTCGATCGCATCCTGCGTCGAACGCACCGCCGTTNCGACCGGTCCGTTGGCGAACACCGCCGCGTTGACGCTCCGCTCGATCAGGTCCAGCGCCGGCTGACCGACGGGGCTCCCATGCGCGAAGTCGAACCGGAGGCGGTCCGGCCCCACGAGTGAGCCTGCCTGCTTGACATGCGTGCCGAGCTGTTCGCGGAGGGCGGCATGCAACAGATGGGTGGCGGTATGGTTGCGTCGGATGGCATCGCGCCGCCTCTCGTCGACCGCAGCCGTGACCGTGGACCCGATTCTCAGACAACCCTCGGTCACCCGAATCTGATGGGCCCGTGGTGCTCCTGGCGACAGACGCTCGACGCCGGCCACCGCGGCGACCAGACCGGTGTCCGTATCCACGAGCCGGCCGGTGTCCGACACCTGTCCACCGGCTTCGAGATAGAAAGGGGTGCGGTCGAGCACCGCGTACCCAGCGGCGCCCGCGTCCAGCTCCGATGTNGCCGCCCGTGTCTCGTCGAACAGCGCCAGTATCTCGACCGGCGAGACCTGGGTCTCCGTGTAGCCTTCGAATCGGTCTGGCCGAGCCAGCAGTGTTCCCAACTCGTCGTCCGACGCGAACTCGAACGGTGTCACGCAGCCAGCGTCGAAGCTGGCCGTCGCCCGCGATTGGCGCCGTTGGCCATCGAGAGCCACGTCGAACCCGTCGCGGTCGATGGTGATACCCCGTTCGCTGGCGAGGTCCTCCACGAAGTCGAGCGGCAGACCGTAGGTGTCATACAGTCGAAATACATCCGGTCCCGCAAGCACGCCGCCTTCGGCGGCATCGGCCAGCGCCAACTCCAGCCTGGGTAGCCCGTCNTTCAGGACCGCGTCGAACCGCTCCTCTTCGGTGTGCANCACCTGCACCACGGTGTCTCGATTGGCCGGGAGCTCCGGGTACGCCGGTCCCATGTCTGCCACCAGCACATCCACCAGCTCATGCAGNAACGGGCCGNCCGTGCCCAGCCGCTTGCCATGCCGCATCGCGCGCCGCATGATCTTGCGAAGCACGTAGCCGCGCCACTCGTTCGAGGGCATGACGCCGTCCGCGATCAAGAAGGTCATCGCACGGAGATGGTCGGCAACGACCCGCATCGACACGTCGTCCGGTCCGGGCGACGCCTGCGGCGTGTGCGGCCCGTAGGCGCGACCGGTCAGGTCGCCGATCGCCCGCAGCAGGGAGCCAAACAGGTCGGTGTCGTAGTTCGAGACCTTGCCCTGGAGCACCGCCACGATCCGCTCGAGCCCCAGCCCGGTGTCAATCGAGGCGGCCGGCAGCGGGGTCAGGGACCCACCAGCATCCCGGTTGAACTCCATGAAGACGTTGTTCCAGAGCTCGACATAGCGGTCGCAGCTGCAGTCGATGCCGCGACAGACCGGTTCGCGGCACGGGATTTCGTCGCCCCGGTGGTAGTGGACCTCCGAGCACCGGCCACACGGACCGGTGTCGCCCATGGCCCAGAAGTTCTCTGCAAGGCCCAGTTCGATGATGCGGTCAGCGGGCACGAGTCCGCTCCAGATCGCGTGCGCCTCATCGTCTCGCGGGATACCGGATTCGCCCTTGAATATGGTCGGGTACAACCGTTCCGGCGGAAGCCCCCAGACATCGGTCAAAAGCGTCCAGGCGAACGGAATCGCCTCCGCCTTGAAGTAGTCGCCGAACGAGAANTTCCCAAGCATCTCGAAGAACGTGTGATGGCGCCAGGACGGACCCACGTTGTTCAGATCGTTGTGTTTCCCACTGACCCGCATGCACTTTTGAGAGCTGGTGGCCCGCGTGTAGGAGCGCCGCTCACGACCGAGAAAGAGATCCTTGAACTGATTCATACCCGCGTTGGTGAACAACAACGTCGGGTCATCGGCCGGCACCAGCGACGCACTCCGCACGATCTGGTGGTTCTGACCACCGAAATACTCGAGAAAACTTCGTCTGACCTCGCTGGACGTCATTCGGCTATTCTTCCACAAAAGTCTCGGCGCCATCGGTGCCGGCCAGGAGCCGCGCGGCGACCCGGTCGGGTGGAAATCCCTGGCGGAGCAGCGCCTGATACACTCGTCGAAAGTGGACCCGATCCCGTATCGGACCATCGACCCGCTTCGCGATGGCGCGCTCGAGCACCGCCTCCTCGTCGAGTTCGTCGAACACCGTGTCGACGGCCTGTCTCGCGGTATGGGACGCAATGCCGAGCGCCTCGATTTCCCGTCTGGCCCGGCTGCGTCCCCGCAGTTTGACCTCAGCCGCCCGGCGAGCCCAGGCGTGCGCCACTCGGGCATCATCGAGCAGGCCGGCGTCGGTCAGGCGTGCGATCGCAGCGTCGACCTCCGGCTCTGGCAGCTCCCGTCGCGCGAGGCGCACACGGATCTGGGAGGTCGAGTACTCGCGCCGCGCGAGGAGTCGAAGCGCGACCTGGTGGGCNCTCCTNGGGCGGGAAGGCACCGTGGCTACCCCTGCACGAACTGCTAATCGCCGAAACGGGTAATGACCGAGTCGGACGCGCTGTGGGCGAAATCCACCTCGTGCTCGGCCATGAACCTTGTCTGGAGGGCCGCCGGGATCAGCGCGCTGGCCAAGGCCTGGAGGGTGTCCGGGTCCAGCCGGCGGTCCTCGTTGGCGGGCCGCAGCGCACCGTGGGCCCACAGCATCGGGTAGTTGCCGGCCTTCAGATGCAGGTCGGACGCGCCCGTATCAACCGCCATACCGAGGAGCTCGGTGATCTCCATGTCACGGCCAGTGCGGCCGTCACCGCTGCGCGGCCGCGGCCGGGGTCGGAGTGACGTAGGTAAGCCAGCCGTGAGTGTCCGGGATGACGCCGTTCACGACATCGAAGAAGCGCCGCTGAATGGCCGCGGTCACCGGACCGCGTCGGCCGTTGCCGATCGTGATCTTGTCGATGCTGCGAATCGGCGAGAGTTCGGCCGCGGTGCCGGTGAAGAAGACCTCGTCGGCGATATAGAGCATCTCGCGAGGGATCGGCCGCTCGCGCACTTCCAGCCCCAGGTCGCCGGCCAGCGTCATGATGACCTCCCGTGTGATGCCCGGGAGCACAGACCCCCCGACGGTCGGCGTGAAAATCACCTCGTCTCGGACCACGAAAATGTTCTGGCCACTGCCCTCGCTCACGAGCCCGGACGGGTCGAGCGCGATCCCCTCACTGTAGCCGTTGATGGTCGCCTCCATCTTGATGAGCTGCGAGTTGGCGTAGTTGGCCGTCGATTTCGCCATCGCGGGGAACGTATTCGCCGCNGGGCGGGCCCACGAGCTGATCTGGACGTCTACCCCTTTTTCGAGCGCTTCATCCCCCAGGTACGCGCCCCAACTCCACAACAGAATCGCTGCTTCCACCGGGCATTGGAACGGGTTGACGCCCAGTTCATGGTAGCCACGGTAGATCAAGGGGCGGATGTAACACGATTGGTAGCCGTTGACACGGATCGTCTCCAGCACCGCATCATGAAACGCGGAGAGCTCGAGATCGTAGGTCATCCGGTAGACCTTGGCCGAATCGTAGAGGCGTCGAAGATGCGCGTCGAGGCGAAAGCAAGCAGAGCCGTTGGGCGTCTCGTAACACCGAGCCCCCTCGAACACCCCGCTGCCATAGTGGACGACGTGGGACGCGATGTGAATATTCGCATCGGCCCACTCCACGAACCTGCCGTTCATCCAGATTTTGCCGCTACCCTCAAGTTTCATCACTGACCCTACTGANCNGCCATTTTATCAAGCACTTGCGAGAAGTGTAGTGTTCACCCCGGCCGCCACGCAATAGCTTTTCCTCGCGAACGTCGCGCTCGCGGTTAGGCCTCTGGTCGCAACGGAGTTGCCATCTTCGGGTGCCGCGGCGCCTGGCCGGCCAGGCGCGAGGAGNGCGCATACCGGGAGTATCCAAGCGACGAGCAACGCCGACGGGCGGGAGGCCACGGCGGCCAAAATGGTGATTGTCTTGCGACCAGGGGCCTCACTGGGCTTCGTGGCAGAACGGACAGGAGTCGGCCCTGGCGTGCAACGGTTTGCGACAGTGCCAACAGAAGCCGGCCGGCGGCGTGGCCCGCGGCCGCAGACGGGCGTGGATATCGCGCGCCAGTGAGGTGGACGCCGAGTCGACAGCGGTCGACGAGTGCGCCGGCATCCCCCGGGGGGGCGTGACGCGCCGTCGGNTGCGGAGGCGCTTCAGATCGGCCATCAACTCGGCCGCGCGCTGATAGCGATCGGACACCGCCGGCGCCAGCGCCTTGAGCACCACATCGCTGAGGTCGGTGGGAATGGCGTTGTTGAGCACACGGGGCGACCGCACCAGATCACCGCGTTGCAACCGGTCAAGGTCGCCGGGTGCGGGTGTGTCGTACGGCAGGACGCCGGTCAGCATCTGATACATCGTAACGCCGAGGGAGTACAGGTCGGAGGCGAACACCGCTTCGCCCCGGAACTGTTCAGGCGCCATGTAGGNCGGGCTTCCGATGACCGTCGTCCCGTGCGCGGCGATTTCGAGGAAACGCGACGTCCCGAAATCGGCCACCTTCAGCGTGCCGGACTCCGACACGAGGACGTTGGCGGGACGTAGATCCCGGTGGATGATCCCCTGCTCGTGGGCGTGCTCNGTCGCCCGACCGATCTGCAGGGAGAAATCGATCGCTCGGTCGATGTCCAGCTGCCCGCCGCTCGCGATGACCGCCTCGAGTGTCTCGCCCGGCACGTACTCCATCACGATGAAGAAGATGTTGTCCTNCTTCTCGGCCGTCGTGATCGAGACGATGTTGGGGTGGTCCAACGAGGCCAGCAGGCGAGGCTCGCGCAGCAGCTCACTGAAATTCAGGTTCTGGCGGTGCGGGACCTTGAGAGCGACTTTCTTGTTAATCCAGGTGTCTTCCGCTAGATAGACGGTCCCGAATCCGCCGCTACCGAGCGTGGAAACGACTTTGTATTTTCCGAGGGTGTGATCCGCGAACAGCATGAAGAGTCGAAAGTATAGCAGCCCGTCTGAGGGTCGTTATAATCCGCCGATGCCGCCACGGTTCTTCGTTCCCGCTCTGACCACGGTCGGACAACCGGTTCCGATGCCGGAGGACGAGGCCGCTCATTTGCGACGGGCGCTGCGGCTGGGCAAGGGCGACACCGTCGCCGTGTTCGACGGACGCGGCGCCGAGTATCTGGCGCGGGTCGAGGAAGTGACGTCCCGACTGACCATCATTCGTCCCTACGAGGCGATTCCCACCACGCCGGAGCCGACGGTTGCGTTGACGGTGGCGCAGGCACTGCTAAAGGGCCGGAAGTTCGACGATGTCGTGCGCGATGTGACGATGGTCGGCGCGGTGGTCGTCCAGCCCTTGCTGACGGCGCGCACGGAAGGTCGGGGTCGCGACACGGAGCGGTGGGCGCGAGTGGCCATCGCCTCGGCGAAGCAGTGTCGCCGGGCGGTCGTACCGGACGTACGGGCTCCTATCTCGTTCCACGACATGTGTCGCGACCCCTCCGCGCTCAAGCTGCTTCTGGTCGAACCCAGCGCCGCCGAGGCCGGTTCCGGACTACGNCAGATGCGCAAGATTCCGTCACCGGCCACGGCCCTGCTCGCGGTCGGTCCGGAGGGCGGGTGGACCGACGCCGAAGTCGACGCCGCCCGCGCGGCTGGATTCATCGCAGTCACGCTTGGTCGGCGCACCCTACGCGCCGACGCGGTCGTCGTATCCGCCGTCTCGGTGTTCCAATATATCTGGGGTGACCTGTAGGCGATCCAAGCCCCACANNGTGCACCCGGACGTCCGTCCCGATGCCTGAAGCCTGACGTCGGNCCCTCAGAGCGCCCTTCTCCTGAAGATCATCCCTACCCATTCGTCCTCGGCAGCCCGCCACACGCACGGTCCCCCGGGTTCGTAGGCCGCGGCCACGGCCCGCGCCTCGGTGTCGAGGATACCGCTGAGTATCAGGTATCCGCCGGGGCGCGAGAGGGCCAAGATCGCCTGGTTCTGGGCGATCAGGGTGGCCCCTGTGAGGTTCGCGACGACGATGTGGGCGGTGTCCGGCCTGTCCGCGAGAGACCCGCCGCGCAGCTCGACGTGGTCGGCCACACCATTCAGGGCGAGGGACTCCTCCGCCGACCCGAGCGCATCCGTGTCTCGGTCGATGCCGACGGCGACGCGGGCTCCGAGCTTGACGGCAGCCACCGCCAGCACGCCTGAACCTGTGCCCAGATCCAGCACGTCCAGACCAGCCAGCTGGACCTGCTGCAACCCCAGCAGCGCCAGCCGTGTCGTGGGGTGATGACCGCTGCCGAAGCCGAGCGCCGGTCGTATCTGCACGACGACATCGTCAGCGCCGGCGGCCACCGTCTTCGCGAGGTCCCACGGAGGCGCCACTATGACTCGGCCGACCCGGATCGCGCGCAGGTCGGCTTGCGAGCGCGCCGCCCATCCGTCGTCGGCGACCGACGTGGCTGATGTCCGCACCGCGGGGCCACACGCGGTGGCCACCGCCACCTGGGCGGCGTCACGATCCGGTGTGGATGTGAAGAACACGCGGAGGTGAGCGGTATCCGTCTCGCCGCTCTCGGCTATCTCTTCAATCGCGGACGGCGTGAAGTCGTCGACAAGGGCGGCAATGCGATCGGCCAACGTCAACCCGCCCTCGTCCCAGTCAGGTCCGCTGACGTCGAGCGCCGGGTGCGTACTAGCCAAAGATGTCTTTGACGCGATCGAAGAACGGGCGCTCCTCGTCGGCACCGGTGTCGGCGGGGACGGGCTCAAGGACCCGGTTGGACATCGTGGCGTCGAGTTCTTCGAGAAGGCTCTTCTGGTCCCGGCTCAGCTTTGTTGGCACCGCCACCTGCACCCGGACGTACAGGTCGCCGTGACCCCGGCTGTTCACATTCGGCATACCCTTGCCGCGCAACCGAAAGCGCGTGTCCGCCTGGGTGCCCTGCGGAATCTGGATGGTGGTCGGGTCTGTCAACGTCGGGATCTTGATCTCACCGCCAAGGGCGAGCGTGGGAAACGTCACCGGTATGTTGCACAGCAGGTCGTCGCCGTCTCGCTGAAAGAACGCGTGGTCACCCACGTGCACGACCACATAGAGGTCCCCCGGGGGTGCTCCCCGCCCACCGTGTTCGCCCTCGCCGGTCAGACGCAGTCGCTGCGCAGTGCCGATCCCGGCTGGGATCTTTACCGTGAGATTTCTCTCGCGGCCAATCCTGCCTTGGCCGTGGCAGGACTGACACGGCTTGGCGATCACCCGGCCGACCCCGCCGCAGGCAGGACACGTACGGGCGACGGTCACGAACCCCTGCTGGAACCGAACCTGACCGCGTCCCTGGCACTGGCCGCACTTCTGCGGGGTGCTCCCCGGGGCGGAGCCAGAGCCTCCACAGGTATCGCACGGTTCCTCGCGGGGAATCTGTAGCGTGGTCTCGGTCCCGGTCGCCGCTTCCGCGAAGGAGATCTCCAAGTCGTACCGGAGGTCGGCGCCACGCCTGACGCCGCCGCGACGACCGCCACCGCCGACCCCGAACAGGTCGCCGAGACCACCCAGGATGTCGCCAAAGTCTGCGAAGATCGTCGGGTCGTAGCCGGCCCCGCCGCTACCCGCGCCGACGCCGGCATGTCCGAAGCGATCGTACCGCGCACGCTTCTCGCCATCGGCGAGCACCGCGTAGGCCTCCGCTGACTCTTTGAACAGTTCTTCGGCTGCTTTGTCGCCTGCGTTCCGGTCGGGATGGTGCTTGAGCGCCATCTTCCGGTAGGCGCTCTTGATCGTCGCTTCGTCGGCGTCGCGAGATACATCGAGAATCTCGTAGTAGTCACGCGTCGTCGTCACGCCTGTGCCACCTTGACCATCGACGCTCGGAGCAAACGGCCGCGCATGGTGTAGCCACGGCGCAACTCTTCGATGACCTCACCGTCACGGTGGGTATCGCTGGCTTCCTGGGTCACCGCTTGATGCAAGTTGGGGTCGAAATCGGCCCCAAGCGCTTCGATGGGGGCGACCCCTCGCCGTTCCAGCAGGTCCAGCAACTGCTTGCGGATGATCTCGACGCCGCGGCGATAGACCTCCGCGTCGGTTGTGTCGGCCGCCAGCGCTCGCTCGAGGTCGTCTACCACGGGCAACAGGTCAGTCAGCAGATCCGTCGCGGCATACTCGGCGAGATCACGGCGTTCCCGGTCAGTGCGCTTGCGATAGTTGTCGAACTCGGCGGTGGTCCGGAGTAGCCGCTGGTAATGGTCGTCCCGCTGTCGGCGGACCTCCGCGAGGTCATCCCCGGCCGTGCCACCATCGGCGTCGGCGTCACTGGAGGAGGAGCCACTCACCGCTTCAGGCGGCGGACTGCCGCCCGGGTCGGGCGCGGTCTCGTCGCGCGAGGCCGCCGTGTCCGGCTGCTCCGGGGTAGGCTCAGACTGATCCGTAGGGTGTTCGTCGTGCATCGTCTGCGGGCGGGGGACTGTGGTTCACCAAGACTCGACTGACGGCCTGCGACACGCTGTCTACCGCCGCGATGGCTAGTGAATAGCGCATCCGGCGTGGACCGATCACCCCGACGGTACCGGTCTGTCGACCATCAGAATAGGTTGACGCGATCAGGCTGAACGGCTTCAGGTCGGCGGCTGTATGTTCGGCCCCGATCACCACCGTCAGGCTGCCGGGATCGACATCGAGATACTCGCTCAACAACCGTACCAGTCGGTGCTTCTCCTGCACCATTTTCAGAAGGGCTCGGAACGTGGCAAGCGGCACAGGGCCCTCGTCGTCGGAGACCTCGTCGAAGAGGGCCGTGGCCCCGTCCACGAAGACGTTGTCACGTGGGACCATCTCTTCCAGAGTCGAACTGGCCAGCCGCAGGGATCTAGAGAGCAACGCATCGCACAGCACCTGCTCTTCCCGGAGGTGCTCGAGCACGAGGGTGCGTACTTCTCCGAGGGTCAACCCGCGGAATTCGCGATTCAGGTATTGCGCACCCTGCTCGAGTTCGCTCCGTCGGACCCGTTCCCCGATGTCCACGACCTTGTGGCACGCCTGCTGTCCTTCAGCGGCGACAAGCACCAGAATGCGGGTACCTTCGAGCGGCACGAACTCGATATGCTCGAATCCGACCACCTCGTTGGTCGGAGCCAGGGCGAATCCGAGATGATGCGAAACCCGAGAAAGCTCGTGTGACACGTTGGACAGCACGCCCTTGACCGACCCCGCCTGGCGCAGTCGCGCTTCGACCGCCGATGTCGATCGTGCCGCGAGCCGGTGCTCGAGGAGCAGGTCGACGAAGCTGCGGTATCCCAAATCGGTCGGCACCCGCCCCGACGAGGTGTGCGGCTGCCAAACCAATCCGGCCTCTTCGAGGCTGACCAGAATGTGCCGAACGGTGGCCGAGGAAAGCCCGAAACCGCCGTGCCCCGCAAGCCAGCGCGAAGAGACCGGCGTACCGCTGTCGATGTACTCCTGCACCAGCGCGGCCAGCACACTGCGCGCCCGAGCGGACAGGTCGGTGCCGGTGTTTCCCGCTGACATTGAGTGCCGAGACATGACAGACGCCAGTATACCTTTCGCCAGACGGCTACACGCTGGTCGTCTCGGCGGCGTCACGTGGGGTCCAGCGCAGAGATCCGGCGTCCTGGGAATCGCTAGTGGTGGCGTCCGCGCCGATCTTCCCGTACTTGACCGCGATCAGCTCCGCGAGAATGCTCACGGCGATTTCCTGGGGGGTCACCGCGCCCAGATTCAATCCCACGGGAGCGTGCACACGCCGGAGCTGCTCGGCCGGAATGCCTTCCGCTTCCAGCGCTTCATAGATTCGCGCCACCTTCGCGCGGCTCCCGATTAACCCGAGGTAGCGCAGCTGTTTCGGCGCCAGCGCCCGCAACGCATCGAGATCGTGCCGGTGGCCTCGCGTCAAGATGACCGCGAACGCGTGCGGCGGCAGCTCGGCCCGGGTCAGCCACTCGGGAATCGCATCCACGACAATTTCCTCCGCCTCGGGAAACCGCTCGGCATTGGCAAATTTTTCGCGATCGTCGATGACGTGCAGCCGGAAGCCGACGGTCTGGGCAGCCTGGGCTAGGTGATAGGCCACGTGGCCCGCGCCGACGAGGTAGAGAGCCGGGGCCGGTTCGAGGGGTTCGATATACACCTCCATCTGACCTCCACAGATCAGCCCGGAGTCTTCCGCGATGTCATCCGCCAGCTCGTACTTGGCGATGACCGGCTCGCGGGTCTCGATGGCGGCCTTGGCCTTCCAGAACGCCTCGTTCTCGTAGCACCCTCCCCCGATCGTGCCCACGGTTCGTCCGTCCGGGAAGACCAACATTTTGGCCCCCACCCGTTGAGGAGTGGACCCCTGCGCCCGGATGATCGTCACCAGCGCCGCAGGTTCGCCGCGCTGTAACGCGGCGGCGACCGCCTCGAATACATCCTCGTTTCTCATTGGTTCCTAAATCAGAATCTCGATGTCGCCGTTGGCTCGCAACTCGGCTACGAACGCCTCGCTGCGCACCTGCTGTTCCTGTCGCACGAGGAACTCCCGAATCTGAACGCTGGCCTCCGCGAACGGGACCGTGCTCGCCTCTTCGAGCGCCGTCATCTGGATGATGTGAAACCCGAACGGTGTTTCCACGACTCCGCTGGTCTCGCCCGGCGAGAGGGCGAACAGCGCCGCCTCGAACGCGGGGACGGTCTGTCCCTTGACGACGGTACCCAGGTCACCGCCGTTGGCGGCCGACCCCTGGTCCTCGGAATGGGCTTGCGCGAGTGAGGCGAAATCGCCGCCCGCCGCGAGGTCGCTCGCCACGCTCTCGGCGCGCGCACGGACCGCGGTCTTGTCGTCTTCCCCGGCATCGGGACTCAGGCCGATCAAGATGTGCCGGGCCTGGGCACCGCCGCCTTGGGTGAACTGATCGGTGTGCTGGTCGTAGAACGCGCGTGTCGTCTCCACATCGATGTCGACGTCTGGGGTGACCGCCGTCTCGAGCACGAGCTCGACGAGCAGGTCCCGGCGAGTCTCCCCACGAAGAATCTCGAGCGTGGTGTCCCAGTCACTCAGTTGGGTCTCGAACGCTTCGATGGTCGGGAAGTTCGACTTCAGGCTATCGATGCGTTCGTCTACCACGGCCTCATCGACCGCAATGCCCCGCGACTCCGATTCCTGCAGCAGCAGATGGAATGACACTAGCCGGTCCAGGACGGACCGATACACCTGGTCGCGGAACTGCGTCGGGAGCGCCTGGCCAGCCTGGATCTCCGCGCTTCTGACCGCCCGCTCGAGTTCCTCATTCGTAATGTCGTGCGTGTTCACGCGGGCCACGATCTCTGGGAGGGTCTCCGGCACCGGATCGGCCGCCGGTGGGGACGCGGGCAACGGTTCAAGGGTGCTGGCCGGGCCCACCGCCGCTTCTGGGGGCGCCTCGGAGTCCTGAGCGCCGCACCCGAGCGCCAGGCTCAGACCCACGATCCCGACGCAGCGGACGGTTTGGCTCCAGACACGCATCGATACGATTATACCCGGTGGCGTGACTCTCGACGCCGCTGGAGGGCACGCTGTACGGTGCCGGCCCAACGATGGTTCAGTGAAGGGGACACCACTCACCTGGCATCGTGCCGTCGCGGAACGCCTCCAGCAAGGGCGCGGGGCACCGGGCCGTGGCCAAAAGTCCGGAGACCGGGTCGACCTCGACGCGTGTGACGCCCGGGGGCTGATTGAAGTCCGCCGACTGACGCCCCTCGTGCGCACGCCGCATGAAATCGGTCCAGATCGGCAGCGCCGCCTGGGCCCCGGTCAGGCCGAGCGGGCGGTTGTCGTCATGGCCAACCCACACCACGGTCACCAGCATCGGGGTAAATCCCGCGAACCAGGCGTCTCGCAGGTCGTCGGTTGTGCCGGTCTTGCCGGCCGCGACGAGATCGAAACCGCGCTGGCGGGCGGCGGTGGCCGTGCCGACCTCAAAGGTACTCCGGAGCATCTGCGTGACCAGAAAGGCACTGTCGGCCCCGGCGACCTGTCGTGGTGGGTCAGGTGGCAATGTGACATTGATGCCATCCCTCCCGCTCACCCTGGCCACGGCGTGAAGCGGAAGCCACTCACCCCCATTAGCCAGCATCGTGTAGGCGGCGGCGACCTCCAGGGGGGTGGCCTCGAAGGTCCCAAGCGCCAGCGACGGATAGGGGGGCGGGGTCGTGCCGCCCGACGCCTGGGCCCAGAGTTCGGCGACCGCCGCGAGCCCGGCTCGTTCCGCCACCTTGACTGCCGCCACGTTGCGTGACCGGGCCAACGCCAGGCGCGCGGTGACGGCGCCGTCGTAGGTCTGTCCGAAATTCGTCGGGTGCCACGGTCGCCCGTCGTGCATGAACGTGGTCGGCTCGTCGTCGATCAACGAAGACGGGGTGAACGCGAAGTCGGGGTCGTGGCGCGCGCGCTCCAGCGCGGCCAGGTAGACGAAGGGCTTGATGACCGACCCCGGCTGTCTGCGAGCCCGCGCCGCCCGATTGAACTGGGACCCGTGATAGGAGTTGCCGCCGACGAGCGCACGGATGGCTCCGCTCCGCGGGTCCACCGCGACGAGGGCGATCTGCGGGACTGGTGCGGTGCCCGCAGCGCTGGGCCCCGCCATATCACGCAGTCCGCGCTGGACGGCGATCTCCGCCAACCGCTGGAGACGGACGTCGAGCGTCGTCTCGACGCGGACGCCGGGCGCCTGACCGTTGAGCATCGACTCGAGCTGTCCCCCCACCAGGTCGGCGAAGTACGGCGCCTCGACGTCTCCGAGGGCTGCCACCGGCTCGACCGGCTCCCGCGCGGCCGACATCGCCGCGTCGGGTGTGATGAAGTCGAGTTCGACCATCGCCTGCAGCACGGCGTTGCGCCGTGTCCGCGCCCGGGCCGGGTGGCGCGCCGGCGTGTTGCGCTGCGGAGCCTGGATGGTCCCCGCCATTGTCGCGGCCTCGCCAAGCGACAGGTTGTGCAGATCTTTGCCGAACAGCGCCCGCGCGCCCTGGGCGACGCCATGAATCGCGAACGAGCCGTGTTGTCCGAGGTAGACCTCGTTCAGGTAGAGCTCCAAGATGCGCGACTTGGGCAACCGACGTTCCAGGAGAAGCGAGAGCGCTTGCTCGTGGAGCTTCCGGGTGACGGTTTGACCGGGCGTCAGCATCGTGTTCTTGACCAACTGTTGCGTCAAGGTGCTGGCCCCGACGAGATACGGGAGGTCGCCGGTCAGGTTGGTGACGACCGCGGCGACGATGCGCACCGGATCGATCCCTGGATGGTCGAAGAACCGGTGATCCTCGGCCGCCAAGACGGCTTGCACCACCCGACCCGGAATCGCGGCGAGCGGGACAATCCGGTGCTTGCGCCGTTCGGCCGCCGACCGGACCGACAGCAGCGGGGTGCCGAGCGAGATCCGGGAGGCCTTGCCGTCCGGCGGGATCGCGATGGCGCTCACCTGGTCGCGTCCCGCGGCGTCGCGCGTGAACCGCACCCGCACGGTTCGACCGTGGTGCGGGCCCTGTCGCTCGACCAGGGTGACGGCGTCCGGCTCCACCGCGAACTCACCCGCGCCCCGCGCTCGGTCTCGTTCGGTGTAGGCCAGCTCATCGAGCCACCCAGCGAAGTCGCGGCGGTCGAGCGCCAGGCCGGGCGAGATGTCGAACTCGGTCGCGAAGAGCTGGGTCGGTGCCGGCGTCCACTCGACGGCGAGACGCGCGTCGATCTCCGCCGAGAGCGACCGAGACATCCAGATGCCGGCGATGACCAGGACCAGCGACAGCGTGGTCAGACCGACGACGGCGCGGGTCCAGCGCGGCCGGGCCCGCAGGCGAGGCGACCGGCGGCGCGGCGATGGGCGGCCGGTCTGGCGCGTGGAGTTGCGACGGGAGACAGCCACGCCCACGTTATCGGTCAAAGGCGCAGTACACCCAGAGCGAAGCGGACGGAACTTCTTCAGACGGGGCCACGCCCCGATCTCCACGCGGACGCCGCGCGCGAACGAGGCTCCCCACTCCGCGGCCGCGAGGCGTGCACGTGGGCGCCTCGGCGACGGGAGAGGGCATCTCGATCCGCGAACCGGTCGACGAGTCCAATCCTCCTCGCCTTGGCCCCCAGAGCGCTTGGCGCGGGGTAACGGGTGCCTGATCCAGACACCGAGAGAAAAGCGGGCGCGGAGTTGGTCCCAGACCCGGCGCTAGAACTCCGCACCCGCGCACGGTCCTCACCAGCGGCAGCACGACCGCTCGGCTAGTCTCCAACGGTTCGCGGACCGAGATGCCCGCTCCCACCGCCCGCACGAGTGTGACGGGCTGGCCCCCACGGGTGCGCGATAATGCGCCCCCCGCGGCGGCGGAGTCGGGCACTCAGGGGGCCCCGCGGAGCGGTCGCGTGGGATTCGGGGCGCAGCCCCGTCTAACTAGTTAAACCGCCACTACCCAGTGGTGGCGCGTGTCGAGCGTCGGGTCGGTGACGAGGCGGTCGATCAGGGCAGGTCCGTAGCGGTTGAGAAAAAAGAGCCCCGCGATGGTCCGTTCCTGAGGCGTACCGGATGGAAACAGCTGGGTCTGGGCCCGGGCGAACTGGCGCCGCAGGGTTTGATCGCGGCGTTTGGCCGCCTGCACGACCTTGTTGCGCAGATTCTTGAGGTCACGCTCCATGCGTCCCCGCGTGGACTCGGCCGCGCCGGCCAGGGTCTGGTCGACGGCGGTGACCGCCACGGCGAGGGCCTCCATCTGTTCACGCACCGTCGCGTCGGCCGCGCGCATCGCCTGGTCCACGGACTCCGGCAGCTGGGCCCCCAGCAGCTCATTCAGCAGCGACTCGTCTTTGCGGTGCAGCGTCTCGACCCCCAGTTCATGGCGGCGGACGAACTTGATGACCGCGGCGTCGACCAGTGAGACGGTCATCCTCGACGCCATGAGCGGCATCGGGACGTCGAAGTGCGCGTAGACCTCTTTCAGCTGCGCGAGATAGGCCAGCTCGTTCGGTCCGGCGACGTAGCACACGGTCGGGAACAGGCGATCCTGGACCACAGGACGTAGCAGCACGTTCGGACCAACGGCCGCCGGATCGTCATCAAGCCGGCTCAGCAATACCTCGCCGCTGATCCGCTCGTCGCCGATCCGGAACTGATCACCGTCTCGACGAATCGGGAGACGCCGCTCCCCGAGTTGGAACAGCGCCACCGAGTCCGGTTGCGCGTCAACCTGGGCATGGAATCCCGCCGCACGCAGGCGCTCTCCGGCGGCGCCCGCCAACGTGGCGGTCACTCCGGGCTGGCGGACCTCCCGTTGGAACAGTGGCACGGCCAGGGGTTTCGCGGCCGGGTCGGATGCGTCGAACACGACCAGTCCGAGGTGTCCGAGACGCTGCTCGATCCAGATCGCGAAAGCTTCCACCAGCCCATGTCCTTGCGTATAGGCCTCTCGCAGGCCGGCCGCCACCTCATCGGTGAAGTCAGTCTGCGGCAGGGCGGCCGTCAGCTGGTCGAGCAACCGGTCGATGTCGCCGCCAAGCCGCACAGTGGCGGCCGGCGCACCCGCTGCGGTCGGTAGCAACGAGAGCACCAAGGTGGCCACGGACTGTTCGGCGTCGAGGATGTTGCACGCGTGGATCTCGTCAAGGTCGTGATCCTCCGCATCGACCCAGAAGACCGCCACCGTCGGGACGCCGTGGCGTGCCTCGACCTGTCTGGCCAGCCGGATGGCGGAGATCGCTTTGAGCAGTGTGTAGAGTGGTCCCCCAAACAGCCCAGCTTGCTGCCCGGTCACAACCGCGACCGTATCCAGGTTCCCCAGGCGCTCCGCGGCGGCGGTGGCCTCCGGCGGGGCGTGCCTAGCGCGTTGCTGCGCGGCGACGATTTCCCCCATGCGGTCCGGTCGCGACGAGGCCTGACGAGCGTTGATGGCCGCCCGCCAGGCGTCGTCGTCGTCAGGGTCGCCGGCGAAGAACGGCGCCACGGCGCCAAAGTTCGTCGAGTAGGCAGCGGCCAGGCGCTTGATACCGGGAAAGCGTCCGAGATCGACCGCAACTGAGTCAGGAAGAGACGAGGTGGCACGATCCGCAGGCACGGGGCAGCACTGTTGCAGAGCCGGCGTGGGGGTGTCAAGACGGCCGGTCGTCTTCGGGGCCGACCAGGACGGCCACAGATATCGACTGTAGCGCGCTGCCTGAACGCCGCTATAGTGCTGAAGAATAGCGCACTTCCGTGCTATTCTACGAACCCAGGTGGAGGTACAGGCCCCCTGACACACGACGATGCAAACCCGATAGCCCCTCCGGGCACTTTCGGTCCCTATCGGGTCATGCACCAGATCGGGGTCGGCGTGCTCGGGCCGGTTTTCCGGACCTACGAGCCGGACGGCGACCGACTGGTTGCGCTGAAAGCGTTCCATCTCGATCTCACCCCTGAGCGATCCCGCACACTGGCCGAGGCGCTGCAGAGGATCGCCCGAGTCAGCGATTCACACCCGGCGCTCGTCACCCCGCTCAGTGGTGGGCTATCTGACGACATTCCGTATCTGGCGGCAGAATACGTCGCCGCCGAGTCGCTGGACGTCGCGATTCGGCACCACGCCCCAGCCACGGTTGAAAACGCGTTGCCGCTCATCGTACAGCTGGCTGATGGGCTCGACACCGCGCACGCGTGGGGTCTCACGCATGGCGCCCTCCATCTGCGCGACGTCTTTGTCACACCGGAGTTGNCCCGGATCACCGGACTCGGCGTGGTCCAGGCGCTGGAGCAGGTTGGGTTGCGTGGACCGCTTCGGCGGCCCTACACCGCGCCCGAGCAGCTGTCGAGCAACGAGTGGGGACCAGCGGCGGATCGGTTCGCGCTGGCGGCCATCGTCTACGAACTGCTCACGGGACACCGGGCCGCGGGCACCCCNGAGCAGTTGACGGAACGGCTGGTCGCGGTGTTGGGNACGCGCNGCGCGACACNGCTCGCACCGCTGTTTGCGGCGGCGCTGGCCATCGAGCCGACAGCGCGCCCGGGGTCGGCCCGGCTCTTCGCGGACCAGCTGGCCGACGCCGTGGGCTGGACCGGCGCCGAAGCGGTACGGGACGCGATGACCCATTCGGACGGGCCGGAGACCGTCGACCGGACTGATGCGGAGAATCCGGCGCAGAGTTCGGTCGCCGGCGACGATGTCGCTGACGGCACCGCACACGACGACGACCGAGGCCACGACGGCCGCCCGATGGTTGCCGGCGCGGGCGCACAGACCGAGGGAGCAGCAGACATGGCGAACAGGGACAGACCGGACGAAACACGGACGTCTGAGCTCGACTGGAGCGAACGCAGCTTGGATCGTGGAGAAGCGGAGGAGCTGCGCCAGACCGAAGAGTATCAGCCGCGCCCCGTTGGTCCACCGCCGGGGTTCGAACGCCCCCCCGAGCCGAAGCGAGACGCTCCGCGGGTTGAAGACATGGACGGGATCGACACGGACGACGGACTGGACTACACGCTGGACCAGACCCTGGGAGAGGTGCAGGATGCCGCGGCGGCGCGGGCGGCGGATAAGACGACGGATCACGCGCTGGATCAGTCGCTTGATGAAGCCGTGGGCGCTCAAGCGAGCGTCGACGGCAGCCGGCCCGACGACCGGCCATCGGCCATCGAGTCCTGGGACCTGGATCTGTCCGCCGCGCTCGATCCAGACGCCGACGGGGGGCGCGACGTCGACGCTCAGACAGTGTCGCTGTTCAATGACCTCGAGGCGCCAGAACCGGAGCCCTCGGCCGGACACGAGGCGGCAGCACGGCAGCCCCTGGGGAGAGTATCGATGCCGCCTCGTGCCGCGNACGCGAAAGACGACTCTGGATCCTACGATGGGATGGACGACGAATATCAGGTCGCCGAACCAAGCCGGGCTCGGGCGGAGGGCGAACGCTTGGCGGCCGAGCCACCGGATGCACTGACCGCCGCCGTATATGAGCCGACCCGCCTGAGCGATCTCGCCGATCGGCTGGGCGACAAACCGGACGATGGTGACGAGTACGACGACGAGGGCGACCGCGACGACGAAGCCTACGCTGTGCCGGATCGGTTGAGCGACCAATCGGATCAGGGCTCGGACAACTTGCAGGCCCGAGACGGGGACCACCCAGCACCGATACGGTCCCGCAGGGCCCCCGCGACACCGAATGACCTGACGGACTACGACTACGACGGCGACGCTGACCAGGAGGACGAACCGAGAGACGACGTCGCCGCCCCCGTTGTCGCCGGGTGGGAGTCATCGACGCGCCGGCTGCCGGTAGTGGCCCTGGTGCTGCTCGTCGTGGCCGTCAGTGCTGGTGCCTTCGCGATCGGTTTTGGTTGGCTGTCAAGCGGCGCCGGCGAGAACATGGCCGCCGACGCGAGCCTGACGACAGGTATCGAGGGCCCGAGAACGAACGTGGCGTCGGTGAATCCGGACGATGCCGCCGGTCGAGAGTACAGCGAGTCGACCGAGCCCGCGCTGGAAACGTCGTCGACCAGTCCTGCACCCATCTCGCCACCGGTTGAGCCCGAAACGCCGACATCCGTGGCCGCGGTCGACGCCTCCAACCCGGCTCCNACTCCCGCTCCACCGCCGACACCGAACCCAACCCTTGCGCCGGCGGCGACGAGCGACGGCCGACTCCTCGTCCGGTCCACGCCACCCGGCGCCCAGGTNANGGTGAACGGCGAGCCACGGGGGACGACGCCGCTGGCGCTCTCCGACCTGCAGTACGCCGCCTACGATGTGCGGCTCACGTTCGAGGGTTATGAGACGGAGGATCGCCGTCTGACGATATCGGCCGCCGATCCGATTGCGGCGGTACAAGCCCCACTCACACCGGTCGTCGTCGCCAGAAACGCGCCGCTTGGGGTAGGATCCATTTTCGTCGACACTCGGCCGCCCGGAGTGCAGGTGTGGCTGGACCAGCAACTCGTCGGCGACACACCGATGCTCATACCTGATGTGGCGGCCGGTTCCCATGATGTCGAGTTCAAGCGCGACGGTTATCGCAAGTGGGCGACAACCGTGCAAGTGGGCTCGGAGACACAGAGTCGCGTGACCGCCTCGCTTGCTCCCGCCCCCTGATGATCGCAGTTCTCGCTCTCGAAAACGGAACCTGGTATCGCGGGACCGCGGCTGGCGCCAGTGGCGTCGCTCGCGGTGAGGTCGTGTTCAACACGAGCATGACCGGCTATCAGGAGGTCTTGACCGATCCGTCCTACGCCGGACAGATCGTCACCATGACGTCGCCGCAGATCGGCAACTACGGCGTGNCGGCGGAGGATACCGAGTCGCGGGGACCCCAGGTGGCCGGCTTTGTCATGCGCGACGCGTCGCCCATGGCCAGCAACTGGCGCGCCGACGGGACCCTCCGCGATTACCTGACGGACAACGGGGTGGTCGCGATTACCGGTATCGACACCCGGGCGCTGACCCGCGTATTGAGAACGGCCGGGGTCATGCGCGGCGTCATCGGTACGGGTCATGTGGATCCAGACGAGTTGGTGGCCGAAGCGGGACGCGTGACCCCAATGGCGGGGCTCGATCTGGTGCGCACGGTGAGCTGTACCGAATCGTTCGACTGGCCGGCCGCCGACGGAGGCCTCGGCTCTGGTCTGGAGCCTGAAGGGTTTCGGCTACCGCCGCAGCGGCGCGCCGGTCGCCCGCTTCGTATCGCGGCGTACGATTTCGGACTGAAGCGGAACATCCTTCGCCGCCTCGTGGCGCACGGGTGCGAGGTCAAGNTCTTTCCTGCCGCCGCTCTGGCTGACGAACTCCTGGCCATCGAGCCCGACGGCGTCTTTCTCAGCAATGGACCGGGCGACCCGGCCGCCCTGCCCTACGCCGTGACCGCGGCGCGCGCCGTGCTCGAGGCCGACGTCCCGGTCTTTGGCATCTGCCTGGGGCATCAGGTGTTGGCCCAGGCGATGGGNGGCACCACCTACAAGCTAAAGTTCGGACACCGCGGAGCGAACCACCCGGTCAAACAGGTCTCGACCGGGCAGGTCGAAATCACGAGTCAGAACCATGGATTCGCCGTGGACCCGGCGTCGCTCCCTGATGAGGTCGAGGTGACCCACCTCAACTTGTATGACGGCACGGTGGAAGGCCTACGACACACCCGCCATCCTGCCTTCTGCGTGCAGTACCACCCCGAAGCGTCGCCGGGGCCACACGACGCCGACTATCTCTTCTCCCGATTTCTCGAGGCGATGGACCGGCGGGCGGTCTAGTGTCGCTGCACATGCTGGTTTTCTGACGATTTCATGCCACGCCGCACGGATATCAAACGGGTTCTAGTCATCGGCTCCGGCCCGATCGTGATCGGACAGGCCTGCGAGTTCGACTACTCGGGCACACAGGCCTGCAAGGCGCTGCGCGCNGAGGGGCTGGAGGTCGTGCTGGTCAACTCGAATCCGGCGACCATCATGACCGACCCGGAGGTGTCTGACCGCACCTACGTCGAGCCCNTGACGTGGGAGGTGGTCCGGGCGATCATCGAGAAGGAGCGGCCCGATTCCCTGTTGCCAACGGTTGGAGGCCAGACCGCGCTGAACCTCGCCATCGATCTCGACAAGCACGGCGTGCTCAAGGAATTCAACGTCACGCTGATTGGCGCCTCCATCGAGGCGATCAACGTTGCCGAAGACCGGCTAAAGTTCCGCGAGGCCATGGAGTCGATCGGCATCGACATGCCAGCCAGCGAGTACGCCACATCGCTGGACGAGGCGCTGGACATCGTCGGACGACTCGGGTTCCCTGCCATCATCCGCCCCTCGTTCACCTTGGGCGGCGTCGGTGCCGGTATCGCGTACAACATCGAAGAGTTCCACGAGGTCGTCGCCCGGGGCATCGAGTTGAGCCCGGTCCACGAGATTCTGATCGAGGAATCGGTCATCGGGTGGAAGGAGTTCGAGCTCGAGGTAATGCGCGATGCGGCTGACAACTTTGTGGTGGTCTGTTCCATCGAGAACATCGACCCCATGGGCGTCCACACCGGCGACAGCATCACCGTGGCGCCGGCGCTGACATTGACGGACAAGGAATACCAGCGGATGCGGGACGCGGCGCGGCGCATCATCCGCCGCGTCGGGGTCGAAACGGGCGGCTCCAATATTCANTTCGCAGTGGACCCGACCGACGGGCGNATGGTGGCGATCGAAATGAACCCCCGTGTNTCACGNTCGTCCGCCCTNGCCTCGAAGGCGACCGGCTTCCCCATCGCCAAGATCGCGGCCAAGCTGGCGCTCGGGTATCGGTTGGATGAGATTCAGAATGACATCACCCGAGTGACCCCGGCGTCGTTCGAGCCGACTATCGACTACGTCGTGGTCAAGGTCCCGCGATGGACCTTCGAAAAGTTTCCCCAAGCCGACCGCACCCTGATGACCCAGATGAAGTCGGTGGGGGAAGCGATGGCGATCGGACGGACCTTCAAGGAGGCGTTTCTCAAGGGGATCCGCTCGCTCGAAATCGGGTCTGACGCCAGACTGTTCGGCCAGCCGGGAACATCGCCGGAGGACGAAGACGACACGACGCTGAAACGGCAACTCGTGGTGCCGACCGACCGGCGTATGTTCGCGGTGTTTCGGGCGCTCGAACGAGGGTGGAGCGTTGAGCGGGTGCATGAGGCGACTCGCATCGACCGATGGTTCCTGGCACAGTTCTCCGAGCTCGTCGACTTGCAACGGTCGGCCAACGTGGTCGGGTTGCGCGAGATGTCGCGCGAGCTGCTCCTCGAGCTGAAGCGGGCCGGGTTCGGCAGCGCGGAGCTGAGCGGTGTACTCGGAGTCGAGGAGGGTCTCATCCGGACCCGGTGCGAGGAGACGACGGTGCAACCGGTCTACAAGCGCATCGACACCTGCGCGGCCGAATTTGAGTCCTTCACGCCGTATCTCTACGGCACCTACGAGCAGGAGTGTGAATCGGAACCGAACGACCGGCGCAAGGTGGTCATTCTCGGGTCCGGGCCGAATCGGATCGGGCAGGGAATCGAGTTCGACTATTGCTGTTGTCACGCGGCCTTCGCGTTCAAGGACGAAGGGCTCGAGACCGTGATGGTCAACTGCAACCCGGAAACAGTGTCGACCGACTACGACTCGGTGGACCGACTGTATTTCGAGCCCCTCACGTTGGAAGACGTACTGGCGGTCATCGAGAAGGAGCGCTCGGCCGGCGGTGAGGTCGCCTGTATCGTTCAGTTTGGTGGGCAGACCCCGCTAAAATTGGCGCTGTCGTTACAGGAGGCTGGGGTCACGATTCTCGGAACATCCCCTGATTCGATCGACCACGCGGAGGACCGGAAGCGATTCTCCGCGCTACTGTGGGAACTGGGTATCCCGCAGGCGCCGAGTGGACTGGCCACGTCACGTGAGGAGGCGCGCGAGGTAGCGACGACAATCGGCTACCCGCTCGTTGTGCGTCCGTCGTACGTGCTCGGTGGACGAGCGATGGCGATCGTCTACGACTCGGGCGCACTCGACCGATACATGGCCGAGGCGGTGGATGCGTCTCCCGAGCATCCGGTTCTCATCGACAAATTCCTCGAAGATGCCTTCGAGCTCGATGTGGACGCCGTGGCAGACGCCACCGGGGCCGTGGTGATTGGCGGCGTCATGGAGCACATCGAGGAGGCTGGCATCCATTCNGGTGACAGCTCCTGCGTGGTGCCACCGTATCTCGTCGAAGAACGGCATCTGGCGACCATCCGGGACTACATGCGTCGGGTCGCGCGGGCCCTGAAGGTCGTCGGGCTCGTAAACGGGCAGTTCGCCATCAAGGACGACACCGTCTACGTGATCGAGATCAACCCGCGTGCGTCGCGCACGGTCCCCTATCTGTCGAAGGCGACCGGCGTGCCGCTNGCGAAAGTGGCCGCCCGCGTCATGACCGGCAAGACGCTGGCCGACCTGGATCTCGTGGACGATCTCAAGGTCTCCGGGGTGTTTGTCAAGGCGCCGGTCTTTCCGTTCGTGCGCTTCCCGGGCGTCGACACTATTCTCGGCCCGGAGATGAAGTCGACCGGCGAAGTGATGGGCGGCGCCGATACGTTTGGCTCAGCCTACGCGAAGGCGCAGCTCGCGGCAGGGAACCGGCTGCCGAACACGGGCACCGCGTTCATCAGCGTCAACAACGACGACAAAGCCAACGTGCTGCCGGTGGCACGAGACCTGGCCGAGCTGGGATTTTCACTTCTCGGCACCAGCGGCACGGCGGCCTACCTCCAGGCTCACGGCCTCGACGTCGAGCTCGTGTTCAAGGTAAACGAAGGCCGCCCGCACATTGGTGACCGCCTCAAGAATCGCGAGATCGACTTGGTGATCAACACCCCCCTTGGTCGCGAGTCGTTTTTCGACGACCGGACGCTGCGGCACATCGCGACCATACTCGGCATCCCCTGCGTCACCACGCTCACCGGCGCCGCCGCCACCGTCAGCGCCATCCGCGCGATGCGGGACGAAGCGCTCGACGTTCGCCCGCTGCAGGATTACCACGCAACCCTAGCGCGCACTTAGCGCTTCCCGGGCGGGGCGTCGTGAAGCGGTATCGGGGGGCCGGCGCGCTGGTGCTCGAAACCGCACGCGCCAGCGCCATCACTGTTAAGACCGATGGCAATGCGACCCAGGTGCGAACCGAATCCGGTCGTCAATTCGACTACCGAGCGGGTCGTGCCGGCTGCGCACCTCTCCCGACCGAGAGAGGGACGGAGTAACCCCAGTGTTCTGTCTCACGTATATCTAGACCGTGATTCGGTTCGGGGATGAGCGTACGACGGCGCCCTATCGAGCCGCGTTCTCTGCCTGACGGGCGCCGGCCAAGATNTTGGGGAGTCCGTAGTTGCCCTCGTGGCAGGCATACTCGAACATCGCCTCGCCGCGCTTCATCGGAATCTGTGCAGTAATGGGAGCGGTAAACGTCGTCGCATCGTCGACGGTGAACTCGTACAGCAGCGTATCTTCCGCGACCCGGGTAAACCGCTCCGTCAGGCTGAGTGTCGTGCCCTCGCCCGCAGCCATCGTGACCGAGGGGCTGAAGCTCGCCGTCTTGTCGGTATAGTTCCTCGACTCGACCACCAATGTGTCACCGTCCCAGTAGCCGCGGGAATCACCCATCCACTGCCTGACCCCCTCCGGCAGATGCGGGCGACCGTCGAGCGGCACGACCCGGGCGTCGTGCACCATCTCGTGGAGGATGACGACGTGGTCCGGCGTCTGGAAGATCTGCAAATTCTGGTTGTATCCGGCCGGCACGACCGGCGGACCAGAGTTGAACCCCAGGAGACACCGCTCCGCCAGCCCGCGATCCTCCCAGCTGTCAGCCCCGATGCCGGCCGCGCGGACCCGCACCGGACGGGTCCCGGGAAGGTCCTCACCGAGCGACAACTCGACCATAGTCAATGCCGGTTGGAGCGGCGGCACCCGACCGTTCTCTGGTGACACGATCAGCGAGGTCCGGTTGTCGTCGACCACGCCGGCGCCACGGTCGAACCAGAAGTTGTTGTAGCCGCCCACCGGGGCGCCCACCGGGAGGGGCTCGGTCCGAACCTCACTCGGCCGGTCGGCGTCGATGGCGCTCTGGACCGCCCGCGCCTCGATCTCGGCCGCCTCTTCCGCTGTCAGCACCGCTTTCTCGACCCGATCGGCTGGACGCTGGAGCGGAGTGAGTGTTCGAAAGTCCCAGACCCCCTGCAAGTCTGGCCAGCCGTCGGCCGTGCGCGGCGCCGACCCGCGTCCCGTCTGTGCCAACGTCGTCCCAACACCGACNCACGAAAGGGCACACACCACCAGGGCCATCGTCCATCGCCACCTGTCCATCGGTTCTCCTCCCAAGGTCTACGGNCACTGTTGAGACCATCATGGCGTCCGGCCAGGACGATTGCAACAGCGGCCACGTCCATCCTCGTCTGGGCACCTCGTCGTGCGTGTCGGTCACATCGAAGCCGACCATCCGCCGAACAACCTCGGGTCCACCCCGGTGTCGCCCATCGACAGGGGGGCGTCGTCAGCGTGTCGATCGGCGCGGCACGACCAGGTTCTGCAAGGCAACCTGCTAGATGGTGCCCCAGGCCGTGCAGAGCATGAGCGTGAGCCAGAAAGAACCCCGCCGGTCAGGGTGTGTCCAAGGTCGGGCCAGCCGGAGATGTCCGCTTCACCGCTTGCCACTCGCGCTCCAACTCGTCGCTGGTGGCGTCGTGCAGCGACCGTCCGTCGGCCGTCAGTCGCTGCTCAACCGCACGGAAACGGCGTGTGAATTTATTGTTCGCGGCGCGCAGCGCCGACTCCGGGTCGATCCGAAGCTTGCGGGCGAGGTTGGCCACGGTGAAGAGTAGGTCACCCAGTTCCTCTTCAATGAGATCGGCATCAGCGGCCGCCATCGCCTCCTTCAGTTCGGTCACCTCTTCGTCGACTTTCTTCAACACTTCGCCGGCCTGGTCCCAGTCGAACCCGACATTGGCGGTGCGGGCGCCAATACGCGCGGCACGCAGCAGGGCCGGCAACGACTCGGGAATCCCGTCCAGGAGGGTCTCGCGCGTCGGCTTGCCGGCACGCTCGCGCGTCTTGATCTGCTCCCATTGCTCCTTGACCTCGCTTGGGGACAAGGTCGAGCCGTCGGTGGTCACACCATCGCCAAACACGTGGGGATGTCGACGCACCAGCTTCGCGTTGATGGCGTCGGCNGCGTCGGCAATCGTAAAGTGGCCCTCGTCGGCACAGATCTGAGCCACAAACACCGCCTCGAGCAGCAAGTCACCCAGTTCATCACACAGCGCCGTGGGGTCGCCCCGGTCGATCGCATCGACCACCTCGTAGGCCTCTTCCAGTACGAACGGTCGCAGCGTCCCCAACGTCTGCTCGCGGTCCCACGCGCACCCGCCGGGCGAGCGGAGTGTGCGCATCAACTGCACGAGGCGCTCGAAGCGGTCGCCGGCGGTCTCGTCCGCGGTCGACACGGNGGGTGNGGTAAGTTTCGTCATCATGGACATGTCTGGTCGAAGGCGCGAGAGCGTATGCTAGCATCCGGGCTTTGGTCCGGGGGAGGCATGGCAGTTCAACCTGAAATCTCGTTCAACGCGCTGGTCGTCTCGCTCGCGACGACGGCCGCCGTCCATCTCGGCGACGTGGCCGACTCGACCACCGGCCAGAAAACGCCGCCCAATCTGGANGCGTCGGGACACATGCTCGATCTGCTGAGCGTGCTGGCGGAGAAAACCAAGGGCAACCTGACCTCGGACGAAGAGCGCTTTCTGACCCAAGTGCTCTACGAATTGCGTATGCGATTCATTGACGCCAAGAAGGCCGACCCGGGGGCTGACTCGATCGTCACTCCGTAACGGCATCGCTGAAGCGAGGCACGAGATGCGGGTCAGGTTTCTTGGCACCGGGACATCATCGGGAGTGCCGGTCGTGGGGTGCGACTGCGAGACGTGTCAGTCGAACGACCCTCTCGACCGTCGCTGGCGGCCATCGATCTATCTCGAGTTGTCCGACGCCACACGGGTCCTGGTCGATACGACCCCGGATTTTCGCACCCAGGCGCTCGCCTACGGCATCACCGGTCTGGACGTGATTCTGTTCACGCACTATCACGCCGACCACATCATGGGTCTGGANGACGTCCGACCCTTCAATTTCCGGCAGCCGGCCGCGATTCCCTGCCTGGGTGACGCGTCCACCCTGGCCGCGCTCCGGCGTGTGTTTGCCTATGCGTGGGACCCCGCGTCGCCTCGCGGCGGCGGTTTACCTCGGCTCCGCCTGGTGGAGGTCACCGGCCCGTTGTCGATCGGCCCCTCCAACGTGGTNCCAGTGCCGCTCTTCCACGGCACGCTTCCGATACTCGGGTACCGCGTGAACGACTTCGCCTACCTGACAGACTGCAGCCGGATCCCGGAGACCTCGATGGCTTTGCTTGAAGGGCTGGATGTGCTCGTGCTCGACGCGCTGCGCCACCGTCCACATCCGACNCACTTTTCGCTGAGCGAAGCGGTCGAGACCGCCGCCCTCATCGGCGCCAGACAGACCTACTTCACCCACATGTGCCACGACCTTCCGCACGCTGAGACCTGCGCCTNGCTNCCCCCGGGCGTCACCCTGGCGCACGACGGCCTCGTTGTCGATCTCTAGGTTTTCGGGCGGGGCATCNCCATCTGGCGTTGTTGCTTCCTCGGTCACAGGCCGCCTGCCTGCTCGCTCGTCGCGCCTAGCCANCTGGGCGCCGCGCTCAGAAANCCCCCTCGGACGTTTTTTCACGACCTGCTAGGTTCCACGCGTTGGGCTCGCCGGACGAGCGCAGCGNCCGGGCACGTGAACTATCATTAGAGGTTTGTCGATGACACAACACGCTCACGACCCGGACCGGGTCGAAATCATTCACTTTCCGGAAGATACCCTGCCCAAAGGCTGGCATCAGCCGGTACTGGCGCTGGGTAACTTCGACGGTGTCCATCGCGGGCACGCGAAGATCATCGACCGTGTACGACGCCGGGCCGACGAGCGCGGCGTCACGGCGGCCGTACTGACCTTCGATCCCCATCCGTCCCGCGTGGTNCGTCCCGNCAAGGCGCCACCGTTGCTGATGACCAGCCGGCAGAAGCTCGATGTGCTGGCCGACGCCGGGATGGCCGGGGTGGCCGTGGTCCGTTTCACCGAAGAGCTCTCGCGCTGGAACCCCGAGATGTTTGTCCGCACCGTCCTCGTGGAATGGCTGCGCGTGGCCGAGGTCTGGGTGGGCGCCAATTTTCTGTTCGGGCACGATCGGGCCGGGAACTTCTCGCGATTGCGGGACCTCGGTGGCCGGTATGGCTTCCGCGCCGAGAAGATCGACCCGGTCAGATATCGAGAGTTCGTCGTGAGCAGCACCCGAGTGCGACGACTGATCGCCGAAGGGCGAGTCGACGAGGCCGGCGCGTTACTGGGGCATCACTACATGCTCGNGGGGACNGTGGGGCATGGAGAGCATCGTGGCCGTCAACTCGGATTCCCGACCGCGAATCTCGACACCGACAACGAGCTGTTTCCGCCCCACGGCGTGTACGCTACGGCGGTGCTCATTGCTGGTGACATCCATCCCGCCGTGACCAACGTCGGCCTACGTCCGACGTTTGCGCGCGTGTCGCCCAGGCCGGTGGTGGAGTCGCATATCTTCGATCTCGACCGCGACCTGTACGGCCTCGACATCAAGGTGGCCTTCGTCCAGCGGTTGCGCGACGAGGTGGCGTTCCCGGATGGAGACGCCTTGCGGGCGCAGATTGCTCGCGACTGTGAACAGGCCCGGGCGTTGTTCCGCCAAATTTCACTGTAGAATTCGACCAGGATGTCAGACGNGGAACCACAGGCGCCAATGTCCTCGCTGCGCCTCAATGTGACACTGCCGTGCGCGGCTCGGTACTTGCCGCTGCTCACGCAGTTGACCGCTCGTACGGTCGACTACCTCGGCTTTCACGAGTCGCTGCGCGACGANGTCGTCCAGGCCATCGACGCCTCCGTCCGCGGCGTGTTCGAAGCCGACGACGGCAGCTCCTATCGCGACGTGGAGATAGAACTGACGACCACCGACACTGACATGCTCGTCCGCATCCGGTACCTCGGCGCACCAGCAAGCGGGGCCGGTCTCACGACGATCGAGCAACTGCTGTCCCAACCGCAGGGCCCCAACGGTGACGACGCGCCGATGGCGCGACTGCAGCGCACCATGAAGGCCGTCNTAGTCGGCCGCGAGTNTGGGGACGACAGCGTGGACTATTGTGAACTGACCAAGGCGTTGCCTGCCGACCCTGACGCGGACCTCTGAACCTCTGAACCAGGAACACGCACCTCGCGTGACCGCCTCCCGACCTCACGCCCCATCACCACCGGCTGTTCGGTAATCCATGCGCCTCTACAACACCCTCTCGCGCCAGGAAGAAGAGTTCGTACCGCTCCATGACAACACGGTGCGGATGTACACGTGCGGACTGACCGTGTANGCCCGCGGACACATCGGCAACTTCCGCACCTTTGTGTCGCTGGACGTGCTGCGCCGGACGCTCCGCGAGGTGGCGGGATTCGGCGTACGGCAGGTGATGAACTTCACCGACGTCGACGACCGCACCATCATCGAGTCGCAAAAGGCTGGGGTCTCGCTACGGGACTACACCGACCAGTACATCGCCGCGTTTCGGGAAGACGCCGATGCGCTGGGCCTCGAACCGGTCGAAGCAACGCCGCGGGCCACCGACGAGGACAACCTGCGGTCGATGGTCGAGATGATTCAGGCCCTGGAGACCAACGGCCACACGTATCGGAGCGACGGGTCCGTCTATTTCAAGATCTCCACCCTGCCCGACTACGGCAAGCTCGCCCGTCTCGACCACGACGGCATCCAGTCCGGGGCTCGGGTTGACGCTGACAAGTACGAAAAAGACAACGCGCGCGATTTTGTGCTCTGGAAGGCGACGACGAAGGACGAGCCGACGTGGGATTTTGGTGTGGGGCCGGGGCGCCCAGGTTGGCACATCGAGTGCTCCGCCATGGCGCTGCGTCTGCTGGATGGTGCCCCGATCGACATTCACGCCGGCGGCGTCGACCTCGTGTTCCCGCACCACGAGAACGAGATTGCCCAGGCCGAGGGTGCGACCGGCGAGCCGTTCTCTCGCTTCTGGGTGCACTGCGAACATCTGCTCCTCGACGAAGGGGTCAAGATGTCCAAGTCGCTCGGCAACGTCTTTACCGTGTCGGAGGTGCTGGAGCGAGGGTATCGGGCGTCAACGCTNCGTTATGTCTTGNTGTCGGTGCATTANCGCAANCAGCTCCGATTCGCCTGGGCCAGCCTCGACCAGGCTGACGAAGCGCTGAAGCGGCTGATGGCCTGCCTGACCCGCATTGAGGGCATCGCCGTCACGACCGCGGGCCAGGACGGCGAGCCGCACCCCGAACTGGCCGAGCGGTTGGAGCAGGCGAGCCAGGCGTTCGGCGGCAAGCTGGAGCAGGACCTCAACGTGCCCGGCGCCCTCGGGGTCATGTTTGAGTTGGTGCGTTACCTGAACACCGCCATGGACGACGGGGACCTCGGACCACCCGATGCCCAGTTCGTCCTCCCGGTGTTCGAACGGTTCGACGCGGTGCTCGGCGTGATGGCTCTGCGACGTGCCGAAGAANCNGCCCCCGACGTGCCAGTCGACAAGATCGAGGAACTCATTGCTGACCGGAAGGCCGCCCGCGCCCGACGTGACTTCGCCGCCGCCGATGGCATCCGAGACGACCTCGACACCCGCGGTGTCATCCTCGAAGACACCGTCGCCGGCACGCGCTGGAAACGGAAGTAGCGCCCCCCGGTGGCTCCGGTCTTGCGTCTCCCGACGCAGGGCCATGACCCACGCCAGGCAAACACGGGGAAGACCTCGCCTGCCGCGAGCTGCGTCGCCGTGGGTACGCAATTGTTGCCCGTCGCCATCGCNCCAGATTCGGCGAGATCGACGTCATCGCCCGCCATCAGGGCACCCTCGTGTTTGTGGAGGTGCAAACCCGTCGCAGCGGAGGGTTCGGCGGGGACACGGCCACAGCCGGGNTTCACAAGCAGCACCGACTCATCAATATGGCGCGCAGCTATCTCATGGGGGTGGGCGGCACTCTGCCACCGTCCCGGTTCGATCTAGTCGGGGTGACGCTGGCGCAGGGGGACCGGCCGGTGCTGGACGTAGTCGTCAACGCGTTCGTCGTCGGCTGACCCTACACGGGCCTGTCTTGATGCGTTCAAACCCGTTGTGGTACCGTAACTTGCGTCGGCTGAGTGAGCGGGAATAACTCAGTGGTAGAGTGCGACCTTGCCAAGGTCGAAGTCGCGGGTTCGAATCCCGTTTCCCGCTCCATTCTCTTCCCTCCGATGCGTTCCGTCGCATCCGCAGGAACCGCCGGACAGCCAGCGGCTCCTGCCGGTCTTGTCTTGAGTGGCGCCGTGGCCAAGTGGTAAGGCAGAGGTCTGCAAAACCTCCATCCCCGGTTCAAATCCGGGCGGCGCCTCCATTTTTTTCAGCAACTTGCACAGGTGGGACCGGGCACCGGGGCGCCCGTAGCAGCCCCTTCAGCGAACTGGCTATGGCCGTCTCNGATCGCCGGGGTTCAGCAGCCGCTCCACCGGCAGCATCACCGATGACGCAACGGGCAGCGGGTGNGGAAACGGNCTGAATTGTCAAAAAAACGCCCGGTTTCAGCCCGGATGGTAGTGCTGGTCAGTTTTCTGCCAAACCTCCATCCCCGGTTCAAATCCTGGCGGCGCCCCCATTCTTTTCAACAACTTACGGGTGAGACCGGGCGCCGGGGCGCCCGACTGTAACCACGGGGGCGTAACGGGGGGGTCGGGACGCAACGCAGGAGTCCGACGAGCCGACCGTCCTGCATGACGGGAAGGACCGGACAGGTTGAGCTCTGGAGACGAAAGAATGCGCCTGTGAGCATCTCTCTGGCGTCGGCGGTCTCGAACTCCGTCGTCATGGCGTCCCGAACAACGCCGCTTGGTCCGCGCTCGGAAAATCCAACCAACAGTTGGTCGCGAGACAAGATCCCGACCATCTGGTCACGTGATTCCAACACGACTGGGAAGTCCCGTTGCGCACCCATCAGCACCAGCGAGATCGCATCCCTGAGCGGGCTGTCGGCCCGGACGGTTCGGAAGTCGGGTCATCATCGCGCGGCTGACCGGGACCCACGCAAGCGCTCCCCGCAACCCCACAGCCGTGGCTTCCGCGCTTGCACCCATCCACACGAATAAGGCGATGAATATCAGCCACGGGTTGACGAGCGGCCCAACGAGCCCGAACACCAAGGCCAGCCCTTGGCCAATGCTCGCCGCAACATCGGTCGCGCGCGCGTAGTCGATGCGCTCGGCCAGGAGCGCTCGCAACGCCCGTCCCCTATCCATCGGAAAGGCCGGTGCCATGTTGAAGATCGCGAGGGCGATGTTGACCGCGGTGAATCGACCGACGAAGCCGGTCGCTGCCGGGTCGAGTGTGAGTACAGGGAAGGCCCCCGTGCCGACGCTGCGGGCNACGCGTGGGTAGATCTTACATTAACCGGGGTGGTCTAATGTTTCCTATCGTCACGCTCACGTGTAAGACTTCCGGTAATAAAACTTTTCTACACGTCATTGAGACTGCATGTGACAGTACTGCGGACTGCCATCGCCGTTGCGCGCTCTGTTCTGGCGTATGTGAGTGTTTCGGTTTGGGTATTGGTATTTGCGCCAATTGGCATNGTGCTGGCGGTTGTGTTGCGACGGGTTGAGNTACTGTACGCACTTGGGCGTGCCGGGGCACATCTCGGCCTGGTGCTCGCCGGTATCAGCTTTCGTGTGCGGCATCGAGATCGAGTGCAGCCTGACCGGGGCTCTGTGTACTGTGCCAATCACACGAGCAATCTTGAACCGCCGATTATTTTTCTCGCGTTGACAGCGGTACATCCGAGGCTCAAGGCTGTGTATAAATCGGAATTGCGTGCGGTGATGCCCTTACTGAGAAATGTCATGGATATCGGTGGGTTTGTGCCGATCGAGCGGGATAATCGCGAACAAAGTGGACGAGCAATAGATGAGGCCGTCGGCATGCTCGTCAACGGCGACTCATTTGTGACCTTTCCCGAAGGTACGCGGAGTCGAACACGGTCATTACTGCCATTCAAGAAAGGCATTTTCATTATGGCTATCAAGGCGCAGGCGCCAATTGTGCCGATTGCCATTCACGGTGCAGGTGAGGCAATGCGTCGAGGCAGTCCCTTGATTCGACCTNTAANGGTGGAGGTCACAATAGGTGAATCGATTCCAACGCGTGGTCGTACACTGGATGATCGGGATNCGCTGATCCAACAAACAAGAGATGNGNTAGAACGTCATCTCACTAGAACCGAAACAATCAATTGACGATATTTCTATTAGGATTCCCTTGTTGACATAACCCTCAATATCCGACCCAAATGCCTCGACGTCAGCGCGAGGACCGCTGGGGCAGCCGCTTCTGCTGGCTGNCCAGCGGTCATGGCGGCGAACCTGGCGTCTCGGGTTCCGCAGCGGCCTCTTCGAACCGCGTCGCGGCAAGGATGCCGGGGAGTCCCCTGTTTCCCTCATGGCACGCGTATTCGTACAGCGGATCGTCCGTTCTCCGCATGGGCATCGCAACGGACCACGGCTTCGAGAACGTCGTCGGATTATCGACCGTGAACTCGTACGCCATCGTGTCGGCGTCGACCCGCGTGAACCGCTCGACCAGATGCATGTTCGCCCCAACCAAAGGGACCCGATAGTAGGGGTTTCCGAAGCCCCATCCTCCGTAGTTGGTTTGGTCGGTGAAGTTCGTCGTCTCGACCACCAGTGTGTTGCCTTCCCAGTGGCCCCGCGAGTCGCCGAGCCACTGCCGAATCGCAGGCGGGGCATGCGGACCATCGTCCAGGGGCACGACCCGTGTCTCATGAATCATCTCGTTGAACAATACGACGTAGCCTGGCGTTTGAAACACCTGAACGCGACTGTCGTAGTGAAGCAGGCTGGGAATCATTGGCGGTCCGGATGCACGTCCCACGAGGCAGCGCTCGAATAGGGCCCGATCCTCAGGGTGCTCAGGCGGGCGTCGATGGACGCTCGCCATGGCCGCGACTCTCGCCTCCGCCTCGGGCGTCAGCGAAGGGATGCGCCCATCGGGCGGATCCACAATGAGCGCCGTGCGCCTGTCGTTTGTAAGCTCCAGTTTGTCTTCCCACCAACTCCACGTCGGAAGGGACGTCCCGCTGTTGGCCCGCCCGAACTCGGCCGCCTGCTCCTCCGAAAGAAACTCTTGCCCTGCGAACTCAGGGGATCGCTGTAGCGGGGTGATGGTGCGATAGTCCCACACGCCCTGGAGGTCCGGCGCACCCCACGGCGTCCGGGATGGCTCCGTCTCGTTCGTTGACTGGGCAGCGGCGACCATTGGCATCAGCGCCACGATCGCCAACACCGTCAATAGCTCCGCAGGACATCGACCGGTCATCTGACCCTTCTTCTCAGCGTCTCGTACAAGGTTGAATGTCTACCGCGGCTCCTGTCCCGGCACCGGCTCACAGGGTGGCATCCCGATCCCATTGGGGCAATCGATCGTGTTGTTAGTATCGGCCATCTGGACACCTATCCCGTCTGGGTCGGTCATATGTAGCAAGTTGATTCGTGCGACTTCAATCGGGTCGATGCCGGCCGCTCGCACTGCCGCGGTGTCCCGCTCGAAGTCGAAGTTGTCAATGCCGATGCTGAAATGGTCGATCGTTCCCACCCGCTCGCGATCAGATGTCTGGATCAGGCTCAGAAACGAGCCGTTGTTGAAGTCGAGGGCGTACGCCGCTCCACCAGGTGCCGGGTAGATTGGTCGCAGTGTCGATGGCAGGCCCAGCTTCTGGTAGAAGGCCGCCGAGCGCGGCAGATTCGAGACGAACATGTTGACGTGATGGAACATGCTGGCACGGCCCTGGAGTGGCGAGGCCGGTTGCTGCGCAGACGCCGAGGTCGACATCCCAGACAGCACCATGGCTGACAGCAGCTGCCGCCTAGTCAGCTTGCCGTTCTCATACGCCGTGAGCAGCTGGTCCGCACCGTTCGTCATATCGTGTTCGTGCTCCACGATTCTTCTCCTTTTCGTTCCAACGTCGAGACCGCCGGACGCCACGCTGGCGAGACAGAGACAGCGGGTCAGTACCGCGTGAACAGATGTAATATCTTAACTGGACGGAGGGCCTCCCAGACCCCCAAGCCCCTCCCGATCCCGACAGACAGATTAGCCCCCCAACAATGGCGGATCACCGCCCCGATGGCGCGTCAGGACGAGAATCGCCCGGTCTGAGGGTCGAGGTCAAGGGCAGATGCGGGTGTCGAGACACACGACGAGTGAGCTGACGTGTCGGAGCAGCGAGTCAGGCGAGTGTACGTCGCCAAATCAATTCGAACCAATGAGCCTGTTTCGCAAGAGAGACTCCTTGCCTGTGAACCGCCCCGCGCGGTGTGCATAGATTCTCGCGTTTGCGTTGCGCCAGTGTCCTCTTCGTCTGTTCCCGCCGTGCGAGGACCACCGGTCGCCGCCCTTCGTAGACGTCGGCCGGGGTCACATTGTCGAGCGCCTCGTGCAGGCGTCGATGGTTGTATTACTCGACGAAGCGCGCGCTGGCCCGCTCGAGTTCCCACGGACTGTAGTATTTGTCGAGTTTTACCACATGCTTCATCGATCGGTGGTAGCGCTCAATCTTGCCCTGCGTTAGTCGAAAGACCATTTTCGTGCTTTCATTTACCCCATGCTGCTTGAAACAGTCGTTCTCAGTCACGTCATCACCGTGCCGACATCGAATCCGGTGACGGTTGGGCAGGGTCTTCACCGACCCCGGCGGACGGTTACGCCCGGTTGGCGCGGACGGGTGTCACCCCGTGGTCCATGCGTACTGGCGTTGTTGCTGTTGATGCTCGGACCTCACCAGGGTCGAACGGTACTGGCCCAGACCGAGAGCCGGCTGTTCGTCCAGGTCTTCGCTGCAGACGGGTCGCCCGTCACCAACCTCACTGCCGAAGATTTCGTGATCGAGCAGGACGGCGTGGAGGGCCGGGTGATTCGGGCCGAGATCGTGGAAGAGCCACTGCGTCTGGCGTTGCTCGTCGACGACGCTGATGGGGCCGACCCGTACTTTCGGGTTCTGCGGACCGGGTTGCCGATCTTCGTCGATGCGTTACCCAGGAGAAGCGAGGTATCGCTCGTGTTGCTGTCGGGCAGGCCTCGAGTCGTCGTTGATCACACAGAGGGACTGGCAAAGGTCAAGGATCGACTCAACGGACTGTTCACGAACCAGGGCACGTCGGCCGGTTTCTTCGACGGCCTCGACGAGACCCTAGCAGGCTTCGACCAGCAGCTCAACTGGCCCGTCATGGTAGTCGTCACCACGGACGGCGCCTCCAAAGTTGATCTCTTCAGGCAGGCGAGATACACCGACTTTACAGAGCGGCTCGCCAGCAGCGGAGTGACCGTGTATGCCCTGGGACTGAGCACGCCGAGAGGTGACGGGTTTCAGACTCGTCTTGTGGAGGATGTCACTCGGCTGTCGGGCGGCAGATACCTCACATTGAACTCGCCCAGTCAGGCGGTGACCGACCAGCTCACTGTCATTGCCGCGGAGATTTCTCGACGATATGCTGCGTCGTTGAATCAGTACTTGGTCGTGTTCGAAGCGCCGCCAGGCGCCGATGCCGGCGCGCGCGCTACGGCCGGCGTGCGTCGCTCCGGTGTGACGCTGTATCTCTCCGCCGACGGTCGCCCACGTTCGGACGGACTGACAGGGGCCGCCGCGAGGGCGCTCGCCATTCAGGAGGTTAACGACGCGATCAGTGCCAAGCAAGCCCAGTTGACGGCGCTCCAGGCGGAAATCGAGGACCTGCAGCGGGAGGCCAGCGCACTCGTCGGAACGACCCAACAGGCGGCGGGTGGGACGGCGGGTGGAGGAGGTGGGCGAGCGGAACCCTGGAACGCCGGAGAAGTGGCCTTTGCGAACGGACAGATGGACGAAGCGACGGCGTTCTACGAGCAAGCGCACCAGGCGGACCCTAGCTGGGGGAAGCCGCTGTTCAAGCTTGGGCTCGTAGCGCTGAATCAGGGCGATATCGCGACCGCGGTCGCCTACTTCGAGCAGGTCGTCGCGGTCGAGCCTGATTCGGAAGAAGGCGCCCAGGCGGCCGAGTTCGTCGCGCAATTGAAGCAATAGCCGACGGTCGGGGCGTTGGTGCCATAGAGCGCGTCGTAGAGGCTGCCCCATCAGGCGTTGGCCGCGTTCAGGGCCTGGGCGCGTACGCCATGGAATCGCTCCTGTGGGTCAAAGTAGGTCGACCGATGGCGGAGAGGTCGAGCGTCGAGGCGTCGGGAGGCTCTAATGTTGTCTATCGTCGGGCAATCCTGCACCAACGCCGCGCAGCGGCACGATGGTCGTCCGCTGGGTGAGCACGGCCATTGTCGAGGCGGAGAAGAAGTTCCGCCGCGTGCACGGATGGTAAAACATCACGAAGGTCGTCTCGGCCCTCGGTCATCTGGAAGCCAAGGAAGGGGCATCCATCGAGCGGGTCGCATAGAATCACAGTGGAAGCCGCCGCTCGCGAAGATCAACAGCAAGCGGGACAATCCCTAATCTTACGCGGGCGGTAGGTGAACAAGATAGTTCACACCCTCTCGGTTCAACCAGACACGCACGTAATCCGCTTCCTTCAACACCTCAACACGTGCCTCATTGCGCAACATTCCACTTTCCGAGATCTCACTCATCGCGTCGTCAGAAATTACTACCGCTAGACCCCGTCCTGCCACAGAATCTCCAGACACAAACTCCACCCAACGGGCGCTCGACTCAGGGCCATCATCGGCTAACCGTAGGAGATACATACCCGCAGCGAGTTCTTCACCATCAGCGCGTACCGGCGACGGGATCGTAATTTCCCCACGTGCTCGACGGCCTTCCTCTTCTTCTCGCAGTCGTTCAATCTCAGCGATAAAAGAGGAAATACCACTATTCACACCCTGCGCAGACGCAAGAGCTGAATTTGCCTCGCTCTGAGCGTCAATAAGTTGACCCCCAGCCAACAAACGACCCGTCTCACCAAGCGACGACTCTACGTTGTTGAGATCAGACCCCCATGCCATCGCTTGCTCTTCAGGAAGATCATCCTCTGGTATCTCCGTAATGGACATTCGCGCCGTCGTGACTTCATCCTCGATGCTCGACACCACTCGGCCCGTCTCGGTTCGCAGTCGTTCTTTCTCTGCACTAATCGCTTCCTCAACTGCATCGACCACAGTGCCAACTGAACCAATCAACTCGTTAGTTCGCTCGTAGTCACGAAACAGTGCAAAATTTTGCGCTTGTACCTCTAGCTCCGCATCAAGTTGCACCACCGCGTCTTCGGCATTACCGTATGCCCCTGACGCATACGTGTCCGCTTCAACTTCAACCGCCGCGAGCCGAGCTTTGACTGCATCGACAGGCCCCATTGGAGCCTCCGCACAGCCAGACGTCATAAGTGCAAGTGATGCCGTCAATAATGTCAGTAGAATTCGGTTGCTCAATGGCTTGTCTCCGTCGGTCGTCTGATCAGTGTTAAGAAATATAGCGCAGCACGTGTGAGGCGTCAAATTGATGTGGACCAAATAGGGGGCCGAAATAAGAGAGACTTTGCAGCCAGAGGAGGAGGTCCCATTAGCCACGCAAAGTCAGCAGCACGGGGCGACGGTTTTCCGCGGAGGAGACAAGTCGAATTGTCCTGGAAGGACGGCTGGGCGAAGAGAGCATCGAGGCCCTGTGTCGCCGCGAAGGGCTCAATCCGAACCTCTACTCCCGGTGGAGCCAGGAGTTTCTCGGGGCCGGCAAGAAACGGCTGCTCGGCGATACCACGCGAGAGGGCACGTCGAGCGAGGTCGGTATGTCCGGATCTCGATCCGGCTGGCAAAATGGTAATCTCGGATTAATTGAATTGGCCTCACGAGGACCGGAACGCCGGGACACCAAGCCGGCGGAGGCGCAGATTTTCATGACTCGCGGCCAGGTTGCCCTGGCGTAAAGACGTTGACCGACAGAAGAGGAGGTTCCATGCGTATCGTCTCCGTCGCCACGATGCTGGTCCTGGCCCTCGCGGCCTTCGCTGCCGCGCAACCGCCAGACGGTGAGCGCCTCTACAACCAGAACTGCGCCCGGTGCCACGAAGGCAACCTCCCTCTGCTCTTCTCGTCTGGACCGATTCGGGAGTACCCGGCAGAGCGGGTCTATGAGGCGCTTTCGGCCGGGATCATGGCGGCACAGGCGACGGGTCTGACGACGGCGGACAAACGCGCCGTCGCCGAATATGTGTCCGGCAGCGAGCCCGAGTCGCTGGTGCCGCCGCTCGATCAGATACCAGAGATGGCCTATTGCGCGTCCGGTGGCGCGGTGCCGAGCGACCCCTACGCAGGCCCGAGTTGGAACGGCTGGAGCCCCGACCGGAGCAATGCGCGCTTCCAGTCCGCCGAAGCGGCGGGTCTGACGGCCGACAGCGTACCGGATCTCTCGCTCAGATGGGCATTCGGGTTCCCAGGGGTCACGCACGCCTCGTTCCAGGCGACGATCGTCGGCGGCCGCGTCCTGGTCGGGACCAGCGTCGGGGTCGTCTACGCGCTGAATGCGGAGACGGGCTGCATCCACTGGGCCCACGAGACCGACGCCGGCGTCCGATCGACCATCACCGTCGGACCGGGACCCAACGGCCGCGCCACCGCGTTCTTCGGCGATCTGACGGGCAACGCCTACGCCGTCGATTTCGAGATGGGGGAACGCCGGTGGAAGGTGGAGGTGGACGACCATCGCCAGGCGCGCATTACGGGCGCGCCGGCGCTGCACGAAGGACGCCTCTACGTGCCGGTCGCGTCGCTCGAAGAGGTGGCGGCCGAGGCGCCGACCTACCAGTGCTGCACGTTCCGCGGCAGCATCGCGGCGCTGGACGCACGCACCGGGCGGCAACTCTGGCAGCGCTACCCAATCGATGAGGTACCCGCGCGCACCGGCACGAACAGTGCCGGCGTCGCGCAATGGGGACCGTCCGGGGTTGGCATCTGGGCGTCCCCGACGCTCGACCCGGATCGGAACCGGATATACGTGGCGACCGGCGACTCCTACTCCAATCCGGTGTCACCACAAAGCGACGCGATCATGGCGCTGGCGATGGACACCGGCGACGTCGTCTGGGTCACGCAGACGACACCGGGCGACGCCTGGGTGGCCGCGTGCCTGGCACCGGACGAGGCGACGCGCGCGAACTGTCCNGAGGACGCCGGTCCCGACCACGATTACGGCAGCGCGATCGTGCTGACCGAGGTCGGCGGGCAGCAGGTGCTGCTTGCCGGACAGAAGTCGGGCGTAATGTACCGCCTGAATCCAGACACCGGCGAGATCGTCTGGGAGAGGCGGGTCTCGGGCGGCGGCGTGCTCGGTGGCATCGAGTGGGGNTTCGCCTCCGACGGCGAGACNGTGTTCGCGTCGATCTCGGATGCGCTGGAAAAGGCNCCNGGNGATGCTGGAGGGATGGCGGCCGTGCGCATCGCCGACGGCGATGTGNTCTGGGAGGCACCGCCCTTCCAGGACACCTGCGGCGCCNNGCCGGGGTGCCACACGGCGCAACCGGGCGCTGTGACGGTGATTCCNGGCGTGGTCTTCTCAGGGAGCCTGGACGGCCACATCCGTGCNTACGCCACCGAGACCGGCAACGTGATCTGGGACGTCGACACCGTGGGTGAGTTCGACACAGTGAACGGCGTTCCCGGCCGCGGTGGGGCGCTGAACGGCCCCGGGGCCACAGTGGCCGGGGGGATGCTTTACGTCAGCTCGNGCTACGGCCTNCTCAACTACATGCCGGGCAACGTACTACTCGCCTTTTCGGTCGAGGGGCAGTAGTCCCCACACGANCCGGCGCATCGGCGGCTGGCACTCGTCCAAGACGTGAACCGCGGTCATCAGTCGTCTTGAGCGATGCGGAGGACGCACAAGCGGTAGGCGTTGAGGGAACGGGTTCGAAGCACTTCCTCGCGTCCGACAGCGGTCTTCATGGCTGAACAGAGCGTCGACACCGAGCCGGACGCGCCACCGACCCCACCCAGCAAGAGCCTCCGCAAGGAGTCGATCTGGGAGGTCTATTACCCCGTGGGCTTGGATGTGAAAAANCGGGCGATTCCGGTCGCCTCCTNCCCCNTGATCATTNACTTCTGGCCGACGGTGCNGGCGNTGCTGGNCTGCCGGGCGCTGCAGCGCTTCACCGGCATCGAGCCGACCTCGCTCGGCTGGTGGGGGGGGTCGGCGTTCTGGCNTTCAACCTGATGGTCATCGTGACCGNTCTCGACCAGAAGAAGTCCTTGATCGCGATGCTGGCTGTCCTGGCCGTCGGTCTTGGGCTGTGGATTACGAACTTGAAGGACATGGGTATTGTCAGCAGCCTCGTGGGGTGGCTCGGCAGCCTNAAGGTGTCGATGAGCACCGACGCCTACTTCGTCATGTTCTCGGTGCTCTTCCTGGTCGGGATGATCCAGCCGCGCTTCAACTACTGGCGCCTCGAGCCCAACGAGTTCGTCCACTACATCCAGCCGTAGGGACGCGACCAGAGCATCCCGCGCCANGGCAGCACGGTGGCGCGCGAGGTGCCGGACATGCTCGAGCTTTGCCCAGGGTCTCGAGCGTCGAGGGGGCTCTAATATCCCAGGCGGCGAGAGGCGACGGAAAACGGTCGTGGCGTCATCACGGCTGCCGATGATGCCTGCCCCGAGTCCGACCTGTCCAGCCGACAGGACGGCGCGGTATCACGGGGCAAAGTCTACTCTACAGGGACGAGTCTTACGATCTTGCCACCCGCATTGTGTTCAAACAGAAGATAGATGTCGCCATTGGATGCCTGTTCGATATCGCGTAATCGACCGATGCCTTCGAACAGCGTTTCCCGCGCCACGAAGTGGTTGTCTTCGATCTCGACTCGAAACAGGCTGCGCGCCTTCAATGATCCAACCAGGTAATCTCCCTTCCACTCCGGGAATTGGTCACTGGCGCTGATGATAAAACTGGACACGGCTGGCGACGGCGTCAGGTCAACCACCGGCTGTTCGATATCGGACAGCTCGAATTCAACACCCAAGTCCTTGCCATACTCTACCGGTGTGCCATCGTAATCGAGGCCGAGCGAAAACAAGGGCCAGCCGTAGTTTCGCCCAGGCAATAGCAGGTTGATTTCATCGCCGCCTCGGGGGCCATGTTCGCTGCCCCATAGCTCGCCCCCGGTCATGTCGAATTCCAACCCTTGGGGGCTGCGATGGCCATAGGTATAGATGCTCTGATAGACATCGTCTCGACCAACAAAGGGATTGTCTTGCGGAATAGTGCCATCGTCATTGATGCGATGAACCTTCCCCCAAGGTGTTGACAGGTCTTGAATGCCCTGCATGCCACCTTTCGAGCCTACCGAAAAAAAGACATGGCCTCGGTTATCGAACACGGCACGTCCACCGGCGCCAACGTCTCCCGCGAAGCTGTAGTGCTCCATGTCGGCCTGCCAGATGATTTCCTCGTCGATCCATTCGCCATTGTCGACTCTGCCGCGCACCAGCCTGTTCATGGAAACCGGGCGCTCCCGCTCTCGGCTGAGTTCGGTGCAATCCTCGCAACGGTGACCGTGGTATAGGTAGATCCAACCGTTCTCTTCGTAGTTCGGATGCAAGAGGACGTCGAAGAGCCAGCCCATGCCGCGTTCGATATCGATGCGCGATTCCATCTGGTAGATATCGTCATACGCCTGCGGCGTTCCACGTATCAACTCCGACCTGTCTCCATCCGGACTGATGACGCGCACTCCTTTAGTCTTTTCGGTGACGAGCAGCCTGCCATCAGGCAGGGGTGCTAGGGAAAAGGGAAGGGGGTCCAGATCGTCGACCAGCGTTTCCAGTCGAAAACTGTGGAGTTCAGTCTCAAACTCACCTTCTGGAATGGAAAGTGGCGCATCATAGTTCGACGTCACATAGCCAACATTGGCGCGCGTCTCCAGCACGTACATCGCAAGGCCCTGGACTTCCACCGGGCTGAAGATGTCGTCCCAACTGGGCATGCCGGAGTCGACATAGCCATTGGCTATGCTGGCAAAGACGTCGGCCATGGATTCGCCATGAACGAGCTCACTTCGAAGTGGTGTTCCTTGCGCTGCGCCTTCCAGATCTTCACCATGACACACCGCGCAGTTCTCCTGAAACATCAATCGCGATTCGGTGACACCGGAGTATGCGACGGGTTCCTGTTGTGCCGAAGCGCTGGTCGCCGCGATGAGAGCCGCGGGAAGAAGAAGCCAAGAGAATGTGAAGCACAGGTGTGTCTTGTTCATGGTTAGTCCCGACTGGTTGCAGTGCATGGACAGGATACTGGATCCGCTCAACGACTGGGCGGATGACGTGCCGGGGCTCCGCGTTCGGCAACGCATGTCGGCTGCGGGTCGCTGGGCGCTTGACGGGTAGCCAGCTACAGACCGTTGTCCCACTTGACGAGGTCAGGGGCGTACTCGCCCATCGAGTACGCGTCGCAAAACGTGTCCTCGTCTCCCATGAACTTGGGATCCGCCGCCACCACCGCGGGCAGCACGGCTCGCCACAGTTGGCTCGAGCCCCCGTCGTTCCAGTTTTTCCCCACCACGACCATATCCAGCCCCCGGTGTCCGACGATGTACTGCCCACCGGCGCCGGCGGCGCTCCAGACGCCGACGTCGTGCTGTTGATCGCAGTTGCCGTCGGCGCAGTCGCTCGACTCGGAGATGCCGTGCGGATAGCTACGATGGATCGCGCGGGGCGCACACGTCGTGTTGTTCATCCACGTGAGATAACCGTAGCGCGTGGAACCATCCTCGAAGGCGGGGTGCGTCATGTTGTAGACGTAACGGCTATCGGCCAGTCGCTCACCGTTGTACACGCCGCCACGCAGGATGACCTGGCCGACACGCGCCATATCCAGTAGCGAGCCGTACCAGGAATATCCGAAGAACTCCACCTCCCATCGCGAGTGCTCGAGCCCCAACGTCGCGAACAGCCGGTCCTTCGCCTCCACGGCGTTCGAGCCAAGGCGCTGGGCATCCTGCTTCACAACATTGTCGATGACCCGGATGAGCTGGTTGATCTCGCGTCGTCCCGAGGCGTCGTACTCGTGCGTCTTCTGGCCATAGGCCAGGTCGTCGCTGTAGCCGACCATAGCCAGCACGTGGGCTACGGTGGCGTCCTTGTTGATGACGGTTCGTGGCGGTAGTGCGGTCAGGTCCAGCCACTCGTCCATCCGATCGAACTCCCGCAGCGGGCCGCTCATGAAGGAGCCCGCAGACAGATCGCGCGTCTGGTACATGATGGCGCCGGTCAGAAGCGCGCCGAGTGTCTTCGTCGCTGAGTAGAGGTGGCTCACGCCGGGGCCGTCCGACGCGTTCTCGCCCGACACGAAGCACAACCGGCCGTACCGCACGACGGCGAACGACATGTCCTGCCGCATCGTCACCTGGTGGAGAAGCTCCGGATCCAGTCGACAGACCTCCTGGACGTCGTCCGCCTCGACTAGCTCCCAGGGGCCGGTTCCCGGATCGGTCGACGGACGCTGCGCCTGCACCCCGGTGTGATGTGATAGTGCGAGCGCGATGACGACGGACAGAATGAAGGTCGAACTGCGAACCTGGCGGCCCGGAACCGTTCTCGTCATCGCACTCGTCGTCACTATTGTTCTCCTCGGGCAGGCGCCTACGTACGAGAGTCGGAGGACAATGGCGCCACGGTGAGCACCAGCGCAGCGACGCGCCACACGACAGCCGTACGCATGCCGGAATACTCTCCGAATGGGACCTGGCGGTCAAGTTCTGACGACGGCTTGCGCCTCGCGTGCGATGGAGCCATCATGAGCCTGATAGTGGTGTGTCTCACGAAGTGGGGGAGGACGAGATGGACGATCGAAGCATCGCGGTGTCGGGCGTGTTGGTCGCCCTCATGATGGTCGGGACGATGCCCGCCGGGGCGCAGACCGCGCCACGCACGCCATGGGGTCAACCTGACCTGCAAGGGGTGTGGGACTTTCGGACCATCACACCCTTGCAGCGGCCCACCTCGGCGGCCGATCAGGAATTCCTCAGCGCGGAGGAGGTTGCCAATCTGGAGCGCGCCACTGTCGATCGAAACGCGGAGCTGGCCAGTCGGGAGGCTCGGCGGACAGAGACAACCAGTAGCGTCGACCAGGGTGAGGAAGGAGCGCCCGGCTTCTACAACAACTTCTGGCTCGACGGTGGCACAACGTCCACCGGGCGCACGTCGCTCGTCATCGACCCGCCCGACGGCCGGATTCCGCCGCTGACTACCGAGGCGCGGCGCGTCGTAGACGCGCAACGCGCACATCTAGCTGAACACCCCGCCGACTCCTGGACAGACCGCAATACCTCGGATCGCTGCCTGGTGGGATTCAACGCCGGTCCACCCATCACGCCGCTCGGCTACAACCAGAACATGCAGGTGTTTCAGACCGCCGATCATGTTGTGCTGCTGACCGAGATGGTGCACACCTCCCGGGTCGTGCCGCTGGATGGCCGTCCTGCCTTGGACGACGATATCCGCCTCTGGTCGGGCGACTCACGGGGCCACTGGGAGGGCGACACCCTCGTGGTCGAGACCGTAAACTTCCACCCCGACCGCAAGTGGATTCCTCTTGGGACGGCGCCCGCCGGTACGGGGTCGTCGGCAAACATGAGTCTGACCGAGCGATTCACGCGTCTGGACGACAATACGCTCGTCTACGAATTCACGGTGACCGATCCCGAGACGTGGACGGCACCCTGGACCGCCCAGCAGCCGATGCGACGCAACGACCTGACGCTGTTCGAGTACGCCTGCCACGAGGGGAACTACAGCATGGACGGCATCCTTGCCGGAGCCCGTGCCGACGAGCTGGCCGCCGCAGGCGCCAGGTAGAACCCATCCTCGTCGGCGGCCCGCGACCGGAGAGTGCGGTCAGCGTGCCTGTAGCCCGGGTAAGCGGATGTGGCAGCGTGCAACGAGGGAACCATCATGCATTGGAGTTCATTGCGGAGTTCGGCGGTTGCCGCCCTGGCGGTAGCCCTCGGACTGGCTGGAACCGCAGGGTGGGCCCAGCCACCCGCGGCATCGCTGCCGGACACACCGCAGGAGGTCGATAGCGCCGCCGGGCGGATACGAGTCGTGCCGATCAAGGGGCTCGTGTATCCGTGGGCGCTCGCGTTTCTGCCCGACGGCGGCATCCTGGTCACCGAACAGAACCGCACAGCCCTTCGCCTCATTCGCGGAGGCGTACTCGACCCGACGCCCATCACTGGTCTTCCGAGCCCCATCACGAGTCAACGTCGAGACACGGCCGGTGTGGACGTCGCGGTCCACCCCCGCTTCGCAGAGAATCAACTCGTCTACGTCGCATTCTGGAAGGCCAAACCCGGGGCGGAACACCTCCGAACCGCCGTTGTCTATCGGGCCCGTCTCGAGGGGCATCGGCTCACGGACGCCGAGGAGATCTTTGAGTCGGTCTCCTGGACCGACGGACCGTCCGCAGCACGGATCATCTTCGGACCCGACAGCATGCTCTATCTGGCGATCGGAGCGCCTGGATTCCAGGAAAGCGTGGGTGCAACCAGCTGGGCTCAGGACCCGGATCAGCACGGTGGAAAGATCCTCCGGCTCAATGACGACGGCACGGTGCCACCCGACAATCCCTTTGTGGGTCAGGCCGACTACCAGCCGGAGATCTTCGCGCTCGGCATCCGCAACGCGATTGGCATGGCGTTTCATCCCCAGTTCGGTCACCTGTGGGAAACGGAAAACGGTCCGCAGGGCGGAGACGAGATCAACATCATCCAGCCTGGGCTGAACTACGGCTGGCCCGTGGTCACGTATGGCCGGGCGTACTCGACCGACCCGGAGGGCGCAAGATCGGGGTTGCCGCCACCTACCATCCAACCATCGACGGCAGCGCCAGGCATGGAAGAACCGTTCACGTACTACACGCCATCCATTGCCATTTCGGGCATGGCCTTCTATACAGGGGACAAGTTCCCCGGGTGGACGGGCGACCTCTTCGTGGGGGGACTTGCGGGCAGACAGCTCTCGCGCGTCGTGTTCAACGCGCAGGGACTGGAGCGTCGACGGGAACCGCTGCTGACCGAGCTCCGCCAGCGGATTCGTGACGTCAAGCAAGGGCCCGACGGGTTCCTGTATTTGACCACGGACATGCAAGATGGAGCCGTACTCCGGCTCGAGCCTGCGCCCTAGTCCCGTGTGGCGAAAGTCGCGCGTTACACCGAGAGCATCGCGAGCCGTCCACAGCAAGGCCCGTCAACTGCATGCACATTCGCTTTGACAATACCTACGCCCGGCTGCCGGAGCGCTTCTACGCCAGGCAGGAGCCTGCCCGCGTTCTTGACCCGACGTTGATTCGCCTCAACCGCGAGCTCGCAGCCCAGTTGGCGATCGACGTCGACTGGTTGCACTCGGCTGACGGCGTGGCGACGCTTGCCGGGAACGCGCTGCCCGAGGGCGCCGATCCAATCGCACAGGCCTATGCCGGTCACCAGTTTGGTGGCTTCTCGCCACAACTCGGCGACGGCCGCGCCCTCTTGCTGGGGGAAGTCGTCGACACCGAGGGCACACGGCGCGATCTGCAGTTGAAGGGCTCGGGGCGCACGCCCTTCTCGCGGGGGGGCGATGGCAAGTCGGCCCTCGGCCCAGTCATCCGCGAGTATGTGGTCAGCGAGGCCATGGCCGCGCTGGGGGTCCCCACGACCCGGGCGCTCGCCGCAGTGGCTACCGGGGAGCGGGTGATGCGCCAAGAAGGGCCGCTCCTGGGCGGGGTCTTCGCCCGCGTCGCCGCCAGTCACATCCGCGTCGGCACGTTTCAATACTTTCTCGCACGCCGGGACATCGACGCTCTGCGTCTGCTCGCGGACCACGCGATTGCCCGCCACTATCCCGACGCCGCCGAGGCGCCGGCTCCCTACCTGGCATTGCTCGAGGGCGTGGTGGCCGCCCAGGCGGATCTGATTTCCCACTGGATGTCCCTCGGCTTCATCCACGGGGTGATGAACACCGACAACACCGCTATCTCGGGAGAGACGATCGACTACGGCCCGTGCGCGTTCATGGACGCGTTTCACGCGCGGCGCGTCTTCAGTTCCATCGACACCGGAGGTCGCTACGCCTGGGGGAACCAGCCGGACATCGGGCTCTGGAACCTCACCCGTTTCGCGGAAACCCTGCTGCCGCTGCTCTCGCAGACCCAGAGTGACGCCGTCACGATCGCCGAGGGCGCCCTGCACGCCTTCGCGGCGCGATACCACAGCCAGCACGCCGCTCGTTTTCGCGCCAAGCTCGGCCTTGGGCCACAGACGCCGGTCGAACGGATCCAGGCATGCCTCGATCTGCTCGACGCGCAGGATGTCGACTTCACGCTCTTCTTCCGTCGCCTGACGAGCATTGCCGGCGGAGAGGACCCCGCCGCGCTGGCGGCGATGTTTGCCGACCGCGAATCATTCGAGACCTGGTTCGCGACGTGGCGTCGTGACGCCGACCCCGGCGCGCACCTCACCAAGATGCGTGCCGCCAACCCGATCCGAATCCCCCGCAATCATCGGGTGGAGCAGGCGATCCAGGGTGCCTATCGCGGCGACTTCGCGCCGTTTGACCGTCTGGTCGATGGGCTCGCCACGCCCTACGCCGACCAGGACGCATACGCGGACCTGGAGACCCCACCGCAACCGGAGGAAGTCGTCCACCAGACGTTCTGCGGCACCTGACCCGAGACGGTCAACCCGTGAGAAGAGCCACCATGAGCACGCCGAACCAACCGACACCCGACAAGGTCATGCAGCTGATAACCGGTGGATGGGCCGCGGCGATTCTCGGGTCCGCCGCCAAGCATGGGGTCTTCGACGCGCTGACGGACGAGGGCGACGATGCAGCGGGGGTAGCGAACAAGACGGGGATCTCACACCGGGGTGCGCAAGCGGTGCTCGATGGCCTCACCGGTGTCGGCCTCGTGACCCTATCCGAGGGTCGCTACACGAACACGCCTGAGGCGTCGGCGTTTCTCATCAAGGGCCAGCCCGCGTATCTCGGGGGCATGGCGGAAGTGATGACCGGGAGCCTGGCTGAATGGGGCACGCTGCCAACAGCGGTGGAGACCGGGTCACCCTCGGCGACCACCACCACCGAGGCGGCTGACAACGACTTCTGGCACGTCCTCGTCCCGGCCATCGCGCCGCTCTCGCTCCCGGTGGCGCGGATGACGGCCGAGCGGCTGGGCATCGCCACGGCGGGTCCGGTGCGGTGGCTCGACGTGGGCGGCGGGTCCGGTATCTGGTCGGCGGTCTGGCTGGAGGCCAACACGGAGGCGACGGGGGCGCAACTCGACTGGCCCGTAGTCAACACGATTGCGAAGCAGTTCGTGACAAAGTTCTCCGTCGCGGATCGTTTCGAAACCATCGATGGCGACTTTCACACCGTCGACTTCGGGTCGGCCAACTACGACTATGCGATGTACGGCAACATCGCCCATCAGGAAACACCCGCGAACAACGTCGCGATCTTTCGCAAATTTCGGAAGGCCCTCAAACCGGGCGGCACCCTCCTCATCAACGACTTTGTCCTGAACGACGACCGCACGGGTCATCCCTTCGCGATGATGTTCGCCTCGCAGATGTTGCTGGCCACGACCGGCGGGAACAGTTGGTGCCAGTCGGACTATCGCACCTGGCTCGGCGAGGCAGGGTTCGAGTCGGTCGACATCGTCCCGACGCCGTCGCCAGCCACCGTCATCTTCGCGAGCTGAGGTTTTCCGACGAGGCAAGGAAGCCGCTGAAAAGCGTCCGCTGGGGTTTTCTGACGAGGCGTCTGTCTCCAGAGGAAACGTCGCCGGCACACCTCAACCTAGCCACAGGTCTCGTTGTGGCGCACGGCTTCAGCCGTGCGATCGCAGGCCTGAAGGCCTGCGCCACAGGGTCTCACACCGGTTTCCTACCCGAGGCTTCCTGCACAAGCGCGTGAGGAGCTGGCAAGGCGCAAGGAGAGCGTCCAGGCGGCCGGCCCGAAGGGTGGGTGCCCCGCAAACGGGGATCGAGTCTAGTACAACAGGGTGCCGAAAACCCCTAGTGGGGGTAACCAGGGAGCCGTGGTTGTCCGGGCTGCCAATCGGGCACGCGAGCGAAGGCGTCTCGATTGGGCATCTGGATCTTCGGCAGACTCTCGGCGTCGAGGACCATGTCCTCCGGGATGACACCGTTGATGGAGAGCAGATACGCGGTCAGGGCGTAGACCTGATCCGCCGTGAGCGTCCCCTCTCGATTGAGCGGCATGCCCCGATTGATGTAGTCCCAGACCACCGTGGCGTATGGCGCGCGAATCGGGAGGATCCGCCCGAAGCCCCACGGGTGCTCTGGCTCGATGTCACGCTTGACCAGCCTGGGTCCGCTGCCCCCGCTCGCATCCACTCCGTGGCAAGCCGCGCACTGTCTCCGGTAGACGAGCTGGCCCTCTTCAGAGGTGCCCCGCCCCGGCGGCAACTCCTCTCCAGTGGGGCTGATGGAGATGTCCCAGGCACGGATGTCTTCGTCGGTCGGGGTGGTGCCAATACCGTAAGTGGGTCCCTGCGCCAGCGCGGAGGTCCCCACGAGTATCAGCACGGGGAGCAGCCGAACGACTCTACGTAATCGCATTGTGTACGCTCCCATCGCTCGCGATTCGCCACGGTTGAATGGAATTGTCCTGGCCGGGCACACCGCGCGAATTGAAGTGCTCCCTCACCTGGTCGCGCATCGGCTGAACCTGTCCGATCTCGTCCGTGCTGCGCGACAGGAGCTCGGTCTCTTGACCATCCCAATTCCACTGATAGCGGAACCGGGTATGCGCCATACGATGGGCCGTGCCCTGAATCTCAGCATCATTCCACCGCCGGCCGCCGTCGGTGGAAACCTCCACTCTGGCGACGGCGCCTCCGCCGGACCAAGCCAGGCCGCTGATCTCATAGAATCCGCGATCGGGCAGCTGCTGTCCCGCCGATGGAAAGGTGATGACCGACTTCGGTCCGATCTGATAGCCCAGCGCCGCGGTATCGGGATCCCGGGTCAGATGACCGAAATCGTTGTAGGTCATGTAGTACCGATCCACGACCTTGATGCGCCGGAGATACTTCGAGTTGAAGATGCCTTCGAAGCCGGGCACGAGTAGCCGCAATGGAAACCCATTCTGCGGACGCACCGCCTCGCCGTTCATGCCGTAGGCCACCAGGCAGTCGTCCATGGCCTTTTCCATCGGGATACTGGAGGCGCCCTTTACCTCTTCCACCCCTTCCGCGACGATCCACTTCCCCGCATCCTTCACGCCCGCTTCTTTGAGCAGCGTGGACAGGAGCACACCGGTCCACTCGGCGCAGCTGGTCATCCCGTGCGACTCCTGGACCGTTTTGTGCTGGGTCCTCGAACGGTTGCCCGCGCACTCGACGAAATGGGGACGGGTCACGGACGGGAGACGCCTCAGGTCCTCCATGGTGAAGACCAGCGGACGGTCCACCAGCCCGTGGAACATGAGCCGATGCTCACGGGGGTTGATGTCCGGCACGAACGAGCCACGGGTGGTCCCAACGAAGTGGAGCGAGGACGGCGTGATCATCCCCACCGAATCTTGAAGCGGAGACGCAATGTGAAACAACTTCCCGAAGGCGTCGGGTGAAGCCTGACTGCCTGGCGGGTGCGCAATCCGGGCCGAGGTCACATGATGGGAGCGTGAACCGTAGGCGACCAGGTCGTCGGTGCCCTTGATGTAGGTGTCCGGGTTGGGGAGCTGGCCGAACGCGGGCTCTGTCGCTCCCAGGGTCAACCCACCGGCCAACGCGGCGCCGCCTTTTAGGAATCCCCGTCGATCAGGTCGTGTCGAACCCATTGGCCTCTCCTTCTGCGAGTGACGTTGCCTGCAACTCATTTCGCGATGGTCCAAAGTATACGGGAATCGCGAAGACCAATCGAGCCCGGGCCACAGGCCCTCACCCGTTTCCTGTCCGACGCTTCACGCGCCGCGTAACGGGCTACCACGGAACTCAAGAGCGGGCCAGTGGGGTGTGAGTGCGCGCTGGATCGCCGGAAGTACGCGGTCGATTCGGCTGGTATCACCGGGCGTGGCCGTCTCTGACGCGGGCCGACCGTCTGCGAGTTGACGGACGGTGGCGGTGAGACACTCGCCGAGCGCCGTCATGTCGTAGCCACCCTCGGTCACGGCAGCGAGGCGCCCAGCGCAACAGGTATCGGCCAGCCGTTGCACGTGGGCAGTCAGTGACGCGAACCCCTCGGTCGACACCTGCATCCCGCCCAACGGGTCGCGCGTGTGCGCGTCGTATCCAGCCGACAAGAGGATGACCTGCGGGTCAAAGGCGGTTACCACCGGCACCACCAGCGCACGCATCGCCTGATCGTAGTCGGCATCCCCCGCCCCAGACTCGAGCGGCACGTTCACCGTAAACCCCGTCCCGTCATCGCGACCTGTCTCGGTCACGGCTCCGGTCCCCGGATAGAACGGGTACTGATGCAGCGATACGTAGAGCACGCTGGGGTCGTCGTAGAACATCCACTGGGTGCCATTCCCATGGTGCACGTCGTAGTCGATCACGACGACACGATCACACCCGGCGGCCCGCGCCGCCGCCGCCGCCACGGCGACGTTGTTGAACAGACAGAACCCCATCGCCCGGCCGGCTTCCGCATGGTGTCCGGGAGGACGAACCAATGCCATCGCCGGCGCGCCCGTCGCCAGTGTGTGCTCGACCGCCATGAGGGCGGCCCCGGCCGCCTCGAGCGCTACCTCGTAAGACTCCGTGGACGTATAGGTGTCGGCATCCAGACGGAGTCGCTGTCCGGCGGTGGCGGCGATCTTGTCGATGTGGTCGGCCTGATGGACACGCGCCAACTCGTCCCGAGTGGCCCGACGGGGCGCCCTCACGTCTCCTCCGCTCTGGGCCCACCGCCGACTGACCTCCGTCATGACCTCAGCCCGCGCCACTTGCTCGGGGTGGCCCTCCGGGGTCTGGTGCTCTACGAATCGCTCGCTGCTGACAAGAATCATGCTGCGCCTATCACGCGGTCAGGAGACAAGAAGCGCCGTGGCACGGTCCGTCAGGGTGCCAAGGATCCGCTCCAGCGCCTGTTGGTGTTCGGCCACGACGCCGTCTCCGGCGGGGTCGGGGACGTGGAATGGTTCGCCGATCGCAATCGCGGCCCGCGAGAACGGTCGGGGAATCTGCGTGCGATCCCAGCTCCGCACCGTCCAGTATCGGTCGGCTTCGATGTGGAACGGGAGAATCGGATTCCCGGTCGCCCCGGCGAGCCAGACCGCCCCGGGTTGGACCCGCCGGGCCGGCCCTCGTGGACCATCGACCGTGAACGCGGCCGGCCGGCCCGCCGCGACGTCACGCTTGAGCTGCACCAACGCGCGACGGGCGCCACGTGATGTAGATCCCCGTGCCGTGCCGTAGCCGAAGCGGCCGATGATCCGCGCGATCCATTCGCCATCGAAGTTCTGACTGGTCATGACCACGATATCGCGGTCGCGCCAGAAGTAGGTGGCGGCCAAGATACGCGCATGCCAGAAGGCGAAGATCGGTTGCTGATGCGCGGCCACAATCGCATCGTGGTGCTCCGCGCCTTCCACCCGCCACCGCAACGTGCGGCACAGCGCCCCGATCACCGGCGCGCCGAGGCCGGCGATGACCGCCACCTGGCTCCGCTGCCACCGGGTGAGCGCCTCGGCCCCCACCCGCTACATCCCTTCGTATTCGGGGCCGCCACCACCTTCAGGCGGTGCCCAATCGATGATCTGATAGGGGTCCATGATGTCGCACGTCTTGCAGTGGACGCAGTTCGAGGCGTTGATCTGGAGTCGACGCCCGGTGCCCGCGTCGGTATCGGTCTCCTCGGGCACCATCTCGTACACGTTGGCTGGGCAGAAACGCACACACGGGTTGCCATACTCTTCACGGCACCGGGTCCGACAGATATCGGTGTCCTGCACCAGCAGGTGCGCCGGCTGGTCCTCGTCGTGTCGGGTCCCGGAGTAGTGCACGTTGGTCAGCTTGTCGAACGTCACCGTGCGGTCGGCCTTCACCGCGTTGCTCGACACGTCGGGGTCGGGGTGTCCGGTCCGGTAGTAGCGGGCCAACCGGGTCAGGCGCTCGTGCCCGGGCTCACTCGACAGCCGTCCGCTGGGCAGGGCCCCGCCCGTGAGCAACGAGAGTCCAGAAAACGCCAGACCGGCCAGCATACCCCCGCCAAACGACTGGTGCACGTTACGCACGGGATACAGCTCACGTCGCACGCTGCCGGTGTTGATCAGCTCTTGATACGTCGCCAACGCGGCCGCGGAAACATCGCCGGTCCGTATCGCCTGGAAGGTGGTGTCAGCGGCGCAAATACCGCTCTTCATCGCCAAATGGATGCCCTTGAGACGCATCGAATTGAGGAACCCGGCCGCATCACCGACGATGAGCGCGCCGTCCACATGACACCGTGGAATCGCGTACCAACCACCTTCCGGCAGCGCCTTGGCGCCGTAGCGCACCATCTCGCCCCCAGTCAACAACTCAGAGACCAGCGGGTGTTGCTTGAAACGCTGAAACGCCATGTGCGGGTCGAACAGCGGGTCGCGATAGTCGAGTCCCACCACAAATCCGACCGCAAGCTTTCCCTCGGGGAGGGCATAGATGAACCCGCCGCCGAACTCCTCGCTCCGGAGGGGGTAACCCATCGTATGGATGACCGTGCCCGCATCCAGACGGTCTGACGGCACCTCCCACAGCTCCTTGATCCCGATGGCGTAGGTTGGCGGGACCGGGCCCTCAAGGCGAAGCTTCTGGACGAGCGTCTTGGTCAGGTTACCGCGCACCCCGTCGGCAAGAATCGTGACGCTCGCCTTGATGTCGACCCCCGGCTCGAACGTGCCCTTCCGATCCCCGTGCTTGTCGATGCCCCGGTCCCCGGTACGCACGCCGACCACGCGCTCGCCGTCGTAGAGCACCTCGGTCCCGGCGAATCCCGTAAAGATGTCGACCCCTTCGGCCTCCGCCTGCTCGGAGAGCCAACGCGTGAAGCGGTTCAATGAAATGATGTAGGCGCCGTGGTTCTGGAACGGGTCGAGCGGGGCGGGGATCGGTGGAAAGCGGAGCTGCGACCCCTCGGTGAGGTAGTAGATGCGGTCACCCCGCACCGGCGTGTCCACCGGAGCCCCGCGTGCTTTCCAGTCCGGAAGGAGCTCGTCGAGCCCGGACGGATCGAGCACCGCGCCCGACAGTATATGCGAGCCGCTCTGGCGCGACTTCTCCAACACTGCGATAGTCAGCGGTTCGGCACCATCACGCTGCTGCCGCGTCGCGAGCCGGATTGCGGCTGAGAGCCCAGCCGGGCCGCCCCCGACAATCAGGACATCGACATCGATGGTTTCCCGCTCCAGATCAGCCTCCTCTTCCCAGACCTACGAATCAGCCTCGAGAGCGGAAATCAGTGCGGGCACGACCTCGAACAGGTCGCCCACGATGCCGAAATCGGCCACCTCAAAGATCGGGGCGTCGGCGTCCTTATTGACCGCCACAATCGTGCGGGCGCCTTTCATTCCCACCAGATGCTGAATCGCCCCGGAGATCCCGAGGGCGAGATACAGCTTCGGCGACACCGTTTGGCCGGAGCTCCCGACCTGGCGATCCATCGGTAACCACCCGGAATCGCAGATCGGCCGAGAAGCCGCGATCTCTGCCCCCAGCGCAGCGGCGAGCTTTTCGGCGAGGGCGATGTGTTCCTCACCCTTGATTCCACGCCCGACCGCCACGATGCGCTCGGCCTGAGTGAGATCGATCGCCTGCTTCGCCTCCTGGAACGGTAGCTCCACGGTCTGCCGGATCGCCGAAACGTCGAGCTCGAGCGGATAGCTGCGGATGGCGGCCGGCGACGAGCCACGACTCAGTGCATCGGGACGAAACGCGCCGATCTGGAAGCTGGCGAAGTACGGGGCCGGACCCGTCGGGGCGACATCGGCGACAAACTTGCCCTGAAACATCGGCCGGACGAAGGTCAGCCGGTCCTCCCGCGTCTTCGTCGCGACACAGTCGGTAATGAGCGACCGTCCAAGCCGGGCCGCCAGCCGGGGGGCGAACTCACGAGTCTGATACGTGTGTGACAAGACCACATATTCCGGCGCTTCGGACGTCACGACCGCGGCGAAGGCGGTCACGAACCCGTCCGGGGTGTACGACGACAGGGCGGGGTGCTCCACCGTGAGCACCGCCTCGAGGTCGGCGGCCGCCAGCTCGGCCGCGAGGGCCTGCAGGTCGACACCGGCCACGGCCACCTGCACCGGTTGACCCATCTGCTGGGCAGCGACAATCGTCTCCCAGCTTGTCTTGTTCAGCACTCCGTCTCGTTGTTCCGCGATGACAAGAACCATTTAGATCACTCGCGCTTCTTCACGAAGGACCCGAACCAGTTCGTTGGCGGCTTCGCTCGGCGAACCCTCGATCAGCCGTGTCTGTTTGCCCTTCTCAGGGACGTACAACTCAACAATTTCCTGGTATGGCGTCAGATCAGCAGATGGCTCGACCACCCGCACATCCTTTTTCTTGGCCGCCATGATGCCCTTCAACGTCGCGTAACGCAGCTGGTTGATTCCGCTCTGGATGGTCAGCAAGGCCGGCGTCGGCATCGACACCCACTGGAACCACCCGCCCTCGAGCTCACGTTTCACCCGGAGCGTCTCGTCAGCGACCTGGACCTCCATGATGATCGTGGCATGCGGAATCTCCAGGAGCTCCGCCAGCACGACACCGGTCTGGGCGAAGCCCTGGTCATCCGACTGAAGCCCCGTTAGCACCAGGTCGAACGCCTCCTCACGCATCGCTGAAGCGAGCGCCTCGGCCACCATCCCCGCATCGGCCGTAGCCAGACGATCGCTCTCGACCCGAATGGCCCGGTCTGCCCCACGAGCCAACGCCTCGCGAATCACCTGGGCGACCCTCGCCGGCCCGGCCGAGCACACCACGACCTCCCCGCCGTGTTGCTCTTTCAGACGCAGCGCCTCCTCGAGCGCGTAGGCGTCCGGTTCGTTCATTTCGAAACTGGCGTCGCGATCCTGCACCCAAGTCGCAGCATCATCGACGCGGAGAGGCCACCCGCGCGTGACCACCTGCTTCACACAGACGGCAATCCTCATCCGGTCCTCATGCTGGGTGGGCCGGCGCGCTCGACGCACGCCGCCCGGTCACCCGTCGTGGCGTTTGAACAGTAAAGACGCGTTCGTGCCCCCGAACCCAAACGAGTTCGACAGCGCATACTCGATGGTAGCGGTCCGCTTGACGTGAGGCACGTAGTCCAGATCGCAATCGGGATCCGGATTTTCGAGATTAATGGTTGGCGGGATGACCTGTTCGCGAATCGCCAACACCGCGATGCCAGCCTCGAGCCCCCCCGCCGCTCCGAGCAGGTGCCCGGTCATCGACTTGGTCGAAGAAATAGCCAGCGTGCGTGCGTGGTCACCGAAACACCGTTTGATCGCCAGCGTCTCGATCCGGTCGTTGAATGGCGTCGACGTGCCGTGCGCGTTGACGTAGTCCACCTGGTCGGCCGCGATACCGGCCTGCGCGATGGCCAGTTGCATCACCCGCAGCGCCCCATTGCCGTCCTCGGGAGGGGCCGTCAAGTGGTGGGCATCTCCCGTCATGCCGTAGCCGACCAGTTCGGCGTAGATCCGGGCGCCACGAGCCAGCGCCAGATCACGCGCTTCCAGAATGATGACGCCCGCGCCCTCACCGATGACGAACCCGTCCCGTTCCCGGTCAAACGGACGACTCGCGCGGATCGGCTCATCGTTCCGCGTGGACAACGCCCGCATCGCGGCGAAGCCGCCTACACCCATGGGCGTGATAGCCGCCTCCGACCCCCCCGCCACCATGACGTCAGCGTCTCCACGACGGATGGTCTCGAAAGCGTCACCCACTGCATGGGCCGAGGCGGAACACGCCGTGCAGGTGGCCGAATTCGGACCCTTGGCCCCCAAGCGGATGGACACGTGCCCGGCGGCCAGGTTGATGATCGCGGCCGGAATGAAGAAGGGCGAGATCTTGCGCGGCCCGCCCTTCAGCAGCGCCCGGTGCTCACGTTCAATCGTGCTGAACCCACCGATGCCGGACGCAATGTAGACGCCGACCCGTGGCGCGATCTCCGGCGTCACGTCCAGACCCGCGTCGGCCCGGGCGAACTCAGCCGCTGCGATCGCGTAATGAATGAAGACGTCCATCTTCTTGACGTCCTTCTTCTGTACGAAATTGAGCGGGTCGAAACCGCGCACCTCCCCCGCGATCCGCGACCCGAATCCCTCGGCATCGAATCGGGTAA
>PAUN01000019.1 GCA_002712885.1 Acidobacteriota bacterium
CCTGGCACTTCCGTTGCTCGCGACCGCCACTGCGAACGTCACCACCGCTCCGGCTGAACCGGATACGGAGGTCCGCACCATCATCCGTAAGGCGGTCGAGCGCAGCGAATGGGCCAGAGAACAGAATTTTGCCAGCCAGTATCGTCAGGCGATGACCCAGCGCGCTCTGAGGTTCAATGGCGACGGCGAGGTCACTGAGGACGAAACGCACGGCTACGCTATCGAGCCCTACGAAGGGGTCCCCTACGCCAAGCTCGTCACGAAGAATGGTGAAGCCATTGCCGGGAAGGACCTGGAAGAAGAGGCGAAGCGGTGGGAGCAGTTCCTTGAAGCGCTCGAGGACCCGCCCGAGCCCGACGAGGATGACACCAACGTCATCTTTAACGCAGACCTGCTCAATCGATACACCGCGGTCCTGACAGGCATCCGAGAAGTGCGCGGACGGCCAGCCTTCGTGCTCGCGTTCGAACCCAAACCGGGAGACCTTCCGGTGCGTCGGCGGATCGACAGCGCACTGAACAAGTCACACGGCGAGATCTGGATCGACCAGGAGACGTATGAGATCGCGCGGATCACCTTCGAATTGATGGAACGCGTGCGGCTCTGGTGGGGCATCCTGGGAAGCGTGTCCGAGGCCAGAGGCAACTTCGAGCGAACCCCCGTTGGCGGCGATGCCTGGTTGGCGTCCGAAGTGGACATGTATTTTCAGCTGCGAGTCCTCTTCCGCACCTCCAGGCAACGCGAAACCACGCACTGGAGCCAATTCGAACCGCTTGGCGACCAACCATGAACGACCCTGCGTGGGGTCCGGGACGAAGCGCTGCAAGACGAATAGCGGACGCGTGGCTCAGTCGAGCGGGCCACCCGCGGCATCATCGGCGACCGGAACCGGCGGGTCCGTTGACACCAAGACGCCGTCGTCGGGGCCACGCCGTGCGGCGCCGCGGCGCCGCCGCGGGTGGATGTCATGGCGCTTGATCATCTCATTGAGCGTCGTCGGTTTGATATTCAGCATCGCGGCCGCACGTTTCTGAACCCCGCCGGCGGCGACAAGGGTGCGTTCGATGAGCTGGGTCTCGAACGCGGCCACCACCTCCTTCAATGAGATGCCTTCCGCCGGCATGACGAACTCGGGAATTTGGAACGGTCGTGAGGTACGGACCGCGTCCGGAATCAATTCCGGTCCGATTCGAGTGCCGGTCGCCAGCACCACCGCCCGTTCGATCACGTTCTCGAGTTCACGGACGTTGCCCGGCCAGTCGTACTCTTCCATCAGGTCCAGCGCATCGGGCGTCAGTTCGAGACCCTCTTTGTCGTTCTCGGGCCCGTACTTGTCCAGGAAATGGTGGGCGAGCAATCGGACGTCCTCCGGGCGGTCACGTAACGGAGGCAGTTCGACCTTGATGACGTGCAGGCGGTAGTAGAGGTCCTCGCGGAAACGGCCGTCCTCCACCATGCTCTTCAGGTCGATGTTGGTGGCGGCAATGATTCGAACGTCAACCTTGATGGTGTCGACGCCGCCCAGACGCATAAATTCGCGCTCTTGTATCACGCGGAGGAGCTTCGCCTGGGTCTCCAGGGGAACACTGCCGATTTCGTCGAAAAAGATAGTGCCACGATCGGCAAGCTCGAACAGCCCTTTCTTCGGAGCCACGGCTCCGGTGAACGCACCCTTGACATGACCGAAGAGGTTCGACTCGAGCAGATCCGNTGGCAGGCTTCCNGAATTGACGGTGNTGCACGGTCGATCGGACCGNNTGGAATTNGCGTGTAGGGCGCGCGCGACCAACTCCTTGCCGGTGCCGCTCTCCCCTTCGATGAGGATCGTCGTGCGGCTTGGCGCCGCCTGGGCGATGAGGTCGAAGACCTTCCGCATCGTTCCGCTTCGGCCGATGATTTCACTGAACTGATTCGACTGCGCNNGNAGTGTCTCCCGGAGCGTACGGTTCTCCGCCACCAGATGCCGCCGCTCNACAGCGTTNCGAACCACGACCAGNAANTTGTCGTTCTTGAACGGCTTNGTGATGTAGTCGAACGCNCCGCGCTTCATCGCGGCGATCGCGTTNTCGACCGACGCGNAGGCGGTNATCAGGATGACCGGAAGATCGGGATCGAGTTTGTTCAGTTTGTCCAGCGTCTCGATGCCGTCGATACCCGGCATCATCACGTCCACGACCGCCACATCGAACGACTGCGAACGCGCCAGTTCCAGACCCGCCTCCCCGGATGCGGCCAGAGAGACGGTGGAGCCTTCGCGCTTGAGCAGCGTCTGCAGGATGTCCCGCATGATCTCCTCATCGTCGATAATCAGTACAGAGGCGTCACGAAGCATCGGTTGTCCTTTATGGGCGGTACGCATGCGCGCTCTCGCGCGCCTGGGCGCGCGGCGGCAGCGGCAATGTCACGATGAACCGCGTTCCCTTGTCCTTCCCGCTCTTGCACTCGATCGACCCATGGTGCTCCTGAATCACACCGTAGGTGATCGACAGCCCCAATCCCGTCCCCTGCCCAACCGCTTTGGTGGTGAAAAAGGGGTCGTAGATACGAGTGAGCGCGTCACCGGAGATACCGGAACCGGTGTCGGCCACCTCGATCACGGCCTGCCCATCCTCGACATGGGAGGTCACCGAGAGCCACCCGCCGGTAGGCATCGCATCGCGCGCGTTCAAGAACAGATTCAGGAACACCTGCTGCAGCTTGAATTCGATCCCCTGTACGACCGTCGGGGTCGCAGAAAGTTGACGGTGAATCTGGATATTGGCGGTCTGGAGCTGATGCTCGAGCAACGTCATAACGTCGTTGATGATCACGTTGACGTCGACCGGACCGGCGGCGTCGGACCCGCCGGGTCTGGCTAGATTGAGCAGCCCGTTGACGATCTTCGCGGCCCTGAATGTCTGTCGCTCGATCTTCTCGAGGAGTGGCGTGCGCGGGTCGTCCGGCTCCGTGCTCTCGAGCAGCAATTGCGTAAAGCTCGAAATGCCGGTGAGCGGCGTATTGACCTCGTGGGCCACGCCGGCGGCCAGGAGTCCGATCGACGCCATCTTGTCGGACAACTGCAACTGCTCTTCCAGCTGCACGCGGGCCGTAATGTCCTCGAGAATGATCATGGTGCCAGAAGTGTCACCCTCTGGATTCCGCAACGGCGCCAGGGCGACGTTGAGGAGCAGGTGGTGTGGCTCTTCCTCATGACGCGAGACGAGGGGGACCCGATACAGCGCGGTTCCGTCTGGCTGGTCACCCCGAGCCTGCCGCAATCGGTCGGTGAAGGCCGCGTCAAAGAGATCGGCCAGCAACTCGCCCACGGCGGTCTCATGTGTCACACCATACAAACGCTCGAGGGCCGCATTCCACCGCAGTACCCGATCGTCAAGGTCGAGCACTACCAGGCCGTCGTTCAGCGACTCGACGATATTCTCGTTGAACTCACGGATGCGGTCGACCTCCGCCGCTTTCACCTGAAGCTGCGTGTAGAGCCGACCGTTCTCAATGGCGGTCGCCACCTGACCAGCCACGGCCGACAGCAGCGCGACGTCCTCGCTGCTCAGCGGTTCGCCACTCGGCTTGCGGCCCAGCGCCAACACGGCGATGGTCCCCTCTTCTGCGATGCAGGGCACGAAGTAGTGGATCCCACGCTCCCGCCAGGAGGCCACTTCGGCGTTGTGATGGCGAGGGACGGAGGCCGGGTCGTCGAGCATGACCGTGTGGTGACCGACCAGTCGCGCGCCGATACTCGAGGCGCGTTCCAGCGACGGCCAATCGGCCGCGTCGACGAGGCCGCTCGCGTGGAACGGCGTGAAGGTCCCCGCCTGTTCCGGCGGCGCCAGCATCAGCAACGTATGTTCGATGGCCAGGGTCTCGGTCACCCGGTTGACCAGCCGTTCGGCCAGACGGTTGAGGTCGAGGTCAGAGTTGAGGTCGCGGGCAAACTCCACCAACGCACGACGATAGTCATAGCGATCGCGGTAATAGGCGCGGTCAAGCATCGCCTGAATGGCATTCTTCACCGGGCTCGCCACCAGCACCACCACCGCCGTCGCGAGCAACGCGATGATCGAGTCGTGCTCGTCACCCTCGTGCAGGAACATCGCGCTGGCTAGATTCGACAGGACGAAATAGATCGCCACCATGGCGGACACGGCGACGGTATAGACCAGTCCGCGCTTGATGATCACCTCGACATCGCGCAAGCGGTATTGGACGATCGCGAAGGCGAAGGCCAGGGGAATCAGGCTCAGCGGAATGGCAGTCAAGTCGAGCGGCGCCGAATTGAAACCGAGCGCCCAGGGGAAGGCATAGCCCAACGCGAACGGCAGCCCGCCAAGCACGGCGCCCCACACAATCCACCGCAGCTGGCGTTTGGAGGTGACCGACGGCACCCGCCGCAGCGTCAAGATCATCAACGCCAGCCCGACGACCACGCAGCCCGCCAGATAGCCGAACTCCAGCCGCTCAACCGCTTCGACACGCGTCGTGAACACCCCGCCAGTGGCGTCACCGGCCACGACCACCATCTGCGTCAGGCCCAACACCACCGCGGGCGCATACACGATCGGCAGCATCAGACGGCCCAAGTGTTCCTGAATCCAACCGGGCGCCCGCTCGGGAAACACCAAGGCGAAGTGCACGAACAACGGGGCGAGCACGAGGATCGAGATAGTGTCCGCCCAATAAAACACCCAGTCGAGCCGATCGAGTCGGCCGCTGAAGGAGAAGGCGAAGGCGCCGAAGAACGCGACGCTGAGCCAGAAGAAGTGGAGGGTCGCCTGTTTCCCCGGTCGTCGCAACCGGACCGAGGCGCCCACCAGAAGGGTAAAGACGCCGATCCCGACGAGGACGAAGTAGATCTNCGTCTGCCCGGCCGGCACGGGCTGCAGCGAGACCTCGAGCAGTTGTTCCTCACCGAGACGCAGCAGCGTGTACATCAGCGGTGCATCGTCCCGTCCGGAATGCAGGTGTGCCACCACATCGGCGGCCGAATCGACCAGGTCGCCATCAATGGCCAGCAACAGGTCGCCGACCTGGATACCGGCCGCCTCGCCAGCCTCTCCAGGACCGATCTCGAGGGCGGTGACGGCCTCCGCCCGATCCACCCAGAGGACGCCATCGACCACCTCGGTCCAGTTCACCCGAACCACCACGTTGGCGCCAGCGAGAGTGATCAGGGCCGCGACGAGGGCGACCGCGAGCGAGGGCGGTCCCCAGACGTTCCACCGGATAGGTCCGATCAGGACGGCAGGGGTGCGAGTCATCTGCGGCGTGTCGGGCACAGCCCGTTGCACTTCAGGCTATGTTCTTTGAGGCAAAGGCTNTTCCGCNACGACGTCCCAGGNCGCAACACCAGGGCAGTCATGGTGTTACAGCTGGAATGTCNTTCTGGCTGATTCCAGCCGTCCAATAACATGGATGTTATATCCAAATAACTGNACGTCGTGACGGAGTGGGGGAATCACGGTTACAGGAGACTAGAAATGTACGACGAGACCGCCGACAACCTGCTTCGGAGAGCGAGCGACCAANAGCTCATCAAACAGGGAGGCCACATCGCGCGGTTCGAAGAACAGGCTGCGCACCGCCAAGAGCACCTCCCACCGACTGCCGTCGAACGGTGAGAAAGGCAACGCCTGGTTGACCCGCACGTCAAATCTGGCATCGGCCCCGATCGGCTGGCCAAGGTCGGCGCGCGCGAAAGCGGTGCTCACACGGCAGCGCACGAACACGCGAGTATCCGTTTCGGGAATCTCGGTCTCGATGATCCCGCTGATGTCGTGGAATCGTTCGTGGGCCGGGCGCATCGCCCCAGGTGCGGCCGCGCTCAGGGCCACGTCCACACCAGCCTGCGTCCATTCAGCGTCAGCGATCGTGTAATCGACCCATCCGGTCACCCGGTCGCCCAGTTCCCGTTTGAGCGTGAACACCCACCCTTGACTCGATACCGCACCGGCCCGGGCCACGTCGTAGTGTCCGGTCGGAGCGAGGCCAATCACATCAACCCCGAACAACGTTGACATCTGGTCGCGCACATCCTGATAGAAGCGACGCACGCCGACGACGTAGTGTTCCGTCAGGTCGTGTTCGAGGGCGACGTCAAGGTGCCGAGTGCGTTCGGGATGCAAACCGCCCTGGGACGAGAGGGCNGAGAATGTCCGCTCGGGCGGCAACCACAGCCCCGATTGGGACGGTGGCAGGAACTCTTCGGCGCCGGGTGCCACGTGCTCTTGCGACGCGACCACCCGCACGCGAGTTCCCCGCACCAGGGTCACGGTGAATCCGAGGCGCGGATTGAACAGCGCGTTTTCCTCGATGTACCCGTACGTCGAATACCGGCCACCGTACTCCAGCGACAACAGCGGCGACACGATCCAGACATCGGTGACCCCGAAGCTGGCGGCGTATCGGCTCTCGGAGGCGACGGTCAACACCGCCGGGTTGCCGCCCTCGTACCGCTGGCGACCATAGGATGCCGTGACGCCGAGATGATGAGGACCGCGGCTGTCTGACCGATAGGCGCCCGACGCGACCCAGGACGAGACCATCCCCGTAGTCATGGCACCTTTCGCCAACCAGTCCCCGTTCCAGACCGGGGCGCCGACCGAGACGTTGGCGATGTTCGCCGTCCGGGCCTCTCCTGTCAGGAGATTCATCCCGCGGGTCAGCAGATTGACCTGCCCGGACATCGGCAGGTCGCCCAGCCCCGGTGTGAAGCGAGACCTCGACAGACCGCGGCGCGCGGCCAGAAGGGCGACGGCGCCGACCCCGTAGTCACCAGACGTCACCGGCGCGCCGGCCGCTACCCATGAGTCAGCCGTTTTGAGCACGCTCCGCCGGGCCCGACGCAGTCGCCACGCCTTTGAGCTGTGATCGTGGGGCGCCGCACTCGCGGTGCTGTCTGGCTCCTCGGCCGTCTCGCCGGGAACGTCCGGCTCTCCACCCTGGGNAGACCACCGGACCACCCCGACGGTGGCCTCGGCGGTGACCTCCGGACCAACCCGGCTCAGCGTGATGGTATGCGGCGAGGGTGTTTGTGCCGCTACCTCGATCAACTCGCGCGGCGACGCCACNAATCCAGATAAATGCGCTTGTACCAGATAGCCACCCGGCGCCAACGATCCCAGCAGAAAGCGCCCGGTCCGATCGGACACCGCGAGTTCGGCACCTGATGGTCCGAACGCGGAGACCATGGCACCNTCGAGCGGTCTGCCGGCCGCATCCGCCACCGNCCCTNCGATGCGNCCGGCCGGTACGGCCGCCGTCCGCNTCGCCAANACCTCATCAGCGGCGACGGTCTGGGCCCGCTGCCCGGCCGTCGCCTCAACGGCGGCCCCGCCCAGGGTGGCGACGACGACGACAACGAGCATCTGCTGCGAACGAACCATGGTGCCNTCTTTTCGAGGTNTCGTGATGTGTCGTAACGATAGGTCAGTGGTGACGCCTGATCAGGACGCGGACACGGTGAAATCCACGTTGTGGATCAGAGACGCGCCGTTCGTATTGTCGGTGACCTTGATCTCAAGTCGATAGTCGGCGGCCGGAAACGCGCTCAGCGGTACCGCCTGACCCGCGACCAGTTGGTGCCCCGCGGCCATGTCAAAACCGGCCGGGAGTGTCTGCGCGTTGAACGCCTGCGGATTCGTCACGTTGAAGAGTTCATCACCGGCCACGCCGCGCGTCGTGAAAGTGTAGTCGACATTGACGTCCGGCATGCCCGTCGTGGCCAGACCCACGTTGTAGACGAGGAACACCATCGAGAGGTCCTCGCTGGCAAAATAGTCGCGCGTGTCTTTGGGGACGATACGCAGGGCCCCCAAGGTATACGGGTTCGACAGCTGCTGCTCGGGTGGCGGCGGTTCGGAGAGCGACTCGACCCGCTCGGCCAGGATGACGGTGCTAGTCGAGAGCTGATTGGACCACATGTTCGGGACCNACAATGGCTTCTTCAGCATCATCGTCTTGNCCTCGGTCCCGTCAGGCACCCCGCTCTCGCTCAGCGCGACATACACATCGTAGTCGCCAGCGGGCGCCCAGAATCCACGACGCACCTGGTAGAAACCTTCGGCGTTTGGGGCGCCCAATTCCAGGTGATACGCGTCCTCGAACACGGGCATGGGGAGCTGCGTGGGCGCCCCGTCGGCGCCGGCGGTGGCCTTCGCGCCCCGCTCGGACACGAAGAGGTACAGCGCGGCGCCGGGCGTGGTCACCTTGGTCCGCTCGATGGACAGCGTGAACGGCACGAAGGTGGTCTGGTCACTGCTCTTCAAGAAGTCATTCGCCCAACCAAACGGTTCACCGGTTGGTACGATTTGCCCCTGCAGGGCCGCCCCGACGATCGTCGCGAGCGACACATATTCCTGCTGCTGGGCCTCGNTGGGCTCGTCTTGAGCGTAGCCGAGGGAAGCGGTGGCGATGATGCACACCAGCGCGACGCAGAGGGAAAGCCACGCCGGACGGCAGCGACCAATCGACATCATGGCGCGGGTGTCTCCTCGGAGCGCGGCGTTAGGCGAAGATAGTGACGTGTCTTGTTGGATCATAGGTGACCGTAAAGGAACAAGTCAAACGCACGAAACTCCGCGTAATTCATTACNAAAACAGAACTTTTCGACCCGCTTCACCCCACGACCCTCTCGCGCACGGCGTGGTATCATCCGCTGCTTCACGGCTCCTTGCACCGCGGGCCGCTACTCCCNGGCGAAGCAAGTCCCGCGCCGTTCAGGGAGCAGCGATACGCCAGATGGAGGCGCGGCACGGGGACAAGATCTCGAGGTGCCGGAGAGCGACCTCTCACACTGACCACCATGTCGACCGTCACGAAGCATCCAGGGTCGCCCGTGGTGCTCATCGTCCTGGATGGATGGGGCGAGAGTACCGAGCGGGACGGTAACGCGATTCTCCAGGCTCGAACCCCGATCTATCGCGAGCTTCGGGAGCGGTATCCCTCGTCGCTGCTCACCACGTGCGGCGAAGCGGTCGGGCTGCCAGNGGGTCAAATGGGCAACTCCGAGGTGGGACACATGAACCTGGGCGCGGGACGGGTCGTGTTCCAGGACCTCACCCGCATCGACCAGGCGATTGCCNCCGGTGACCTCTCGAGAAACCAGACCATCAGTCGGGTCTTTGACACCTGTAAGACCGGGAGTCGAGCCCTTCATCTCGTCGGTCTGTTGTCGGACGGTGGTGTGCACGCTCATCAACGGCATCTGCACGCGCTGATCCGGCTCGCGGCCGACCGCGGCGTGCGACGAGTCTTCATCCACGCCATCACGGACGGCCGCGACACCGCCCCGACCGGGGGCGCCGCCTACCTCGGGGTCCTCCAGAACGTCTGCGCCAAGGTCGGAATTGGCCGGATCGCGACGATCTGCGGGCGCTACCACGCGATGGATCGGGACCAGCGCTGGGAGCGTACCCGACGGGGCTACGAGGTCATGACTCGAGGCGTCGGCGAGCACGGCCAGGACCCGGTCGCCTTGGTCGAACAGGCTTACGCCAGAGGCACGACTGACGAATTTATCGACCCCTGCGTCATCACTGATGCGNACCAGCAGCCGGTCGGCCTGCTGCGGAACGAGGACGCCGTCCTCTTCTTCAACTACCGGGCCGATCGNGCGCGCCAGCTGACGCGAGCTCTGGCGTTCAGCGACTTTGACGGATTCGAGCGCACCGCGCCACCCACGCTCCTCGTGGCGACACTGACCGAGTACGACGCCACCTTCCGTCTCCCGGTTGTCTTTGATCCACAAACGTTCTCCGGCAGCCTNGCTGAGGTCTTGACCGCCCATGGTCGAACCAATCTGAGACTGGCGGAGACGGAAAAATACGCGCATGTGACCTACTTCTTNAACTGCGGCGAAGAGCAACCGGCCAGCGGTGAGGAGCGAATCCTGGTGCCGTCACCGACGGTACCAACCTACGATCTACAGCCGGAAATGAGCGCCGCTGGCATCACCGACCACCTGGTGGCGGATCTGGAACAGGGCGGCCACGATGTCGTCATCTGCAATTTTGCCAACGCGGACATGGTGGGGCACACGGGGGATCTCGACGCGACCGTGACCGCCGTCCAGGCACTGGACCGCTGCCTCGGCCGTATCATGACCGCGGCGCACGGCGCGCGAGCCACCGTCATCATCACCGCCGACCACGGCAANGCGGAGCAGATGTGGGACGCGGCGCGCAGCGGCCCACACACCGCCCACACCACCAANCCGGTGCCAGTGGTCCTCATTGGACCGGGCGTGCGGGCCGATATGCGGTTGAGGGACGGCGCCCTCCGCGACGTCGCCCCCACAATGCTCGCGGTGCTCGGACTGGAACCGCCGCCGGANATGACGGGCCGCGACCTCCGGGACTTTATTTAGACGGGGCTGCGCCCCGAACCCCCCGCAGGCGCTACGCGGGACCCCTGGGAGCCCCCACTCCGCGCCTGCGGGGCGCGCATTGTCGCGCGCCCGCCGAGCGCCGGTTTCCGAAGCGCGACGCCCGGCCTTGGAAACCGGTCGGTATTCAGTCGGTCGGTTGCTTGATGTCGTCGGCGGCGATACGAAGCGACCGGAGGAATCGCCGATCGTTGGAGCTCATACCGATCTCTTTCGGGACCGGGGCCGCTTGGTCGACGGCCACGCCGACCTTGGCCAGCGCTTGCTCCTTGGTCCGGTTCGCGAAACCGATCACGGCTTCGAGCGAGACTTTCATGTCATAGCCCGACGCTTTGGCCCGCTCATGACACGCCTCCACCCGAGGGTCATCGGCAACAGCGGCAGCCATGGCGTCCGCTAACTCACGCGACAACCGATTCACGACATCGTCCATCCTGGGACCTCCTCGCCGGCGTCGACGAACATTGCACCGCGGTCACCTGATAGGAACTGCACGTTTCCGCCTGGCCGGGCGGACTGCGTCTCGCGCGTGGGTGATTCTGGAGACCGGACCAGAGCCATCTCTTGATAGGAAGTGTTGATAGGGGATACAACTAAATCTAGTGGCCGAACGCAATACTAGACGCCATATATTGTTGTGTCAAGGAGATGACGGTCACGATTGGCGGCGCGACCGAGGCCATGTCGGGACTGACCACCCGACGCGACGGTGCGACCAAGGCCACTGACCGAAACACACGTNCCCATTGTGTTCAGTGTCCTCGCGGGACCACCCACACTCCGATCCACTACAATCGCCCTACCATGGCCTCGAACACCACCACGCCGCAGCAGCTTTCGGACTTGGATCCTGCGGACGCGCTCGGGGGCCCCGGAGTGTTTCCCTTTACCCGCGGCATCTACCCCACGATGTACCGGNGCCGACTGTGGTCAATGCGTCAGTACGCGGGATTCGGCACCGCTGACGAGTCGAATCGGCGTTATCGGTATCTGCTGGACCAGGGGGTCAGCGGCTTGAGCGTGGCCTTCGACCTGCCAACGCAGATCGGGCATGACTCGGACCACCCCCTGGCGGCGGGCGAGGTGGGTCGAGTCGGTGTCGCCATTGACTCCATCGAAGATATGGCGCTGCTGTTCGACGAGATCCCGCTCGACCGGGTCTCGACGTCGATGACCATCAACGCCACCGCCATCATCCTCCTCGCGCTGTACGTCGCCACGGCACGACGGCAGGGGGTTGAGCCACGCACGATCGCGGGCACGGTTCAGAACGATATCTTGAAGGAGTACGTGGCCCGTGGCACGTATATCTTTCCGCCGCGGCCGTCGCTGCGCATCGTGACCGACGTGGTCGCCTACTGCGGCGCCGAACTGCCAGGCTGGCACCCCATCTCTATCAGCGGCTATCACATTCGAGAGGCCGGCGCGACGGCGATACAGGAGGTGGCGTTCACCTTCGCGCACGCGATCGCCTATGTCGAGGCCGCGGTGGAGGCCGGCCTCGACGTCAACCTCTTCGGTCGCCGCTTGTCGTTCTTCTTCTCCGCTGACAACGATTTCCTGGAAGAAGTGGCGAAGTTTCGAGCGGCACGGCGGCTCTGGGCGCGCGTGATGCGAGACCGGTTCGGAGCCACCGAACCACGCGCCCAGCAGCTACGCTTTCATACCCAGACGGCCGGGAGCACGCTCACGGCGCAGCAGCCGGATACGAACATCGTGCGCGTGGCGCTCCAGGCAATGGCCGCGGTCCTCGGTGGTACGCAGTCGTTGCACTGTAATGGACGCGACGAAGCGCTGGGACTGCCGACCGAAACGTCTGCGCAGATTGCCTTGCGCACACAACAGGTCATCGCCTCGGAAACCGGTGTCATCAATACGGTCGACCCGTTTGCCGGGTCCTATGCGATCGAGTCGCTGACCAACACGATTGAACGTGAGGCCGCGGCGTGGCTGGAGCGGATCGAGGCCGATGGCGGCACGCTGAAAGCGATTGAGCGCGGCGTGATTCAGCGCGAGATTCAAGAATCGGCCTACCGGCATCAGCAAGAGATCGACAGCGGNGAACGGGTCGTGGTCGGCATGAATCGGTACACCGACGAGGCACCGGCCGGCATCGACGTGCTGCGAATCGACCCAGCGGTGGAACAAGACCAGCGTGACCGCGTCGCTCAACTGCGCGCATCGCGTGACGGTGTCCGTTCGGGCTTGGCGCTGGACGCGGTGACCCGCGCCGCGCAGGACGGCACGAATCTCATGCCACCGATCATCACCGCGGTCGAAGCACGGGCCACGGTGGGCGAGATCGCCGACACGCTCCGGGCCGTGTTCGGTGAGTATCGAGAAGACGGATTCTAGTGTTCCGTCTCAGAGGTTCGGTGCTCAAGTTGGGGGTGCGGCGCCCGACTGACAAGGCGAGACGAGGGAGCAAATTGGGCATTTGTGACTGAGGAACAACGCGGTCAGTCGGAATGTTGCGCTCACGACTTATGTNCCGCACCTCTGACAGGAAACCGCCCTGGATCGTTTTTCCGCACGCTGCTAGGTTTTCCGAAAACCCCCTAGGAGGGCACGCCCATGGCTGGAGAACGGTGGGACTGGCGCACGTCCCGTTCGACCAGCCCATCTCGCAGATGAATCACCCGGTGCGCATACTTGGCCACGTCAGGCTCATGGGTGATCAGGACGATGGTGTTCCCGGTGCCNTGCAGCCGCTCGAAGAGCGCCATGATCTCGAGACCCGTCTTCGAATCGAGGTTGCCCGTGGGCTCATCGGCCAGCAGGATGGACGGGTTGTTGACCAAGGCCCGTGCCACGGCCACGCGCTGCCGCTGTCCACCGGACAGCTGGTTCGGCTGATGTGTCACGCGATCTCCCAACTCCACGCGCTCCAACGCCTCAAGTGCGCGGTCACGCCGGACCGAGCCGGAAACGCCGGCGTACACGAGCGGCAACTCCACGTTGTGGAGCGCGGTAGCACGGGGAAGCAGGTTGAACGTCTGAAAGACGAACCCAATCTCTTCGTTCCGGATCCGCGCCAACTCGTCGTCGTCCATCGTCCGCACTTCGTGACCGTTGAGCAGGTAGCTGCCCTTGCTGGGCGTATCGAGGCACCCCACGAGATTCATGAAGGTCGACTTGCCGGACCCGGACGGTCCCATGATTGCCACGTACTCACCCCGCTCGATTTCCATGGACACACCTTGCAGAGCGTGAATCTCCTCGCTCCCCATCGTGTACGTCTTCCACAGATCACGAGTTTCGATCAGTGCCATTTATCGTCCTATCCGTCCGGTTCCCGAGGTGAGCTCTGCGCGACACGTCGCTGGATAGTGCGTCAGGCGAAGAGGGAGAAGATCGGGCATCAGCGACGNTTGAGCCACGCNGTGAGGCGGGANACGTGTGGGAGCCNTTGTGTGCGCCGCCGGACGCGCNCAACCACTTCAGTATCTCCCAGATTCACACCATCTCGTCTGGTCAGACGACGGGGAGTGGGATTTGGTTCACTCATCGGGCCGATTCGAACCACCGGCGGGGTAGGCGACAGCGCCACGACACCCCCAGCCGCCAGTTACCGTAGGCCAACGCCAGTAGCGCCGATGAGCGCGGACCGGACAGCCCGGACGCCATAGCGGCTGAGGCGACACGGCGGCGCAGACGGGTCAAGAGTGGCGGCGCTGACCGGGTGTTTCGCGGCAGGTCGAGACTCTCGGCGGCCCGACGAACCAGCAACGGGTCGATCACCCGCCTCCCTCCGGCACACCCCGCCGTCAGGGCACGGTCGCAGAGCAGGTTGATGGTTCGAGGAATGCCGCCCGACAGCCGGTGAATCGCGTGGAGTGCCTGTGGCTGGAACACCGCCCGTGCCTCGCCCGCAGAAGCCCCGCCAGAGGCAATCGCCACCCGATGCCCGCACATAAGCGGCCGCCTCCTCCCGAATCAACGGTCGAAGCTCATGGGTGATGGACACCCAGGGAACCAGCGGAACTGGCNCGCGGCTGAAAAGGCGTGCCTAGGAAGCAAATTGGGTATTTGTGACCGCGGAACAACGCATTCAGGCGCGCCCGCGACAAACCGACCCGTTCCCCTCGTCTCGAGGGTGGCCGTCCCTACGCGTGGCCGTACACTCGGGTTGTCGTCAGACCTGGATAGGAACGATAGGGGTGGAGCGTTCTCCGGACGGGCTACAGCGTCGACGCGGGGGGCGGAGGGGGCGCGGGGGGGGCGACGGGAGGAGACGAGCGGAAGATGAGAGCGCCAAGCAGACCGCCCAGAGTCGTGAACACCATGCCCACCACAAGCATCAGGATGAAACCGAAGAGCACACCGAGTACGCCGCTGTTCTCCGAGAACCATTCGAGCGTCTCGCGCGCTTCGGGCGGTACGTCGGCGGCGGAGTTCATCCACCCCTCCAGGAGGCCTCGCTGGATCGGCGCGGTGACGAGTGACACAGGCACCGACACGATGGCGTATACGACCGCCCCCAGCACGCCGGCCAACAACCCGCCGAACGCACCCTCGCCGAGCTGAATCGGGTCGGTCTTGGCGTGCTGCGTCAGATACGAGGTCACCACGCCGCCGCCCATGATCCACAGGCAGCAGCAGTTACCGATCGAAATGATCGGGAGCGCTGAGAGCACCCCCATGAACAAACCGCCGAACAGCACAGGCTGGAGCAGCGCGGGAGACACGGGCGGGGGGTTAGTCGTAGTACTCGAGGCCGAGATGGGTGATCAGCTCCTCGCCGCGCATGAATCGAAGCGTGTTCTTCAGCTTCATGAGCTGGATGAAGAGGTCGTGCTCGGGGTACACGTCAGGCGCATGCACCGGACTCTTGAAATAGAACGACAGCCATTCCTGAATGCCGCNCATACCGGCCCGTTTCGCCAAGTCNAGGAAGAGCACGAGGTCCAGNACAATCGGTGCGGCCAGGATGCTGTCGCGACACAGGAAGTTGATCTTTAGCTGCATCGGGTACCCGAGCCACCCGACGAGATCAATGTTGTCCCAGCCCTCTTTGTTGTCGCCCCGCGGCGGGTAGTAGTTGATCCGCACGACGTGGCTCAGGTCCTTGTAGAGCGTCGGATAGAGATCTGGCTGGAGTATGTAATCCAGCACTGACTTCTTGCTCTCTTCCTTGGTCTTGAACGACTCGGGGTCGTCAAGGACTTCGCCGTCGCGGTTCCCGAGAATGTTGGTCGAATACCACCCCGCCACGCCAATCAGCCGCGCCTTGAGGCCCGGAGCGATGATGGTCTTGATTAACGTTTGACCNGTCTTCAGGTCCTTTCCGCACACCGGTGAGCCGTTGTCGATGGCCAGCTGGTCCAGGGCCGGGAAGTCGGCGCTCAGATTGGGCGCCGCGTTCGCATACGGGATCCCCTCCTTCAGCGCGGCATAGGCGTACACCATGCTGGAAGCGATCGCGTCGTCGTTCGATTGCATCGCGGCCTCGAAGGCCTCGACCGACTGGTGCGCGTCGCCCGACGTGAGGAAAATCTCGGTACTGCCGCACCAGATCATCACGACCCGGTCGAGCTCTCGGGTCTCCTTAAACCGACGGATATCCTCGCGGACCTGCTCGGCGAGCTCGAGTTTATTGGCACCGGTCTTGATGTTGGTGCCCATGAGTCTCTTCACATACTTCTGGTCAAACACCGCCGGCCACGGCTTGATCGCTTCGAGTTCGGGGCGAATCTTCTCCAACAACGCCGGCTCGATGACGCCGGCGGTGGTGGCCGCCTCGAAGCCGTTCTCCTCGAAGATGTCCCAGGCGCCGAACACAAGGTCGTCGAGNCCGGCCAGCGGCACGAAATCCTTGATGAGCGGCGACCGACCCTCGGTTCGTTTGCCGAGGCGCACGGTCCCCATCTCGGCGAGTGAGCCGATCGGCAGCGCCAGGCCCTTCTTGATGAGCAGCGTGCCGGCGATAAACGTCGTGCTGACGGCGCCCATGCCGACCAGCATGACGCCGAGCTTCCCTGTGGCTGGGGCGATTTCAATCGGGTGTTTCAAGGCGCGCCACTATATCATGGCGCCCAGTAGNCTCCGGGAACCGATAACCGGGCCACGGAGCACTTTGCGCTGTCTGGGCCGGCCACGGGTCGGTCCACGCCGCCACGCCATGCCGATATTCAAGCGACTCAAGAAGGAATCGGACCTTCGGGTGTCCATGGTCGGGCTCCGGCTGGACAACCGCGTGTTGCAGATTGGTGGAAGCGCCCCCGACCTCATCGCCCGTCTGGCCGCGGTGGTCGGTCTGAATGGACAGGCCTCGGCGCTGGTCCCCGACGACAGTGCCGGTGAGACGCTCACCCAAGCGGCGGGGTCTCGCGGGGTGCTGGTCGACGTAAAAGTCGCACCGCTGCGTGCGCCGCCTTTCGCCGAGGGCTGGTTCGATGTCGTCGTCATCCCGGAGCTGATCGGAGGCATGCGGCCCCACGAGCGTGTCGGTGCGCTGCAGGGCGCGCGACAGGTCTTGCGTGTCGGCGGACGGTGCCTGGTGATCGAATCCGCTCCGCGCGGCGGGCTCGGCGCGCTGTTTTCAGGCCGAACGCTCGACCCCCACTACCGCACGCACGGTGGTGCGGAGGCGGCGCTCCTGGCCGAGGGCTTCAAGCCGGTGCGCACGCTCGCCGAGCGAGACGGGCTGCTGTTCACCGAGGGCCTGAAGCCCGACGCGGCCGAGTAGAGACGCGTCCTGGAGCGATTTTCAGGCGCTGTCCCCAACTGGCCGCCTGACCTCTAGAGAGCACACAGGTGTCTCCCATGGGCTGCTCGCCAATTAGTGCCCTGTAACCATGATTCACTGCATAAGTCGGTAGCGCGGCGCGAGCCAAGGTGAGGGCAAGGCTTTTGCTTCTTGGTGGAATGGGTATGACTCTGTCTGAACCAACGCCCACCGACAGCGCCACAGGCGCGCCGAGCGGGCCTCGAAGGAGAGTTACTGCTGGGATGGTCGTGACCGCCGACGGCACCGTCACCGACGTGCGCGTGATACGACGACTCGGGGCCGGGCTGGACGAACGCGCTGTCGCCGCGGCGCAACAGTGGCAATTCTCACCGGCGCTGCGACATGGCACGCCGGTCGCGGTACTCGTCGAAATGGCGGTGGAATTCAGACTGCGCTAGCGGTCAGTGGGACACCAGCATGGGAGAAACGATCGATATTGCCTTGGTCAGTGTGACCGCGGTCTCGTTGACGATGGCCTTCGCCATGGGCATCGTGGCCTGGCGGGTCATTCGGGAAGAGCGCCGCCGTTCGGACGCCCGGGTCGCCTCGCTGTTGACCCAGCTCGGGCGCCTCCTGGACCCCTCGAGCGATGTGTCATCCGGACCGCACACGCACGGGCGGGTCCCGCCCTCGCCTCTCGAAACGGCCGCGCCAGACCCACCAACTGAGCCGCGCTCACGCCGGCTGTTGGCCGCAGTGACTGACCCTTCGGTGTCGCTGCGTCCGTTCCTGGCCACTATTGCCGGGGTGGGGGTCGTCCTGGCGCTGGGAACCGTCGCGATGCTGTCTGGCCGCGACACCTCTCCACCCGTCCTGTCCGAACGTGCACCCGTCGAGCGGCTCTCGCTCGCGCACGCCAAGCAGGGTGAGTATCTGGCCATAAGCGGGGCCGTGCGAAACCCGACCGACGGCGTGGACCGAGGACGTCTGAGCGTCATGGCCAGCGTCTTCGATCGGGATGGCACGCTTATCGGGACCGGGCAGACACCGCTACCAGTGCGAGCGCTGGCCCCGGGCAGCGAGACGCCATTCACGATTTCGATGCCAGACGCCGACCGCATCAACCGCTATCGGATCAGTTTCGCGCAGGACCAGAGTGGTGTCCCACATATTGATCGCCGAGAAACGCCTGACGCGACCACGCCGCCAGTGGCTGGAGATCAGCCATGAGCACCCGTCTGAGGTGTGCCGTGCTCGCGCTAGCGGCGATCCCGATTGTCCTGACCGGTCAGCAACCGCCCCGAGATGCCAACCCGGCCCCGCAGGCCTCTGCCGACGCCCAACGGTTCGTCTTCCGCACCGGGGTCGACCTGATCAACGTCACCGCGACGGTCACTGACGCCCGCGGACGGTTCGTCCCCGGACTCACCCAGGACGACTTCACCATCTACGAGGATGGCGAAGAGGTGGAGGTCACCCAATTCAGCAACGAGCGCGTACCGGTCAGCTTGGGTATCGCGCTCGACACGAGCGGCAGCATGGAAGGCCGGAAAATGGACGCGGCCCGCACCGCCCTCGACCGCTTCCTGTACGACCTGCTGGCTCCGGATGACGAGATCTTCTTGTACGAGTTCAACTACACGCCCGAGTTGCTTCAGGACTGGACCGCCGACCGGGACCTCCTCAGTCGCGCCCTCCGCGGTATTCGTCCTCGAGGCGGTACGGCGATGTACGACGCCGTGGCGGAATCATTACCCAGTGTCGCGGAAGGACAACATCGGAAGAAGGCGCTGCTGGTCATCTCCGACGGCAACGACACGAACAGCGAGATCGACCTCAGAAGCCTTCGCCAGCTCATCCGAAAAAGCGAGGCGCTCGTCTATGCCATCGGGATCGACGGCGATGCGCGTCGCACCGGTTGGAACCCCCGTGGTCGGTCCGTCCCCATCCCGTCTCCCGGACGCATCCCCAGCCCCTTTCCATTTCCGGGCGGCAGACGCCAGGCGCCCCAGTTTCCACGGGGACGCACCGCGGGGGGCGGGAATCAGGATGACAGGGTGAACGTGTCCGCGCTGCGCGACCTGACCGACGACAGCGGCGGCCGGACGGAGATCGTCCGAGACGCCGGGGATCTCGACCCGGCCACCGCCGGTATCGCCCGCGAACTGAGCCAACAGTACTACCTGGGCTATCCATCCCCGTCGGAACAGGACGGTGGCTGGCACGCCATCCGGGTCGAGGTGCGAAACTCAGCCTACCGGGTCCGAGCCCGAAGGGGGTATACGGCCTCGCCCTGACGAGTGGTGGGCGAGTATTCGCGTCGCCCGAAACCGCCACGCAACCCTCTGCTATCATCCGGCGCGTGGAATTGCTCGCAGCAGTCGGTCTCAGTCTTGTCGGCAGCGGGGGCGGCGTGCTGCTCGCATCCCCGCTGCTGCTGCTCCGGCGCAGCGCGCGACTACAGATCGTCCCCGACCTCATCAGCTATGCCGTGGGCACGTTGCTCGGGGTCGCGCTGCTCAAGCTCGTTCCGGAGGCGCTCGAGTCGCTCCAGGCGCCGGCGGCGCTGGGCGCACTCCTCGCAGGCATCCTGACGTTCTTCATGCTTGAAAAGCTGGTCCTCTGGCGGCACTGTCACACCGCCGACTGCGACGCGCACGAGACCAGCGCCACGCTGATTCTGATCGGCGGCGGACTGCACAACTTCACCGACGGCGCCATCATCGGCGCGGCCGTGCTCACGTCGCTTCCGCTGGGACTCACCACGGCCGTGGCAGTCGCGGCCCACCAGATCCCGCAAGAGGTGGGTGACTTCGCAATTCTGCTAGACGCCGGGTACTCGCGCTCACGCGCCTTCGTGCTCAACGCCGTGTCAGCATCGACCTGCGTGTTGGGGGCCAGCGCGGTCTACATCGCGACCGGCACGGCTCCCGGCACCCTCCCCTACGTGCTAGCGTTCGCGGCCGGCAGCTTCCTCTATGTCGCCATGTCTGACCTGATCCCGGGCCTGCACCGGGAGGCCGTGGACGTCGGCGCGGTTCGTCAAGTGGTGATGATCGGGCTCGGTGTCGGCACCATCGTGCTGCTGTAGGTTTTCCGACGAGGCGCCCGTCTGGCAAGGCGCGACGAGGGAGCAGCCAAGGTGGGCTGTGACCGAGGAAGCAACGCCGTCCAGACGGGCGCCTCGCCTGGAAACGCCCGATCGACGGTCCCGGTATACTCTGACGGCCGTCATGTCCTCCTCTCCCCGCCTCGTCCTCATTGACGGCAACAACCAGATGTACCGGGCGTATCACGCCATCCGCGACCTGACGGGCCCGGACGGGCGCTCGACAAACGCGGTCTACGGCTTCATTACGATGCTCCGGAAGCTGATCAGCGACCACCAACCCGAGCGCATGGCGGCGGCGTTCGACCTGCGTGGACCCACTTTCCGCAACCAGCTCGACGACGAGTACAAGGCCAACCGGCGACCGATGCCGGAAGACCTCGTTGAACAGATCGAGGGCGTGCACGAGGCATGCCGAGCCCTCGGTGTCCCGATCGTGACCCACCAGGGCTTCGAAGCCGACGACGTCATCGGCACCCTGGCCACACGCGCGGCGGCGACTGGACTCGACGTGGTCATCGTCACGGGCGATAAAGACTTTTTCCAGCTGGTAAACGACCGCATCCGCGTGTTCAACCCGCGAAACGACGGGACCTGGTACGACGCCGATCGGGTGAAGGAGAAGTTCGGCGTNCGGCCGGACCAGGTCGTCGACGTGCTGGCGTTGATGGGCGACAACAGCGACAACATCAAGGGCGTGCCCGGGATCGGCGAAAAGGGTGCCCGGGAGCTGGTGACGAACTTCGGCCCACTCGACGAACTGCTCGCGCGGGCGTCAGAGCTCCCGAAGAAGAAATATCGCACGGCCCTGACCGAACATGCGGACNACGCTCGCCACAGCCGCGACCTCGTCCAGATCCGGCTCGACGTCCCCGTGCCGGACGAACCAGAGGCGTTTCGCTACCTCGGCCCGGACCGCGAGCGCTGCTTCGCCCTGTTTTCAGCNCTGGGATTCAAGTCGCTGCTNAATNACTACGCGCCAACAGCAGAGACCGTCGTCACGGATTACCGAATCGTCAACGAGGTCGGCGACCTCGACGCGCTGGCCAAGACCTTGCGCGAGGCTGGCCGGTTCGGGCTGCACGTGCTGACCGTCTCCGGGCCCCCGTCCAGCGACCGCATCGTCGGATTGTCGTTCTCGTCGACTCCTCGGTCGGCCTGCTACATCCCGCTTGCGGGTCACGGGCTCGACCTGAGCGGCAGTCTCGATGACCGCACCGTGTTCGACGCGCTACGGCCGGTGCTCGAAGACTCGGACGTGCGCAAGGTGGGACACGACCTAAAACGGGAGCTGTTGTGGCTGGCTGCCTGCGACATCGAACTCCGAGGCCTGGAGTTCGACACGATGCTCGCGAGCTATCTCCTCGATGCGACGCGCACGACGCCGACGCTGGAGACCGTGGCGCTCGAAGTGATNGGCTATCAGGCCCTGACCACCGAGTCAGTCCGAGGCAAGGGCGCCAAGGCACCCGGCTTTGACCAACTCCCCCCCGACGGGGTGTTGGCTTTTGCCTGCGAGCGTGCCGACTTGCCGTTGCAGGGGGCGGACCTGGTACGGGCCCAGCTTGACGACGAGAAACTGGGAACGCTCTATCGCGAACTGGAACATCCGCTGGTGCCGGTGCTGGCTGCGATCGAAACCAACGGCATACGGGTCGACACGGATGCGCTGGCGGGGCAGTCGCAACGGATGGANGCCGAACTCGCGGACCTGCAGACACGGGTTTTCACGTTGGCCGGTGAGGAGTTCAACATCAACTCGCCGCGTCAACTCTCGGCCATTTTGTTCGACAAGCTGGCGCTCCCGTCCCGGAAGAAGACCGGGAAAACACGGGTCGCCTCCACGTCGGCCGACGTACTCGAGGAGCTCGCCGAGCAGCACGAGTTGCCGCGACTCATCGTTGAGTGGCGNGGCATCCAGAAACTCAAAGGCACCTACGTCGACGCCTTGCCGCAACTNGTGCGCCCCGAAACGGGTCGCGTGCACACCTCNTTCAACCAGGCGGTCGCGGCCACCGGACGACTGAGCAGCAGCGATCCCAATCTGCAGAACATCCCGATCCGCACGCCGCTGGGCCGTGACATTCGACGCGCCTTCATCGCCCGCGACGGGCACCGGCTCATTTCGGCCGACTACTCACAGATCGAGCTGCGCGTGCTGGCCCATCTGTCGGAGGACCGCGCACTCATNGANGCNTTTGTCCGCGACGAGGACATTCACGACCAGACAGCGCATCGTGTGTTCGGAGACGACAGCGGTCTTGACCCGCACGAGCTGCGACGACGCGCGAAGATCATCAACTACGCGCTACTCTATGGGAAAACGGCGTTCACGCTGTCTCGCGACATCGGGGTGCCCCCCCAGGAGGCGCAAGCGTTCATCGACGCCTACTTCGCGGGCTACCCCCAGGTCCGCGGGTTCCTAGCTCGCATCGTCGAAGAGGCTCGGGAGACAGGCGAGGTCCGAACGATGTTCGGCCGGCGACGACTCGTGCCGGAACTGGGCAGCCGCAACGGCCGGATCCGGGCCGCGGCGGAGCGCGCCACCGTGAACATGCCGATTCAGGGCAGCGCCGCCGACATCTTGAAACGAGCGATGATCGATNTGGCCGACCGNCTGCCCCCCTCGTCGCCGATGATTCTGACCGTGCACGACGAGTTGGTGCTGGAGGCCCCGGCCGACGAGGCTGNCGCGGTGGCGGCGCTGGTCCGAGACCGGATGGCACAGGCGGCGCACCTTCGAGTGCCGCTCACGGTTGACCTCGGNATCGGTGAGAACTGGATGGACGCCAAAGGCTGAAGACGTCCTGAGCGGCTCCTCACCCGACGGGGTTGTATAATNCCGGTGCTACATGGCGGCACCCACATCGATTGCGCGGTCCGAGCACAACCTCTCCAGCCGCAATATCGACGGCGACGCACTGAAGGTCATCCGCAGGCTCCAGCAGAACGAGTTCGAGACCTACCTCGTCGGCGGNGGCGTCCGAGACCTGCTCTTGGAACGGCGGCCGAAGGATTTCGACCTCGGCACGTCGGCGCATCCGAACCAGATCAAGAAGCTGTTCCGAAACTGCTGGATCATCGGGCGCCGGTTCCGTCTGGCGCACATCAAGTTCGGCGCCAAGACCCTGGAGGTCGCCACGTTTCGGAAGAAGGTGCCGCCAGAAACCGACACCGAGCGGAAGGCGCGCGAGGCCNAATCGGCCGCCAGACGGGAGGCGGCGTCCCGCGACGGCACCAAGCCCAGGCGGATCATTCCTCGGGACAATACCTTCGGAACCGCCGAGGAAGACGCGTTTCGCCGCGATTTCACGATCAACGCGTTGTTCTACGACGCGTCGAACCGCTCGATTCTCGACTACGTCGGCGGCATGGAGGATATCCGGAGCCGCACAATCAGGAGTATCGGCGACCCGAACGAGCGTTTTCTGGAGGATCCGGTGCGCATGTTGCGGGCGGTGGTCCTCGCGGCACGGCTCGACCTCTCGATCGATCCGGCGGTCAGCGCGGCCATCCGTAAGCACCGAGGCGANATCGTGCACAGCTCCCCCGCCCGGCTCGTGGAAGAGCTCTACAAGGTCGCCCGTAGCGGCTCGTCCGAACGGATCGTCCGCGATCTGAGTGACACAGGGTTGCTGCGCCACATCGCGCCGGAACTCGACCGAACCCGGTCCGATGCGCTTTGGCGGTCGCTGGGGGCACTGGACCGCTACCGGCGACGCTTCGACGACAGCCCGCCGAGCCTTTGCAACGCGGTGCTGCTCGGGAGTCTGGTCTCCTCGTTCACTGCNATCGAGCGNCCGCGTCGGCGCGCCGCCCGGGAGCCGCTGTCGAAGCGGCCGCTGGAGGTCGCGCTCGGCGTGTTACCGGTCGCGAGACGGGACGTGGAGCGTCTCCGCCAAATTGTCGATCTACACGGACGTCTGACAGGCGCGCCGCTCTCNCCCCGCGCCAAGCGNACGCTGACACACCGCTCGGCGTTCGCGGACGCGCTCACGTGGATAGAGATTCACGGCGACAACCCGGAGCTGGCCGAACAGTGGCGGGCCGAGGCGGCCACCCAGCCGGACGCCTTGGACGACGCGCCCCGCCCCCGGAAACGCCGACGGAGACGCCGACGACGCGGGCCGCGGAGTGGTGAGGGAGGCGGAGAACCGAGCGCCGGCGGAGAGACGCCATCCGACGGGTAACCGTGTGGACCTTTACTTAGCCGGTTAGCCGGGGCTACGCCCCTTCACCCGAGCAGGATGCCGGTCACACGGACGAACGACATACCCACCCCCACCACAGCGATCGCGACAAAACCGAGTGAGGCGAGCAGCACCCAGCTGCTGTCCTGGCGGTCGTCATCCAGCGGCATGAGTTGCGCCGCAATCCAGCCGGCCGCGAATCCGCCACCGTGGGCCCAGTTGTTGATCCCCGGCATGATGAAGCCGAACACCCCCAAAATGATCGCCCACTGCCAGAGCTGCCGCGTCATCACGGAACTGCCCCGACGACGCCCGTAGACAATCAGGGCGGCCAGCAGCCCGAAAATGCTCCCCGACGCGCCGATCGTGGGCACTCCGCTCATCACGTTCGAGGCCAGAAAACTGCCGGCGCCGGCGATGTTGAACAACAGAAAGGCACGTCCTGGGCCGTAGACCTCGGCCACCCCCGGACCGAGGTTCCGGATCCACATCACGTTGAACACGATGTGCAGTAGGCTCCCGTGCAGGTACATGGCGGTGAATATCGTCCACCACCATCCTTGATCCCAGGCCAGCCCACCCGTCATCCCGAGCTGCCAAAGCGCGCGTCCGCCCGGCGAGAGGATTGACATCAGCCCACCGGCCTGAAAAATCGCTTCCGGCTGCAGGATGAGCGCCAGAGCATACAGCGTGACGCACGCGCCGGCGATGACGTTGAAGAGGTCCAGCCGCCCCCCCATAGCCCGGCGGAGCACTGACGCCCAGCCAAATAGACCGGGTCGCCAAGAACCGCAGAACGGGCACTTTTCTTCGTTGACGCCCACCAGACGACCACACTGGGGGCAGACGACGGAACCTTCGACCTGTCTCACGGATGATGTGGAGGCGCGATCCTGTTACGAACCGGGATGAGGCGATCTCTTGCTGAACGATTAACGGTACCACAACGCTGCGGGGGGCAACGCTGATCTCAGCCACTCGAATTGAACGTGACGGTGCAGGACCTGAACGATGCACCGACCGGGGTGCCGTCCAGGCCGTCTCGCTGCGGATGATGCGTGCGGGGCACGGTGCAGGCATCCAGGAATGCAACCGTCCGAGCACGTTCGTGCATCGTGAGATCGTCAGCGCGGTGGACGCCAAGTCCCGACGCTGCAACTCATGGTCGGCGGCAACGACGGCGGGATGCTGACCGGGCGCTATCGCCCGTCCAGCCGCTGCTGGTACTGGCGATACAGCCGCGTGTGCTTGTTGTCGTTGACATCCAACGGTTGACCGTTGATGAACATGTATCGGACATTGGTCGCGGCTTGGAGCGGGTCGCCGTCTGTGACGATGATGTCGGCCCGCTTCCCCATATCGAGCGAGCCCACCTGAGTACCAACTTGGTCCCGCCACCCCGACCGCCCATCTCGCGAGGGCCCGAGTGCTGGCCCGGCTCGCGGTGCTCGAGGGCATCCGGTTGGTCGATCAGGAGCAGTTCCCCCGGGCCATCCACACGTGGGTAGCCCGTGTGCGGTTCTCTCTGGGCATGTCGGGGAGGGCGGCAGGCTCATCGCGCTGCTGTCAACCCAAATAGGAAACTGATGTTCACCCTTGGGGCCCTGGACCAAGGGCTCGAGGAGGTGTCCGTCGATGAGCAGCGAAGACAGAGCCGCGAGACGCTCGTGGACCTGGCTGACACCGGGTTCGATTGGGCAGAGGCGTTCCAGCACGAGCGGGCCGGACTGGAGATCGCCGTTCGCCAGCTACGCGCCGCCGCGGATCCGGCAGCCGAGTATCAGCGACGGTTTNGCGCCCTCCCGTCCGACGGCTTCANCCTGCCGGGGGAGTCGGACGTGCTCGCGTTCGGGCGATTCATGACCCGGGTGTCTGACCTGTTCCAACTGCCCCCCGACGCCGCGCGTTCGAGGCTCGACGAGCTTGCCGCTGACCTGGAGACGTTGCACCCGATGTTCCAGTCGACGGTGCCGGTGCTCGAACGGGTCAACGAGGCGCGCGCGGAGTTCGATGAGACGAGACAGGAACTGCTGCGGAGACTCGATTCAAGCCGGACCGGACGTTAGGCCACCGTCCTTCCGGCGAGAAACACACATCGCGGGCGGCTCGTCGGACCCGGTCTCCACACTTGCGCCGACATCTCGCTGGCGATAGATTGGGTACTGCACACTCCCTACTCACGATTTCCGTGGTCTCGGCGGAGGCTCCCAGCGGCGATGATCGTCACTGCGCGCACACGACTCACTCTCGTTCCTCTCAGCCTGCTTACGATCGTCGCCATCGGCGGCGCGGTTCGGGAAGTGCAAGCACAGGAGCCTGAGGCTCAGCCCGTCCAGATTTCCGACCAGACCGAATTCTTCGAGACCCAGATTCGTCCGCTATTCGCCGACAACTGCTTCCAGTGTCATAGCGCGCGAGTCGCCACCCCGTTCGCCGGCCTCCGGCTCGACAGCCGCGAGGGGCTGTTGACCGGTGGCGACTCTGGCCCCGCGATTGTGCCCGGGCGTCCGCAAGACAGTGCACTCCTCGAGCGGTTGCACGGCCGACCGGGGCTGATGCCACCCACTGGCCCCTTGGCCACCGAAGCCATCGACGCGGTCGCCAGGTGGATCGAGATGGGCGCACCGTGGCCGGAGACGACGGCCTCGCTCGTTTCGCCCGATCCGTCGGCACCGTTCGACCTCGAGCAACGGAGAGCCACGCACTGGGCGTGGCAGCCGGTCACTCGTGCGGATCCCCCGCCCGACGCGGCAGCAGCATCGTCTGGGCCGGTCGACGCGTTCATCCGATCGGCCTTGGCCGAACAGGGGTTCGCGCCAGCCGCCGCCACCGATCGCCCGTCCCTTATTCGGCGGCTCTCCTTCGACCTGCGCGGGCTTCCGCCCAGCCCGGCCGAGATCGCCCGATTTGTCGACGACGAGTCGCCGACCGCGTATGCGGATCTGGTGGACCGGTATATGGCATCGCCACGCTTCGGAGAGCGGTGGGCGCGTCATTGGATGGATCTCGTCCGTTACAGCGAATCGCATGGCAGCGAGGGAGACCCTGACATTCCGCAAGCCTGGCGCTATCGCGACTACCTGATCCGCGCGTTCAACGGCGACGTACCCTACGATCAGCTCGTGCGGGAGCATCTGGCGGGCGACCTGCTGCCGACGCCTCGGCTGAACTCCGACGACCGGCTCAACGAGTCCATCATCGGCACCGCCCATTTCAGGTTGGTCGAGCATGGCTACCAGCCGGTAGACCCGTGGGAAGACCGCGTCAAATGGGCCGACAACCAGGTCGACGTCGTCTCCAAGGCGTTTCAAGGACTCACGGTGTCGTGCGCTCGCTGCCACGACCACAAGTTCGACGCCATCAGTCAGCAGGACTACTACTCGTTGTTCGGCACGCTCTACGGAGCGCGCCCCACCCAGCGCGCCATCGACAATCCAACGCTGCTGGAGACGAACGTGGACGCGTTGGCGGAGCTAAAGGGCGACATCCGGCGCTCGCTGGCTGACATCTGGCGCGACGAAGCCGACACACTCGCGGCCCGGCTGCTCGATCCGCCCGAGCCGGAAGAGACTCCTGATCCGGGTCCTGAGCCGCCCTCCGCCGGCCGTGCCGCGCCCGAGTCGGCCGAGGGCAGCGTGCTGGCCGTGTGGCGCGAGCTGGCCAAGGTGGAACCGGCGGACTTCTCCGAGGCGTGGCGGGGAGTGGGCGAGCGCTGGGGATCGGAGATCGCAGAGCGGGAGCGGTTCAACCGCACGCAGTTCGAAACCGCCTGGGATCTCAGCACCGCCGACTACGCCGACACGATCGGGCACGGTACCGGCCGGACCGACACCCCCTCGCCGCCGGGCGAGTTCGTCATCCAGCGCCGCGGCGATCGTGTGCTCAACGGCATNTATCCGGGTGGCGCCTACACGCACCTGCTGTCGTCGAAACACGCCGGCGTNATCCAGACGCCGCGGTTCACGATCGACAACGATTTCATCAGCTTGCGGCTGCTTGGCGGGAATCTGAGCTTTGCCAACTTGATCATCGAGAACTACGCCGTGCCCCGCGGTGGGATCTACAACCTGCGNTACAGCCCGAAGCGCGACGAAATGACCTGGGNGCAGTGGGACGTCGCCTTCTGGAAGGGGTTCTCCGCCTACATCGAGTTCGCGACCCAGAACGACGTGACGCAGTTCGCGTTCGACGAGGAGCACGCGAGCCAGTCCAACCGGCCTACGCGCCGCGGCGACGGGCGGTCGTCGATCGGCGTGAGCCAGGTGCTGTTTCACGACCAGCGGGAGACCCCGCGCGACACCGTGGTCCCGTTGCTGCATCTGCTCGACGCCTCGGACAGCGAGGAACCCACGTCGAGGCAAGANTTGGCTACGCTGATCGGCCGCCAACTCAGCGAGGTGGCGGCGGCGTGGAAAGACGGCCCGCTGTCGGAGCGGCAGGNGGNGNTCTTCGATGAGNTNGTGCGCGCGGNTCTGCTACCACGCTCACTTGAACAGCTCGTCGAGTTGCGCGCACCGGTGGCGCGATACCGGCTGCTCGAGCGTGACGTTCCGGTAGCGCGGCGCGCTCCTGGCGTGGTCGAAGAAGCGGCCCCAGACCAACCGCTGCTCCTTCGCGGCAATCACAAGAACCTCGGAGCGGTGGTGCCTCGCGGTTTCCTGACCGCGCTCGACAACCAGCCGTATCCCGACCCCGGGCAGGTCCGGTTGCGACTGGCCG
>PAUN01000020.1 GCA_002712885.1 Acidobacteriota bacterium
ATAGAAGGCTTAGGCGGTCGCTATATCACGGCCGAAGACGTAGGCACTGACGTTCAATGCATGGAGTGGGTAAGACAAGAGACGTCTTATGTGACCGGTATTAGCCGTGCCCTTGGTGGCTCTGGCGACCCATCACCGGTTACCGCCACCACGAGCACCGACCCATCCGGGTGCACTCTGAGCGTGCGGATCTCGTCATGTGGCGAGTCCAGCAACACGAACGCCCGGCCGCTCTGGTCGATTCGCAATACCTGCCCCGGAGACTCCGTGCCGGCCAGCACGGCACCTGACGGGTCCACGGCAATCGAGAGCACGTGCGTGGCGTCGCTCTCAAACAGGACCGAGGCCTCGCCGGTGTCCGGGTCAATGCGATGGATACGCGCTGGGTCACCGGTGGCGGCTAGCAACGCGCCATCGGGCGCCGTGGTGAGCGCCCATATGTAGGTCTCGTCGGGATCAAACATCGGAGACGCAGTGCCATCCGGGCTCACCCTATAGATCAGCCCGTCAGGCGAGGTCGCGGCGAAGACGGCACCGTTCGGGGCGGTCGCCAGTGCGTAGACGTCGGACGCCTCGGCGTTGAAGACCATCTCTCCGCGTCCGCTCGGGTCGACGCGGTAGACGCGCCCATCGTTGCCGCTCCCGATCCAGAGCGCGTCGTCGGTCGCCGTGACCAACGACCAGAGCACCGGCGCGGGCGTGTCGAAAAATGTCTCGGTGACGGGCCCCAGGCCCAAGTGGCCATCCGCATCGACGGACAGGGCCTCGACCTCGCCGCGCAGAAATTCGGCCTGCGTCGAGACGCGCCAGAAGGTAGGCGCCGCCGCCACCGACAGCGTCATGGACAGTCCGACCACGACGACGAGCGGCCCGGACTGTTGGACCCGACGGAACAGGAGGGCAACGGGGTGTCGAGAGGCGATCATCGAGATGACTGGGAGAGGTTGACCGGGCCGTCGAGACGGAATCCTTACGGATTGTCCAGGTCGATGGTGAGCACCCGGGATCCAGAGATGACGTAGTCGAGCGGTACGTTCCATTCGCCCACGACCGCCGTGCGCAGCCGGGTGAAGCCACGCCCACTCGGGTCGGCGCCAAGGACGTCGAGAACGGAGGGCGGCAAAGACGCCATTCGGCGGCCGCCCATGACCGCCCCCGCATCCCGCCGACGCAGCTGCACATAGAGTCGATTGTTGCGGCGCGCCCCGTTCATCTCTCTAATTAATTGGCCGAGGCTGGTCGCCGTCAGATCCCGGCCCGACTCCTGCCGTTCCTGCCGCGCAAGCGTCGTGCCGTCGGCCACGAGCACTTCGAGACGCCCACGCGCGTTCGCCGGCAAGTCGAAATTGACGGTCCGAGTGATTTCTTCGCCCCGCCGCGTCTTGGCGGTGAACCGCAGCGGTACAGTGCGGCCCGGTCGCGGCCGAGGGTCGTCAATCCAGACTCGGTCCAGGCTGGCGGTGCGCACGTCGTCATGTGCGGTGATCGACAGCTCAATGCTGTCGACGGACACTGCCTCGAAGCCGTTGTTGATCAGCGCCGTGAGTGGCCCGGAGATGTACAGCGCGGCCAAAATGGTCGCGCTGTCGCCGCTGAACATCTCCTCGAACCGTACGGGCGCCTGGTCCACGAGTCTGGCTTCTCCGCTCACGACGTAGCTTGACGCGCCAAGCTGACGGCTGTGTGTGAACAGGGTATTCAGGACGGCGTTGTAGGTCAGCAGCGGCGTGAAGAAGTCGTCGGTCACTACCTCGAAATCGAACGTGTCGGTCTTTCCCCGATCCGGCGAGTCTAACGAGACGTGCACGGGCACCATGCGTGGCCCCGGCCCGTGACGACCGCTGATGCCGGTGGCTCGGTCCTGGTCAATGGTTCCCAGCACCTCGCCGACGGCCGAGATCTTGGACGAAATCGACTGACTGGGCAGCACCCCGTGGATAAACGCCCTGGTCATGGGGAACCCGGCCGCACCGAGGTTGTAGAACGGATGCCCGAAGGCGTGCACCCGGCCCTCATCAACCAGCGTGACCGTTCCGGTGCCCGCCATCGACAGATCGCCACGGACGAGGCTGACCCCGACCGCGTCACCCGCTTGCAGTGGGCCATCGGGCAGGGACTGCGCCGCCGAGAGGGCACCGCCCACGACTGGGACCATCCCGGCGGAGCGAAAGAGCGGCGCGATGTGGTCCATCGCCGCCTCGGTGAAGCCGGTCATGACGATCGGTGTGGCGATCGGACGCAATTGCAACCCGAGCGCGCCGCCATCGGCGGCCGACAGGCCGGTCGCGTGGACGTCACCCGGCCGCAAGGCGAACGGTTCGGGATGCGCCAGACGGTCAGGCAACAGAGTGGTCAGGCTGTCGCTGGACAATGGCAAGGCCAGGGGCACCGACACCGGTTGCAGCCGAGGCGCCGGCCCCGTGTCGTCGTTCAACATCTCCTCGATCGGCGTGATGCCGGCGATCGTATCCTTCGGAAACGACCCCATGGAGTACGAGACAGCGCCGATCAACCGCCCGTCGACATATACGGGGCTCCCGCTCATCCCCTGAATGACGCCGCTGACCGCCAGCGGACCACCCTCAAGACGCGCCAGAATGAGATTGCGCCGCACTCCGACCGAATTTTCGAGCACGCCGATGATCTCTGCCGTGAACTCGCTGCGCTCCATACCCTGAAACACGGTCACGCCGGTGCCGCGCATTCCCGCGCGCACGTCGCCAAGCGGCATCGTGTCCGTGGCGGCCGGCACGACGGCCAAGGCGGCGCCGACAAAAAGGAGCGTCAGTAACAGCGGTTGGCGAAGCGTCATGAGGCGGTCGAGGGGCTCGAGCAGGGACAGGGCATTACAGACCCATTATCGAGCGAAACGCTTATGGGTCAAGGAGAAAAGGCGTCTTCCGGGTGTCGTGAATTGACAGCCGAGAGCGGCTTTGCTAGCATCGGTCTTCGCTCTGGGATCAAACTACGAACAGGCAACTTGTGGCAACGATTCGAGCCTATCCAGTCGCGGTAGCACCGGGCGCACGCGCGTCGTCCTGGTGGTCGTACGGATTTAGCCGCACTGGAGAGGCGCATTTGCCGGCCTGAACGCGAACCAACGCAGACCGCAACGACAAGCCTCTCCAGCCCATCGGTTGGAGAGGCTTTTTTTATGGATTTCGTGTGACATGACACCGGCTCAGCTGTGCGCCACCGTGACCGCCGACACGACGGCCGAGTTGCGTGTGCGGCGCGACGCGGCGGCGCAGGCGGACTTGGTCGAGCTACGGCTCGACTCGGTACGCGATCTGGACCTCGAGGGCGCGCTGGGAGACCGCCGTACGCCGGTGATAGCCACCTGCCGCCCGATCTGGGAGGGCGGACACTTCGACGGGTCGGAGGAGGAGCGACGAAATATCCTGGGCCGGGCGCTGGCGTTGGGCGCCGAGTGGGTCGACCTCGAGTGGCGCGGTGACTTCGGCGCGATGATTGATGAGCGCGGCGGTCGCAACATCGTGCTCTCGATGCACGACTTCGAGGGCACGCCGGTGGATCTCGAGGAGCGCTGCCGGGCCATGCGTGCCACTGGAGCGGCGATGGTCAAGGTGGCGGTCCAAAGCGGCTCGGGCCGCGACGTGGTCCGACTCCTGGACCTGGGGCGCGCCCAGCGTGGTGAGCCGATCGTGCTGGTGGGGATGGGACCGATCGGTGTCCCGACCCGTCTCCTNCCGTCCCGGTTCGGCTCGCAGTGGACGTATGCGGGCGAGGGGGTCGCGCCTGGGCAGGTCAACCTGGCCGACATGATTCAGCGGTACCGCTTCACGCGGACCTCTTCGTCGGCCGCCGTTTACGGCGTCGCCGGGGCCCCGATCGGGCACTCACTCTCGCCCCACATGCACAACGCNGGTTTCGNNGCCGCTGGACTCGACGCTGTGTATGTCCCGTTCGAGGCCACCGACGCCGACGACCTCATGGCGCTCGTCACCGCGCTAGATGTGGCGGGACTCAGCGTGACCGCGCCGTTCAAGGAGACGGTGTTGGCACACGTCGACCCCGTCGACGACCTGAGCCGACAGGTGGGCGCAGTCAACACGCTGCGNCGGGACCCCGACGGATGGAGCGGTCGCAACACNGACGTGCCGGGCTTCCTGGCGCCGCTCGCCGCCATCGGGAGTGTGGCCGGTCTGCGGGCGACCGTGCTCGGAGCCGGTGGCTCGGCTCGGGCCGTGGCGGTGGGGCTGGCCAGTCAGGGCGCCGAGGTCACGGTGTGCGCACGACGACAGGGTCGAGCCACGGAGGTGGCCGGGCTGGTGAAGGGGCAGGTCGGGAGCTATCCACCACCACCCGGGTCATGGGACCTGCTAGTGAACACCACCCCCACCGGCACGGCGCCCGACGTCACTCACAGCCCACTGCCCGCGGCCGCGTTGGCTGGNGGCCGCACGGTGTATGACCTGGTCTACAACCCCGGGCGCACCAGGTTGCTGCAGGAGGCGGCCGCCGCCGGCTGTCGCACCATCGGCGGGCTCGACATGCTCGTGGCGCAGGCGGTCCGACAGTTCGAATGGTGGTGCGGAGTGCGGCCGTCGTCGGAGCTGTTCAAGGCGAAGGCCCTGGCGGCGCTCGACGCCCCAGCCGCGGAGCAACCGGTATGAGCCAAACTTCGTTCGAGACGTTTCAAGANCTGGCCTCGCGAGGCACGTTCGTGCCGGTCTGCAAGGAGATTCGGGCGGACCTGTTGACGCCCCTGTCCGCCTTTCTCAAGGTGGCCGAGGACGCGGATCAGGCGTTCCTGTTCGAGAGTGTCGAAGGCGGGGAACACGTGGCGCGGTACTCCTTCCTCGGGAAGGACCCATTCCTGGTCCTCCGTTCGCGTAACGGTGTCACCATCGTCGAGAANAACGGTGACACGACGACCGAGACGACTCCGATTCCTNGAGCGTCTCCGTGCGGTGATGGGCGACTACCAGGCTCCCATCGTGCCGGGACTGCCTCGATTCACCGGGGGCGCGGTCGGCTTTCTCGGCTACGACGCGGCCAGTTGGTTCGAGCCGTCACTCGAGGGGATCTGGTCGCGGCGCGACGCGCCCACGNNCGGTGAGGACGACGCGGGNTTCATGCTCTTCGACACGATCCTGGCGTTCGACCACGTCAAGCATCGCATTCTGGTGATCGCGAACGCCCGAGTCGACCCAGACGCCGATCTCGACATGGCGTATCAGCTGGCCTCGGCGAAAATCCATTTCCTGGAGCAGGAGTTGGAACGCACCCTCTCAGAACCGGCCGAGGCGCCGCCGACCGAGAAGGACGTCCGCTCGAACACGAGCCAGGAAGAGTTCGAGCGCGCCGTGCTGACCGCCAAGGACCACATCACGGCCGGAGACATCTATCAGGTCGTNTTGTCCCGCCGGTTCGACACCGAGGTCAGCGCCGACCCGTTCACGGTGTATCGCGCGTTGCGACACGTCAATCCATCGCCCTACATGTACTTCATCCGGATGGGCCCGCTGTCGATCATCGGGTCATCGCCGGAGATGCTGGTCCGGGTGGAAGGCCGGCAGGTGGTGACGCACCCGATCGCGGGCACACGGCCCCGCGGCGCCGACGACGCCGAAGACGCCCGCCTGGCCGAGGAGCTGAAAGAGAACGAGAAGGAATGCGCCGAGCATACGATGCTCGTGGACCTCGGTCGCAACGACATCGGCCGGGTGTGCGAGTACGGTTCGGTCCGGGTGGCGCAGTTCATGGGGTTGGAACGCTATTCACACGTCATGCACCTGGTGTCGCGGGTCGAGGGGCGGTTGCGGGAGGATCTCGATCGTCTCGACGCGTTGGCGGCCTGCTTCCCGGCCGGCACCGTNTCTGGNGCGCCCAANATCAGGGCGATGGAGATTATCTCCGACCTCGAGCCCTCACGCCGCGGCATCTACGCCGGCGCGATCGGATACGTCGACTTCGCCGGCAATCTCGATTGCTGCATCACCATCCGCACCATCACGATGCGTGACGGGCAGGCGCATATTCAGGCCGGAGCCGGTATTGTGGCCGACTCCGACCCGANCGCCGAATTCACCGAGACCGCCGACAAGGCCTCCGCCCTGCTCCGGGCGCTGGAACTGGTGTAGCTGCNTCATGGTTCTCGTCATCGACAACTACGATTCGTTCACCTACAACCTGGTCCAGTATCTGGGTGAGTTGGGTGCCACCCTCGACGTCCGAAGAAATGACATNGTGACCGTCGCAGAGATCGCCGACCTGGCGCCAGACCACATCGTGGTCTCGCCCGGCCCGGGTCGGCCGGAACACGCGGGCGTCACCGTGGAGGCCATCCGCCGGTTCGGGGCCNAGATTCCGATTCTNGGGGTCTGTCTGGGTCATCAGGCGATCGGNCTGGCGTTCGGGGCGACCATTGGGCCCGCCTCGGTCATCGTGCACGGCAAGCAGTCCATGGTGAACCACGACGGCACCGGCGTGTTCGACGGCCTCGAGAGCCCGTTCGCAGCGGCCCGCTATCACTCGTTGGCCATCGCGCCCGATACCTGCCCGGAGGAACTGGAGGTGACCGCGCGGAGCAGCGACGACGGCACGATCATGAGCGTGCGGCACCGTGACTGGCGCGTGCATGGGGTGCAATTCCACCCGGAGTCGGTCTTGACCGACGTCGGACACCAGATCCTGCGCAATTTTCTGGAGGGCTGATGTTTGCGATCCTGATCGAGAAACTGCGCCGACGGCAGGATCTCCTGGTTGACGAAGCCGCCGCCGCCATGGAGGAAATNATGGCCGGTCGTGCCACGTCGGCGCAGATCGCCGGGTTTCTGGTTGCGCTATCCATGAAAGGGGAGCGATCGGCGGAGATCGTCGGATTGGCCCGAACCATGCGCGCGAATGCGGTCACGTTGCCGACGGCGCGGCCAGGGCTCTTCGACACCTGCGGCACCGGCGGAGATGGGGCCTCGACCTTCAACGTGTCCTCGCTGGCGGCGCTGGTGCTCGCGGGCTGTGGGGTGCCGGTNGCNAAGCATGGCAACCGCGCGGTGTCCAGCCGNTGTGGGAGCGCCGACCTGTTTGCCGCGCTCGGGGTGGCCATCGATGCCGCACCGATGGCAGTCGACCGGTGCCTGGTTGAATGTCAGATCGCGTTTCTGTTTGCCCCGACGTTTCACCCCTCCATGCGCTATGCCGGGCNGACGCGGCGGGAACTCGGCGTCCGCACCGCGTTCAACTTGCTCGGCCCGCTGACNAACCCCGCCGGTGTGCGTCGTCAGCTCGTGGGCGTGCCACGCGCCGACTACACCGACCTGATCGCGCGAGCACTTGGCGAGCTGGGCTCGGAACGGGCCTGGGTGGCCCACGGGGCCGACGGGCTCGACGAAGTGTCGACCACCGGATATACCAAGATTACCGAGACTCGCGACGGCGTGGTCCGTTCGTTCTACCTGCATCCGAGCGACTTCGGCTTGCCAGTGGCGGACCCGGCCACCCTTCGGGCTGAGACCCCCGAGGAGCATAAGGCGATCGCGCGCGGAATCCTCGGGGGCCAGGCGGGGNCCGCTCGTGACATGGTGCTCGCCAACGCCGCCGCNGGTCTANTGATNACCGACCGCGTNACGACGCTCCCTGAGGGCGTNGCGATGGCGGCCGCGGCCCTCGACGAGGGCCGCGCGGCCGAGTGTCTGAGGCGACTCGCGGCGGTCTCCACCGCCGAGTCGGAGGCGGCACCGTGAGTCACCGGGACACCCAGCCNCGACACCCGCCGTCNACTCCGCCGGTCCCGGACNTGTTGGCAACGATTGTGGCCGCGNCGCGCCAGAGCGTGGAGGAGCGCGCNNGCCAGTGTTCCCNGGCCGCCTTGGCCCGGGAAGCGGCGGCGGTCCGCCCGGGCGGGACCCGATTCCATGCGGCCCTGACCACGGGCGCCGGGCCCCGTGTGATTGCCGAGTGCAAGCGTCGTTCGCCGTCGAAGGGCGTGCTGCAACCAGACTATCGGCCGGACCGACTCGCCGCCAGCTATGAGAGGCACGGCGCGGCCGCCGTCTCGGTGTTGACGGAACCAACCTTCTTCGACGGCACCCTGGACCATCTGCGGCGAGTGCGAGCCGCCGTCGACCTGCCCATCCTCCGCAAGGACTTCGTCGTCACCTCGTATCAGCTCCTGGAGGCGGCGGCCGCNGGNGCNGATGCGGTGCTGCTGATTGTGGCCGCGCTCGACGACGGCGAGCTACCGCGGCTGCTGTCGGAGGCGACGGCACTCGACCTCGCCGTACTGGTCGAAGTGCACAGCCGGCCGGAACTGGCGCGGGCGGTGGACGCCGGAGCGACCATCATCGGCGTCAACAACCGCAATCTCCGCACGTTGACCGTCGACCTGAGCGCCTCGCGCACACTCATCACGGAAATGCCCGAGAGTGTGGTCAGCGTGGCGGAGAGTGGTCTTCGCATCAGCGCGGATCTCGTGGAGCTGGGGCAGGCCGGGTATGGTGCGTTCTTGATCGGGGAAACGTTCATGAGCGCCCCGGACCCGGGCGAGAGGCTCGGACGGCTGATCGACGAGACACGCGCGTTGCAGTCCGGTCACGAACCGGACCGGATGCCCGGTGAGGTGACATGACTCCGGTCAAGATCTGTGGCATTACGCGCGTGGAGGACGCGGTGTTGGCCGCCGACCTGGGCGCGACCTGGATCGGCTTCGTGTTCTGGCCCCGCAGCCCCCGGTGTGTGACCCCGGCCGCGGCGGCCGACATTCTGGCCGCGATGCCTCCCCAGGTGACGGGGGTCGGGGTGTTTGTGAACCAGCCGCCGGCCGACGTGGCCGCTACCGCAGCGGAGGTGGGGCTCGGAGCGGTGCAACTGCACGGAGACGAAACGCCGACCGAGTACGTGGTCGGCGGACGTCGGGTCATCAAGGCGCTCNGACTCTCGGCCGACAGCACGGCGGCGGCGGCAGANACGGTGTGGCCCGNCGCCACGCTCCTCCTCGACGCGTTCGANCCGGTNCGCNTGGGCGGCACGGGGCGCCGGGTCGACTGGACCGTCGCGTCCGCNATCGCCCGCCGACGGCGCACGATCCTGTCGGGCGGGCTACGCACCGAGAACGTACGCGAGGCCCTGGGGTGGGTGGCGCCGTACGCGCTCGACGTCTCGTCCGGAGTGGAAGCAGAACCGGGAATCAAGGACCCCGTCCGGATGCGGTCTTTTTTTGACGCGGTGCGGCGGGGGGCGCNGTCGTCTCACCCNCAGGGGAGTGGGGTCGAGTCGACGACTGGAGCAGAGTCATGACGACCAACAGCAGCCCGGAACGGCTCGCCGGGAGGCCCGGACGACGCGACCCGGACGAGCGGGGGTACTTCGGGGCCTACGGCGGCGGATTCGTGCCGGAAACGCTGGTCGCCCCGGTCGAGGAACTACGGGCGGCCTACTTCGCGGCNCGGACTGACGAGCAGTTTCAGGCCGAACTGGCCANGCTGCTGGATCAATATGTCGGTCGTCCCACGCCGGTGTACGAAGCGGTACGGTGGTCGAACCACCTCGGCGGCGCCAGATTGTTGCTCAAACGCGAGGATCTGGCCCACACCGGAGCTCACAAAATCAACAANGCGCTGGGTCAGGCTCTGCTGGCGGTGCGCATGGGGAAGCGCCGGATAGTCGCCGAGACCGGCGCTGGTCAGCATGGGGTCGCGACCGCCACGGCCTGCGCCCTGCTCGGTCTGGAGTGCGAAGTCTACATGGGCGTGGACGACATCGCGCGACAGGGCCTCAACGTCGTGCGGATGCGGCTGCTGGGCGCCACCGTGACCTCGGTCGACAGCGGGAGCCGCACGNTGAAGGACGCCATCAACGAGGCGATGCGCGACTGGGTGACCACGGTCGAGCACACCCACTACTTGTTGGGTTCCGTGCTGGGACCGCATCCCTATCCACTCATGGTGCGCGAATTCCAGTCCGTGATCGGCGCCGAAGCCCGAGACCAGGTGCAGGCACTGGTGGGCGGACTCCCCACCGCCGTCGTCGCGTGCGTCGGCGGGGGAAGCAACGCGCTGGGTATTTTCGACGGGTTCGTCGACGATGCGGGCGTGCGGTTGATCGGGGTCGAAGCGGGTGGTGAGGCCATTGTACCGGGCCGGCATGCGGCCAGGTTCGCGGCGGGCACGGTGGGCGTCTTGCAGGGCACCCGCAGCATCATTCTGCAAGACGAGCACGGGAACATCCAGCCGACGCACTCCGTGTCGGCCGGCCTCGATTACGCCTCGGTCGGNCCGGAACACGCCTGGTTGCGCGATTTGGGACGAGCGGAGTACACCTGGGTGTCGGACACCCAGGCGCTGCATGCGTTNCAGGAGGTCGCCAGACTTGAAGGCATCATCCCGGCGCTCGAATCGGCCCACGCGCTGGCCCACGCGGCGGACCTCGCGGCCGGCCTCGGCCGCGACGACGTCGTCCTCGTCAATCTGTCGGGCCGCGGGGACAAGGACGTGGAGATCGTGACCCAGCGTGGACTCGGCACCTCCCCCGCGCCGCCCACAGGAGGTGACGACGCGTGAGTGGCCGTATCACTGACACATTTCGGCGGCTCAAGGCGGCCGGGCGTACTGGGCTGGTCACCTACGTGACCGGCGGCGATCCTGACCTGACGCGGTCGACCGAGNTCGTCCGGGCGCTCGATCGGGCCGGGAGCGACNTCATCGAAGTTGGCGTGCCGTTTTCCGATCCGCTGGCGGACGGCCCGGTCATCCAACGCGCGTCGGAGCGAGCCCTGGCCGCCGGCGTCACCCTGACCGGTGTCCTGGAGCTCGTGAANCAGGTGCGCGNCGACNTCCACGCGGCCATTGTGCTGTTCACCTACGCGAATCCCGTGTTCAGCATGGGGGCCGAGCAGTTCGCTGCGCGCGCCGCGGCGGTCGGCGTGGACGGCGTGNTGGTGCTCGATCTGCCGATAGAAGAGGCAGGGCCGTTTCGACAGANGATCGTCGATGCCGGNATGGATCCCATCTTCTTGCTGAGCCCGACCACCACGGACGATCGGCTGAAGCAAGTGGCCGCCTTGGGGCGTGGATTTCTGTATGGGATCTCACGCCTCGGCGTGACCGGCGCCCGCGACGAGGTCGCCTCGGGTGCCAGCGCTCTGGCCGCCCGCATTCGCGCCGTGTCGGCGCTTCCGCTGGCGGTCGGCTTCGGGCTGTCCCGCCCGGAGCACGTCAGAGAAATCGGAGCGTGCGCGGATGCGGCCGTNGTGGGCAGCGCGCTCGTCAACGTGATCGCGCAGGAAGCCGAGTCCGGTGATCTGATTCCTGCGGTAGAGCGGTACGTCGCNTGGNTGAGACGAGACATNGGCCCTGACCCGGGGGGAGGCGNAACCGTCGCATGACGTCCGAACACGAAGCGCCCNCGNCGTCGGACCGAGCCGAGGTCGATCGACAGATCGCGACGATACGGGAGCGTATGGATGCCCTCGATGCCCGGCTGGTCGCCCTGCTCAACGAACGGGCCAGTTGCGCGAGAGAGATCGGCGTGTTGAAGGACACGGTCGGCTTGGAGGTCCACCAGCCGGACCGGGAGATCNAGGTCCTGAACCACGTACGTGCCCACAATGAAGGGCCGCTCAACGCCGAGGCGATTACGCGCGTGTTTGAACGAATTATTGANGAGGCTCGACGNCTCGAGCGCGCGAAGGACTAGTGCCCNGANNNTGACAAGAGAGNAGGNNAGGCATGGTTGTCCTAATGGAAGNACGCGCGAGCGAGGNNCAGGTGCAGCACGTGGTCGCNCAGTTGATCGACAAGGGGTTCNACGTGCACCGCTCGACCGGGCAACTGCNCAGCGNGCTCGGGGCCGTGGGCGGGAACCGCTCATTCGANACNCGACTCATCGAGGTGATGGAGGGCGTNCATGAGGTCCTGNGCATCACGGAGCCCTACAAGCTCGCGAGTCGAACGTTCAAGCCAGACAATACCGCGGTGTCGTTCGGTGACTTCCGGGTCGGCGGGGACGAGGTCATCGTCATGGCCGGTCCCTGCTCGGTCGAGACGGAAGAGCAGATCNCGGCTTCCGCGGTCGCGGTGAGAAAGGCGGGCGCGAAGGTGCTGCGCGGTGGCGCGTTCAAGCCCCGCAGTTCTCCCTACAGCTTCCCGGGACTCGGAGAAGAGGGGCTGCGGATGATGCGCGCGGCGGCGGACGCCGAGGGCCTGAAGGTCGTCTCGGAGGTGATGGNTGTTAGCNAGATCGAAATGGTCTCGCGCTACGCCGATTCTTCTCAAACGTGGAATCTCAGCCACCATCGAGGAATGGTTGCTCTCGGCGGAGTACAGACTGGCGGGCGGCAACCCCGACGTCATGCTGTGTGAGCGGGGCATTCGCACGTTCGAGAGCTACACGCGGAACACAATGGACATCTCGGCTATCCCGGTCGCGCAGAAATTGAGTCACTTGCCGGTGGTCGCCGACCCGAGCCACGGCACCGGGCTCCGCGACAAGGTGGCGCCGATGGCCAGGGCGGCGCTGGCAGCCGGCGCCGACGCCTTGATTATCGAGGTGCACCCGGACCCGGACCACGCCCTGAGCGACGGCGCGCAGTCCATTTTTCCNGCACAGTTCGACCGGCTGATGGCGGAGCTCNGCATCATCGCCCCGGCCATTGGTCGTAGCATCTGTCTCGACCGGGTAGCCAGCCGAAGTTGGGCAGTGGCGCACGCACGGTCGACCGAGACCGCCCACTAGGAGCACGCGCCGCATGTCGAATTCGCCTCGTATCTTGCCGATCATTCAGCCGGGAGCCGGTAACGGGTCACCGCCCTTGTACGACAAGGTGGCAATCGTGGGGCTCGGCCTCATTGGTGGTTCGATTGCGCTCGCCGTCAGACAGATCTGGCCGTCCNCGCTGGTGATCGGTGTCGACCGCAAGGACGTGCTGGAAAAGGCGATGNTGCTGCATGCGATCGATGTGGCCGCNGAGGACCCGGTCGTGATGGCCGAGGCCGACCTCGTCATTCTNGCCGCGCCGGTCGAACAGAACATCAACATGNTGGCTGAACTGGACCAGCATGTGACCACGCCGGCGATGGTCACGGACGTCGGGAGCACCAAACGGANCACGGTGGAGGCGGCTCGGCTGTTGCCCTCCCGGTTTACGTTCGTGGGCGGCCACCCACTGGGCGGTGCCCCGCGTGGTGGGATCGAGCATGCGCGCCCCGACCTGTTCAAGAAACGTCCCTGGCTCTTTACCCCCGACGGCGAGGGCGCCTCGTCCACGCTCGAACGGCTGTGTGAATTCGCCAGCGCGCTGGGCGCCGAGCCACACATCATGGNCCCGGCGGAGCATGACCGCCTCCTCGCCCTGGTCAGCCACCTCCCCCAGTTGACCGCCAGCGCGCTCATGCATGTGGTCGGCAGNGGGGCCGGGGAGCGGGGCCTCGCGCTGACGGGGCGCGGCCTGCTCGACTCGACCCGCCTGGCCTCCAGCCCGGCCGACATCTGGCGCGATATCTGCCGCTCGAATGCCGATGCCATCGGCGACGCGCTCGATCTGTTGATTGACGAGCTCCGGGTGCTCCGCCAGGACCTGGACTCGTCCACGGCAGTGGACCGGGTGTTCGAGTCGGCCGGCGACTGGCGCGCCAGGCTGGCGAAGATGCGTCCACCCCGTCGTGACCCGTGACCCGCGTGTGCCTCCCGGCGGCGATTCTGCGGGACATGCTCGACCACGCCCGCCACGTCGCTCCCGATGAATGCTGCGGGCTCCTGATTGGGTCCATACACGGCGCTGACGAGCCGTCCGAGGCGTCAGACACGGCGGTGTGCGTCGTGTCCAGCGTCCCGGCGCGCAACCTGCGGCGCAGCCCGACCCGGTATCTCGTGGATCCGGCGGACCACTTCGCCGCGATCCGCACCGCCCGGCAGGACCGACGCACGGTGATCGGCGCCTATCATTCCCATCCCACGTCGCCACCCGCCGCGTCGGCCACGGACACCCGGGAAGCCTCGGGTGCGGAGTTCCTCTATCTGATCGTGTCGCCGGTCACCGGGACCGTGAAGGCGTTTCGTCCGTCAGCCGGTCGGTTGCGGGAGCTTCCGTTGCAGATCGTGCCCGACGCGCTTACTCGCCTTGGATCGTGACACCCGTGCGTGTGCTGTCGATGACCTCATCGCCGCGCTTCAGGGTGAGCCGAATCTCGTAGCGGCCCCCGCGGTCGAAGGAATGTCGTCGCGAAAACCGCCGACGAATCTCACTCACGCCGGGCTCGTAGGGGTCACAGTCGAAGATGCTCTCTGACACCGTGCCGTCGTCCCAGTCCCACTCCGCGCTGACGCAGTAGTATCGTTCATCGTCGTCGGCCCCGCCACGCAGACGTCCCGTGAAGACGATCTCCGCCGGCGGGAACGCCAGATTGGGACGGGCCCGAAGCTGGAGTTCCGGGCGCTCGTCATCCTGGGCCTGCGCGTCGGCTGGTAACCAGGCAATGCCGCCAAGGCAGGCGGCCACCAGACCAACGCCCACGGCCCCAACGCTTCGAAACAGANTCACCAGGTGATTGTAGCTTGAGCGCGCGGGTCTGGTGCAGTGTCTGCGTTGTTCGTGGATTCCGGCGCAGCGCCCNGGGAGCAAGGCGCGCCGCGCGCGACGGTCGGAGGGAGCGAATCGTNGCGANGGGCGACTCGCCGGACGAGGGTTCGGCATCACGCTATAATCCGCCGATGCATTCGACCACCGCCCCCCCGCTCGTGCGCTGTCGCGCCGAGGGTCTCGACACCATCGACGCCGACATGCTCTGCGCGCCGGTCTTCCTGCACGGCGACGCACCCGACGCAGACGATGACGGGCACAACCTCGGGCCACTGGATCTCGCCCTCGGCGGTGCCCTCCGCCGAGCTCGGGCGTCGGGCGAGTGCACGGGCAAGCTCCACGAACGGTTTCTCACCGATGTGATCGACACCACGTGGCGCACCCGGCGGGTCTTGCTGGTGGGCGCCGGCCCGCGCGACCGCTATGACACGGCGGTGGCACGGGCCGTGGCCGCCACGGCCGGNATGGCCGCGCGGGAACGGGCCGTCACCCGACTCGTCGTCTGGTGTCCACCCCGGTGCCAGGCGCCCGGTATCACGCAAGCCGTGGTCGAGGGCGTCCTGTTGGGCGCATTTCGCGACACGCGGTTCANGACCCGGGACACCGGAACGCCTCCACTGCGCGAGTTGACCGTCGCACTCAACGGTTCCGTGGAGCAGCAGGACCAGACGGACGCTGAGCGCGGCGCCATCGTGGCCGAGTGTTCGAACCTGGCTCGGGAACTGGCGAATGAGCCGGGCAACCTGTTTACGCCGCGGGTGTTCGCTGACCGAGCCATCGAGTTGGTCAACGGTCCCCGGACGACGGTNGAGATTCTNGACGAGGCAGCNATTGCGTCGCAGGGGATGGGNCTCCTGCAAGGGGTCGCCCAAGGTAGCGACGAGCCACCGCGCGTCATCGTGATGCGGTACGAACCGGAGGACGCGGNGCCGGGCCCGGTGCTTGCGCTGGTGGGTAAAGGGGTTACCTTCGACACCGGCGGCATTTCCATCAAGCCGGCCGCGGCCATGGANCTGATGAAGCGGGACATGGCCGGGGGAGCGGCCGTCCTGTGCGCGATGCGGGCGATCGGACAACTGGCGCCTCCGATACGCGTCATCGGCATCGTGCCGGCGGCGGAGAATATGCCGGATGGGCGCGCGATCCGCCCGGGAGACGTGCTNACCGCGGCCAACGGCATGAGCGTTGAGGTGCTGAACACCGACGCCGAAGGGCGGCTGTTACTGGCGGATGCCTTGACTCTGGCCCAGCGGTTGGGCGCCACCCATCTGGTCGACATCGCCACCTTGACAGGGGCGGTGGTCATCGCACTGGGCCACCATGCCAGCGGCCTCGTCGGTGTGCCGCCAGCATGGGTTGACACGGTCCGTTCGGCGGCCGATGCAACGGGGGAACCGGTGTGGCCCCTCCCGGCACTCGACGCCTACGCCACGCAACTCAAGAGCGANACGGCGGATCTGGCGAACATCGGCGGACGAGCCGCCGGGGCTGTCACCGCCGCCATGTTTCTGAAGGCNTTTTCGGGCGGACTCCCGTGGGCCCATCTCGACATCGCGGGCACCGCNTGGTACGAGGAAGCGAGCCCCTNTCACCCCAAGGGAGCGAGCGGCGTCGGCGTGCGTATGCTGACGGAGTTAGCGGTTACGTTGGCGAAAGGCGTCGATCTGGGGTAAAGGCCAGAACAGGGCTATAGTANTATCAACCTGTGCTCCAAGAGCCTATAAGCCCAATCATCGTCGAAGTCGCTTCCGCGCCGCCGGCGACCGAGGAAATCACCGTCNTGGACGTGTTGATGGGCGCCTTTGGCTTTATCGGAGCGCTCGCGGGGGTTGCGATTGCCCTGGCCGTGTTGTTCGCCGGTGCCCTGATNATGCTAAGACACCGGCGCGCGTCACGTCCGGATGGGGCGGAGCCGTCCGCCACCACCCTGCACCTTCACTCCAACTGAGGTTTTCCGACGAGGCGCCCATCTGNCGGCATTGCTTCGTTGGTCCCAGCCCGCCTGACTGNTCCCTCCTTCCGCCTGGCCAGACAGACGCCTCGTCGGAAAACCTTCGGTGCGTGGCGAGGCAGAGAAGGTCCGCCTTCGGCGTCGCTTCGTCATCTGTGACGCCGCGGCGCGCACGGGCGCGCCGCGCGGTCGCGGACTGGGGCATTCCGGGTCCCCGCGGAGTGGTCGCGTAGGGTTCGGGGCGCAGCCCCGTCTGAAGAAGTAGAGGGAGCATGCAGGATGCATGTGACCGACGAAGTAACACCGCCAGGCGGACGGGTCGCCAGGGAACCTTAGTTGTCGTTCGCCGCGAGGCGGTCGATCGGGGTCAGTGACGTCTGATACTCGACGATGGACGAAAACAGGGCGTCGGCGATCTGATTCCGGTATTCGGCGGTCGCGAGATACGCCGCCGATTCATCGTTGCTCAGAAACGAGATCTCGGTCAGGACGCTGGGCATCGTGGCCCCGATCAGCACCATGAAGGGGGCCTGCTTCACCCCCAGGTCCTGAACGTCCGGGCGGACTTCTCGCACTCCCGCCATCAGATTCCGTTGCACGAGCGCGGCCAGGGCGCGCGACTCGTTGGCCTTATTGTCCATGGCGATGGCGCGCACCAGGTCGGGGAGGTCGTGCATGTGCTCGCCAGACGCCGCATTCTCGCGCGCTACCACGGCCTGCGCGGTCGGATCGGTCGCGAAATCAAGGTGATACGTTTCGATCCCACGCAGCGCGGGGTCGTCCGAGGAGTTTGCGTGGATCGACAGAAACAGGTCCGCCTCGACCCGGTTCGCCAGGTCCGTGCGGGCTCGGAGCGCCACATAGACGTCTCCTCGTCGGGTCATGACGACCTCGACACCCTCCGCCAACAGCTTCGTTTCGAGTCGTTCCGCGATATCGAGCACCACCGCCGCCTCGAACAGGTTATCGGAACGCGTTCCTGGGTCATATCCTCCGTGGCCAGGGTCGATGACGACTCGTGACACCCCAAGCCCGAGCTGACGACCGAGCGAGTAGACGCCATCAGTGTTCGTGATCGGCGCGTCTGTCAGTACCGCCCCCGGCGAGGCCGCGCCCAGCCCGGAGGCCATCGGGTCGCGACGGACACGCGGTAGCTCGATGGGCGAGTCGATACGCGGGGATTCGGGCAGGCTCACCATCGATATCGGAGCGGTCGGGACGTCGTCAGCCACCCTCGGCAAACCGGCTACGATGTCGAGCTTGTCCGCGGCGAGCGTCGATGGTGGGGAACCAAGCTCGGGATACATAAGGTCATGCACGCGGGGCCACGCAAGCTCGTCGGCAGGGGGTACCGCGTCATGGCTGACGAGGGCGCCGGTGGCCACATCTGCCGTTCCCCCCGTCCCTCCTGGAGTCTCCTCGATGGCCAGCCCCTCGTCAGGCTCGTCCTCGGGCACGCTGGGCTCCGGCGCCGACGGCGAGGGGACGAGCGGTGCTTCCGACCATGCGGTCGGCATTACCGAGAAGTCCAGGTTGGTCACGACGGGTGGGTCAACCAGCGGCGTCTCGATGGGCGCCCCCGTGTCCACGACCGGCTCCACTGGCTCGACCACGCGCTGGACCTTCGGCAGGAGCACCGGTGCCACCGGCAATTCAACCGATAGAACCTCCTCCGGTACCGGCACGTCGTCAACCCACGCGTCGGGCGCTGGCACCAAGTTGGTCGTCAGAGAGTCCACCGGTGGCGTGGCGTCGGCGGGACGCGGTGCCCCCGCCGTCCCGGCGGCGAACTCCGGCAGGCGCACCGAATCCACGACGAGGCGATAGGGACTATAGAGCGCGTACACGCTGTAGGACTCGACGCCTTCTAGATCGAGCACCACCCGTATGGTCTGCTCGGGATGGCGGCCGAGGCGAATTTCGCGGATGACATCGCCGTCATCGAAGGGCAGGGTCGCGTTCAGCAAGCCCGGCACGGCATCGGTCCCGTCGAGGTCAAAATACAATCGAGCCGGGCCGTCCAGGTGGTCGCTGACGTAGGGCACCTCGTCCTCGAGTTCGAGTGTGACCCGGACCACATCAGACAACGTTTCACGGGTCACCGACCGAAGGCTCACCGCACCGAGGCCGACCGGTTCCGACGAGTTCGGTGGAAGGGGTGGCGCCAGCGCGGCTAGGCGCGTGGGCACGCGCGGAGCCAGCGAACTTGACGGATATTCGCTGACGAGCACCTGCAACAGCCGTTCGCCGCGCTG